>NZ_JBIAWE010000012.1:0-318891 GCF_042895235.1 Streptomyces sp. NPDC001410
CTCAAGGAACGGTCGCTTCCTTTGTACTCACCCTCTCGGGCTTTCCTCCGGGCTTCCCTTCGGTGTTTCCGACTCTATCAGATCCTTTCGGCGTCTGACCCCCAGTCAGCGGGGTTTGTCTTCGCGGCCGTTGGGCCGTTCCGACGTCTCAAACCTTAGCGGATCCGCCCGGCGATTCCCAATCGGGCCGCCGAGTCCCTATTCGAATTGAATTCGGGCATGCCGAAATCAATCCCATCGGGAGATCGTGCTGGTGGTGTGAGGTGCCGCTCGAAGCGGCGGAGGTGCTGTCGAAGAACCGTTACGGCTCTGCGGCAACCCGAAGAACTTTACGGATCACGCAGGGGCGTGTCAACCGTCCCTGTCAAGATCTTTTCTGGGTGCTTCAGTCCAGGTCGCTGAGGCGGCCGCCGGCGTCCGGCTGGGCGTGTTCCACCCGGCGGAGCAGCCTGGTCAGGACCTCGCCGAGGACGGTGCGCTCCGCAGGGGTGAGGTCCTGGAGCAGGTCCTCCTCGAAGACGGTGGCGAGGCGCATCGCCTCCAGCCACTTCCCCCGGCCCTCGGGGGTCAGCTCGATGATGACCCGGACGCGGTTGGACTCGTCGCGCTCCCGGGTGACCAGCCCCTCGGTGACCATGCGGTCGATCCGGTGGGTCATGGCGGCCGGTGTGAGGCCGAGTCGCTTGGCGAGGTCGCTGGGGCCCATCCGGTACGGGGCGCCGGAGAGGACCAGTGCCTTGAGGACCTCCCAGTCGGCGCTGCCGATACCAAGGGCGGCGGTCTGGCGGCCGTAGGCGACGTTCATCCGCCGGTTCAGCCGGGACAGTGCCGACACGATCTTCTCGACCTGGGGGTCGAGGTCCTGGAACTCGCGCTGGTAGGCGGCGATCTGTTCTTCGAGCGTCGGCTCCGTGACGCCGGGGGTCTCGGACATGGCCGCAGTATCGCACGGAGCCACTTTGCCTTGAAGTCCTTCGCTGTGTACTCTTTAGCCTTCGAACTTTAGCTTTGAAGTCTTCACTCCTAACTAGTGAGAGAGGTGAACGTGACCAGGGCGATGGGCGCAGCGATGCGCCGGATCCACGTGGGCAACGCACTCAGCGCATTCGGGCTCGGCTTCACGGTCCCCTACCTGTACGTCTATGTGGCGCAGGTGCGGGGTCTCGGAGCCATGACGGCGGGACTCGTGCTCGCCGTCTTCGCCGTGGCCGCGCTGATCGTGCTGCCGTTCGCCGGCAGGGCGATCGTGCGGCGCGGCCCGCTGCCGGTCCTGCTCGCAGCCCTGGTCACCGCCGCGCTGGGCGCGCTGAGCCTCGGGCTCGCGGGCAACGCCGCCGCCGTACTGCTGTCGGCCGGGGCGCTCGGGGCGGGGCAGGCCGTGATGCAGCCGGCGCTGGCGACGATGATCGTGGACTGCTCGACGGCGGAGACGCGGTCGCGGGCGTTCGCGATGCAGTTCTTCCTGCAGAACCTGGGGCTCGGCGTCGGTGGGCTCATCGGTGGTCACCTCGTCGACGCGACCCGGGTCTCCTCCTTCACTCTGCTGTTCGCGATCGAGGCGGCGATGTTCCTGCTGCTGGTCGTGGTGATGGCGACGGTGCGGATGCCGCACTCGCCGCGGATCGGCGACGCGCCGGCCGCGTCCGGGAAGGGCAGCTGGAAGCGGCTGCTCGGGAACCGGGCGATGGTGCAGCTGTGTGTGCTGGGCTTCGTGCTGTTCTTCGCCTGCTACGGGCAGTTCGAGTCGGGGCTGGCCGCGTACGGCGTGGAGGCCGCGGGGATATCCACCTCCGCGCTCGGTACGGCGCTGGCTGCGAACACGATGATGATCGTTGTCGCGCAGTTCGCCGTGCTGAAGTTCGTGGAGCGGCGTCGGCGCTCTCGGGTGATCGCCGGTGTGGGGCTCATCTGGGCCGTGGCGTGGCTTGCGGCGGGGTATGCGGGGCTGGGGCATGGGAGCCAGGAGATGGCGACCGCTGCGTTCGTGTCGACGTACGCGTTGTTCGGGCTGGGTGAGGCGATGTTGTCGCCGACGGTTGCTCCGCTGGTGGCCGATCTGGCGCCGGAGGGGATGGCTGGGCAGTACAACTCTGCGTTTGCTCTGGTCAAGCAGTTGGCGCTGGCTGTTGGGCCGGCGGTGGGCGGTCCTCTCGGAGCGTCGCTGCATGCCCCGTACGTGGTGACCTTCCTGCTGTTCTCCCTCGGCATCACCGTGCTGGCGCTGCGGCTGGGACGGCGGCTCACCGTTGCCCAGGATCAGCCGTGGGCCGCGGCGAGGACCAGCCGGGTGGTGGCCCGAGGTGGGGCACCTACGGAGTCCGTGACCGCGTAGCCGTACGGCACCCGGTGCTGTGGGCGGCCGGGGGTGGGTCCGCTTCCCGGCGGTCGCCCACAGCTGGCTGCTACAGGCCCCCCAAAGGGGCGCCCTCTACCTGCTCGGCAGCAGGAACTCGCACCACACCGCTTTGCCTCCGCCGGGGGTCCTTCTGGACCCCCAGTTGGAGGCGATGGTCGCCACGATGGCGATGCCTCTTCCCGACTCGTCGCCCGGTTCTGCGCGGCGGCGGCGGGGGAGGTGGTCGTCGCCGTCCGTGACCTCGATGATCAGGCGGCGGTCGGTGCGGCGGAGCCGGAGTCGCATGGGTGGGGTGCCGTGCTGGAGGCTGTTGGCGACCAGTTCGCTCGTCGCCAGGACACCCAGGTCGTGCAGGTCGGCCGGGAAGCGCCAGCTCGTCAGGACGCCGGAGGCGAACGCGCGGGCGCGGGGGGCCGCCTCCACGCCGCCGAGGAGTTCCAGGGCCGCGTTGCGGAAGAGATCGCCCTCGGGGCCCGTACGGGCGGGGTGCTGGAGGACGAGGACGGCTACGTCGTCGTCGTGGTCGGCGGTGACGCCGGCCGAGCGGACCAGGCGGTCGCAGACGACCTGGGGGGTGCCGGTCGCGCCGGACAGGGCGCGCTCCAGGGAGGCGATCCCCTCGTCCAGGTCCTCGTCGCGGCGCTCGACCAGGCCGTCCGTGTAGAGGACCGCCGTGGAGCCGGGGCCCAGCGCGATCGAGCCCGAGGCGTGCATCCAGCCGCCGGTGCCGAGGGGCGGGCCGGTGGGTTCGTCGGCGCGCAGGACCGTGCCGTTCTCGTCGCGGACCAGGATGGGCAGATGGCCGGCGGATGCGTACACCAGGCGGCCCTCGTTCGGGTCGTGGATGGCGTACACGCAGGTGGCGATCTGGTTGGCGTCGATCTCGGTGGCGAGGCCGTCGAGGAGTTGCAGGACCTCGTGCGGCGGGAGGTCGAGGCGGGCGTAGGCGCGGACGGCCGTGCGGAGCTGGCCCATGACGGCGGCGGCGCGGACGCCTCGGCCCATGACGTCGCCGATCACGAGGGCCGTGCGGCCGCCGCCGAGGGTGATCACGTCGTACCAGTCGCCGCCGACCGCGGCCTCCGTGCCGCCGGGCTGGTAGGTGGCGGCGATGCGCAGGTCGTCGGGCTGCTCCAGCTCCTGGGGGAGGAGGGAGCGCTGCAGGGTCACGGCCGTCTCGCGCTGGCGGCGCTCGCTGGCGCGCAGGCGCTCCGCGGCCTCGGCGTGGTCGGTGACGTCGGTGGCGAAGACGAGTACGGCGCCGTCCCCGGCGGTCTCGGAGACCGGGGTGCAGGTGAACGTGTAGGAGCGGCCGTCGAGGGCCCTGCGGGACTTGAGCGTGCGAGGCTTGCCGCTGCGCAGGACCTGGTCGAGGAGCGGGAGCAGACCGAGTTCGGCCAGTTCCGGGAGGCCGTCTCGGGCGGGTTCGCCGAGCGGTCGTACGCCGAAGGCCGCCGCGTAGGCGTCGTTGACGTAGGCGATGCGGTGGTCGGGGCCGTGGAGGAGGGCGACGAGGGCCGGGACGCGGTCGAGGACGTCGCGCGCGGGCAGTTCGTCCACGGCGGGTACGGGTGGTGCCCCGTCGGCCGGTTGTCCGGCCCGGGCCGCGGGCACGGAGCCTTCCCCCCGCCGGTCCAGGGAGACCGCGGTCTCGGTCCGCGCTGCGGCGCGGCGCTGCGTTCCGGGGAGCCGGGCGCTCCAGCGCGTGAAGTTCACAGTGGGGAAAGCCTCGTGGGTGCTGAGGGCGGGCAGGTGCCCGTCCGAGGACGTGGGGCAGTCTGGCAGGTGACCGTCCGCGGCGATATCCGTCAGACGCCGGGGCGGGCCGGGTAGTTCCTGAGTCCGGTCAGGACGACCCCTTCGGGTTGTCCGAGGGGCTGTGAGGAGGCTTTCCACCGGCCGCGAGTTCGAACTCCGCTCGGGGATGTTCGAGCGAACCGAGCGAGACGATCTCCCGTTTGAAGAGCCCGGCCAGGGTCCATTCCGCCAGCACACGGGCCTTACGGTTGAAGGTGGGCACCCTGCTGAGGTGGTAGAGGCGGTGCATGAACCAGGCAGGGTAGCCCTTCAGCTTGCGCCCGTAGAACTGGGCGACGCCCTGGTGGAATCCGAGGGAGGCTACGGAGCCGACGTACTTGTGCGCGTACGTCTCCAGGGGCTCGCCGCGCAGCGCGTGGACGATGTTGTCGCCGAGGACCCTGGCCTGGCGGACCGCGTGCTGGGCGTTGGGGGCGGTGTCGGTGCCGGGTTCGGCGGCGGTGACGTCGGGGACGGCGGCGGCGTCGCCCGCGGCCCAGGCGTGCGGGGCGCCGTCGACGGTCAGTTCGGCGGTGCACTTGAGGCGGCCGCGGCCGCCCAGCGGCAGGTCGGTGGCGGCGAGCAGCGGGTGCGGTTTGACGCCGGCGGTCCACACGACCGTACGGGTCGGGAAGCGCTGGCCGTCGCTGAGGACGGCGACGCGGTCGGCGCAGGATTCCAGGCGGGTGTCGAGCAGGACCTGGATGTTGCGGCGGCGCAGCTCGGTGATGGTGTAGCGGCCCATCTCCTCGCCGACCTCGGGGAGGATGCGGTCGGAGGCCTCCACGAGGATCCACTTCATGTCCTCGGGGCGGAGGTTGTGGTAGTAGCGCGCGGTGTAGCGGGCCATGTCCTCGAGTTCGCCGAGTGCCTCGACTCCTGCGAAGCCGCCGCCGACGAAGACGAAGGTGAGGGCGGCGTCGCGGATCGCGGGGTCGCGGGTGGAGGAGGCGATGTCCATCTGCTCGATGACGTGGTTGCGCAGGCCGATGGCCTCTTCGACGGTCTTGAAGCCGATGCCGTGCTCCGCGAGGCCGGGGATGGGCAGCGTGCGGGAGATCGAGCCGGGAGCGAGGACCAGTTCGTCGTAGCCGAGGAGTTCGGCGGCCTTGCCCTCCTCGGCGGTGGCGAGGGTGGCGACGGCGGCGGTGCGCACCGCGTGGTCGATGGAGGTCACCTCGCCGATGACGACGTGGCACTGGTCCAGGACGCGGCGCAGCGGTACGACGACATGGCGAGGGGAGATCGAACCGGCGGCCGCTTCGGGGAGGAACGGCTGGTACGTCATGTAGGGCTCGGGTGTGACGACGGTGATGTCGACCTCACCCCGCCTGAGCTCCTGCTTCAGCCTCTGCTGCAGGCGCAGGGCCGTGTACATCCCGACGTAGCCGCCGCCGACAACCAGAATGCGCGCACGTTCCTTCACCATCCCATGACGCACCCGGCGCTGTTGTTTGTCCACAGCCCCGGCAATTTGTGTGACCGGCGAGCGGGTGTGCGCGAGGCCGGGCGCGCCGCCGGGGTGGGGCGAAAGCGGGCAGGTCAGCGGGGGCGGGAGGGAGGGGGCGAAGGCGTGGAATCGGGACATAGATGACCCGTACTCCGATCGGGGGGCGCACTGTGCGGAACCTGCCCCTTCTGAATTGACCCTCACTCAACTATGTTCGTGTGTCGACGGGGTGTAGGGGATGTGGTCGATACGGGTCCGCGACGGGCGGGTCCGGTCGTGACCGATGCCAGTTCCGCGCACTCCGGTATTCAGTGACGGGGAAGTCTCCGGGGGGAGACGTCATTAACCGGGGGAAACACATGCATGTTCAGGACACTCATTGGTCGTCGGCAGCCGCTCTCGCCTCGGGCGGACCGGCGGTGAGCGCGGCGGCGGGCAACGGGCGCGCGGACGGGATACGTACGACGCCGCTGCGGGTGGACGCACAGCGCAATCTGGAGCACGTGCTGCGTGCGGCGCGTGAGGTTTTCGGCGAGTTGGGGTACGGCGCGCCGATGGAGGACGTGGCGCGGCGGGCGCGGGTCGGTGTCGGCACGGTGTACCGGCGCTTTCCGAGCAAGGACGTGCTGGTCCGGCGGATAGCCGAGGAGGAGACCGCGCGGCTGACCGAGCAGGCGCGGGCCGCGCTCGGGCAGGAGGACGAGCCGTGGTCGGCGCTGTCCCGGTTCCTGCGGACGTCTGTGGCGTCCGGGGCGGGGCGGTTGCTGCCGCCGCACGTGCTGCGGGTCGGGGTCGCGGAGGAGGGCGACGCCGGGTCCGGCGGTTCCGCCGGGTCGGCCGAGGAGGCTCGGGTGCCTCAGCAGCGGTCTCAGCCGGGGTCGGGTGAGCTGCGGCTGGTGTCGGAGTCGGGCTCGGACGACGGTGGGGCCGGTGCGCTGCTCGAGGTCGTGGGGCAGTTGGTGGAGCGGGCTCGGGCCGCGGGGGAGTTGCGGGCGGATGTGTCCGTGGCGGATGTGCTGCTGGTGATCGCCACGGCGGCGCCTTCGTTGCCGGATCCGGCTCAGCAGGCTGCGGCTTCGGCTCGGCTGCTGGAGATTCTGCTGGAGGGGCTTCGGTCTCGGCCGGCGTAGGGGCTGCGACGGTCGCCTCGGCTTCGCCTTCGGCGGGATCGTGTTCCCACCCGTACCACCCGCACCACCCGTGCGACTGGCACGGTCGGGTGCGGGTGGCCCCTGTGGGGCGGAAGCGCCGTCGGCGGGCGCGCGTGGCTCGTATGCGGCGTCAGCGCCACGTCTGGGTGCCGGGTCTTGGGGCTCGCTGTCATGGGTGGGCTGTGGTGAGCTGTCGCCCTCGTGGGGGCTCGTTCGGTTGCTGGGGGTGACAAGTGCGCTCGGATGAGTGGATGGGGCGTACGGGCTGTACTTGAACGAAAGACCATGTGGCACCCTGAGCCGGTGACGGGTTGGGCTGGGCCGGTGTCGGGGGCTTTGCGCGATGGGCGTTGACGGGTGGGACGGGTCACGCGGTGACGGTGACTCCGAGACCGGAGGGCTGACCTCGCCGCAGGTGCCGAGTCAGGGCGGGCGGGGCAGAACGGCCGGGGATCAGAGCGTGCCTGCTCAGCGGGGCGGGAGTGTGTTGCCGCCGCGGGAGACGCCGCCCGCCGACGGTGAGTTGATCGAGCGGATGCGGGCGGGGGACGACTCCGCCTACGAGGAGCTGTACCGGCGGCACGCGGATGCGGTGCGCCGGTATGCCCGTACCTGTTGCCGCGACGGGCACACCGCGGACGATCTCACCGCCGAAGTCTTCGCCCGCATGCTGCAGGCGGTGCGCGGCGGGTCGGGTCCCGAACACTCCGTACGGGCCTATCTGCTGACCTCCATGCGGCGCGTTGCCGCGCACTGGAGCAAGTCCGCGCGGCGCGAGCAGCTCGTGGACGACTTCGCCGTGTTCGCGCAGCAGGCCTCGCGTGGGTCCGAGGTGTCCGACGACGACGCCCTGGATCTCGGTGCCGATGTGCGGGCCCTGCACGAGGCCGAGCAGTCCATGGCCATGCAGGCCTTCCGCTCGCTGCCCGAGCGCTGGCAGGCCGTGCTGTGGCACACCGAGGTGGAGGACGAGTCGCCGAGCCAGGTGGCTGTCCTGTTCGGGCTGGACGCCAACGGCACCCGGGTGCTGGCGAGCCGTGCCCGCGAGGGGCTGAAGCAGGCCTATCTGCAGGCGCACGTCAGCGCCTCGCTCGTCGGCGACGAGGAGTGCTCCCGCTACGCCGACCAGCTCGGCACCTACGCCCGCCGCAAGCTGCGCATCCGTGCCGAACGGGGTCTGCGCAAGCACCTGGACGAGTGCGCCAGGTGCCGGCTGGCGGCCGCGCAGATCGAGGAGGTCGCGAGCGGGATCCCCGCGGTGGTGCCGGTCGCGGTCATCGGCTGGTTCGGGGCCGCCGGGTATGCGAAGGCGCTCGGGATCATCGCCGGTGGCGCCGGGGCGGGTGCGGCGGGTGCCGCTGCCGCTGCCGGTGGGGCCTCCAGCGGTGCGGGTGCGGGTGGTGGTGCGGCCGCTGCCGGCGGGGCTTCCGGTGGCTCGGGTGCGGGTGGTGGCGCGGCTGCCTCCGAAGGACTCGGGGCGCCGGTGAAGGCCGGGATCGCGGCCGGTGTGGTCGCGGTGGCCGTCGCCGTGGTGGCCATGTCCCTGCTGAACGACAGCCACCCGGCCAAGGAGGTGGCCAAGCCGGCGCCGTCCCCGCCCGCCGTCGAGCAGCCGCAGCCACAGCCGTCGGCATCCACGCCCTCGCCCTCGCCCACGCCGAGCAAGAAGAAGCCCGCTCCGGTGCCGGTGGCGCTGGCCCCCGAGCCGGCCCCCACACCGACGCCTACAACGCCTGTTCCGACACCGACGCCCACGCCCACCTCGAAGTCGGCCCCCACGCCCACACCCAAGCCGACACCGACGCCCACGCCCACCCCCACCCCCACTCGGCCACCGGCTCCCGTCGTCTACGAGTGGAGCGATCTGCGCTACGACATCAACGGCGACGGCACCGGGCCCGAGATGCGGCTGCGCGAGAGCAGCTGGGTGTGGCAGCGGTACGGGATGTCGATCGCCGGCAAGCAGTACGCGCGCGGTGTCACCGTGCACGGCAAGTCCTCCGTGACCATCGACCTCAACCGCCGGTGCACCGCCTACGACGCCCTGGCCGGTGTGGACGACATGACCCTCGGACTCGGCAAGGTCTCCTTCTCGGTCTACGCCGACGGGGTCCGGCTGTGGCAGTCCGGCATGGTCAAGGGCTGGGACGCGGCCGTGCCCGTGCATGTCGATCTGACCGGGCGCAGGACCGTACGGCTCGTCGTGGAACCGCACAGCAACGTCGTCGACCGGGGCGCCCTGGCGGACTGGGCCGAGTCCCGGTTCACCTGCCGCTAGGTCCTGTCGTCAAACTCCCGTCTGCCGCGCTTCGGGCGGACGACGGGAGTGTGAACGACAGGACCTAGCGGGGCTCACGGGCGCGGGTGGGCTTCGGTGCCGCCAGTTCCCGTAGGACGTCCTCCGTGGTGAGGGAGGCGCCCCGGGCTCGCTCGGCCGCGTAGCGGTCCGGGGTCAGTGCTGTGCGGGCCGCGGTGTCGATCCGCTCGGCCCGGGTGTGCTCCGGCTCGGGGCGCGGGTGGCCGGCGCGCCAGTGCTCGGCCGCCGCGAACAGCCGGACCGCGCCGGCCAGCTCGCCGAGCCTGGCCAGCAGGACTGCGCCGACGTCGACCAGCCCCGCCGTGATCGCCTCGGCGCAGCGCCGCTCCACCGCCTCGCGCAGCGCCGCGGCCACGATCGGCAGGGCGGGCCCGGGACCGGACTCGCCGGCCGTGATCAGGGCCTCGACCGTGCTCAGGGCGGCCGTGAACTGCGGTGGCGGGGTGCCGCCCGCCGTGACCGCGCGGGTCATGTCGTACAGCTCGCGCGCGTGGGCCAGGTCGCCGTCGTTCTCGGCGATGTGGGCCCGCATCATCAGGATGAACGCCCGGGACTCCGCCACCCCGTACACGTCGGCGGCGGTGCCGGCGTCGTCCAGGGTGGCGAGGGCGCTGGTGCGGTCCCCCGAGCGGTAGGCGATCTCGGCGAGCCGCGCCATGAGGAACGGCGACTCGGCGTAGGCGCCCACCTGGTAGGCGAGCCGCAGCGCCTCCTCGTACTCGGCGCGGGCCTCCTTGAATCTGCCGCGGGCCATGGCCGCCTCACCGGCCGCGCTGCACACCTGCGCCCGCATCCAGCGGTCCCCGACGCGCCGGCTGAGCGCCCGCAGCTCCGCCAGGTCCTCGTCCACGCCTCGCAGGTTGCCCGGCGAGTCGACGACCACATGGGTGCGGTACATCAGGGAGACGCCGATCTCCCAGTCCCCGCCGTATCTGCGGCAGTTGGCGACGGCCGCGGCCATGTCGGGTGCCACGTCGGCCGGGCCGCCCAGGTAGTAGGCGGTCAGCGGCCAGACGATGCCGGGGAGGCGGGCGGCCTGCGGACCGCCGTGCTCGAAGCCGGCCCGCACCCGGGCGATGTACTCCGGGGCGCGCGGGTCGGCCGCGAGGGTCGCCGTGCTCGACTCGGAGGTCAGGAAGAGGTCGAGCATCCGCAGGTCCATGCGCAGCTCCCGCAGCGGGTGGCCCGCCTCCCCGTCGGGTGCGGCGAGCAAGGCGCCGACCGGGTCGGCCGACTCCGTCAGCGCGGCGAGACCGGCCTGCTCCGCGCCCTCGGGCAGGGTGTCGCGGGCGACGCCCAGGCGCAGCACCAGCTGCACCCACTCCATGGCCTCCTGGCGGTAGTTGCGCAGCCACCAGAACCAGCCGATCGCCAGGACGATCGCGCCCGCCTCCGCCTCGTCGCCGGCGCGCAGTGCGCGGTCCAGGGCCGCGCGGATGTTGTCGAGTTCGCTCTCCAGGCGGCCGATCCAGGGCAGTTGGGCCGCGGAGCGCAGCTGGGGCTCGGCCTGCTCGACCAGTGCGCGCGCCCAGGCGCGGTGGCGCCGCTCGGCCGTCGCGCGCAGCTCGGGGATCTCGGCGGCGCGCTCGGTGGCGTACTCGTGGATGGTCTCCAGCATCCGGTACCGCATGCCGAAGGAGTCCGGGCCGTCCGGGGCGGCCACGACGAGGGACTTGTCCACGAGGGCGCCGATCAGCTCCGCCGCCGGGCCGGTGCACACGGCCTCGGCCGCCGTGAGGTCCCAGCCGCCGGCGAACACCGACACCTCGCGCAGCGTCGTCCGCTCCCGCTCGTCCAGCAGGTCCCAGGACCAGTCGACGACCGCGCGCAGGGTCTGCTGGCGGGGCAGGACCGTGCGGCTTCCGGAGGTGAGCAGGCGGAAGCGGTCGTCCAGCCGGTCGGCGATCTGGCGCGGGGTGAGCAGTCTGAGCCGGGCCGCGGCCAGCTCGATGGCCAGCGGCAGCCCGTCCAGGCGGCGGCAGATCTCCGCGACGGCCTCGGTGTCGCGGAGCACCGCGTCGGCGTCGGGACGGACGGCCTGCGCGCGCTCCGCGAAGAGGCGGTGGGCCTGCTCGGGGACGAGGGGCTCGACCGGGCGCACCGACTCACCGGGGACGCCCAGGGGTTCACGGCTGGTGGCGAGGACCGTGAGCCCGGGGCAGTGGGTGAGGAGGGTCTCGGCGAGGGCGGCGGCCGCGCCGATGACGTGTTCGCAGTTGTCGAGGATCAGGAGTGGGCTGCGTGGGGCGCAGTACTCGATCAGCAGGGCCGTGGGGTCGGCCTGCGGTGTCGCCAGGTCGTTGGCCAGGAGCACGGTCTCGCGCAGACCGAGGGCGCTGACCACGGCGCCGGGCACCGCCTCGGGCCGGTCGAGCGGGGCCAGCTCGACCAGCCATGCCTGGGGCAGCCTTGCGGCGGCCTCCTCGGCGAGGCGGGTCTTTCCCGAGCCGCCCGGTCCGGTGAGGGTGACCAGGCGGGCCCTGTGCAAGTCGGAACGAATGGCTTCGAGTTCGGGTTCCCGGCCGACGAAGGACGTCAGGCGGGGGCGCAGGTTGCCCGTCCGCTCCGGGGGGCGGGTGGGGGCAGCCGCCGGCGGCTCCCGCTGCAGCAACGAGGCGTGCAGGGCCTGCAGTTCCGGGCCAGGGTCGGTGCCGAAGGTGTCGGCGAGGGTGCGGCGGGCGGACTCGTACGCGGCGAGGGCGTCGGCGGTGCGGCCGGTGTCGCGCAGGGCGCGGATGAGGAGCGCGTGCAGGGGTTCGTCGTAGGGGTGGGCGGTGGTCAGTTCCGTCAGGTCCGGTACGACGTCCTGGGCGCGGCCCAGGCACAGGCGGGTCTCGGCGCGGCCTCGGAGCGCCTCCAGGCGGAGCGCGTCCGGGCGGGCGGCGGCGGTGCGGTCGGGGAGGTCGGCGAGGGCGGGGCCGTGCCACAGGGCGAGCGCCTCGTCCAGGTCGCGGGACGCGGTCCGGGCGTCGCCGCGGTCCAGAGCCGCCATGGCCGTGCGCACCAGGGACTCGAAGACGAAGAGGTCCACGTCGTCCTCGGTGGCGGCGAGGCGGTAGCCGCCGGGTTCCGAGCCCACGGTGTCCTTGCCGAGCGCTCTGCGGAGCCGGCCCACCAGGGCCTGGAGGGCGGCCGGGGCGTCCTCGGGCGGATCGTCGGCCCAGACCTCGTCGATCAGGGTCTGCGGGGCGGTGACCCGCCCGGGGCGCAGTGCCAGTGCGGCGAGCAGCGCGCGCAGGCGGGGGCCGCCGACCGCCTTGACGGTTCCCTGGTCGTCCTCCGCCTGGGTGACGCCCAGGATTCTGTACCGCACCGGCACATTGTCGCCGGAGGCGGGAGCGGAGGCACGGGGGTTTGCGTGCTCCCCGCGCGGGTCGTACGGCGGCCTAGCCGCTCAGTCCGGCGGCTCCCGCGGCTCCCGCGGCTCCCGCGCCCAGGGCGCCCCGGCGCGGTGCGATGCCCGCGGGGACGGCACGCGCGCGTGCGGGTGTGCCGGTCCAGCAGGTGCCTCGGCGTGAGAGGAGGCGGCGGAGCCAGAGTTCGAGGGAGATCAGGTCGGCCAGGCCGTCCAGGGGGAGCGGTTCGCCCTCTGCCGCCGCCCGGAGGGCCTTGCGGACCACCCGGGCCTCCACCAGGCCCGCCTCGGCCAGGAGGGGGGTGGAGAAGAGGTCCACGAGGGAGTCCGCCGCCACGCGCAGGCCCGTGCGCGCGGCTGCCGCGGAGGAGCCGTGGGAGGGGGCGCCCCAGCCGGGCGGGAGGCCCGCGACGCCGGCGCCCTCAAGGACCGTACGCAGGACGGCGGAGCGGGCTCCGGGCTGGACGCGCAGGGCCTCGGGGAGGGCGCGGCAGGCGCGGACGACCTGGTTGTCGAGGAAGGGCGCGTGCAGGCGCTGGGAGCGGATCTCGGCGGCCTGTTCGAGGACGCGCAGGTCGGCCGCGTGGCGGGCCAGGACGGCACGCGCGCGGAACTCGCCGGGGCGCTGGGCGGAGCCGCCGGAGGAGCGCTCCGCCTCGCTCTGGAGCAGAACCGATACTTCAGCCAGAGCCTCCCCCGTCAGCCAGCGCGCCGCCGGCCCCGGTCTCCCCCAGGTCAGCGCGGCGAGGGACGCGCCGACGGCGCCCCCGGGCTCCTCGAAGCGGTGCCGGATCAGCCGCTCGGCGAGCAGCTCAAGACCGGCCCGGTACGGAGTGCGCGCCAGCCGCCGGGCCGCGCCGTACACGCGCGCGGGGACCATCACCGAGCCGTCGGCCCGGGCGAGTGCCGCGACCGGCCGTACCAGGTGGCGTCGTTTGCGGTCCATGAGGAGGTCCGCGAGGCGGGCGGGGTGGGCGTCCAGGACCTGGCGGGCGCCGTGGCCGGTGAAGTGGTCGGCGCTGCCGGCGGCGAGCCGGGCGCGGTGGCGGGCGGCCGTGACCAGGGAGGGGCCCGGCTCGTCGGTGAGGGGGCCGTCGAGGTCGGCGTACGGCAGGGTCTCCTCGCCGCCGGTCACCACCACGTGGTGCAGCCGCGGGTTGGCCGCGAGGGCTCCCGCGCGCTCCAGTTCGGCCTCGCGGCCGCCGACGGCCAGGTCGTTGAAGGTGACGGCGAGCAGCCGCTCCCCGGAGCCCGTGCCGTGGCCGAGCAGTGTGCCGGGCCGGCCGGGCAGTCCGGCGGCCAGCAGCGCCAGCGTGCCGGAGGCGGGCCCGCCCGACAGGTCGGCGCCGATGCCCGGCGCCGGCATCCCGCGCGCGGCCCGCCGCTCCGCGGGGCCCATGCCCGGCACCGGCCCGGGGTCGAGGTCGGGCACGTGCCGCGGCGCCGACAGCCGCGCGCGTACCGCCTCGACGAGCGCGTCCCGTACGGCGTCCACGGCGCGGTCGGGGTCCGCCGGGGGCGCGGCCACCGCGAGGGAGGCGACCGGCTCGTACCCGGCGATCTCGCGCGCTCCGGCGCGCAGGACGAGGGCATGCCCCGGAGGAATGCGCCGTACGCCGTCGTACGGGGTGGTGTCCCGCCGGGCGGCCGGTACGTCGGGGGCGGCGAGAAGGGCCGCCAGGTGGCCGAAGTCGAGGTTGGCCTCGATGAGGTCGGCGAGCGGCAGCGCGGCGGTGGCGTAGGCCGTGCCGCCGGCCCAGGGGGTGTGGAACACCGGGCGGGCGCCCGCGAGATCGCCGCAGACGGTGATTCTCCGGCCCACCTGGACGACGGCCGTGTAACTGCCGGGCCAGGTGGTCAGATGGCGCAGTGCGCCCCCGCGCGCGGTGAACAGTCCGCGGCGCAGCTCCTCGTCGGTCGCACCGCAGGTGCCGAGGACGGCGATCCGGTTCTGCGCGTCGGCCTTCACCACGCGCACCTCGTCCGGGCGCCAGTCGCCGACGGCCCACAGGGGATCGGGGTCGCCCCACAGGAGTTGGGAGCCGACCGGGTGCAGGGTCTCGCCGTCGTATCCGGTGGCGCCCGCGGAACCGATTCCGGAAGCGCCCGCGGCGGTGCTGCTCCAACCCACCAACCACCGCATCGACACCTCCACAGCCTGTGGACAACCAGTGCACCGCAGAAACCGGGTCCCCATGCTGCCATGAAGAACGCGGTGCGGAGGGGCGGTGGCGCCGCCTTCGATCGAGGGAACGTCGAGCGGACGCCGCGGGGAAGCCGCCCGGGTGGGCGAGGAGTGGGCGGCTGAACGCCGGTACGACGCGCGGCGGATGGCGGCAGAGCCCCAGGTGGGTGCGACGCGAATGCGCCCCCGATATGCGCCCCGATAACGCCCTTCGCGCCCTCAAGTCCCATGGTGGGAGCGGAAATCACCCTCCGGGGGCTGGGTCGATTTTCAGCCAAATCGGCGGCGGCTGCGAGAAATCGAGCACGCTCCGTACAGGCCTGCGGAGCGCCCGGCGGCACCGGAACGCGCACAGTCCGGGAGGCGGGCATCGCCTCCCGGACCGGTCCGCCACCCGCGGGGATGAAGGTGGCGGTGTCCCCCAGCCCACTGGATCCAGTACAGCGGGCCGACCCACGCAACAGCCATGGAACCGCTCCCCCGATGGCCGGAGAAGAGCGCACGGACGGGCGCACGGCCACACGGGCGGGGGCACGCCGCGACAGCGTGTGCACGGTGCGTACAGGGCCGCACTCGCGTACGGACCACAATCCCGCCAACCGGAACAATGCCCCTTAACGCTTGGGATGCGGCGAACTACGCTGGGTTTACGAATGCCGCACGGTTATGCCAGTGCGGCAGCCGTCTGCGTCGAGGGGTGGCTCATGTCCAGGGAGCAACGCGGGCCGAACGAAAAACTCGGCGCCGTTCTCGCCCTCGCGGGAATCAGCAATGCAGGACTCGCGCGACGCGTCAACGATCTTGGCGCTCAACGCGGGTTGACGCTTCGCTACGACAAGACCTCGGTGGCGCGCTGGGTGTCGAAGGGGATGGTGCCGCAGGGAGCGGCGCCGCACCTCATCGCGGCCGCCATCGGCCAGAAGCTCGGCCGCCCGGTGCCGCTCCACGAGATAGGCCTGGCGGACGCGGACCCCGCACCCGAAGTGGGTCTCGCCTTCCCCAGAGACGTGGGACAGGCGGTGAAGTCGGCCACTGAGCTGTACCGGCTCGACCTCGCCGGGCGCCGGGCCGGCTCCGGGGGCATCTGGCAGTCGCTCGCCGGGTCGTTCGCAGTGAGCGCATACGCAACGCCTGCCTCGCGATGGCTGATAACCCCCGCCGACAGCTCGGTCGCGCGGGAGGCGAACTCTGCCGAGGAATCCGGTGCACCGATCAAAGTCGGCCACAGCGATGTGCAGAAGCTGCGGGAGGCCGCGGAGGACGCCAGGCGCTGGGACTCCAAGTACGGAGGCGGCGACTGGCGTTCGTCGATGGTGCCGGAGTGCTTAAGGGTGGAGGCGGCGCCGCTGCTGCTCGGCTCGTACTCCGACGAGGTCGGCCGCGCCCTGTTCGGGGCCACCGCCGAACTCACCCGGCTCGCGGGCTGGATGGCCTTCGACACCGGTCAGCAGGAGGCGGCGCAGCGGTACTACATCCAGGCGCTGCGGCTCGCGCGCGCGGCCGCCGACGTCCCGCTCGGGGGCTATGTGCTGGCCTCCATGTCGCTGCAGGCGACGTACCGGGGCTTCGGCGACGAGGGCGTCGATCTGGCGCAGGCCGCCCTGGAGCGCAACCGGGGGCTGGCGACCGCGCGCACGATGAGTTTCTACCGGCTGGTGGAGGCGCGGGCACACGCACGCGCAGGGGATGCGCAGGCCGCCGGCGCTGCGCTGAAGGCCGCCGAGGGGTGGCTCGAGCGGTCACGGGAGGGTGACAGCGATCCTTCTTGGCTTGGTTTCTATGGATACGACCGTTTTGCCGCTGATGCTGCGGAGTGCTACCGGGATCTGAAGGCACCTCGGCAGGTGCGGAGGTTCACCGAGCAGGCGTTGTCCAAGCCGACGGAGGAGTTCGTGCGGTCGCACGGACTGCGGCTCGTCGTCTCCGCCGTCGCCGAGCTGGAGTCGGGGAATCTGGATGCCGCGTGCGAGCAGGGGGTGCGGGCCGTGGAGGTGGCCGGGCGGATCTCTTCCGCTCGGACCACCGAGTACGTGAAGGATCTTCTGCACCGGCTGGAGCCGTACGGGGACGAGCCGAGGGTGGTGGAGCTGCGGGAGCGGGCCAGGCCGTTGCTGATGGCTCCGGCGTAGCCGCGCGACACCCCTCCGGCGTTTGAAGGCGCTGTCAGTGGCGCAGTGCACTATCGAGGTGGGAGGTGGTGCACGGTGCGGGTCGGGGCGTACGACTGTGATGTGCTCGTGGTCGGAGGTGGGATCGTCGGGCTGTCCACGGCGTATGCGATCACGCGGTCCGCGCCGGGGACACGGGTGACCGTGCTGGAGAAGGAGCCGGGCCCGGCCCGGCACCAGACGGGGCGCAACAGCGGGGTCATCCACAGCGGGATCTACTACCGGCCGGGCTCGCTCAAGGCGCGGTACGCGGTGCGGGGCGCGGCCGAGATGGTCAAGTTCTGCGCCGAGTACGGCATCGCGCACGCCGTCACCGGCAAGCTGATCGTCGCCACCGAGCGGGAGGAGCTGCCGCGGCTGCACGCGCTCGTCCAGCGCGGGCGGGAGAACGGGATCCCGGTGCGGGAGCTGGGCGCCGCACAGATCGCCGAGTACGAGCCGGAGGTCCGGGGACTCGCCGCCATCCACGTCGGCACGACCGGGGTGTGCGACTTCGTGGGCGTCGCCCGGCAGCTGGCGCGGGCCTCGGGGGCGGAGATCCGGTACGGGGCCCAGGTCGTCCGGGTGGACCGGCGGCCGGAGCGGGGTGTGGCCGTGCTCACCGCGGGCGGGGACGTCGTGCGCGGGCGGGTGCTGGTGAACTGCGCCGGGCTGTACTGCGACGAGGTGGCACGGCTCACCGGGGACGAGCCCGAGGTGCGGATCGTGCCGTTCCGGGGGGAGTACTACGAGCTGGCGCGGCCCGAGCTGGTGCGGGGGCTGGTGTATCCGGTGCCGGATCCGGCGTTCCCGTTCCTCGGCGTGCATCTGACCCGCGGGATCGACGGGGGTGTGCACATCGGGCCCAACGCGGTGCCGGCGCTGGCCCGGGAGGGGTACGGGTGGGGGGTCGTACGGCCCCGCGAGCTGGCCGGGACGGTGGCGTGGCCGGGGTCCTGGGTGATCGCTCGGCGGCACTGGCGGTACGGGGCGGGAGAGCTGCGGCGGTCGGTGTCCAAGAGGGCGTTTCTGCAGGCGGTGCGGAGGTTGTTGCCCGCGGCGGAGGAGGGGGATCTGGTGCGGGCCCCTGCCGGGGTGCGGGCGCAGGCGGTGCTGCGGGACGGGACGCTGGTGGACGACTTCCTGATCCGGGAGGGGGCTCGGGCTGTGCACGTGCTCAACGCGCCGTCTCCTGCGGCTACTGCTTCCCTGCCGATCGGCCGGGAAGTCGGGCGTCGGGCGCTGGACATGCTCGGCTCGCTGTAGTGCCGTCCCAGGGGCTCTGCCCCCTGGACCCCCTTTTTTGCCCACCCACCCGTCTCGGTGGGTCGAGAAGGCGCCGTCCCGGCCCGGCTCGGCTCAGTGGGCTTCAGTGGCGCCGTAAAATCGAGGCACTGTGTCTGACTCCCTCAACGCCCCCGAAGCCCCCCGGTCCGCTGCTGCCGATGCTGCCGAGCCGGTGTCCTCGCATGTTCCCGGTGTGTCCGTTCGGCAGAGTCGGGCCAAGGGGGAGCCGCGGTTTCCGGACGGGCCCAAGGCTGATCCCGCCGGGTCGCACTTCGAGCGGCGGATCCGGAGTTTCCAGCCGCGCCGGAGCCGGGTGACGGCCGGGCAGGCGGACGCGCTGCAGCGGCTCTGGCCCAAGTGGGGGCTGGACATCGACGGGCAGCACGTGATCGATCTCGGCGAGCTGTTCGGGAACGACAAGCCCGTCGTACTGGAGATCGGGTTCGGGATGGGCGAGGCCACCGCACAGATGGCCGCCGGGGACCCGGACACGAACATCCTCGCCGTGGACGTGCACACGCCGGGCCAGGGAAACCTGCTCAACCTCGCCGACCAGAACGGGCTGTCCAACGTCCGGGTCGGGAACGGGGACGCGATCATCCTGCTCCGGGAGATGCTCCGGCCCGACGCGCTCGACGGGCTGCGCGTGTACTTCCCGGACCCCTGGCCCAAGAAGCGGCACCACAAGCGGCGGCTGATCCAGCCCGAGTTCCTGACGCTGGCCGCGACCCGGCTGAAGCCCGGGGCGATCGTGCACTGCGCGACGGACTGGGAGCCGTACGCAGAGCAGATGCTCGAGGTGCTCGCCGCGCATCCGGACTTCGAGAACACCCAGGCCGACGGCGGTTTCTCGCCACGTCCCGAGTTCCGGCCGCTGACCCGTTTCGAGGGACAGGGACTGGACAAGGGACATGTGGTGAACGATCTGCTGTTTCGTCGCGTACCGCATCAGCAGCAGTAGCAGCCCCTTCGTCCTGTCATCGTTAGGGTCGATGCCGTGGCCATCAGTCCTCCGTACCCGACCTACTCCCCCGGCACCGGAAGCGGAGCGCATCCGCACTGGTGGCAGCGCCGGTGGGCGCGCTACGGAGCGCTGATCACGCTGCTGGCGCTGTCCGGTCTGGTCATCCTCGCGCTGGTGCGCCGGCAGACCGGCACGGAGGGCTTCCTGGTCGGGCTGGGGCTCGCCGTCCTGCCCGTGCCCTGGCTCATAGCCGCCTTCCGGTGGCTGGACCGGGTCGAACCGGGCCCCTGGCGGAATCTGGTCTTCGCGTTCGCCTGGGGCGCCTGCGCGGCGGCGCTGATCGCCATCGTCGCCAACAGTTTCGCCACGAAGTGGATCGCCACCTCCACCGCCGACCCCGCCGGCGCCAACACGCTCGGCGCGACCGTGATCGCACCCATAGTGGAGGAGTCCGCCAAGGCCGCGTCCGTGCTGTTGGTCTTCCTCTTCCGCAGACGCGACTTCACCGGGATCGTCGACGGTGTCGTGATAGCCGGGGTCACCGCAACCGGGTTCGCGTTCACCGAGAACATCCTCTACCTGGGCACGGCCTTCGGGACCGACCAGCTCACCGGTGACCGCGGCATCGCCTCCGTCACCGCCGCCACCTTCTTCGTGCGCATCGTGATGTCCCCGTTCGCGCATCCCCTGTTCACCGTGCTCACCGGCATCGGCTTCGGCATCGCCGCGCTCTCCGCGGAACGGCAGCACGCCCGGCGCGTCCTGGTTCCGCTCGGCGGGCTGCTGCTCGCGATGAGCATGCACGCCTTCTGGAACGGCTCCTCGGCCTTCGGCGAGTTCGGGTTCTTCGCCGTCTACGGCGCCTTCATGGTCCCCGCCTTCGGACTGCTGACGTGGCTCGCGATCTGGACGCGGCAGCGGGAGCTGCGGACCGTGCGGGAGGAGCTGCCGGCGTATGTGTACGCCGGGTGGCTGGGGTCATCCGAGCCGTTCGTGCTCGGGTCGATGCGGGCGCGGCGGATGGCCCGGAACCACGCCCGGCGGCACTTCGGGGGACGGCCCGCGGCTCGGGCCGTCGCGCAGTACGAGGCGTACGCCACCTCGCTGGCGTTCCTGCGGCACCGGGGGCGGCGGGGGCGGGCCGGGGCCGACTTCGTCGTACGGGAGCAGGAGTTGCTCGCCGAGCTGTGGCAGCGCAGGCGCTGCGCTCGGCCTGCGCTGGAGTATGCGGCGAGCGTGGCTGCTCCGGCTCGGCCGTTGTACGGAGCGCCGGTGCCTTACTGGTACGGCTGTCCGGCGGCACCCTACCCCGCCTACAACCCGTACCGGTCTTAGCCGTATCGGTTGCGGAGAGTTCGGCACCACCGGAATGCGCCGTCGTGGCTGAGCACCGTTGCGGCGGAGATAAGGGTCAGGCGGATGCTTCCGTCAGCTGCTTCACTTCCCCGTCCGTGAGCCGCAGCTCCCCCACCCCCAGCAGCGCCGGCAACTGCTCCACCGTCCGCGCCGACGCGATCGGGGCCGTCACCGTCGGCTGGGCGGCCAGCCAGGCGAGGGCGACCGTGGCGACGGGGGCCTCGTGGGCGCCGGCGATCTCGTCCAGGGCCGCGAGGACCTTCTGGCCGCGCTCGGACTCCAGGTGCCTCGCGGCCGAACCGGCGCGGGCGCTCTCGACCGTCGTACCGGGCCGGTACTTCCCGGTGAGGAAACCGGAGGCAAGGGCGAAGTACGGGACCGCCGCGAGGCCCTCACGGGCGGCGAGGTCCTGCAACGGGCCCTCGTAGGTGTCGCGGGAGACCAGGTTGTAGTGGGGCTGGAGGGCGACGTACCGGGCCAGGCCCTCGCGGTCGGAGAAGTCCAGGGAGGCCTGGAGGCGCTCCGCCGAGATGTTCGAGGCGGCGATGTGCCGGACCTTGCCCGCCTTCACCAGCTCGTCGAGCGCGCCGATGATCTCCTCGACCGGGACTTCGGGCTTGTCGAAGTGCGTGTAGTAGAGGTCGATGTAGTCGGTGTCCAGGCGGCGCAGGGAGGCGTCGGCGGCCGCCTTGATGTTGGCCGCGGTCAGGCCCTGGTACTCGGGGTGCTGGCTGACCTTGGTGGCGATGACGACGTCGGAGCGGTTGCCGCGGGCCCTGACCCACCTGCCGATGATCGTCTCGGACTCCCCGCCCTTGTGGCCCTCGATCCACGCCGAGTAGGAGTCGGCGGTGTCGACGAAGTTGCCGCCGGCGGCCGTGTAGGCGTCGAGGACGGCGAAGGAGGTCTCCTCGTCGGCGGTCCAGCCGAAGACGTTGCCGCCGAGGGCGAGCGGGAAGACCTGGAGGTCGGAGGAGCCGAGTGTGCGCAGGGAAGTCATGCTCTACGACAACACCGGCGGTGGATGATCGCATTCCGCCGCCGGTGCCGAGTTCCCGCAAGAGAAGGACGTGTCAGGGGGCGAGGCCCTTGTCGCGCAGCCATGCCATCGGGTCGATGCCGGTGGCCTGGCCGCCCGGGTGGACCTCCAGGTGGAGGTGCGGGCCGGTGACGTTGCCGGTGGCGCCGACGCGGCCGATGACGTCGCCGGTGCTGACCTTCTGGCCGACGGAGACGCTGATCGAGGACTGGTGGCAGAACCACAGCTCGGTGCCGTCGTCCAGGGTGAGGACCGTGCGGTAGCCGTAGGCACCGGCCCAGCCCGCCTCGGTGATGGTGCCGCTGTGGATCGCCTTGATGAGCGTGCCCGTGGGGGCGGCGAAGTCGAGGCCGGTGTGGTAGCCGGAGGACCACATCGATCCCGGCTGGCCGAAGGTGCCGGTGATCGTGTACGAGACGACCGGCAGCTTGTACTGCTTGGCCAGCGCGGCCAGGCGCTCTTCCTCGGCCTTCTTCTCGGCCGCGGCCTCCGCCGCCTTCTTGGCCTCGGCGGCCTTGGCTGCGGCTTCCTTCTGCGCCTTGGCGGCCGCGTCGGCGGCCTGCTTCTCGGCGGTGGCCGCCGCTATCGCGGTGGCCTTGCTGTCGGCCTTGCTCTGCTGCTGCTCGGCCTGGGCCATGATCCGGTTGCGCAGGGCCTCGCCCGCGTCGCTCTGGTCGCTTTCGGCGTCGGTCGTGCCGACGTTGGTCAGCGAGGCCGTGGTGGCCTTGGGCGCGTCGGAGGAGGAGCCGTCGTCGAACAGGGAGCTGACGGAGTCCAGGTCCGGCATGGAGATGGAGACCGGCGGCTTGCCGGTGTGGGCGCTGGCCATGCCGCCCGCGCCGACGGCGGCGATGACACCGACGCCGAGGACCGTGGAGCTGCGGGCGAGTCCGCCGCCGCGCTGCTTGCCCACGCGGTGCCGACCGCGTACCGGCCGGATGGACTCCTCGGTGGGGTTCCACTCCTCCCAGGGGCCCTCGTCGGTGTGCTGAGCGCCGAAGTAACCGAAGGTCTCGGTCTCGCTCGGCATGAACGGGGCTTCTGGAGCAGGCCGGTTGGACGCCACGAAGGCGCACTCCTTTCCTTCCTTCGCCTACCGGGTTAGCTGACGGGTTCGGAGCAGGAAGGTCTCCTACGCGCGTATACCTGCCGTGCTTCCACGGCGGCATCCGCGTGATTCACCCCAAGGTGGTGGTTCCCCGGTTCCCTTGCGGGATTCGGCGCGTGCGCACGGAGCCGCCTCTTGTGACGGCTGGGACGACCGCGCTGCGTTATCGAACGTTAATAGACCCGGACGTCAGATTCCAAGCCGTTCTGCTTGATCATTAACGTTTTTCGGGGCGGACGTAGGCGTCAGGACCGGTGGAAAACGGGCGAGTTGACCAGCATTCAGGAGTCTCGGCAATTTTGATGGTGTCTCAGATGTTATGCGGAGGGCTTCCGTCCGATCACCTTGGGTGACACTGGCGGGGCGTCAGGGCCGCCGTACGGCCAGCAGCGCCATGTCGTCCGTCATCCCGCCTCCGGAGTGCCGGCGCACCTCCGCGGCGAGGCGGCCGAGCAGCGCGCGGGGGTCGGGGAAGCGGCGTCCGGCGAGCCGGCGCAGGGGGTCGTAGAAGCGGCCGTGGGCGTCGCGGGCCTCGGACAGGCCGTCGGTGTAGAGCAGCAGGGTGGCGCCGCTCGGGAAGCCGGACTCGGTCGCGCGGTCGGGCCACCGGCCGAGGTCGGCCATGCCGAGCGGCAGCGCGGGTTCGTGCGCGGCCAGGGTGCGCAGGGTGCCGTCGTCGTGCAGGAGCAGCGGTGGCGGGTGGCCGCGGTTGACGATCCGGACCACACCGTCGCCGCTGCCGCCGTGCGGGAGTTCGGCGAGGACGGCGGTGGTGAAGCCCTCGAAGGCGTCGGTCCCGTCCCGCCGGGTGCCCTCGCGGGCCAGCGCCCGCTCCAGCCGCGCGGCCACCGCCTCCAGCGTGGTCTCCTGCTCGGCGGCCTCCCGGAACGCCCCGATGACCACGGCGACGGCGGCGACCGCGCCCATGCCCTTGCCGCGTACGTCCCCGACGACCAGCCGTACGCCGTGCGGGCTGTTCTGCACCGCGTACAGGTCGCCGCCGATGAAGGCGTCCTCCTGCGCCGCCTCGTACCGGGCCGCGATGTCGAAGCCGGCGATGCGGTCGTCCGGTTCGGGCAGGACGGCCCGCTGGGCGGCCTCGGCGATCTCCCGGGCGGAGGCGAGCCGCTGGTCGCCGAGGCGCAGGACGCGGTTGATGGCGGCGGCCAGCACGGCGACCGTGGCCACGGTGACGACCTCGGTGATCGTGTGCACGTCCGTGGCGGGACCGGTCCGGGTGGTGACGACGACGGTGGCGACCAGGGCGGCGAGGCCGGTGAGGAGCGTGGTGCGCAGCGAGGACAGGGGCGCGGCGATCAGCGGGGCGGCCGTGAAGAAGGGCACGGCGGTGAAGGCGCGCGGCGTGAGCAGGTCGTACCCGATCCCGGCGGCGACCAGGAGGGCGGGCAGGGCGCGGGCCAGGGTGCGCGGGGTGGGGCGGCGGCCGCGGCGTCTGTCCGATGGCAGGGGCGCGCGGTCCGCGCCGAGGCCGGGGTTCGGGGCGGGGTCGCGCGGGAGTCGGCCGCCGGCCCTGGCGTACGGGCTCTCCTCCAGCTCACCAGGTCGCACTGCTCTTCTCCTGTGTCCTTGACCTGCGTCCAGCGTGGCGGGAGCGGGGAGGACGGGCGACCGCTGTGGGCCGAGCGGATGACCGACTGTGACGTATGCCACTCGGTGTTCTGCTGAAGGATGCCTCGGCGTTCTGCCGCAGGAGCCGGGAAACACTCAGGGCCGGAATCCATTGCTGGATTCCGGCCCTGAGTCTTCAGTAGCGGGGACAGGATTTGAACCTGCGACCTCTGGGTTATGAGCCCAGCGAGCTACCGAGCTGCTCCACCCCGCGTCGTTGTGTCTCAAGCATACGTCATCCGCGGGACACGATGCACACAGGTATCCGTGAGGTGTCGCTCAGAGCAGCAGGTGGGCGTTCGGCTCCTTCGCCAGGGCCTCGCACTCCGGCAGCACCACGGCCGCCACGCCCGCGCTCTGCAGCATCCCGGTTCCGTCCGCCGCCGTCACGAAGGTGTCCGGCTCCCGCCAGGCCGTGACCACCCGCCGTACGTCCGCCCGCAGGATCAGCTCGGCGCAGGGAGCGGGGCGGGAGGCGCGGCGGGTGCAGGGTTCCAGGCTGCTGTAGACGGTGGCGCCGGGCAGCCGCGGGTCGGCGGGGTCGATCTTCGCGAGGGCCGCCTCCTCCGCGTGCACCACGGGGTCGCCGCCCTCGCGCGAGTGACCGCGGGCCAGCTCGGTGCCGTCGGCCGCGACCACCACGGCGCCGACACTGAAGGCGGTCTGCGAGGGCGGGCACAGGGCGGCGAGTTCGCAGGCGGTGCGCAGCCAGTGGCGGTCGGCGGCGACGGGTTCCGGGCCGGTGCCGGGTGCGGTGGGCTCGTAGTGCATGAGGACGACGTCCTCGATCCGGCGGGTCTCGGTGAGGCGGAGCCGGCCGCCCTGGTACGCCCCCGGGCCGAACAGGCGCGGAGCCGCCGGGTCGCCGACGAACAGCGGGGCGAGGACCAGCTGGAGTTCGTCGGCGAGGCCCTGCTGGAGGAGCTGGGTGTGGACGGTTCCGCCGCCCTCGACCATCAGGCGGCGCACCCCGCGCACGTCGTGCAGGTGCTCCAGCAGGGCGCGCCAGTCGAGGTCGGGGCCGAGGGAGACCACGTCGGCGGTCCGGCCGAGGGCGCGGGCGGCCCGCTCGGCACCCTTGTCCGTCGTGTACACGAGCTTCTCGCCGCCGGTGTGCCAGAAGTTGGCGGCCGGGTCGAGGTCGCCGGCGGCGGTGACGGTGACCTTCAGCGGGTATGCGGGCCGGCCGGCGGCGGTGCGGGCCGCCCTTCGCTCGGGTGAGTTCACCAGCAGGCGCGGGTTGTCGGCGCGGATGGTGCCGGCGCCGATCAGGATGGCGTCGACCGAGGCCCGTACCTCGTCGACCCGGTCGAAGTCGGCCGGGCTGGAGAGCAGGAGCCGGTCGGGTCCGGTGTCGTCCAGGTAGCCGTCGAGGGAGACGGCGGCGGACAGCAGGACGTACGGGTACGGCATCGGCGCGGTCTCCCCCTGCGGAAGGCTGATCTTGGTTCAAGTTTGAAACAAACTTACACTGACGGTATGACGACCCGCTGGCTCACTCCGGAGGAGCAACGCGCCTGGCGCGCGTACCTCGCCGCCGCCCGGCTCCTGGACGACGCGATCGACCGGAACCTCCAGCAGGACGCCGGCATGCCACACCTGTTCTACTCCGTCCTGGCCAACCTCTCCGAGGCGCCCGACCGGCGGCTGCGCATGACGGACCTCGCGGAGAGCCTGAAGATCACCCGCAGTCGGCTGACCTACGCGGTGACCAGGCTGGAGCGGGACGGGCTGGTGCGGCGCGAGGACTGCCGCTGGGACAAGCGGAGCAGTATCGCGGTGCTGACCGACGAGGGGATGGCCGTCCTGGAGCGTACGGCACCCGGGCACGTCGAGACCGTGCGCGCCACCCTGTTCGACCGGCTCACGCCGGAGCAGGTGAGGCAGATGGAGGAGATCTTCACGGGTGTCGCGCGCGGGCTGCAGGGCGACGAGGCCCAGGCCGGGGCGGACGACGTCCCCTGGCGGCGCCGGTCGTCCTGTTCCGGCTCCTGAGTCACACCCGTCACCCGGAAAACAATTGCTTTAAGTTTGAAACATAGGCTAGGGTCCCTTCGAACCACTGCTTCAAAACTGAAGCAACAGCCTCGCCCCGGAGGGACCCGCATGCCCGACACCCCCGCCGCCACGCAGCGCGCCCGCGTCCGGGTACCGCTGCACTTCCACGACGGCTACCGCGTCGACGCCGAACTCGTCACCTTCCACGGACTGACCGACGGCCAGGAGCACGTGGCCGTCGTCCTCGGCGACCCCGGCCCCGTCCCGCTGGTCCGGCTGCACTCCGAGTGCCTGACCGGGGACGTCTTCGGCTCGGCCCGCTGCGACTGCGGTCCGCAGCTGCGCGAGGCGGTCGAGCGGATCGCCGAGCGCGGGGGCGTCCTGCTCTACCTCCGCCAGGAGGGACGCGGCATCGGCCTCTACAACAAGCTCGACGCCTACGCCCTCCAGGACCAGGGCCTCGACACCTACGAGGCGAACGCCGCGCTCGGCCTCCCGGAGGACGCCCGCGACTACACGGCCGCCGCGCAGATGCTGCGCGCCCTCGGCATCGGGGAGCTGGACCTCCTGTCCAACAACCCCGACAAGGCGGAACAGTTGCGCTCGCTCGGTGTCGTCGTACGGGACCGGGTGCCGACCGGAGTCTTCACCACGGCCCACAACGTCCGTTACCTGCGCGCGAAGGTCCTGCAGACCCAGCACACGCTGCCGCTGGGGGAGCTGACGGAGCTGAGCGCGGGCTGAACCGCGAGCCGGCCGCGGGCGTACGGAACCTGCGGGGCCAGGAGTGTCGGTGACTACCGGCCCCGACCACCTGCGCCGACGGGACCGGCCAGCAGAACCAGGCCCAACCCCAGGACGGCCAGCCCTCTCCACGACGCGGCCGGCAGGCGTTCGCCGAGGACGGTGACGCCCAGGACCGCGGCCACGGCGGGCTCGGCCAGGGTCAGCGAGGTGGCCACCGAGGCCGGGGTGCGGCGCAGGCCGTGCCCGAAGAGCCGGTAGGCCAGGTAGACGGTGAACACGGCGAGGTACACCGCGACCGCCGCGCCCCGGGCGGTGGCGAGCCACCCCGTGCCCACGAACACGACGAGCGGCAGGACGAGCAGCCCGGCCGCGCCGAACAGCACACCCATCACCGCGCCGGACGGGTGCCCGCGGGCGATGAGCCTGCCGCCGACCAACGCGTAGACGGCGTACGACAGTCCGCCGCACGCGGCGAGAACGACGCCGGTCGGATCCATCGGCGTGGCACCGCCGGTCAGCTCGGGCCCCAGCACCAGGAGGGTGCAGCCGAGCACGGCGGCCACGGTGGCGCCGGTCCAGCGTGCGGTCGGCCGGGCCTGTCCGGTGATCCAGGCCAGCAGCCCGGCGAAGACCGGCGCGCTGCCCAGCGCGATCACCGTGGCCACGGCCACGCCGGTCCGGGCCACCGCCGGATAGAAGGTGACCGGATATCCGGCCACCGCCGGTGCGCCGAGGACGAGCAGCCACCGCTCGGCCCGCGTGCAGGCGGCGGGCAGCGAGCGGGCGCCGCGCGAGGTGAGGAACAGCAGGATGCCGCCGAGGGCGAGCCCGGCGCAGCCGATGGCCGCCGCCGGCGCGCCGGCCGGTGCCAGCGAACTGGCGGTCCCGGTCGTGCCCCACAGCACGGCCGAGGTCAGGATGGGAGCGGAGCCACCGAGAAGCCCCGCGCGAGAAGGACGCGGGCCGGCGGCGGCCGGGCACGCGGGAGTCAGAGGGGTGGTGCGGTTCGGCACAGTCGTGAACTTCCGTCGTCGAATGTCGTCTGGGACTGGATCCGAAACGGGCGCACGACAACGACAGGCCCCCCTCGCCGCCCTATGGGTCGGCCGGGGCCGGGAATCAAACCGTCAGTGTCTGCGCCCGGTCAGGCGCAGAGCGGCGGCAGAACGACGTGCCAGTAGGTGTTCACCCCGTGATGGTACCGGCGGGAGGCGGATGTGCCGGATGTGCCGGATGTGCCGGATGTGCCGGATGTGCCGGTGCGGCCCGTCAGGCCCACTGGTCGGCCGCCTGGTCCGCCCCGTGAGGCTGCCTGTCGGGCACGTCCGTGGACAGGGCGGCGGCGAAGCGGGGCCATGTCAGCAGGACGATCGGGTAGATGGCGTAGCCGATGCGGGTCGCTGGGGACAGCGCTATCGCCAGGGTCAGACCGAGTGCCAGTCGGTCGGCACCGGCCACGGCGCTCCGTGGCGGGCGGATCAGCAGCAAGAGGCCCACAACCCCGGCGCTCAGTGCGATGAGTGCCATCGTGACCGCCTCGCCGTGCGGGACCAGCACAGCGATCAGATGCCCCAACAAGGGGCTCTGCGCGGACGATTCGGTGGGGCCGAGACCCAATGGGTAGAGAACGACGTTGCGGTAGAAGGCAACGCTGTCCACCAGGGCCACGGGCAGGACAGTGATCAGGGCGATCCCCACGGATCCCGCTGCGCACTTGAGCGCGGCTCGCCGCCCGCCGCGCACCGCCAGGACGGCGACGAGCACCGGTATGGCCGGCCAGGCGGTCCACTTCAGCGCGGCCGCCGCCCCCAGGGCCAGCCCGGCCCGTCCGGCATCGCCCCGCTGCGTGAAGGCCAGGGCCAGGCACATCAACCCGATGACCGGCGGGTCCACGCCGCCGATGGTGAGCGGTAGCGCGACGACAGGACATGCGATCAGCCACAACACACCCGTCCTAGCGGTGACCCCGCGCGGGGTTCCGACCCGACCGGCGTCCGCCTCCCGGCCGCCTGCCAGCACCCGTATCGCGCCCGCTACGGCCGCCAGGAAACCGACGAGGAACCACAGCCGGGCGCTGGTGAACGGGGTGTCGCCGAACAGCATGTGCGGTATGCCGAAGCACGCCATGCCGGGAAGGTAGGGATTGAAGTCCCGCACCATGTGCGGCGTGTGGTGGTACGGGCTTCCGGAGGCGAACAACAGGTCGGCCGCCCGTTCCACAACGCCGACCTCCATCTGCTCCTTGCTGATCACCGTCAGGTACAGCAGGGGCACGACGACCGCACCGACGACCGCGACCACGGCGGGCGCCGGTGCCCACGGCGCGGACGACCTCGCCGCGACGAGTGCGGCACAGCCGTAACCCAGCGCGGCGGCCAGCCCCCATGCTTCCTGCGAGGTGTCGGCGGGCGACGACAGGCCCACCACGAGTGCGGACACGGCGCAGACCACCAGCACTGGCCAGTCCCACCGCCGCCCGGCACGCGGCGACCTGCCGGTGGCGGCGGTGCCCGACTCCCGTGCGTCAACGGCGGTTGACATCAGGCACCGGCCTTTCGCCGGATGCGGACGACGGGGTCGGCGGCGCGGTGCCGCCGTTGACACGTGACGGATCCGGCGAGGCCGAGTGGAGGGGGGTTGATGATCACGGCGCAACCTTGCAAGTTGGTATGTACACGTCACGTCATCAACAGCGGCTGTACGCGATCTTCACCTCATGGGTACCCGCGGCCTCCGACGCGGCGAGGCGGTCGGCCTGGAAGAGAGCGAAACTCGCCCCCGGGTTCCGTCCGACAGTCGTCCGGCTCGAGAATCCGAACGGCGCAGTGGCCGCTACCCTCCTGACACAGCCACCGCAGACGCGAGGAAGGCCAGGATGGACGACGAGCCGCTGAGGGACTGGGCGGAACGCCGCGACGCGAAGATCGGCCGACTTCGCGCCGTACCCGTCGTCTCCGGCGACGGCCCCAGGGCATCCCACCTGAACCCGGAGGCACCACGCGCCATCGAGCGCTGGAACGGGCACATGTGGGAGCCGTACGGGTTCGCCGCCAACCTGGCCGAGGCCAAGGCCGTCCTGTACCCGGAAGCCAGCGAGCCGCCGCCCGCAGGCCCGGTGCCGAAGCCGCTCGGCTCCGGCACCGGCAGGCACCGCAAACCCCGGTGAAGGAGGCTCTCATCCACAGGGCACGAGCGCTCCCGCTCACGCACGGGCCCGGAAACGACGCAGCGCCCGAGCCGACCGAAGTCGACCCGGGCGCTGCACAGCAGGTCAGAGGGGATCAACCCTCCCCCGCAGCCGTAGGCCCTGTGGGACTCGAACCCACAACCAATGGATTAAAAGTCCACTGCTCTGCCAATTGAGCTAAGGGCCCAGGCGATGTTGCCTGTCCGAGCATAGCCGGACGAGGCCGCGTCTCCGATCGGGTATCGGCGACGCGGCCGCGTCGGGAGGAGGAGTCGTCACTTTTCGATCAGTTCCGGGGACCGGGTGCGGGCCGGGTCGAGGAACCAGTGGCGGGCCGAGGCCAGCCACCACGTGGCGGCGAAGCCCAGGACGACCAGGACGGCGACCGGGGCGTAGTTGAAGGTCTTCCAGGTGACCGGGGAGACCTGCGGGAGCATGAAGAGGATCGTGATCACGGCGACCCAGGCGACGGAGACGATGCCGATCGGGACCGACCAGCGGCCCAGGTGCCAGGGGCCGCGTTCGAAGGCTTCGCCCTTGCGGACCCGGAGGAGGGTCGGGACGACGTAGGCGATGTACAGGCCGATCACCGCGATCGACGTCACCGCCGCGTAGGCCGTGGAGTTGATGAGGTACGGAAGGCCGAGGGCCAGGGCGCCGAGGGCAGCCAGCCAGACCGCGGCCACGGGGGTGCGGGTGCGGGGGCTGACCGTGTGCCAGATGTGCGAGAAGGGCAGCGCGCCGTCGCGCGAGAAGGCGTAGATCATGCGGCTGTTGGCGGTGACCGAGGCCATGCCGCAGAAGAGCTGGGCGCCGATCACGACCAGGAGCAGGAGTTTGCCCGTTGTCGCGCCCAGGGCGTCCAGGAGGATCTGGGCGGGGGGTGCGCCGGTCGGGGACGCCAGCTCCTTGTCGTAGGACTGGATGGCGAAGGTGAAGCCGAGCAGGAGGACGAAGCCGGCTATCCAGGAGGTCCAGATCGAGCGGACGATGCCCTTCGGGCCCGCCGTGGACGCGTCGTGGGTCTCCTCCGTCATGTGGGCGGAGGCGTCGTAGCCCGTGAAGGTGTACTGGGCCATGAGGAGGCCCAGCAGGACCACGTAGAGGCCGCTGCCCCAGCCCGTCCCGTTGACGAACTTCGTGAAGACGAAGGATGCCGACTGGTGGTGGTCGGGGACGAGGGCGAGGGCGAGGGCGATCACCGCGACGCCCAGGACGTGCCACCACACGCTCACGCTGTTCAGGAACGCGACGATGCGGACGCCGAAGGTGTTCAGCAGGCCGTGGAGGAGGAGGATGCCCGCGAAGAGGAGCACCGTGCGGCCGGGGGTCACCTTGAAGTCGAACTGGAGGTTCAGGTAGGCGCCGAGGAAGGACGCCGCGCCGAAGTCGATGCCCGCCGTCACCGCCACCTGGCCCAGCACGTTGAACCAGCCCGTGAACCACGCCCAGGCCGCCGCCGAGCGCGGGGGTGCGAGGCGGTGGGCCCAGAAGTACAGGCCCGCCGAGGTCGGGTAGGCGGAGCAGATCTCGGCCATCGAGAGGCCCACGAACAGGGTCATCAGGCCTACCGCCACCCAGCCCCAGGTGATGACGGCAGGGCCGCCGGTGACCATGCCGAAGAGGTAGAGGGTCAGGCAGCCGGAGAGGACCGAGATGATCGTGAAGGACACGGCGTAGTTCGAGAACGCCGACATGCGGCGGGCGAGGACCTGGGTGTAACCGAGCTGGGCCAGCCGTTCCTCGTCCGACAGCCCGGCCGCTGCGCTGCTCGCTCTTGCGTCATCTGTCATGTCCCCAGCGATTCCCTGTCGGGCTGCGTGACATGCGTCACAAGGTTCAAGCTCTAGCGTGGATTCCGGATCCGTGGCCGCCGCGTTCCACCCCCGTCGTCGCGCGGCCACGGATTCCCAGGTCACACCGGGCACAGACATGCCGCTCCCGCGCGCTCCAGCCCCACTTCCCCCGTCGGACACCACCGGAGACCGGGCACCGGCATGCACGGAAACCGCCGCTCGCGGCCGCAGACGTCAGGAAGTACGGATGGAAGTACGGATGAACATGCGCGTGGATCTGCTCACCAAGGAATTCCCGCCCGCCGTCTACGGCGGCGCGGGCGTGCACGTCACCGAGCTGTCCCGGCAGCTGCGCACCCTGGTCGACCTGCGGGTGCGATGTTTCGGTGAACCCCGCCCCGATCCCGGGGTGTTCGCGTACCGGGAACCGCCGCTGGCGGACGGCGCGAACGCGGCGCTGCGCACCCTCGCCGCGAACGTCGAGATGAGTGCCGCGTGCGAGGGCGCGGACCTGGTGCACAGCCACACCTGGTACGCGAACGCCGCGGGGCAGCTGGCCCGCACCGTGTACGGCGTCCCGCACGTGGTGACCACGCACAGCCTCGAACCCCTGCGGCCGTGGAAGGAGGAGCAGCTGGGCGGCGGCTACCGGCTGTCCTCGCTGGTGGAGCGGACGGCCGTGACGACGGCGGACGCCGTGATCGCCGTGTCGCACGGGATGCGCGAGGACGTCCTGCGCGTCTACCCGGAGGTCGCCCCCGAGCGGGTGCACGTCGTGCACAACGGCATCGACACCGAGGTGCACCGGCCCGATCCGGGTACGGCCGCGCTGGAGCGGTACGGCGTCGATCCCGAGCGTCCGCTCGTGCTCTTCGTGGGACGGGTGACCCGGCAGAAGGGGCTGCCCCAACTGCTGCGCGCCGCCTTCGAGATGGATCCGGCGGCCCAGCTGGTGCTGTGCTGCGGGCAGCCGGACACGCCCGAGATCGCGGCGGAGACGGCCGCACTGGTCGACGAGCTGCAGCGGGTCAGAGGAGGTGTCGTCCGCATCGACGGCATGCTGGACGCCGGCTCGCTGCGCCAACTGCTGACGCACGCCTCGGTGTTCGTCTGCCCTTCGCTGTACGAACCGATGGGCATCGTCAATCTGGAGGCGATGGCCTGCGGTACGGCCGTGGTGGCCACCGCCACCGGGGGGATACCCGAGGTGGTCGCGGACGGGGTCACGGGGCTGCTGGTGCCGATCGAGCAGGAGCAGGACGGTACGGGCACCCCGCTGGACGAGAAGCGCTTCGCCTCCGACTTCGCCGCGGCGGTGAACCGGCTGCTGGCTCAGCCGGAACTCGCCCGCACCCTGGGCGAGGCCGGGCGGTTGCGGGCTCGGGAGCACTTCTCCTGGCGGGCGGCTGCCGAGCGGGTGCTGGACGTGTACCGCCGGGTGCTGACGTAACGAGGACGAGGACGGGGCCCCGCCGGTCGGCGGGGCCCCGTCCTCGTCCTCTTCGTCCTCATCCCTCCGCGAGGTCCTCCTTGATGAAGTCCGCGGCACGCTCGCCGATCATGACGGCCGTGGTGTGGGTGTGCGCCGAGACGATCGACGGCATGACGGAGGTGTCGGCCACCCGCAGCCCCTCGATCCCGCGTACCCGCAACCGGGCGTCCACCACGGAGAGTTCGTCGATGCCCATCTTGCAGGTGCCCGAGTAGTGGTGGAACGAGCCGGTGTTGTGTGCCACCCAGTCCCGCAGCTCCGCGCGGGTGCGCACGTCCGGTCCGGGTGCGACCTCACGGACGCCCCACCGGCTGGTGAACGCCTTGGAGCGGAACACCTCGCGGGCGATCTCGGTGATGTCGGTGGCCCGCTCCAGGTCGGCCCGCTCCCCGTAGAAGTTGGGGTTGACCCGGGGCCGTACCGTCGGGTCGGCACTCGCCAGTCGCACCCAGCCGCGCGAGAGCGGGCGGATCACGGCCGGCAGCATGATGACCAGCCGCGGGTCCACCTCGTCCTGCACCGAGACCGACGAGGTGCTGCCGGTGCGCTTCCACTCCATGAGCTTCTCGATCAGCTTCTCGCCCCACGGGGCGCGCGGCAGGAACCACAGCTCCATGTCCGGGCCGGGCAGGCCGGGCTGTGAACCCCAGTACAGCGCGGGCTCGTTGATGACCCCCTCGGCGGGACCCGGCTTGTCCATGTATCCGGTGGGGCCGATCACCAGCGGGTGGTTCTGGTAGTTCTCGCCGACGCCGGGCAGGTCGGCGACGACGTCGATACCGAAGGAGGTCAGCTGCTTGGGGTCGCCGATGCCGGACAGCAGCAGCAGCTTGGGCGACTCGACGGCACCCGAGCTGACCACGACCTCCCGCTCGGCCCGTACGGCCTTGCGCTCGCCCTCGTGGAGGTACTCCACGCCGATGCACCGGGTCCCCTCGAACAGCAGCCGGGTCGCGGTCGAGTCGGCCCGCACGGTGAGGTTCGTGCGTGCGCGGGCGGGGTCGTAGTAGGCGGTGCGGACGCCGTTGCGCTTGCCGTCCCGGATGTCCAGGTGGTGCCAGCCGACCCCGAAGCGGTCCACGTTGACGTCGGCCACCTCGGGATAGCCGAGTTCGACACAGCCGTCGACGAACGCCTGGGAGACGGGGTTGCCCTCGTCCCCGGTGTTGACGACGTTGATCGGGCCGCCCCGCCCGGCCGTCGGGTTGGTGCCGTCCTCCTGGTTCTCGATCCGCTGGAAGTACGGCAGCACGTCCTTGGCGGACCAGCCGGCGGCGCCCTGGTAGGCCCAGGAGTCGTAGTCGGCGTCCTGACCCCGGTTGTGGATCATGTGGTAGATGTTCGAGCTGCCGCCGACTCCGCGACCGGACGCCGAGTAGACCGTCTCGCCGCCCAGGGCGGGCTGCGGCTCGGTGAGATAGGACCAGTCGAACTCGCTCAGATTGGTCTGGGACCACAGTTCGGGCACTTCCAGCAGCCGGTCGTCCTTGGCGCTGCCGGCTTCGATGACCAGCACGGAGACGTCCTCCAGCTCGCTGAGCCGGGTGGCCGTCACCAGACCGGCCGTTCCGCCCCCGACGACGACGAAGTCGTAGGTCTCGGTCATGGCTGTCCTCTCCCTGATTGCCTGGTGGATGGTTCGCATCGGCCGTGCCGCCCGCTCAGGCGTCGGCCCCGATCAGATCCGCCGCCTTCTCGCCGATCATCACCACGGCGGCGTTGGTGTTGCCCGTGGTGATGGCCGGCATGACGGAGGCGTCGGCGATCCGCAGCCCGTCCACCCCGTGCACCCGCAGCCGGGCATCGACCACGGAGCCGCCGTCCGCGCCCATGCGGCAGGTGCCGACTGGGTGCCAGACGGTGGAGGCGGACTCGCGCACGTAGCGGGCGAGTCCGGCGGGGGAGGTGACGTCCGCGCCCGGGGCGAGTTCGCGGCCGCGGAACGGGGTGAGGGCCCGGGTGCGGGCCAGCTCGCGGGCCAGCGTGATGCCCCGGACCAGGACCTCCAGGTCCTCCTCGGCCTCCAGGTAGTGGGGGTCGACGACGGGCGGCGCGAGCACGTCGGCCGAGGCCAGTGTGACCGTGCCCCGGCTGCGCGGCCGGGCGAGGATGGGGGCGAAGGTGAAGCCCGGCGCGTCCGTCTTGTAGCGCTCGTCGACGAACTGCACCGGCCCGAAGAAGTACTGCAGGTCCGGTGCGGCGTCCTCGCCCGAGGGCCGTGCCGTGGTGAACAGACCGGCCTCGGAGAGGAGTTCGGGGACGGGCAGCTCCCGCGGGCTCTCGTAGGCAACCCCGAAGAGCAGATGGTCCTGGAGGTTGCGGCCCACCCCCGGCAGATCGACGACCGGGTCGATGCCGTGGCCGCGCAGCTCGGCGTCGGGGCCGATCCCGGAGAGCATGAGCAGCCGCGGGGTGGCCAGCGCGCCCGCCGACAGCACGACCTCGGCCCTGGCGGTGGCCGTGTGCGGCTCGCCGTCGCGCAGGTACTCGACACCGGCCGCCCGGCCGCCCCGCAGCACCAGCCGGGTCGCCGTCGCGCCCGTGACGACGGTCAGCCGGGGATGGCCCAGCACCGGCTGGAGATAGGCGACCGCGGTGCTGGCACGGCGATTGTCCTTGGTGCGGGTGGACTGGTAGAAGAACGCGGTGTTCTCCTGGCGCTCGCCGTTGTAGTCGCCCGGGCCGTCGAAGCCGAGTTCGCCGGCGGCGGCCACGAAGGCACGGGACACCTCGGCGGGCCGCGCGTACGGCACGACCGAGAGGGGGCCGCCCACGCCCCGGTACCGGGAGACGCTCTCCTCGTACGACTCGGACCTGCGGAAGTACGGGAGGACGTCCTCGTACCCCCACCCCTCGTTGCCGAGATCCCGCCAGCCGTCGAAGTCGCGGCGGTTGCCGCGCACCCACATCATCGCGTTGACGGAGCTGCCGCCGCCGAGCATCCTGCCCTGCGGGACGGAGATCGTACGGCCGCCCAGACCGGGCTGCGGGACCGTCTCGTACCCCCAGACCGTCCCCTGCGGTCCCCACAGGGAGACCATCGAGAGGATGTCGGTGCGGTGCACAGCGTCGGCGTCGTCCGTTCCGCCCGCCTCCAGCAGCAGGATCCGGGCGTCGGTCCGCTTCAGCAGCCGTGCGGCCACGACGCATCCGGCGGAGCCGGCGCCCACCACGACGTAGTCGTAACTCTCCTCGTTCTGCATGGGGGCTCCTTACGGAAGCTGCGGCGTCTCCGCGAACGTGGGCAGCAGCTTGGTCTCCTGGAAACTCGGAACGAGGTCGACCACCAGGTATTCCAGGTAGTACCTGCCCCACATCGTCTGCCACAGCGGGAACGTGCCGTCGAAGTTATCGCCGCGCACTCCGGCGAGCTTCGCCTCCAGATCCCAGATCAGGTCGTCGAACTCCTGGCTGCTGAACGGGAATCCGAAGGATTCCGCGGCCCGGATCACCTCGTCCTTGCTGCGGTACTTGAGGGATTCCAGGAGGTCCGGCCGCACGGCCACCGTGCGCAGAAACTCGATCACGTTCTTGCTGCTCATCGGAGTGCGGCTCCGTTCGTGTCGGCGAGTGCGCGCAGTTCGTCGTCGGTGTGCCGGGCGACCACCCGGTCCAGCAGGTAGCCGAGGTGGGTGTGGCCCCACATCTCGCGCCACAGGGAGCTGTTGCCGTCCACCGGCTCCGCGTCCTTGTCGGTGATCACGCCCATTTCCAGCTGGGAGACGATCTCGGCCATCTCCTCGGGCGTGAACTCGAATCCCTCGTTCTTGGCGTGGAACACGAGCTGGCTCAGATTGCGCAACTCGTACGCGGCACGTTTCGCCGGATCATCCCGGGCGGCCAGGAGGAATTTCACGAAACTCTGCTGGGACATGTGCGCCCTCCGCTCGAAGACTCCACTGCGCACGGAATGTGCGCCGCAATGAGCGTGGCCGGAAATGGGCGTTGTCCGCAAAAGTCGGGACGAGACTTTCTGAATTACCGGTCCGTCGCGGCGGCGTCCGCGGAATTCCCGGCCCTTCTCGGCAGGCGCGGCAGATGTACGAAGAGGACGCGCCGGCCGGTGGAGACGATCCAGTACTCGAAGACGTTGAGACCGACCAGCACCAGGGCCACCAGGACGCCGGTGACGAACAGCGGCAGCCAGGGGGCGAGCGGGCACAGCGCGAGGCAGAGCAGCGCCGCGGAGAAACGGCTGACCCCGGCCGCGCCGAACATGCGCCAGCGCGAGTAGCAGAAGCCGAGCAGGTACAGCGCGGCGCCGGGGGCGAGCAGCAGCCCGGGCAGGCCGTGCGGGGGCCCGAACGGGTCGACGCACAGCTTCTTCAGGCCGACCGCGACGCAGATGATGGCGGTGACGTAGACGAAGTGGCCGTAGTTGAACACGTCCCGGACGATGCGGGCCTGGACCGGGTCGGTGCGCAGGCTGTGCCGCACCGCGGCGGCGCCGAAGTGGAAGTAGCTCCACCACAGGCCGAGGATCACCACGAAGCTCACCGCGAGCGCGGCGAACTGCGCGGCGCCGGGCGGGCTGCCGGAGACCTTCGTGCCCACCGACATCACGGTCTCGCCGAGCGCCATGATGATCACCAGGCCGAAGCGCTCCGGCAGGTGGGAGGTCTCGAACCGCATCCGGTCCAGCCGGTGGCCCAGCAGCACCGGTACGGCCACCTCCAGCACGGCGGCGCAGGCCCAGGCCAGGGTGCGGGCCGGCTCCGGGAGCAGTCCGCCGGCCAGGAACACCGGGCAGACGACCAGGAGGTTGATCCCGAAGGGCTCCACCCGCAGATCACCGAAGAGCGGAAGTCGCCGCATCCCGGCCCACAGCAGCAGCCGCATGGCGATGTAGCAGAGCGGGAACAGCAGTCCGTGCCCGCCGTAGGCGTGGGGCACCGCCACCGTCATGGCCAGGCCGCAGGCCCCGAGGGCGAAGAGCAGGAAGCGGCCCGAGGGCCGGTCCAGCGCCTCGCCCGCGGAATTGCCGACCAGGGTGGCGCTGGTCCAGCCCCACCACAGCGGGACCAGCAGCACCAGGGTGCGCAGCAGCTCCATCGGGCCGCCCGCGGTGCCCAGGCTCGTGGCGATCTGCGTCAGCGCGAACACCCACACCAGGTCGAAGAACAACTCGGCCCAGGTGACGCGCTGTTCGGCGCCCTGCTCGTCAGGTCCGGCGTCGTCCTCGGTGCCGGCGATCTCCACGTCCGCATCCGGGTGGTAGGCGGAGTCCCTGTCGTCCGTCTCCACGCTCATGGCGGTCTCAGTCGGCCTTCAACTCGGGCGGATAGAGGAAGTAGTTGGCCGCCGAGGCAGCCTGCGCGCCCTCGTGGACGGCCGCCGTGACCTGGTGGGAGTGCAGGGCGGTGAGGTCGCCGGCCGCGTAGACGCCGGGCACCGAGGTCTTCTGCTCGGAGTCGACCTGCACGTATCCGCTGGGCGCGAGCCCGACGCCGAGCTGCTGGGCGAGCGAGGTCTCCGGGGTGGCTCCCTGGATGGAGAACAGCGCGTCGAGTTCCAGCTTGAGTCCGCGGCGGGTCAGCACCGCGGAGAGCATGCCACCCTCGCCCTCGACCTCCTTGATCCGGTCGTGCACCACGGGAATCCCGGCCCGCTCCAGCCGCCGCCGGAACTTGACGCTGATCTCGTCGCTGCGGCTGTTGGTCAGCAGCCGCACCCGGTCGGTGAGGCTGTGCAGCTGCATGGCCTCACCCGCGGCCGCGTCGGTGTGGCCGACCACCAGGATGCTCCGGCCCCGGTTCTCGTACCCGTCACAGGTGATGCACCAGAACATCGACCGTCCGACGTACGACTCCCAGCCCTCGAAGTGCGGGAAGTGGTCGAGCACTCCGGTGGCCAGCAGCAGCGACCGGGCCTGCCAGGAGTGGCCCTGGGAGCGGACGGTGAAGCCCTCGACCGCGTTGCCCTCGGCCTGGGTGATCAGGTGGTGCACCACGCGGGCGTTGGGATAGTGGGCGAGCTGCTCCATGCCCAGCTTGCGCAGGTCGACGGTCGGGATGCCCGAGGGAAACCCCAGGTAGTTGTGGTTGGTCTGGTGGTGCGTCGAACGTCCGTGGCCGGTGTCGAAGACCAGGACCTCGCGGTTGTATCGGGCCAGGTAGAGCGCCGCGGACAGGCCGGCCGGACCGCCCCCGACGACGATGGTGTCGACCGGCTGCCCGGCCTCGGACGATGTGCTGGCGGGCATGGCCAAGTCCCCTCCCCGAATGGATCCGTTCCGGCGGCCGACGCTAACCGGGCGGTACGGCAACGGCCCATCGATCCGAGCAGACAATCTGAAGTCGGGGCGGGCGGCGGACCTCAGATAGCCCGAGCGGATTCCTTGCCGGTGCCCGGCGGCCCGGATTGAGTCGTGAACTCCGTATGTCCACGCGCTTCTAGGCGGGAGCTCACATGCGCGCAAGTGTCATTCACGGCCACCGGGACGTCCGGGTCGAGGAGGTTCCCGACCCTCGGCTCCGCTATCCCACCGACGCCCTGGTGCGGGTCACGCACGCCTGCGTGTGCGGCAGCGATCTGCTGGGCTACCGCAATCCGGCCCCGCGCCCGCGCAGCCAGCGCACGGGCCACGAGTTCATCGGCGTGGTCGAGGCGGTCGGCTCCGCGGTCACCACCCTGCGCGAGGGCGACCGGGTCATCGCGCCGTTCACCTGGTCCGACGGCGTCTGTGCGCACTGTGCCGCGGGGCTGCACACCTCCTGTGTGCACGGCGGCTTCTTCGGCCAGCCCGGTTCCGACGGCGCGCACGGCGAGGCGGTCCGGGTGCCCTTCGCGGACGGAACGCTGGTGACGGTGCCCGCGGACGCCGAGGCCCCGCCCACCGCCCTGCTCGCCCTGTGCGACGTGATGGGCACCGGCCACCACGCGGCGCTGTGCGCCAGGGTGCGGCCCGGAGCGACGGTGGCCGTGGTCGGCGACGGTGCGGTCGGACTGTGCGGGGTGCTCGCCGCCCGGCGGCTCGGGGCGGAGCGTGTCATCGCGCTCAGCAGCCACCCGGACCGGGCCGCGGTCGCCCGGCGGTTCGGGGCGAGCGACATCGTGGCCGAACGGGGCGAGGGTGCCGTGGAGTCGGTGCGGGAACTCACCCGGGGGCTCGGTGCCGAGGCCGTACTGGGTGCCGCGGGCACCGGCGAGGCCCTGCACACCGCGCTGGGCATCGTGCGCGACGGCGGCGCGGTGGGCTTCGTCGGGGTACCGCGCGACGGCAACGAGGGCCTCGACTTCCGGCAGATGTTCCGGCGCAACGTCGCGCTGAGCGGGGGCGTGGCCCCGGTCCGCGCCCACATCCCCGAGCTGCTGGCCGACGTGCTGGCCGGCCGGCTCGACCCCTCCCCGGTCTTCGACCTGACCGTCAAGCTGGACGGGGTTCCGGAAGGGTTCCGGGCTATGAACGAGCGCAGGGCCATCAAGACGCTGATCGAGCTGTGATGCCGGTCGATCGCTGATGTCGATCGAGTTCTGATCGGGTGCCATGGCCGCGGCGGGCCGGGTCACCGGGAACGCCGGTGGCCGTGCCGGCCGACGGGACCTCCGGTCCTGTCGGCCGGCGCGCCGTTCCTGGGGGCTCCGCCCCCAGACCCCCGGCCTTTGCCCACCCACCACCCGACTCGGTCGGCTGAAAAGCCGGGGGTCTGGGGGCGGAGCCCCAGACCCCCGGCTCTCCGGGCCCGCCACCGTCATGGCCGCCCGGAGGGTTCAGCGGAAGTCGGGCCCGTGCGTCCGGGTCCGCTTCAGTTCGCTGAAACCGGGTGTGGCCGATACCAGGACCACCCCGTCCCACAGGCTGCCCGCCGCCTCGCCCCGCGGCGTCGGGGTGACGACCGGGCCGAAGAACGCCACCTGCTGACCGCCCTCGCCCGGACCCTCCAGCGCGATGACGGGTGTGCCGACGTCGTCGCCGACCAGCGCCACCGCCGCCCGGTGGGACTGGCGCAGCGCGTGGTCGTGCTTGAGGAGGGTGAGGTGGTCGGCGAAGGAGGACGGCAGCCCGACCTCGGCCAGCGCCTCCTCCACCACCTCCCGGTTCTGCGGCAGGCCGCGCTGGTGGAAGCGGCTGCCGAGGGCGGTGTAGAGCGGACCGACCAGTTCGGCGCCGTACTCCTGCTGCACGGCGGCGCAGACCCGGGCCGGGCCCTGCGCGTCGAGCAGCATCTGCCGGTAGGCGCGGGGCAGCCGCGGGTTCTCCTGCAGGACGGCGAGGCTCATCACATGCCAGCGGGTCCGCACCGGCCGGACCTGCTCGACCTCCAGGATCCAGCGCGAGGTCATCCAGGACCATGGACAGATCGGGTCGAACCAGAAGTCGACGGTGCGCGGCTCAGTCGTGTTCATGTTCTCCTCCGGGGCGCGGCGGAGCGCCGAGGTCAGGACTGGGACGTCGGGGTACGGCCCGGCAGCAGGGCGAGGGCCCCGAGCGTGGCCAGTACCGCGAAGCCGGCCGAGCCGAACAGCGCCGTGCGGTAGCCCTCGGTCAGTGCGGCGGGCAGCGCGCTGCCGTCGCGGACGGCGTCGGTGGTGGCGGACCCGGCGACCGTGACCAGGATGGCGAGGCCGAGGGCGGCACCGACCTGGTTGGCGGTGTTGAACAGGCCGGAGGCGAGACCGGCCTCCTCCTCGGTGGCCTCGGCGGTCGCGGCGACGGTGGCGCACACCCAGACGGTGCCACCGCCCAGGCCGGTGAGCACCTCGGGGCCGAACTGCTCGACGAAGAAGGCGCCCTGGTCGATCTGCGTGGCCCACAGCGTGCCGGCCAGCACCAGCACGGTGCCGATCATCGTGGTGCCGCGCAGGCCGAGCCGGGGCAGGACACGGCCCACGTTGGTGGCGGCGATGACGACGGACAGGGCGAGCGGCACCAGCGCCAGGCCGGACTTCAGCGGCGAGAAGCCGCGCACCAGCTGGGTGTAGAGGGTCAGGAAGAAGATGGCGGGGATGACCGCCATCGGGATCAGGCCACCCACGAGGTTGGCACCGCGCAGCGTCTTCTTGCGGAAGATGCCCAGCGGGACCAGGGGCTGCTTCAGGCGCGACTCCAGCAGCAGGAAGCCGGCGAGCATCACCAGCGCCAGCGCGCCGAGTCCGAGGGTACGGGCGGAGGTCCAGCCCACCTTCTCCGCCTCGACCAGGACGTAGACGAGCAGCGCGAGGCCGCCGGTGCTGAGGACGGCACCGGTGAGGTCGAAGCCGCCGGAGGACCTGGTCTCGGCGCGGTCGGCCGGGAGCAGCCTGCCCGCGAGGAGGATCGCGCCGACGGCGATGGGGACGTTGACGTAGAACACCGCGGACCAGCCGAACCAGTCGGTGAGCAGACCACCGAGGATCATGCCCGCGGCGCCGCCCGCGCCGGAGACCGCGCCGTAGACGCCCATGGCCTTGTTGCGCTGCTGCTGCTCCTGCTCGGTGCCGTTCGGGAAGACCGTCATCAGCAGGGAGAGCGCGGCGGGCGCGGCGAACGCGGACGCCAGACCCTGCAGGGAGCGGGCGATGATCATGAGGGCGGGCGTGCCGGCCAGCGCGCCGAGCAGCGAGGCCGCGGCGAACAGCAGCAGGCTGGCCATGAACAGCTTGCGGCGGCCCACCAGGTCGGCCAGCCGGCCGCCGAGCATCAGGAAGCCGCCGAACAGGAGCAGGTAGGCGTTGGTCACCCAGGACAGGTCGGCCTGGGAGAAACCGAGATCGGTGCCGAGCGAGGGCAGCGCCACCGCGACGATGGTGGAGTCCAGGACGAGCATGAACTGGACCGCGACGAGTAGTGCCAGTGCCGCGCCAGGGCGCCGGACCACTGGGTTGAGCGAAGTCTCAGTGACCGCTGGTGCGGACATGAGAGGAACCCCCAGAGTTGAGTAGGTGAGGCCGCGCTCCGCTGGACTGTGCGTGCGGAACGGCAACCGAACGTAGCCGCGGCCCCCCGGGCGGGAGCAAAGAAGTCACCGCGACAACTTGAAGTCGGCTTGTTGCGGATACGGCTGGGACCGACCGAGCGCGGAACAGGCCGTCAGATGTCCCCGGCGAGTTCCAGTTCCGCGTGGACCGCGCCGAGGCAGCGGTTCATGACGACGCTCAGCCCGCCGGCCTCGGCGATCTCGTGGGCCCGGTCGGAGACGATGCCCAGCTGCAGCCACAGGGCACGGGCCCCGATGGCCACGGCGTCCCGGGCCACGTCCGGCGTCTCGGGCGCGGGCCTGAAGACGTCGACGATGTCGACCGGTTCGGCGATCTCGAGGAGCGAGGGGACGGCGGGCACGCCGAGCACCCGGCCGTGGTGCGGGTTGACCGGTATGACCTTGAAGCCCTTGCGCTGGAGGTAGGCGGGGATCTCGTGGGCGGACTTGCCGGCCTCGGCCGACGCACCCACCACGGCGATCGTGCGCGCCCCGTTCAGGATGCGCCGGTACTCGTCCCATAACTGCTCGGTCATGCGTGCCGTCCGTTCTCGTGTCGGGTACCTGTGGCGGGTTCCGCGGCCGGCCGCAGCGGCCGCAGCCAGACCACGCCGAGTGGCGGAAGGGTGATCTCGGTGCTCCACTCCACGCCCTGCCAGGGGTGGGAACGCGCGGTCAGCGGACCGGAGTTGACCACGCCGGAGCCGCCGTAGCGGGCGGCGTCGGTGTTGAGGATCTCGGTCCACTCGCCGCCCGCGGGCAGCCCGATGCGGTAGTCGTGGCGCACGGTGGGCTGGAAGTGATGCACGCACACCAGGGGGCTGCCGTCGGTGTCGTAGCGGAGGAAGGAGTAGACGTTGTCGTCGGCGGCGTCGGCGTCCAGCCAGCTGAAGCCGGCGGGGTCGGCGTCCAGACTCCACAGCGCGGGCAGCCGGAGGTAGTGCGCGTTGAGGTCGCGCACCAGGTCCCGTACACCCGCGTGCGCGGGCTCGGCCAGCTCCGCCCAGTCCGGGCCGCGTTCGTGCGACCACTCGCCCTCCTGCGCGAACTCCTGTCCCATGAAGAGCAGTTGCTTGCCGGGGAAGCCCCACATGAAGGCCAGATAGGCCCGCGCGTTGGCAAACTTCTGCCAGCGGTCGCCCGGCATCCGGCCGAACAGCGAGCCCTTGCCGTGCACGACCTCGTCGTGGCTGACGGGCAGCAGATGGTGCTCGGCGTACGCGTAGACCATCGGGAAGGTCAGCGCGTGGTGGTGGTACGCCCGGTGCACCGGATCCTTGCCCATGTAGGTCAGGGAGTCGTGCATCCAGCCCATGTTCCACTTGAGCCCGAAGCCCAGCCCGCCGCGGTCGGTGCGCCGGGTCACGCCCTCCCAGGCCGTGGACTCCTCGGCGATGGTGACCACGCCCGGGCAGCAGCGGTGCAGGGCGGCGTTCATCTCCTGGAGGAACTCCACCGCCTCCAGGTGCTCCCGGCCACCGTAGGCGTTGGGCAGCCAGCCGCCGTCGGGGCGGGAGTAGTCGAGGTAGAGCATCGAGGCGACGGCGTCCACCCTGATGCCGTCGACGTGGAACTCCCGGCACCAGTAGAGGGCGTTGGCCACCAGGAAGTTGCGTACCTGGTCACGGCCGTAGTCGAAGACGAGGGTGCCCCAGTCGGGGTGTTCGCCGCGGCGTGGGTCGGGGTGCTCGTACAGGGCGGCGCCGTCGAACCGGGCCAGCGCCCAGTCGTCCTTCGGGAAGTGCGCCGGCACCCAGTCGACGATCACGCCGATGCCCGCCCGGTGCAGGGCGTCGACGAGGAACCGGAAGTCGTCGGGGGTGCCGAGCGCGGACATGGGTGCGTAGTACGAGGTGACCTGGTAGCCCCAGGAGCCGCCGAAGGGGTGCTCGGCGACGGGCAGGAACTCCACATGGGTGAAGCCCAGCGCCTTGAGGTAGCCGGGCAGTTCGGCGGCCAGCCGGCGGTAGGTCCGGCCGGGCCGCCAGGAGCCCAGGTGCAGCTCGTACACGCTCATCGGCGCCCGCTGGGCGGGCAGCAGGCCCCGCTCGGCCATCCAGGCGGCGTCGTTCCAGCGGTGCCGGGAGGTGAACACCACCGACGCGGTGCCGGGAGCGGCCTCCGCCGACCGGGCCAGCGGGTCCGCCTTGTGCCGCCACACGCCGTCGTGCGCGAGGATCTCGTACTTGTAGCGGCAGCCGTCGCCGACGCCCGGCACGAACAGCTCCCACACGCCCGAGGCTCCGAGCGAGCGCATCGGGTGCCCGGTGCCGTCCCAGTGGTTGAAGTCGCCGACCACCCGGACCGCGCGGGCGTTCGGCGCCCAGAGCGCGAACGACACTCCGGTGACCGACCGGTGCTCGCGGACCTGGGCCCCGAGCACGGTCCACAGCCGCTCGTGCCTGCCCTCCGCGATCAGATGCAGGTCGAGTTCCCCAGGCACGGGTGCGAACCGGTAGGGGTCGTCCGTCTCGAAGTCGCCCTGTGGATAGCGCACCCGCAGCCGGTACTCGGGGACGTCCGGTCCGGGCAGCGTCCCGGAGAAGACTCCGCCGCCCTCGTGGGCCAGTTCGGCCAGGACTCCTCCCGCCGGGTCGAGGGCCCACACGGCCCGCGCGAGCGGTTTGAGGACGCGCAGGGTGACGCCGCCGGGTCCCGGGTGCGGTCCGAGCAGGCTGTGCGGATCGCTGCACTCCGAGCTGGTCAGTCGCCCGAGGTCGGTGGCGGACAGCCGGACGGGGGCGGTCCGGACGGGGTGGGGGGCTGCTACCGGGTTCACGAGAGGGCCGTCCTGTCCGTGATGATGTGGGCGACCTGGTGCCGCGGGTCGAGGCGTACGTAGTTCTCGCGGCCCCAGCGGTAGGTCTCGCCGGTCAGCGCGTCGTGCGCGTCGAAGGGTTCGGCGCGGTCGAGCCCGAGGGCGGGCAGGTCGAGGAAGACCGTCGCCTCCCGCACGCTGTGCGGGTCGAGGTTGAGCACGACCAGGACCCAGTCGTCCCCGGCCCGCTTGGAGAAGCAGACGACCGCGTCGTTGTCCACGCGGTGGAAGCGCAGGTTGCGCAGCTGCCGCAGGGCGGGGTGGTCCCGGCGCAGCCGGTTGAGGGTGGTGATCAGCGGGACGAGGGTGTCGCCGGCCGCCTCGGCCGCCTTCCAGTCGCGCGGCCGGTACTGGTACTTCTCCGAGTCCAGGTACTCCTCGCTGCCGGGTCCGGCGGGCACGTTCTCGTACAGCTCGTAGCCCGCGTAGACCCCCCAGGTGGGGGCGGCCGTCGCCGCGAGGACGGCGCGGACGGCGAAGGCCGCGCGGCCGCCGTACTGCAGGAAGGCGTTGAGGATGTCCGGGGTGTTCACGAAGAGATTGGGCCGCAGGTAGGCCGCGCTCTCCTCGCCGCCGAGACCGGCGAGTTCGGCGAGGTAGGACTCGACCTCCTCCTTGGAGTTGCGCCAGGTGAAGTAGGTGTACGACTGGTGGAAGCCGACCCGGGCGAGGCTGTGCATCATGGCGGGCCGGGTGAACGCCTCGGCGAGGAAGACGACGTCCGGGTCGGTGCGGTGCACGGCCTCGATGAGCCGCTCCCAGAACCACACGGGCTTGGTGTGCGGGTTGTCCACGCGGAAGATCCGCACCCCGTGCGCCATCCAGTGGTGCAGGACGCGCAGACACTCCGCGTACAACCCGTCGGGGTCGGCGTCGAAGTCGAGCGGATAGATGTCCTGGTACTTCTTCGGCGGGTTCTCGGCGTAGGCGATCGACCCGTCGATCCGGCGGCGGAACCAGTCCGGGTGCGCGGTCACCCAGGGGTGGTCGGGCGAGCACTGCAGCGCGAAGTCGAGCGCCACCTCCAGGCCCAGCTCACCGGCCCGGGCGACGAAGTGGTCGAAGTCGTCCAGCGTGCCCAGGTCCGGGTGGACGCTGTCGTGGCCGCCGGCCGGTGAGCCGATCGCCCAGGGCGATCCGGGGTCGTGCGGACCCGCGGTGAGGGTGTTGCCCCGGCCCTTGCGGTGGGTGGTGCCGATCGGATGGATCGGGGGCAGGTACACCACGTCGAAGCCCATCGCGGCGATGGCCTCCAGCCGCTCCGCCGCGGTGCGCAGGGTCCCGGAGCGCGCCGGCTCCAGCACTCCCTCGGTGTTCACGGTGGCCGGCACCGCTCCCTCCGAGCGCGGGAAGAACTCGTACCAGGACCCGAACAGCGCCCGCTCACGGTCCACGCGCAACGGCAGTTCGGCCGAGGAGGTCACCAGCTCGCGCAGCGGACGGGCGGCCAGCAGGGCGGCCGGTTCCGCATCGAGGGCGGCGGCGAGCCGCTCGTCGGGGCCGAGCGTGTCGTCCAGCAGCCGGTCCCGGACCGCGTCGAGCACGCGGCGGGCCCGCTCGGGGTCGGCGGCCGGGGCGTCCGGTCCGGTCCCGCCGGGGATGCCCGGCAGCCGGTCGAGCACCCGCTGCAGCAGCGCCGCGCCCTCCCGCAGGACCGGTTCCACGTCGATCCGCGCCGGGATCTTGATCTGCGCGATGTGCCGCCAGGTGGCGACCGGATCGGCCCAGGCCTCGACCCGGTACGTCCACTCGCCCTCCCGGTCGGCCGCGACCAGAGCCGCGTAGCGGTCGGTGCCCGGCGCGAGGAGCCGCATGGGCGTCCAGGGGCCGGACGCGCCGTCCGGGTCGGTCAGCACGACGTTCGCGGCGACCGCGTCATGGCCCTCCTTGAAGACGGTGGCGGACACCTCGAACAGCTCGCCGGGTACGGCGCGGGCGGGGCGGCGGCCCGCGTCCACCTGAGGGCGCAGGTCCCGCACGGGGATCCGGCCGACGGTGGGCACCAGCCGGCGGACCTCGGGCTTGCCTTGCATGTTCATGCCTCCTGGCACGGAAGAGCGGTCGTGGACGTGCGTCATGACAGGGCGGGAGGATGCTGCGCCCCCCGGCGCAGTGCCGTGGTCCCGTTGCTCACGTCGGCGATGATGCGGCGGTAGCCCGCCACCAGCGGGTGCTGCGGATACGCGGTGCTGAACAGCTGCTCCCCGGCCAGCGACGCCATCTCGGGGGCGTACGGCAGGGCCACGGTGATCCGGGTCCCGAAGGCGCCGGCCACCTCGTCCCGCAGCCGCTGCTCGGCCATCCCGGCCGGCACCATGTTCACGGCCACGCTCAGCCGGCCGCAGCCGAGCCGGTCGGCCAGCGACATCGTCTCGGCGGCGCCGGCCATGTCGAGACGGTCCGCCCGGGTGACCACCACCAGGGCGTCCGAGCTGGCCATCGCGGTCACGGTCTCGTTGTTGAAACCGGCGTGGGTGTCCAGGAGCAGCACATCGAGGGCGAGCGAGTCGATCAGCCGGTCGAAGCCCTCCCGCAGCAGCCCGACGTCGTAGCCGCGGCCCATGATCTCGTTGATGCCCGCGGCCCGGCTCCGGGCGGGCACCACGAAGAAGCCGTCGTGTCCCGCGTCCGCCTCGGCCGGGTAGGCGGCCTCCTCGATCTCGCAGCGCCCGACCAGGTAGTCGCTCAGGGAGCGCCCTACCGTGCCGAGCGTGTCACCGAACAGCACGTCCAGGGCCGGGGTCTGGATGTCGGTGTCCACGAGTGCGACCCGGCGGCCCGCGGAGGCCAGGAGCACCGCCAGGTTGGCGGCGGTGCTGGACTTGCCGGTGCCACCCCGGTACGAGTGCACGGTGATGATCTGCGACATGGTCTTCCCCCGGGCTTCCGTCAGGAGTCCCGGCGCTGCGGGACCGGCCGTCCGGCGGGCGCGGCACCGGCGGTGCGCCGGTGCACGGCCATCATGGTGATGTCGTCCGACTGCTCGGCCGGGCCGACGAACTCGCCCAGCGCGCCGTCCATGTGGTCGAGGAGTTCCTCGCCGCGCTCCGCGGCCTCGGTGAGCTGCTTGATCAGCTGTTCGTCCCCGAAGAACCGCCCCGAGTCCGACCGGGCCTCGGTCACCCCGTCGGTGTAGATGAAGAGGGTGTCGCCGGGGCTGATCTGTGCGTAGCCGAGCGAGAAGGTGACGTCGGGGATGACGCCCACGGCCGGCCCGGTCGGCTCCAGCAGCACCGGTTCGCTGCCGTCGGGGCTGACCAGGACGGGCGGGTTGTGGCCGCCGTTGATGTACACCAGGTTGCCGGTGACCGGGTCGAGGACGCCGAAGAAGAGGGTGGCGAAGTAGCCCTGCCGGATGTGGTTGCGGGTCAGGTAGTTGTTGGTGCCCACCACGGCGTTCAGCAGCGGGGTGGCGCCGACCACGGGAATCGCCCGGGTCTGTTCCTCCCACACATGGGTCTCGCTGAGCAGGTCGGCGGCGATGAGGCTCTGCAGTCCGCTCTGCTCGGCGGTGTGCCGCAGCAGGCTGCGGATCAGGGCCATGAACAGGGCGGCGCCCACGCCCTTGTCGCAGACGTCGGCGACGACCAGGGCCAGGCGCCGGCGGTTGACCAGTTCGAAGACGTCGTAGAAGTCACCGGCGACCGTCCTGGCCGGCCGGAAGCGCACGTCGATCTCCCAGTCGTCGGGGCTGGGCAGCGCGTCCGGCAGGAAGCCGAGCTGGATCTCCCGGCCGATCTCCAGCTCCCGTTCGTAGCTGAGCAGTTCGGCGTGGGCGGCCACGTCCTCCAGGGTGCGGCCCAGCTCGGCACGCTCGTGGCAGGTGCTGAGGCGGGCCCGGACCAGTTCCGGGTAGAACGGCGGCACGAGATAGTCCGAACCCGCCTGGATGTGGCTGCCCAGCAGGTGCAGATCGTGCTCGGCGAACGCCACGACGGTCGGCTGCTGTCCCTCGTCGTCGAGACGCCTGACGACCGCCTTCACCGTGGCCGGGGCGAGCCGGGCGGAGACCAGCAGCACATCGGTCGGGCTCTGTTGCCCCGTCCCCAGGGCGAGCGTCTCACCCGGGGTACGGCGGCGGACCTCGACCTGCAACGCCTCCAGGGCGGCCAGCAACTCGGCTGGTGCGCCGCGGTGTTCATCAAGGATCAGCACCTTCGTGTGTGACATCTCGTCTCGTCTATCCGTGATCGTTGCGGTGGATCGCCAGCGTGCTGACGTTGCGGCCGGCCACCAGCTCGTAGTCGAAGGAGTCCACCGCCGTGAGGGCCAGGAACACGCCGAGCCCGCCGACGCTGCGCTCGGCCAGCGGCACCCCGAGATCGGGTGTCTTCATGCCTGTGCGGGGATCGAAGGGCGGGGCGTCGTCGGCGAAGCGCACCCACACCCGGTCCGTCTCGACGCCGCCGTCGACGCAGATGCCGCCGGACGCCCCGCGATAGCCGTGCATGACGATGTTGGTCGCCAGTTCGTCGGCGGCCAGCCGCAGCCGGTAGGTCTGGCTGTCGCTCAGCCGGCCCTGCCGCCCGAGTTCGAGGACGAACCGGGCGACCTCGTCCAGGGAATCGAGGTCGGCCGGGATCCGCAGCCCGGCCGCGGCCTTGGCGGCGAGCGGCTGACCGGCGCAGCGCGCCTCGCACCACTCCTGCCCTGCGGTGTGTTTGGCCGACGCGGCCCCGGAGTCGATCGCCATCTCCCGCCCCCTCAGGCGTCGATCAGCTCGATGCTGTGGTCGAAGCCCGCGAGCCGGATGGTCCGGCTCACCGGCTCCGTGGCCCCGATCACGGCGATGCGCACCTCGTCGCCCATCTTCTGGCGGGCGAAGACCAGCGAGCGCAGACCCGCGCTGGCCAGGAAGCCGAGGTGACGGGCGTCTATCTCCAGCCGCACGGCGCCCTGCTCGGCGGCCTGGTCGACCAGGTCGTGGAAGCGGGGCGCGGTGGAGGCGTCGAGTTCGCCCTTGACCTCGATCGTCGCGATGCCCTCGGACACGCTCAGGGTTCCGTCGAACGACATGAGCAGCTCTCCTTCTGTGAAAGGGGTCAGCCGGTGCGCCGGTCCCGGCCGACGAGGATCACCAGCGCGTGCGGGCCGAGGTGGTAGCGGCCCGGATGGTGCAGCTCGCTCTCGCCGCCCACCTCGGCGAGGCCGTACGGGGCGGCGAGAGTGGTGTCGGCGAACAGATGCCACGCCTGGCCCTCGGGCAGGCCGGGCAGCTCCAGGTCGTGCGACTCCCAGTGGGCGTTGATGCCGATGTAGACGTGGTCGTCGGCGACGGTGCCGCCCTTGGCGTGCCGCCCGCACCGCATCAGCCCGAGCACCCTGCTGTGCGCGGCCCAGTCCGGGCGCCAGGCCCGTACGCCGTGCCAGCTGATGTCCGGGTAGCCGCTGCCGACCCGGTCGATGCCGATCAGGTGGTCGGGCGAGCGCAGTACCGGGTGAGCGTGCCGGAAGGCGATCAGGCGCCGTGCGAACTCCAGCAGTTCGGCGTTGGCCTCGACGAGTCCCCAGTCGAACCAGGAGAGTTCGTTGTCCTGGCAGTAGCCGTTGTTGTTGCCGAGCTGGGTGCGCCCGACCTCGTCCCCGGCCAGGATCATCGGAACACCCTGGCTGGTGAGGAGGATGCCCAGCATGTTCTTCATCTGGCGCATCCTGAGGTCGCGGACGTGCGCGGAGGCGCTGGGTCCCTCCTCGCCGCAGTTCCAGCTGTGGTTGTCGTTGCCGCCGTCGCGGTTGTCCTCGCCGTTGGCCTCGTTGTGCTTGTCGTTGTACGACACCAGGTCGTTGAGGGTGAATCCGTCGTGCGCGGTGATGAAGTTGACCGACGCCGAGGCGGTGCGGCCCCCGTACAGATCGGGGGACCCGGCCATCCGGGTGGCCAGCTCGCCGACCAGGCCCGGCTCGCCCTTGACGAAGCGGCGCACGGTGTCCCGGTACTGGCCGTTCCACTCCGACCAACGGCCGTAGTTGGGGAAGGCGCCCACCTGGTAGAGGCCGGCCGCGTCCCAGGCCTCGGCAATCAGCTTGGTGTGGCGCAGGATCGGGTCGTGGGCCAGCTGTTCCAGCAGGGGCGGGTTGGGCAGCGGCGTGCCGTCGGGCGCCCGGTCGAGGATGGCCGCGAGATCGAAGCGGAAGCCGTCGATGTGGTACTCGGACACCCAGTAGCGCAGACAGGACAGCACGAAGTCGCGGACCACGGGGTGGTTGCAGTTGACGGTGTTGCCGGTCCCGCTGAAGTTGTAGTACTCGCCCTGGGGCGTGAGCATGTAGTACGTGGCGTTGTCCAGGCCCCGGAACGAGATGGTCGGGCCCTGCTCGTTGCCCTCGGCGGTGTGGTTGAACACCACGTCGAGCACGACCTCGATGCCGGCCCGGTGCAGCTCCCTGACGAGGGTCTTGAACTCGTCGGCCTGCATCCCGAACCGGCCCGTGGCCGCGTAGCCGGCCTTGGGCGCGAAGAACGAGACGGTGTTGTAGCCCCAGTAGTTGTGCAGCCGCTCACCGGTCGCCGGATCGGTGCGCGGGTTGTCCAGCTCGTCGAACTCGAACACCGGGAGCAGCTCGACGCAGTTGACGCCGAGGTCCAACAGGTACGGGATCTTCTCCCGCAGACCCGCGTAGGTGCCGGGGGCGCTCACCCCGGAGGAGGGGTGGCGGGTGAAGCCGCGGACGTGGGTCTCGTAGACGACCAGGTCCTCGGAGGGGATGCCGAGCGGGGTGTCGTCGCCCCAGTCGAAGTCGTCCTCGAGAACCTTGGCGCGGTACGGGTAGACGTCGTCCCAGTCGGGCTCCCGCCCCCACACGTCCCGGCCGGAGACCAGCCGGGCGTAGGGGTCGCTGAGCACCTTGGCGGCGTCGAACCGGTCACCGGCCCCCGGGTCGAAGGGTCCGTCGGCGCGGAAGCCGTACTCCAGGTTCTCCGCGTCCAGGTCGAAGACCGTCATCGCGTACACGCTGCCGATGCGGAACTCCGGCGGGAACTCCAGTTCGGCGGTGGGCCGCGCGGCGCCCTTCTCGAAGAGGACCAGCCGCATCGCGGTGGCCCGGTCGGAGTAGACGGAGAAGGTGATGCCGCCCGGCACCGGATGGGCGCCGTACGGGAAGGGCCGTCCGGCCCGGACCCGGTAGCCGCCGATCCGGCGGGTCGGGAACGCGTCGACGCGCTCGCGTGTCTCCTGGACGCTCATCGGCCCGCGCGTTCCCGTGCGGCGTCCAGGTCGTCCTCGATCTCGAAGAAGTCGAGGAACCCGGTCGCGGACATCACGAACCGGACCTCCTCCGACAGGCCGACCAGGATCACCCCGGTCTGCAGCTGCTGGGCCCTGCGGTGCACGATCAGCAGCGTGCGCAGGCCCGCGCTGGAGACGTAGCTGACCGCGCTGAGGTCGATCAGCAGCCGGCTGTCCTGTTCGACGAACGGCAGCAGCTGGGCCTGGAGCCCGCCGGACGTGGTGGAGTTGATCTCTCCTTCGAGGACGACCACCGTGACGTCGCCCTCGGTGCGGGAGCTGAGCTTGACGGTCATCCCGCCACCCCCGTCCGGGCCACCGGGGCCAGCCGGACCTTCACCTTCACCCGGCCGGACGTCTCGGGCAGGTGCACGAGCAGGCCCTCGGCGTCGAAGCCGGTGTGCGGCTCGCCCTCGATCTCCACGGATTCGATGCGTACGGATCCGCGCGGCAGCAGGTCCGGCGCCACACGCAGCACCCGGCCCTCGATCAGCGCGGGGTCGGGCTTGAACCAGAAGTCCATGGCGCTGCCCCCCAGCAGCAGGTTGTTGTAGACGGCCGCGAGGTAGCACAGCTCGGCCGAGTGGTACATCGACATCGAGTGGCTGCCCTTGAGCCGCTCGACCCCGAGCAGGTACGGCAGCCCGTTCGCGAGCACGTTGAAGTAGACGGCGCCCTCGTCGTGGTCGAGGAAGAAGGCGTTGTAGAAGGCCTGGGCGTCGCGGGCCTCGCCCTGGAAGTCCGCCCGGCCGGTGGTGCCGTGCAGGATGAGGTAGGCGAGGATCGCCTGCTCCTGCTGCCACCACGCCTTGCGGTCGTGCCAGGTGAACCGGTGCCGGTCCTCGCCGGCCACCCGGACCCGCTCCACCACGTCGTACCAGCCGCCGCGCTGCCGGTCCGCGCCCCACTCGGGCATGGTCTCGCCGAGGGTGGTGGCCAGCTCCAGGTAGCTCTGCTTGGGACGCAGCGACTGCATCCGCAGCAGGTTCCAGGCGATCTTGAGGTTGTGGCCGACGACCGCGCGGTTCTGCTGCCAGCCGTGCGTGGTGTCGTGGGACCAGTCCTTGTGGAACCGTTCCTGCACGAAGGGGCTGTGGTCCGTGTCCGGGAAGCGCTCGGCAATCGTGTCGAAGGTGTACTCCAGCATGTCGGCGTACGTCTTCTCACCGGTGGCCAGGTACAGGTTGATCAGATAGGCCGGTGCGTGGTCGCCGACGGAGTTCCAGTTCTTGCGGGCCCGGTTGGGGCCGAGCGAGTCGTGCTCCGGGCTGAGCAGGATCGGGTCGATGTGCGAGAAGTACCCGCCGTGCTCCGGGTCCAGGTAGAACCGGTCGAAGAGCCGGATGGTGGCGTCCGCGTCGGCCTTGATGCGCGGGTCGCCGGTGATCCGGTACGTCTGGATCGGGCCGGCCAGCGCGTAGATCTGCTCGTAGGCGGGCAGCGCGTCGTAGTCGTCGGAGAACTCCGAGGTGAACAGCTTGGTCTCGACGTCTCCGTCGACCTTGAGGCCGTGGTACCAGTACACGACGTTCTCGTCGGCGTCCACGAACCGCATGTGCTCGCGCAGGTACTCGGTGCCCCGCTCGGCGATGTCCAGGTACTCGTCGTCGCCGGTGAGCAGGAACGCGGAGGCCATGCCGTAGACCAGCCGGGAGATGGTGTCCGTCTCCTGGACGTGGCTCGCGGTCTTGTCACCGCTGAGCCGGATCTCGGTGCGGTACTGCGAGAAGTCGATCGGCCCGTCGCCGAACTGGGCCTTGCGGTAGAAGCCGGCGATCTCGCGGATCTGCCGGGTCCACCAGCCGGCCTCCTCGAACCGGTGGTCGTCCGCCTGCCGGCCGGTGAAGATCAGCCGCTTGGCCTCGAACCGCAGCCCGTCGGCCTGCGGGTAGAAGATGCCGTACGCCAGGACGTAGCGGCCCTCCTCCAGCAGTGCGTCGATGTGGCCGGAGGCGTCCTGGTAGGGCTCCCCGAGGTTGTGCAGCAGCTCGGCACCGGGCCCGCCGTCCAGGGAGACGTCGAAGTGGCGGCCGTCGGCGGTGACGAGGGTGAAGACGCGCGCCTCGCGGTCGAACCCGGCCACCCGGCCCGCGATGGTGTCGGAGAACGTGAAGTTGACGGTGTCGGACATGGTCACGCCCCTCGCAGCACGAGTTCGTCGATGATGGTCCTGGCGAACAGATGGCAGTGGTCGCCGGTGCGGGCGGTGACCAGGTCGCCGTCCACGACGACGTCCTGGTCGACGTAGTTGGCGCCCATGTTGCGCACGTCGCCGATGAGGTTGCTGTGGCAGACGACCTTGCGGCCGCGCACGACGTAGGGGATGGACGAGGCCAGCCACATCCCGTGGCAGATGATCCCCTTGACGACCCCGGACCGGGAAAAGGCCCGGCGCAGCAGGTCGGTGGCGGGGGCCAGACGCTCGATGTCCTCGGTGTAGCGCAGCCGGTCGGCGACCATCCCGGACGGGACGATCAGTGCGCTGTACTCGCGCAGCCGCAGGTCGTCGAGGTCCTCCAGGCTGCGGCTGACGGTCAGCGGGGCCCGGTACTCGTGCCCGGTGAAGGTGATCGACGCGTTGCCCCACAGCCGGGTCAGGAAGTCGACGCGCGCGCCTTCCTCCGCGAACCGGCGCTGGTAGTAGGCGATCTCGGGCTCGTAGAAGTCGCTCTCGGTCAGTACGGCGATCTTCCGCCCCGTCAGGACGCCGTCGCGGGCCGGTGTCTCAGGCATGGTCCGCCCCCTCGGCCGTGCGCAGGTCAATGAGGAACGGCCGGTCGTCCTGGAGCATCCGCTTCACCGCGTCCGTGACCTGACCGGGCTCGTCCACGCGGACCGCGTCCACGCCGAAGCCCCGCGCGATCTCGACGAACCCGAGGTCGGGGTGGGACAGGTCGAAGGGCGTCGGATGCGCGTGCTCCGGGATGCCGCGCTCGCGCCAGTACTGCTCGATGTTCAGGTCGAGCAGCTTGTAGCTCCGGTTGTTGCAGATGACGAACTTGGCCCCGATGCCGTGCCGTACGGCGGTGTAGAGCGCCTGGATCGTGTACATCGACCCGCCGTCGCCGGTGAAGCCGATCACGGTCTTGCCGGGGTGGGCCAGCTTGATGCCGAGCGCCCCCGGGATGCCGACGCCCAGCGAGCCGCCCCGGGTGGAGAACCAGTGGCCCGGCAGGCGGCCCGGCAGATGGGCGCTCAGCGCGCCCGCCGCGGTCAGCGCCTCGTCGAAGATCATGACGTCCTGCGGCACCCGCTCGGCCAGCTCGCCGAGGAAGACGTGCAGCAGGGATCCGTCGCCGGCCGGCGCCTCGGCCCGCTGCCGGGTGCGTTCCTGAAGGCGCGCCCGCGCAGCCGCCCGGTCCCGCTCGGTCAGCCTGGTCTCCAGCTGGTCCGCGAGGGCGGCGAGCGTGGTCTTCGGATCGGCGACCAGGCCGAGGGTGACGGGGTGGTTCTTGGCTATCTCGTAGCCGTCGAGGTCGACATGGACGATCCGGGCATCCTCACGGAACGGGCTGTGCAGCGCGGGGAACACCTCGGGGAAGACATACGTGCCGACGATCAGCACGGCGTCGGCCTCCCGCACGATCTGAGTGCTGACCTCGCCGAACATGTGCCCCGTCTGCCCCTGGTACAGCGGGTGGCGGGCGTCCAGGTTGACCTCGGAGTAGTCGACGCCCCACACGTCGGCGCCCAACTGCTCGGCGACCCGCACCAGTTCCTCCTGCCCGCCGGAGGCCGAGACGCCGTCGCCGACCAGGACGACCGGCTTCTCGGCACCGGCGAGCAGCGTGGCCGCCTCCTCCACGAGGGAGGGGACCGGGGCCACCCGGGTGCTGACGAAGGTGGAGGGGACGACCGGCTCGGAGGTGACCGCGTCGAGCACGTCCATCGGGAGCGCGACGAAGACCGGTCCGCGCGGCGGGGTCATCGCGATCTTCATGGCCCGCCGCAGCACCCGGAGCACCGAGGCGGGGTCGGTGACGCGCGTGGCGTACTTGGTCACCGGCTCGGCCATGGCGACCAGGTCGGCCGCCATCTGCGCGTCCATCGACTCGTACCTGACCCCCGCCTCACCGGCGATGACCAGCAGCGGCGAGTGTCCGCGCCTGGCCTGGTACAGCATGCCGACGGCGTTGCCCAGGCCGACTCCGCTGTGCAGCTGCAACAGGGCGGGACGGCCGGTGGCCCGGGCGTACCCGTCGGCGATGCCCGCGGCGACCGTCTCCTGCAGGGTGAGGATGTACTGGAGGTCGTCGTACTTCTCCAGTTCGTCCAGGAATCCCTGCTCGACCGTTCCTGGATTTCCGAACATAAAAGGAATTCCATCGGCGATGAACTGCTCGATGATCGCCGCTTTGCCCTGCCTGGCCATGTCTTCCTTCTCTCGATGTGACCTCGATCGAAATACCGCCGAACCGAGCGGAATCACCAGCCGAAGCGGCGCAGCTCGTCCTCGAGAACCTCGACGATCTTCTCGCCCGTCAGGTAGGAGTCGGGCGTCGAACGCCCGGTGATGAACGGGTAGTCCACGATCACCGACGTCTCCTTGCCGAAATTGCCGATGTACCGGCCGTCGGGACCCGTCGCATCGCGCAGGATGTACTCCAGCGGATACGGCGGCGGGCCCATCACGAAGTCGGTGTTCAGGAATCCGGTGCCGGCCTTGTAGTCGTATTCCTTGCAGTGGCCGGTGACGCGCTTGCCGCTGATGATCGAGGCCCGGTCCTCCCAGTCGCGGGCGAAGGCCAGCGCCGTCACGCCGTAGCACTCGGCCGCGATCGGCTTGTCGGCCCGCAGGAAGGCCAGGATGATCGCGTGCAGGCGCTCGTTGTTGCCGAGGTCCACGATCGGCCCGCTGCCGCCGACGATGAGCAGCGCGTCGTACGCCTCCAGCTCCTGCTCCACGACGGCCAGCGCCCGGTGGTAGGCCTCCAGCCCGCGCAGATAGTCGTCGTCGGAGGTGTACGGGCGCTCGGGCAGCCAGCTGGAGATGTCGATGGGGTCGTCCAGCCGGTCGGAGTCGTCCAGCAGCCGGGTCAGCCGGGCGACCTCCGCCGAGGTCACCGAGCGGCCGAGCGGCGGGTCGATGTACTCCGGGTCCATGGACGGCGGCAGGGCGTGCGGCCGCTTGCCGGTCGGGGTCGCGAAGTCCACCTGGTAACCGCGCTGGTCGAAGTGGTGCAGGGGTCCGATCAGTTCCTCGCCCCAGTAGCCGTACTCCGACAGAATGACGAGGATCTTCTTGGCGTTCCTTCTGGCCACGCCTGCTCCTTTGGGTTGGGTGCGGTGGATCAGCGGGCCTCGGGACCGATGATCCAGTTCTCCTTGACGGCGAGGGAGAAGACGTACTTCGGGTCGGCGATCTCGTCCCGGGCAGGAGTGACCCGCTCGCGGAAGCAGGGCGAGTTCAGCGCCTCGCGCAGCGCGTCGGCGTCGTCGAACCACAGCTGCTCGACGGAGTCGAAGGCCGCCTCGCCGAAGACGTAGGCGCCGTCGACGGTGTGGGCGTGCAGATGGCGGCGCAGCCCGGGGATGTCCCTGACCACGGCCGCGTAGCCGTCCAGACTCTGCTTGCGGTAGTCGGCCAGGTCCAGGCCCGGGCGCCGCTTCAGCAGCACGGTGAGCTTCACCCAGTCCCGGTCGCGGCCCTCGCCGGGGCCGGGCACCAGCTCATGGGCGGTGGTGTCGACGACGATGGTCTGCCAGAACGCGGCCCACCGGGGCTCGTCGAGCCGGGCGCCCTGAAGGAACTCCTCCGTCTGCAGCGAGGCCAGCTGCTCCTCGCCGTTCGCCAGCCAGATCTCCGCGATGCCCTGGTGCGGCAGCTCCGGCTCGCCGAGATTGCCGTCGAAATCGATGGTCGTGTCGACCATGTACTTGCGGATCTGGGGAATCTTTGCAGCGTATTGCACCGCGTGCACGCCGACCCAGTAGTCCTGGAATTCCTGTGCCGTCATACCCGGTTTGGGCGCCGCAAGAATGAACTGATGGATCATCGAAATCTCCCTCTCCCGACATTCCGCGAACGGGTTATATCCTCCGGGTCGCCGGATCTCCCGGACAAATGCGGGACGTGGACTTCCTGACGTTTCAAGAGGGTTGCCCGCTCGCTGTGTCGGCGGCTGCGGACGACCGGCGCCATTGGGCGAGCCGGCGCACGGCGGAAAGCGGAATGGGCAGCCATTCCGGCCGGTTCCGGGACTCGTACACCGCCTCGTACACGGCTTTGTCCGCCTCGAAGCAACGCAGCAGCACCGGGCTGCACCGCGGGTCCTGGCCGCCGCCGTCGGCGTAACCCGTGGCGTAGGCCCGCCGGTTGTGCACCGCCCATGCGGAGGCCCGGCGCGCCGGCCGGACGCCCCGCAGATCGTGCGATGCAGAGTCCCCGGGCGGCCGGTCCAGCACCGCGGACAGGGCGTGGTGGGCCGCGTAGTCGAAGGAGCGCAGCATCGCGGCGACGTCCCGCAGGACCGGCTGCGGCCGGCGGCGCTCCTCGGGCGAGTGCCCCGGTTCCCCCTCGAAGTCGACGAGGATCCAGCCCTGTTCGCCGCGCAGCGCCTGTCCCAGGTGCAGATCGCCGTGGATCCGCTGCACGTGCGGCGCCCCGCCCCGCCCGACGATCTCCCGCAGGTCGTCCTGCACGGCCCACAACGCACGGGCGAACGGCGCGAGCTGTGGCACCGCCCGCAGCCCCTCGGCCAGGCGGTCGGCCAGCAGGTCCAGCAGGGCCTCGCTCTCCTTTCGGGTGAGCGGGCGGGAGCCGAGCTGCTCGGCGAGGGCGGTGTGCACCCGGGCAGTGGCCAGCCCCAGGGCGTACGCCTCCGCGGCGAAGCCGCCGTGCGGCGGGACCGCTTCGCACTCCCCTGCCATGCAGGCGCGGGCCCGGTCGACGGCGATCGTCCAGCCGTCGCCCCGCGAGCGCACGAACTGCTGCAGGAGGGCGAGCGTGTGGGCGCCCACCGCCGAACCGGCCGAGGTGCGCACATGGGCCAGCAGGGCCGCGCTCGGCACGTCACCGGCCCGCTGCAGCGCGGTGAGCAGCTCCAGCTCCGGGCTGGTTCCGGGCACGGGCCGTCTCAGCACCTTCAGCATCGCCCGCTGCGCGAAAGCCACCGAGGTGTTCGACTGCTCCGCCGTGCTCGCCACTCCCGGTGCTCCGACGGGGAGTTCGACGCCGGGTACGGGTTCGAAGCACACCGGGCCCGAGCGGCCGCCGGCCGCGACGCGCACCAGAAGCCGGCCCATCAACTCCGGGTCCAGCGTGGCCTCGTAGAGGATCACGCCGGACCCGTCCGGGGTTCTGAGCCGTCCGATCACCGGCTCGGCCGACGGTGGCGGCGGGTCCCGGCGCACGCCGATCAGCGCCTGGTACGGCCCGTCCGCGCCGGCGTCGAACACCGCGACCAGGAGCGCCGGATCACCGGGCAGCACCACGTCGAGCAGCCGCGTGGTGACGTCCGGCGGGGATCCGGCGCCCTTGCCCGCGTACCAGCGCCGGCCGGGCAGCCAGGCCGGGAGCAGTGCATCGAGCGCCGCCCGTATCCGCGTGAGGTCCAGCGCCGGATCCGGCAACGCCCTCACGCGGCACGCATCCGCACCTCGCGGGACGCCGTCGGCCGCATCACGGCCGGCCCGGCCTCGGGGTGCGGCACCTGGGACAGCACGGTGGCCGCGTGGGCCAGCGAAACCATCGTCATGTGGTGGTGCCAGCCGCGGAAGGAGCGGCCCTCGAAGTCCCGTACGCCCAGCCCCTCGCCGATCTCGTCCTGGTCCCGTTCGACCCGGCGGCCGAGCATGGCGGTGCGGAAGACGGTGCCGAGCTGGGACTGGGGCAGGTTCGTCAGCCAGTACTCGGTCGGGGTGCGCCGCGACGAGTCCTGCCAGGCCCCCATCAGCATCACTTCCTGCTGGTCCGTGGGTGCGGGCCGCAGGGCGCCGGAGGCCGGGCGGCCCAGCAGGACCCGGGTGGCGCCGACCGAGGTCGCCCGCAGCGCGCCCACCGAGTGGTCGAACCACTCCACCGGCATGCACTGCCGGCCGAGTTCGGAGACCAGCGCGAACGCGGAGCCGGGCGGGTGCAGGGCACCGGTCTGCGCGACCGGCGCCTCCGCCGTACCGGGCGCGCGGGAGCCGGTGCGCGGTCCGGACCGCACGGGGTGCAGGGTCAGCCCCCGGGCGGCCGGGGCGATCCGTACGACGAAGGGCAGCCGGCGCTCCAGCAGCACCGCGCAGATGTCGTACGGGTCGCACTCGCGCAGGTCCATCACCACCGGGCGGTGCGGAATGCCCCAGTCCCGCGCCATCGCGGACACCGAGTCCACCGCGCACTGCTCCGGCGGGCAGGGGCGGACGTCGTCCGGGATGGAGGCACGGCGCCGCAGTGCCGCGTCAGCGGTCCAGCTCTCGGGCAGCTCCAGCCGCCAGTCGACCGGGCAGGACGCCTGGTCGCCGGCGAGCCAGACGCCGATCGCCCGCTGACAGTTGACGACGCGTCCGAACCCGGAGACCCAGCGCCGCTCGACGCCCACCGAGTGCTGTCCCACCTTGGCGATCACCAGCGGCTGGACCACCCAGGCCCGGGGCTGGAGCCGCAGCAGCAGGTCGGCCAGTTCCCGGCGCACCGGTTCGGCCGCCCACGGGGACTTGGTGATGAACTGATAGAGGCTCTGCTCCACACCGCCGCCCGCACCGTCGGCGATCGCACGCATCGTCTTCTTCCCGGAAACCGAGAGCAGACCCCTCACATAGATTCCGCCCCAGCGCCTCTGGTCACTTCGCGGAATGGATCGGAACGTACGGGAAATGATCTCGGAGACCACTTCCTCAGAAATATCTGCGGATTCTTCGGAAATCTCGGCGGACCCGTAATTCTGACGTTCGCCGGGCATGGCTCGGCCCTCTCTGGAATACAGAAGTGCAAAAGAGCGTGGGGTGCGCTGGACAGGAGCGGTCCGAGGCCGGCGGGCATCGGGGCCTGTGTGACCCGGTGCCGCGCCGGCCCCGGCGCGGACCCGCCGGCTTGGGGGACGTGACCGGCGGGCGTGGACGGGGCGGGCGGTCGGGGGACCCGCCCTCGTCGTACGGGGGCGGCAGGCCCTATGGCATCAGGGCCAGGACCCGGTCGGGGGTGAGCCCGTGGAACAGGGGCTCCCAGTCGGCCGGGGCCCTGCCCGGCTCGTTGTAGATCTCGAAGGTCCGGCCGGTGGCCGCGGCGGAGCCCAGCGCCCGGACGCACGCCTCGGCCACCGAGGCGCGCGACACCCAGCCGTCACCGCGGTCGCCCTGCTCCAGCCGGACACCGGCGCCCGGCGTACCGTCGTCGGTCAGCCAGCCGGGCCGGACCACCGTGTACGGGAACCCGGAGTCCCGTACCGCCTCCTCGCCGCGCCGCCGCCAGTCCAGCAGCCGCCCGTAGGCGTTCATGGGGTGTTCGCGGCGGGTCACGAAGATCTGGCTGACCAGGACGAGGCGCGGGCGCTCCGGCTGGTCGGCCAGCGCCGCGAGAACGTTGCGGACACCGCCGTGCATCGTGGCCTGAGGGCTGTCCGGACCGGAGTCCGCGGTGCCCGGCTCCACGCTGAAGACCACCGCGGCGCAGCCGCGCAGCGCGGGACCCAGCGTGTGCGCGTACCGCACGTCCGCCTGCCGTACCTCCGCCTCGCCGGGTGGGACAGAGCCGCGCTCCGGGTGCCGGCTCACCACGCGGACCTGTGCTCCCGCCCCGGCCAGCCCGGCGGTCACCAGGGCACCGAGCCTGCCTGCCCCGCCGATCACCGCTATGGGGCCGTGCATGTGCATGATTCCCCTCTCGTGTGCCGACCCGCGTCCACCGCCGGGATCACACCCAGCGCAGGACGTCGTCGGCGTTCTTGAGCTCGGTCGCGGCGGGCACCCCCGTCAGGGGCGGCACCCTCAGCCGTGGATAGACGGTGATGCCGCGGAACCGGGACCCCGGCCGCAGCACCGCTCCGTCGCCGATCGCCGTGTGGCACTCCAGCCGCGCCGGTCTGCCACGCTCGGAATGGACCACCGCCATCGGGCCGACGTAGGAGTCGGAGACGTCGGCGTGGGAGCCGATCACCGCCGACTCGCCCACGGCGGAGTTCACCAGCGTGCTTCCCTCACGGATCTCGGCCCCGTCGCCGACGTCCGTGTACTCCAGCCGCACCCCGGGACCGATCTCGACGTCGTGCCCGATGCGCACACCGGGCCCGATCCGCACCGACCCGTCCTCGATCTTCTGGGCGAGGGTGGTGCCGGTCAGGTCGTCCTTGGTCTGCAGGCTGCTCTCGTGGATCCAGCAGCCGTGCGCTCCGGCCGGCCCGGGCCGCGCCATGAGCCGGTTCATGTGCTCGTAGCCGCCCTCCAGCACCAGCCGCAGGGTGTGCAGATAGTCCGGTACGTTGCCCAGATCGCCGAGCCTGCCGATGGCGTGGGTGGCGACCGGGTGGCCCTGCCCGGCCAGCCAGGGCAGCAGGTCGCCGCCCCAGTCCAGCCGCTGGTGGGACTGCCGGAACAGGCCGGGCTCCCGGGCCAGCAGGCGCAGCCTGCGGCAGTCCACCAGGTACATCCCCGCGTTGGTGGGCAGGGTCGCCCGCTCGTCCGCCGCCGTGTGCGGGAAGACCTCCCGCAGCCCGGTGAGGGACGGCTTCTCCACGAAGCCCGTCACCAGGCCGCGGGCGTCGGTCCGCATCACGCCGTACTTGCCGGCGATCTCCGCCCCGGTCCGGGCCACGGCGGCCACGGTCACCAGCGCGTCCTGCTCGTCGTGCGTCGCCCGCATCGCGGCCAGGTCGAAGTCGAAGAGCGAGTCGACCGGCAGGACCAGGGCCTGCCCCTGCAGATCCCACTGTTCGAGGTTGTGCAGGGTGGCCCCGGCGGAGCCCACGTTGTAGCGGTCCAGGCGCGAGCGCGAGTACCTGACCTCGACCCCGTGGTGCTCGCCGTGCCCCAGCAGGAGCTTGATCTGGTTCCGGTTCTCCAGGCCGTGGGCGACCACGAAGTAGCGGCGGATCCCCTGGTCCCGGCAGGCCTCCACGACCCATTCGACGAGCCGCTTGCCGACGAACGGAATGAGCGCCTTGCTGCGGATGTAGTCGGACGACTTCAACGTGATGGGCTTGGCCCGCTCGCCTCTGCCGCCCGCGAGGATGATTCCGACGGTCTCCGAATGCCGACGAGCGGCCATTTCTCCCCCTTGTGCGTTCGCCGGGCGCTCAGCGTCGGCCGTCGGTCAGCCCCATTCCGGATCGTGCGGGCCGACGGCGAACACCCCGGAGGACGCCTTGTCCGAGCTGCTGTCGGCGGTTGCCTGAACGCCGATTCCGACGAAGAGGAGAAGCGCGAGTATCGCCGTGATTCGCTTGGTGCTCGTCTCCATGAAAAGCATTGGTTTCCCCCTGGCAGATGGCTGATAGGCGTTTTCGCCTCCGCTGCTTGAAAGCATGCAGCAGCCAGTGGCCGATTCCGGGCGCTTGTTAGCCTCGACATCACGCAATGCGCAACTAAGAAGGGGGTACAGATGTGCAGAAAGCCGGACAATGACTCCCATACCAACGTCGTCAGGCTGTGCGACCGGGGCCTGGCCCTGTACCGCGAAGCCTTGACGAATGGTCCGATTGATGGTGATGTCCCGGACTGCCTCGTCGAGTTGGGGCTCATGCGCCCGTTGGCCGAAAACCCACGGATCATGACAGTGGTGCCGCCCGACATCGCCGCGAACGAACTCTGCCGCCCCGTGGAACGCGCGATTCTGGTCCAGCAGCAGGCCGTCGCGGGCATCCGCGAGGCGCTCAGCGCCGCCGAGGACGTCTACCGCGAGGAACAGGGCACCGGCTCCGCCAACATCCGCCTGCTGCACGGGGCGGACGTGATCAGCGCGGCACTGCAGAAGTCGGCCGACCTGTGCCGCACGGAGCTGCTGACCGCCCAGCCCGGCGGCGGCCGGGCCACCGCGCTGCTCAGCAGGGCGCTGCGCCGCACCCTGGAGCTGGCCGAGCGCGGCATCCGGCAGCGCTACCTCTACCAGCACGCCGTCCGCACCCACGGCCCCACGCTCGGCTACATCGAGCAGGCCACCGCCGTGGGCGTCGAAGTCCGCACCCTGAACGAGCTGTTCGACCGGCTCATCATCTTCGACCGCTGTATCGCCTTCATCCCCGACCCGCGCCACGACCTCACGTCGACCGCCCTGACCATCGAGCACCCGGCGATCGTCCACTACCTCGCCACCGTCTTCGACCACGCCTGGCAGCGCGCCGAGCCGCTCAGCATCACACAGGAGCAGACACGCCCTCCGCTGATGACCGACGAGACCCGGCGCACCGTCCTGCGGCTGATGATCGAGGGGCACACCGACGCCGCCATAGCCAAGCGCCTCGGCATCAGCGCGCGCACCGTCTCCTCCCACATCGGCAAGGCGTCCGAGGCCCTCAGCAGCAAAAGCCGCGCCCAACTCGCCTACGCCCTCGCCCAGTCCAGAATTCTCGAGGACGCCGCCGGCTGAGCCGCCGGCGGCGTCACCGGAGGGCCGCACACCCGGGCGGGACGGGTGGCGCCCTGTCCACGGCCGTACCGCCGCACTCCCACCGCCCCTACGGGCCTTTGAAGGCGGCCACGGCGGCCAGCACGCCGGCCACGTCGGCCTGCCCTTCACGGGACGGGGCGAGCACTCCGGACACCGCGTGTCCCGGCGTCCGCGCACGCAGCGCCCGGAGCACCTCCTCCAGCATCCAGGCAGCCGCCGTCACGACCGACGGCCCGGGCCACGAGGCGAGTTCGGCGGCCGCCGCGGCCAGCCGCACCTCGTCCAGGTAGACCAGGTGCGCATGGCCGAGTCCGGGTGCGGTGGCACGTGCCGCCAGGGCCAGCCGGGTACCGGCCTCGCCCACGGACACCAACCGCGCCCCCGTCCGCGCGAGCACACCCGACTCCTGGGCGACGAGCGGCACTTCATCGCCCGTACCGTTCGGCCGGTACGGCCACGACGGACCGGGCCCGTCGCCGAGCACCAGGCAGTACGGCCGTCGCGACCGCGCCACCTGCCGCACCACCGCCCGGGTCTCCTCCTCGCCGCACGGGGCGCAGAGCGGGACGCAGGTCTTCTGCCGTACCTCCACCGAACCTTCCCCGGACCCCTCGGGCGGCAGCACTACGGTGGCGCCGGCCTCCACACAGGCCCGCCACAGCCACCGGTTCCCGACCGCCCGGCCCGGCGCCGTCCCGCCCGGACCGACCACCACGAACGGCCTGAACCCCGCCGCGACGAGACCCTTCACCATCTGCGCCAGCACCGGGCCACCGGCCGGCAAGGAGAAGAAACGGTCCGGATGGGCGGCCTCGAAAGGATGGTCCCGGTACAGGGACCAGGCCTCCAGGCAGACCACCCGGCCGTCCCGATGAGCAATCGACGTGAGTTCGCTACGGAAGGCGTCGCGCCCCGACACGGCCACCGCCGTCCCCCCTTCTCTGCGTCCGCGCCACGGGGGACGTCCAGAGTGCGGTCATGAGCGGCCGGTGGGGGTCTCGCAACGACGCCGGTGCAAAACAGCGGCTCATGTGTGTGCTGTCCACGCCCTCAACAGGGCCGTGAACTCGGCCCGGACACGACTGAGTCGGCCGGGCCGTGACGCCTCCTCGCGGCGTCCGGGCGGTCCTACGCCTGCTCGGTTCCGGCCTCGCGGCCCAGCGGCCGCCGGCCACGCTTCAGCGAACGTAGACAGCTCTGTGCCTCCGTCAAGTGTCCATCCCCCGTCGAACATTCCCCCGTGAGCGGCACCACCCGGGTGGGTGGTGCGCTGTCGGCACCATTGTCCGGCGCGCGGACGGCCCGGCGGAAGGTTCAGGGACAACCCCCGAACACCGGACGAGTGGTGTTCCGGCCACCGGTCCGACGGACCGTCACATGTGGATTCAGACAAACATGGGCCCATCAGTACTGGTTTAAGCCATTGTTGACGGCTTCCCTGCCGACAATCTAGTTTCGCGGGCGGCTCGCGAGAGTCAATCGCTGCATGCGCGCGGATCAACTGGGGGGTGGAGTCGGTGCGGCACACGGACGACTTCGTACGGGACGAACTGCTCAGGCTCCTTGAACTGCTCGCCCTGGAGGCTCCGGCGCAGCATTTCGAACGGCCCACGGGTACCGGCTCCGACGACTGGATGTCCACCGAGTCGCAGGCCCTCCTCAGCAGGGCACGGACCCTGGCGCTCGACATCCACGGCCTGTTCGCGCGCCGGCAACAGCGCGAGTCCGCCCTGGCCGCGCTCGTGGACACCGCCAGGGAACTGACCCTCCCCTACGACGTGGACGCGCTCCTGCGGGTGATCGCCCGGCGGGCCCGGCTGCTCCTCGACTTCGACATGTCGTGGATCACCCTCCGGGACGCCACCGACGGCCGTACCCGGGTGCGCGTCTCCGACGGCCACGCCTCCAGCCTCGCCCCCGGCTTCGTGATCCCGGCCCACGGCGGGATCGGCAACGCGGCCGCCGACCGCTCGGCCCCCTTCTGGACCCCCGACTACCTCACCGACAAACGCTTCCCGCACTCCACACCCACCGATGAGGTGGCGATCAGGGAGGGCCTGCACGGGCTGATGGCGGTGCCCCTGAAAGAGGGCAGCGACACCTTCGGCGCGCTCTACGGCGCCGCTCGCTCCGTGCGCCACTTCACCCCCGACGAGATCACCCTGATGTCCTCGCTGGGCGACCTCGCCTCCCTGGCCATCAAGAAGGCCCGGCTGCTCGCCCGGACCCGCTCCGAGCTGAACGAACTCGAACTCGACGTCTCCCGGGCGCTGGACTCCTCCAGCGCCGCACACCGGCTGGGCGACATCCACACCCAGCTCATCGACATGGTGCTGAGCGGAGAGGGCCTCGGCAAGGTCACCGCCCACGCCGCGGCCGAGCTGGGCGGCAGGCTGATGGTGCGGGACGCGACCGGCCGGACGCTGGTCGCCACCGGCGAATTTCCCGGCCTCGACGAGACGGAACTCTTCCAGCGGACGCTGGACGCCCACGCCGAACTCACCGCCATCCGCTCCGCGGCGGGCCTGTGGCTGTGTCCGGCCACCGCCGGCCGCGAGGTGCTCGGCACCCTGATCCTGGCCCCGGACGAACCGGTCACCGACTACCGGCTCCAGCTGCTGCGGGCCACGGCCCAGTCCATCGCGGTCCTGCTGCAGATGGAGGCCGGCGCCGAGACCTCCCCCGACGGGGGCCGCAGCCGGCTGCTGCAGGACCTGATCGCCGACTCGCCCCGCGCGCCCGAACAGCTCGCGGTGCACGCCCGGCGCCTCGGCGTCGCCCTCGACGACCCGCACGTGGTGCTGATCGCGCGGCCGGACGGCGGGGCGAGCGGCCGGGCCCTGGTCTGGGCCTCGGCGTACGCCCACCGCATGGCGGGACTGCAGACCATCATGGACGACTGCCTGGTGCTGCTGGTCCCGGGCACGGACTCGGGGGACGCGGGGCGGGCGGTCACCGCCGAGCTGTCCACGGTGACCGGCCGCCGGGTGACGGTCGGCTCGGCCGGGCCGGTCGCGCACCCGGGCTCGGTCCGCGGCACCTACCAGGAGGCCCGGCGATGCCTGGAGGCGCTCACCGCGCTCGGCACCGACGGGGGCAGCGCCTCGGCGCAGGAGCTGGGCTTCCTCGGCCTGCTGCTCGCGGACAGCCCCGACATCCCGGCCTTCGTGCAGACCACGATCGGCCCGGTGATCGCCTACGACGTCCGGCACTGCACCGATCTCGTGCACACCCTGGAGGCCTACTTCGCGTCCGGCGGCAGCCCCCGCCGCGCCGCCGAGGCCCTCCACGTGCACCCCAACACGGTCTCCCGGCGCCTGGAACGGATCGCCGACCTCCTCGGCCCCGCGTGGCAGGAACCCATGCGGGCCCTGGAGGTACAGCTGGCCCTGCGCCTCCAGCGCACCCGGCACACGATCCGCTCCCCCCTGTCCGCCTGCTGACACGGCCCACCAGGCGCGCTCGACCGAACGAATGACTGAACGAAACGAATAACTGAACCAACAGACGAAACGGCTGCGGGCCCCGGATGATCCGGGGCCCGCAGCCGTGTTCGTTCACCGGCCGCAGGGCCGGTCACTTCTCGATCTGTCAGCCGTTGCGCTTCCAGCGCGGCTTGTCGTCGCGGCGGCCGAAGGAGCCGGTGCCGCTGCCGCGGTGGTCGTCACGACGGCCGTAGGGACGGTCGTGACCGGCGGAGCGGAAGCCCGGGCGGTCGTCACGACGCTCACGGTTGAACGGACGGTCGCTGCCCCGGTGGCCGGCACCGCGCTCGTCCCGGCGGAAGCCACCACGGTCGTCGCGGCGCTCGAAGGAACGGCCACCACGGTCACGGTCGAAGGGACGACGCTCGTCACGGCGCTCGAAGGAACGCCCACCGCGGTCACCACGCTCGTCACGGCGCTCGAAGCCACGGCCGCCGCGGTCACCGCGGTCGTCACGGCGCTCGAAGCCACGCTCACCACGGTCCCGGTCGAACGGCCGACGCTCGTCACGGCGCTCGAAGGAACGCCCACCACGGTCACCGCGGTCGTCACGGCGCTCGAAGCCGCGCTCACCACGGTCCCGGTCACGGTCGAAGGGACGACGCTCGTCACGGTCACGGCGGAAGCCACCGCGGTCACCACGGTCCTCACGGCGCTCGAAGCCCCGCTCGCCACGCTCACCGCGCTCACCACGGTCCCGGTCGAAGGAACGCCGCTCCCGGCGCTCGTACGGCGCCGAAGCCGCCGGACGCTCCTCGCGCTCGGTCTCGCGCTGCGCCGGCTCCTGGACCGCGGCCGCCTCGACCACGGCCTCCGCCGCGGCCGCCTGGGCCTCGGCCACCGCGGTCTCCGGGTCCTCGCCACGCTCGCGGGCGACCCGGACGACCAGCCGGTCGGCCTCCTCGCGCAGCTCGGTGGCACGGCGCTGGGCGCGCTCCAGCTGCTTGGTGAGGTGGGCGACCTCGCGCTCGGCCTGCTGGGCGGCGTTGCCCGCGGACTCGGCCTGGACCTCGGTCATGGAGCGGGCGCCGGTGATCTCGGCGACCTCCGGGTCGAAGGCGCCGGCGCCCTGGATGATGTGGCGCGCGGCGTCGACGCCGGCGTCCTCCATCAGGCGGAAGATCTGGCGGCGCTGGTGCGGCAGGGACAGCGAGACGACCGTGCCCGTACGACCGGCGCGCGCGGTGCGGCCGGCGCGGTGCAGGTAGTCCTTGTGGTCGCCGGCCGGGTCCACGTTCAGAACCAGGTCGATGCCGTCGACGTGGATACCGCGCGCGGCGACGTCGGTCGCGACGAGCACGTTGACGTAGCCGTCCTTGAAGTCGGCCAGCGTCCGGGTGCGGGCGCCCTGGGTCATGCCGCCGTGCAGCGCGTCGGCCTTCGCGCCGGCCTCGCGCAGCTGCTCGGCGACGCGGTCGGCGCCCAGCTGGGTGCGGACGAAGATGATCGTGCGGCCCTTGCGGGAGGCGATCGCGGCGGTGACCGGCGCCTTGTCCTTGGGCTTCACGATGAGGATGTGGTGCGACATGGTCGTCACCGCGCCCTGGGCCGCGTCCACCTCGTGTGAGACCGGATTGTTCAGGTAGCGGTCGACGAGGGTCTGGATCTCGTTCTCCATGGTGGCGGAGAAGAGCATCCGCTGGCCGCCGGCCGGGACCTGGTCGAGCAGCTCGGTGACCTCGGGCAGGAAGCCCAGGTCGGACATCTGGTCGGCCTCGTCCAGGACCGCGATCTGCACGTCCTCGAGGGAGCAGGCGCCGCGGTTGATGATGTCGCGGAGGCGGCCGGGCGTGGCGACCAGGATGTCCACGCCGCGCTCCAGCGCGTAGATCTGGTTGCCCATCGACGTACCGCCGCAGACGACCTTCATCTTCAGGCCGAGGACGTCGCCGTAGGGCTGCAGGGCGTCGGCCACCTGCATGGCCAGCTCACGGGTCGGGGTGAGGATGACGGCGCGGGGCTTGTGCTTCTGGGTGCGGCCGCCGGCCAGCGTGGCCAAGGTCGGCAGACCGAAGGAGAGGGTCTTGCCGGAGCCGGTGCGGCCACGGCCGAGGATGTCCTTGCCGGCCAGGGCGTCCGGGATGGTCGCGGCCTGGATCGGGAAGGGGGTGGTGACGCCGTTCTGCGCGAGCTTGCGCACGATGCCCTCGGGGAGGCCGAGGTCGGCAAAGGTGGTCTGGGGGGTGGTGTCAGCGGCCTCGACGGCCTCGGTGACCTCGGTCGTCACGTCCACGAGTTCGTTGTCGTTCTCGGGCATGACGATCTGATCAGTACTGGACACGGACATGCGAATGCGAAACCTTCCGGAGTCTCTTCGGCACGCGCCCGTCAACTCCGTGAATCGCTCACGACCGCCTCAATGCGGTCCGCCACGGCAAGGGAGAGTACGCGCCACACGGCGCGCTCTGCAGTGGCGCCGGGCAAATGGGATCAAACGATCTACCACCATACGCACCCAACGCCCCCCAAGGCAAACCGAGCCCAGGAGACGCTGGTCACGTCCTACGCCGGAATCCCCGCCGCAGGCGCCGGCTCCCGCTGGGCCAGTTGGGTCCCCGTCTCCTCGTGGGCCGAGGAGGACGGCTCGGCGGACGGCGGCGCGGACGAGGTCGGCGTCGGCTCCTCCGTGGGCGTCGGCGGCGGCTCGGCCGTCTGTGTGGGGGACGGCTCGACCGTATGCGTAGGGGCCGGAACCGTGGTCCCCCCCGGCTTCGGCGGTGCCGCCGACGCGCTGCCCGGCGCGGACGGCGTGGCCGAGGGCGAGCCCGACTCCCCCCGCTTCTTCTTGCCCCCGTGCTCGTGCTTGCCGTCCCCGTGACCGCCACCGCCGTAGCCGAGGCCGCCGCCGCCCTCCACCGGCCCCCCGTCGGGCGCCTCACCACCCCGCTGCCCCGCCGAGTGCGAGGGCTTGGCCCGGCCGGCGTCGTCACCCACACTCACACAGCCGGCGGCGGCCGTGAGGGCCAGCACCGTGACGGCCAGACGGACGGGTACGTACAAGGGGCGCACGGCGGCCACCTCCGGAGGCGAGACTGGGAGTCAACCTGCCCAACTCCCGCCGCCCGCAAGAGGACACGCGCCCCGCCCGCATCGGCGCGCCCCACCCGGTCACCCGTACCCGAGCGCGTGCAGCCGGGCGTCGTCGATGCCGAAGTGATGGGCGATCTCGTGCACCACGGTGACCTCGGTCTCGGCGACGACGTCCTCGCGGCTGTCGCACATCCGCAGCGTCGGCCCCCGGTAGACGGTGATCCGGTCCGGCAGCACACCCGCGTACCACTCACCCCGCTCGGTCAGCGGCGTCCCCTCGTACAGCCCGAGCAGCTCGGGATCGTCCGCGGGCGGTTCGTCCTCGACGAACACCGCGACATTGTCCATCAGCCGCGTCAGCTCCGGCGGGATCCGGTCGAGCGCCTCGGCGACCAGTTCCTCGAACTCCTCGCGCGTCATCTCCAGCACACGGTCATTGTCCGGCACGTCAGGCCCGTACGAGGCAGGCGAACCGGCGCATATCCGCCGCATATCCACACCCGGCCGTGGGCATACGCCCCCAATGGCCAGCGCCCGCGCCACCGCCGCAGCCCTCCGCACCCTGCGCACCCACCGTGCCCGCCGTACCCGCAAGGCCGCCCCCGCCCTCCCGGCCCTGGAACTGGCGGCCCGCCCCAACCCGTGGCTGCGCGCCCTCGGCCTCACCACAGTGGTCCTGGTCGGCGCCTGGCTCGGCCTGCTGATCGTCGGGAACGTCCGGGTCCCGGTCGGCCCGATGGACACGACGATGGCACTGCGCCCCTCCCTCACCGGCGGCACGAAGATCAACGTCTCCCCGCTGGGCGCACTCACCCTGGACAGCCATGTCGCCCCGGTCCGCCTGGACGTCAACGTCGACCAACTGGACCCGCTCCGCTCCCAAGCCCTCGTCGACCACCCCGAACGGCTCTCCGGGCTCCAGGACGAGGTGGCCCGGGACGTCGAACGCGGCACGCTCGACCTGGCCGTACGCTCCTGCGTCGCCGTGGTCTCCGGCGCGACCGCCCTGGGCCTCGCCGTCTACCGCCGCCCGCGCCGCGCCCTGACGGCCGGCGGCCTGGCACTGGCCCTCCTCGCCGCCTCCGGAGCGACGGCCTACGCCACCTGGAACCCCAAGTCGGTCCTGGAGCCGAAGTTCTCCGGCCTGCTCTCCTCCGCACCCTCCCTGGTCGGCAACGCGCGCAGCATCGTCACCGAATTCGACGTCTACCAGAAGGAGTTGGCACGCCTGGTGACGAACGTGACGAAGCTGTACGACGTCACGTCCACGCTCCCGGCCTACCAGCCGGACCCCACCGGCCTGCGGGTCCTGCACGTCTCCGACATCCACCTCAACCCGGCGAGCTGGAAGATCATCGCCTCGCTGGTGGAGCAGTACAAGGTGAACGTGATCGTGGACTCGGGCGACACGATGGACCACGGCACAGCCGCAGAGAACGGCTTCCTGGACCCGGTCGCCGACCTGGGCGTGCCGTACGTCTGGGTCCGGGGCAACCACGACTCCAGGACCACCCAGCGCTACCTGCAGCGCATGAAGAACGTGCACGTCCTGGACGACGGCCGGGCGGAGACGATCGCCGGCCTGCGGTTCGCGGGCATCGGCGACCCCCAGTTCACCCCCGACCGCTCGGTGTCGCCCGGCGGGGACGCGGCCGAGGTGCTGGCGGGCGACCGCCTGGCCAGCACCCTGCGCGACCAGCGGGCGGCGGGCACCCCGGTCGACGTGGCGATCGCGCACGAGCCCTCCGCCGCGCGCGAGACGGACGGCGAGGTCCCGCTGGTCCTGGCGGGCCACCTCCACCACCAGGGCACGGAGGTCATGAAGTACGGCACACGTCTGCGCATGGAAGGCTCGACGGGAGGCAGCGGCCTGCGCGCCGTGGAGGGCAGATACCCCGACCCGATCGAGGCCTCGATCCTCTACTTCGACCGCGCCACCCGCCGCCTCCAGGCCTGGGACGAGATCAGACTGGGCGGCCTGGGCCTGACGACAGCCGAGGTCAGCCGCCACCTGCCCGAGGAGAACCTTCCCGGCGCAAACCCGTCCCCGGCTACGCCCTCGCCCTCAGGGTCGTAAAACCGTTTTGGCGATACTCCCCGCCATCCCATATGCTTCTCACGTCCCCGACGCGCTGAGAAGCGCCCAGGCGGGCCGATAGCCCTCATCGTCTAGCGGCCTAGGACGCCGCCCTTTCAAGGCGGTAGCACGGGTTCGAATCCCGTTGGGGGCACGCAAGATCGTGTGCGACACTGTTGCACGCAAGCTTGGTCCTGTGGAGCAGTTTGGAGTGCTCGCCACCCTGTCAAGGTGGAGGCCGCGGGTTCAAATCCCGTCAGGACCGCAAAGGCCTTGTAAAAGGCCTTGACGGCTGGGTAGCTCAGTTGGTACGAGCGATCGCCTGAAAAGCGATAGGTCGCCGGTTCGACCCCGGCCCCAGCCACAACTAAGGCCCCGATCTTCGGATCGGGGCCTTGTTGTATGTCTTGTGGGTCACACTCGTGGTACGAGCGTCCGCAGTTCCTGCAGGTGAACTCGGCCTGGTTGGGCCGGTTCCGTTTGTCGATGTGGTGGCAGTGGGAGCACTCCTGGCTGGTGTACGCCGGGCTGACGTGCACTACCGGCACCCCGGCCCTGGGTGCCTTGTACTCGATGAAGGCGCCGAGCTGGCCGAAGGCCCAGGAGTTGATCGTGACGCGTTGGGGCTTTTTCAGCCGTGCCCGTTCGCGGATGCCGCTCAGGTCTTCCAGAGCGATTCCGCGGCCGGTGCGTTGAGCCTCCGCCACGATGTGGTTGCTGATCTTGTGATTGATGTCGCGGGTGCGTCGTGCCTCTTTGCCCGCGTGTCGCTTGGCCCGCCGCTTCGCGGATCGTGTGCCTTTCTGCTGCAGTCGGGTGCGTAGGTTTCGGTCGTTTTCCCGGGTGCGGTTCAGCTTTCGGCCGCTGTGTCGGTGTCGTGGAGGTGGTGGCGATGTTGGCGATGCCCAGGTCGACGCCGATGAAGCCCTGCGGTGCCAGGAGAGCATGCGGTCGTCGTAGGGCTGGGCGGCCTGGGCGCCGAGGCCTGTTCCTGGGTCGGCAGCAGCTTGACGCGCACCACGATCTTCACGAACACGGAATCTGGGCTCGTTCGTCGGTTCGCTCAGGTGAACGTCGATGCTTCATCACGAAGAGTGATTTTTCAGATTTTTCTTTGTTGCCTGGTCGGCTTGGCACGGACTCTGCGCGGCGCTACGTTCTGGCTGGTTGGCGGGGATTTTGGGGGGCGGGGACGATGAGTCGGGACGAGGCCAGAGCCATCCGGGACACCGAGCTGGAGAAGGACCGGGCCCGATACGGGCTGCTCGCGGTGGTCATCAGCAATCTGGCGATAGCCGGGGTCGCGATCTTCGGGGTGTGGCGGCTCGACGGGGACAAGGCGGTGATCGTCGGTGTGCTGACCGCCGCGTTCACGGCCGTGAGCAGCATGACCACGGCGTATCTCGGTATCAAGGCGGTCTCCAACACCGCCAAGTCCATCGCCCTCGGGGATGGTGTGCGGCGCGGCGGCGATTCCGGCAGCTCGGGGGCGTTGCAGGGCTGACGCTGTGCGCTCGCTGTGACGTTTCTTGATCTTCGCGCGCTCCTCCTTCCGGGGGCCGGGTCGCCGGTCCCGAACCGATGGAAGGGGCTCAAGTGCGCTTCAGACAGGCCGCGTTGACCGTCACGTTGGCGCTCGCGACGAGTCTGCCGCTGGCAGCGGGGACCGCGGCGGCGGAGGGGACGCGGGGGCCGGGCCTGCTCACCGGCACCGACTATTCGGCCGGCTCCCCCGCCCTGGTCACCCTCAACCCCGTCAGCGGATCCGTCACCGCCACCCTCGCCCAGGGCGCGGAGGACGGCGTGCTCTCGCCCGACGGCTCCCAGGTGGCGTACGTCCACCGGCAGGACACCTGCATACCGCAGACCGAGGGCTGCGCGTACGGCCGCGATCTGGTCGTCGCGGGCGCTGACGGCAGCGACCCGCACGTCCTGGTCCCCGGCACCGGGTCCGGGCCCGTTCCGTACGCCGGGCACCCCGACTGGTCTCCCGACGGACAGCGGATCGTCTACGAAACGGGGTCCGGCCTGGGCTGGATCAACGCCGACGGCACCGGGAGCGAGGTTCTCACCCCGTACGGCAGCCGCGGCACCTTCTCGCCCGACGGCCGGAGCATCGCCTTCCTGAGGAGCGAGTACTACGAGACCGATGACGGCTGGGATGTCGGCACCGACGTCTACGTCCTCGACACGGTCACCCGCGAGGAGCGCCAGGTCACCTCCAGCCACAACGTGGGGGACACGCCCGCCGACTGGTCCCCCGACGGCAGCCGCCTCGTCTATGCCGCCGAGAACGGCCTGCACACCGTCGACGTGGCCACCGGCGCCACGACCGATCTGCAGAACAACTGGGCCATCGCCCTGTCCAACCTCCGCGCCCCGGTCTATTCCCCCGACGGCAGCGGGATCGCCTTCAACGGCTTCGAGCAGGCCGCCGGCGCGAGCGCCACGTACATCGTCGACGCCGTCGACGGCGGGAACCTCCGCAAGCTCACGGACCGACCCGTGACCTTCACCGACTGGCTCCCCAACGAGTAAGGACTCCAGGTGAGGGCGGCCGCCCCCGGTCGGCGGTCGCCTGCCCAAAAGTGTTCGCCACGAATTTCCCCGAGGTGCGATCCTGGACCGCGTATGTCTACGCACCCAGCCCCCGCCCTCGGCGCCCTCGCCCCCCGCCTGACCGAGCTGTCGCTGCGCGAAGCGCACCGCCTCGGCCGGCGGCTCGAGGGCGCGCGCAAGATCCGTAAGCCGGAGGCCCGCGCCACCGTCCTCGCCGAGATCGAGGCCGAGATCGCCAAGGCCGAGGCCCGGATGGACGAGCGGCGCTCCCGCGTGCCCGCCGTCACGTACCCCGAGCAGCTCCCCGTCAGCCAGCGGAAGGACCAGATCGCCGAGGCCATCCGCGATCACCAGGTCGTCATCGTCGCCGGCGAGACCGGGTCCGGTAAGACCACGCAGATCCCCAAGATCTGTATGGAGCTGGGCCGCGGTGTCCGCGGCATGATCGGGCACACCCAGCCCCGCCGTATCGCTGCCCGCACCGTCGCCGAGCGGGTGGCGGAGGAGCTGCGGACCCCCCTCGGCGAGGCCGTCGGCTGGAAGGTCCGCTTCACCGATCAGGTGAACCCGGACGCCACCTTCGTCAAGCTGATGACGGACGGCATCCTGCTCGCCGAGATCCAGACCGACCGCGAGCTGCGCGCCTACGACACGATCATCATCGACGAGGCGCACGAGCGGTCCCTGAACATCGACTTCCTGCTCGGGTATCTCGCGCAGCTGCTGCCCAAGCGGCCGGATCTCAAGGTCGTCATCACCTCGGCGACCATCGACCCGGAGCGCTTCTCCCGGCACTTCGGCGACGCCCCGATCATCGAGGTCAGCGGCCGTACCTATCCGGTCGAGGTCCGGTACCGGCCGCTCCTCGAAGAGGACTCCGAGGACGCCGACCGGGACCAGATCACCGCGATCACCGACGCCGTCGAGGAGCTGATGGCGGAGGGGAAGGGCGACATCCTCGTGTTCCTCTCCGGTGAGCGGGAGATCCGGGACACGGCGGACGCGCTGACGAAGAAGCAGTACCCCCGCGCCGGAGGCGCTAATTGGCAGGGCACCGAGATCCTGCCGCTCTACGCCCGCCTCTCCCACGCCGAGCAGCACCGCGTCTTCCAGCCGCACACGGGGCGCAGGATCGTTCTGGCGACCAACGTCGCCGAGACCTCCCTCACCGTCCCCGGCATCAAGTACGTCATCGACCCCGGCTTCGCCCGGATCAGCCGGTACAGCCACCGCACCAAGGTCCAGCGGCTGCCCATCGAGCCGATCTCCCAGGCCAGCGCCAACCAGCGCAAGGGCCGCTGCGGCCGTACCTCCGACGGCGTCTGCATCCGGCTCTACGCCGAGGACGACTTCCTCGCCCGCCCGGAGTTCACGGACGCCGAGATCCTCCGCACGAACCTCGCCTCCGTCATCCTCCAGATGACCGCGGCCGGGCTCGGCGACATCGAGAAGTTCCCCTTCATCGACCCGCCGGACCACCGCAACATCCGCGACGGCGTGCAGCTGCTGCAGGAGCTGGGCGCGCTGGACCCGGCCCAGAAGGACCCGCGCAAGCGGCTCACCGACAACGGCCGCAAGCTCGCCCAGCTGCCCGTCGACCCGCGCCTCGCCCGGATGGTCCTGGAGGCCGACAAGAACGGCTGTGTCCGCGAGGTCATGGTCATAGCGGCCGCGCTGTCCATCCAGGACCCGCGCGAGCGCCCGGCCGAGAAGCAGGCCCAGGCCGACCAGCAGCACGCCCGCTTCAAGGACGAGACCAGCGACTTCCTCGCCTATCTGAACCTGTGGCGGTACGTCCGCGAGCAGCAGAAGGAGCGCGGCTCGTCGTCCTTCCGCCGGATGTGCAAGCAGGAGTACCTGAACTTCCTGCGCATTCGCGAATGGCAGGACATCTACACCCAGCTGCGCACGGTCGCCAAGCAGATGGGCATCCACATCAATGAGGACGATGCCCCCGCCGACCGCGTGCATGTCTCCCTCCTCGCCGGCCTCCTCTCCCACATCGGGATGAAGGATGTGAAGGACGGCAACAAGAACGAGTACCTGGGCGCCCGCAACGCCAAGTTCGCGATCTTCCCGGGCTCGGCTCTGTTCCGGAAGCAGCCCCGCTTCGTGATGTCCGCCGAGCTGGTGGAGACGTCCCGCCTGTGGGCCAGGGTCAACGCGAAGATCGAGCCGGAGTGGGTCGAGCCGCTCGCCGGCCACCTCCTGAAGCGCACGTACAGCGAGCCGCACTGGGAGAAGGACCAGGCGGCCGTGATGGCGTACGAGAAGGTCACGCTGTACGGCGTCCCGATCGTCGCCCAGCGGAAGGTGAACTACGGCCGGGTCGACCCCGAGGTCTCCCGTCAGCTGTTCATCCGCAACGCGCTCGTCGAGGGCGACTGGCGCACACACCACAAGTTCTTCGCCGACAACCGCAAACTCCTCAGCGAGGTCGAGGAGCTGGAGCACCGGGCGCGGCGCCGGGACATCGTCGTGGACGACGAGACGCTGTTCGACTTCTACGACCAGCGGGTGCCCGAACACGTCGTCTCCGGCGCCCACTTCGACTCCTGGTGGAAGCACAAGCGGCACGAGCAGCCCGATTTTCTGGACTTCGAGCGGGAGATGCTCATCCGGGAGTCGGCGGAGGCGGTCACCAAGGCCGACTATCCGGACAGCTGGCGGCAGGGGCAGCTCAAGTTCCGGGTGACCTACCAGTTCGAGCCGGGCGCGGACGCGGACGGTGTGACCGTCCACATCCCGCTGCAGGTCCTCAACCAGGTCACGGACGAGGGCTTCGACTGGCAGATCCCCGGCCTGCGCGAGGAAGTGGTGACGGAGCTGATCCGCACTCTCCCCAAGCCGATCCGCCGCAACTACGTGCCCGCGCCGAACTACGCGAAGGCGTTCCTGGAGCGTGCGGTGCCGCTGCAGGAGACCCTGACGGTCACCATGGCCCGCGAGCTGAAGCGCATGGTCGGCGTCCCCTTCGAGGCGGACGACTTCGACTGGGCGAAGGTCCCCGACCATCTGAAGATCACCTTCAGGATCGTGGACGAGCGGCGGCGGGGGCTCGCCGAGGACAAGGACCTGGAGGCGCTGAAGCTCCGGCTGAAGCCGAAGGCGCGCAAGGCCCTGTCCCAGGCGGCGGCCGCGACCGCCTCCCGCGAGGGCGGGGAGTCCCTGGAGCGGGCGGGCCTCACCGACTGGACGATCGGCACGCTCACCCGGGTCTTCGAGACCCGCCGGGCCGGGCAGCCGGTGAAGGCGTACCCGGCGCTGGTGGACGACGGCGACACGGTCTCGGTCCGCCTCTTCGACACGGAGGCCGAGCAGGCGGAGGCCATGTGGAAGGGCACCCGCCGCCTCATCCTGCGCAACATCCCGGTGAACCCGGCCAAATTCGCGAGCGACCGCCTGACGAACGCCCAGAAGCTGGCGCTCTCCGCCAACCCGCACGGCTCGATCCAGGCCCTCTTCGACGACTGCGCGATGGCCGCGGCCGACAAGCTGATCGCGGACTTCGGCGGGCCGGCGTGGGACGAGGAGTCGTACCGGAAGCTGTACGACAAGGTGCGGGCGGAGATCGTCGACACGACGGTCCGTACGGTCGCCCAGGTGCAGCAGGTCCTCGCCGCCTGGCAGGCCTGTGAGCGCCGTCTGAAGGGCGTACGCAGCCCCGTCCTGCTGGCGAACCTGACGGACGTCCGCAAGCAGCTGGACGCCCTTGTGAAGCCCGGTTTCGTGACCTGGGCGGGGATACGCCGCCTGCCCGACCTCATGCGCTACCTGGTGGCCGCGGACCGGCGCCTGCAGCAGATGCCGACGGGTGTCCAGCGGGACACCACGCGCATGGAGAAGGTCCACGAGATGCAGGACGAGTACGCCTGGCTGCTGGAACAGCTCCCGCAGGGCCGGCCGGTACCGCAGCAGGTCCTGGACATCCGCTGGATGCTCGAGGAGCTACGGGTCAGCTACTTCGCCCACGCGCTGGGCACGGCGTACCCGATCTCCGACAAGCGGATCGTGAAGGCGATCGACGCGGCCGTACCGTAACCGCAAGCGTACAGAGGGTGAGTTCGACCAGGGCCCTCACCCTCCTGTACAGTCCTTCTCGCAGCGCAAGGCAGCAAGCCGAGCGCAGCGAAACCTGGTCCTGTGGAGCAGTTTGGAGTGCTCGCCACCCTGTCAAGGTGGAGGCCGCGGGTTCAAATCCCGTCAGGACCGCAGCAGGAAGAGCCCCCATCCCGTCGGGTGGGGGCTCTTCCTTTGCCGCCAGCCGCTCAGCCGCCACCCTGTCAAGGTGGAGGCCGCGCCCGCGGCGGAGCCGCAATCGATGCAGCAAATCCCGTCAGGACCGCAGCAAGAAGGCCCTCATCCGATCCGGACGGGGGCCTTCTTCTTGTGCTCGGCCTGCCCCCTGGGGGATTGACGACGTCACATTCCGCCGGTACCCAGAAACCAGGGCCCGCCCCCCCTGTGCGGCCCCTGGAGGTGGCGTATGACGGCATCGGCCAGGCACGAGACGCGGGCGCTGCTCAGGGCGCATCTGTCGGCCGCCTCGTCCTACCGGCGGCACCTCACCCGCCACTGCCCGATCTGCCATCACCTGCTGCGGCTGGCGATGGACACCGGCCCCCGACCCGAAGACGCGAGCGAAGAGGTCCTGGGGGGCGAAAGTCCCCGAAGCGCGTGACCGGCGCCGGGCCCAACACCCGCCTGGACGTGGCACCCTGGAAGAGGTGGTTCCACTACCGCACCCGTGCCAGAGGCAACAAGCTCCCTGGCGTGTGACGGGAGTCACCGCATTACTTTTTGAAACGGCGGAACTTACCCCCCTCCTACAACTGTTCAATTTAATATGTGCAATTGCACCCGACTCGGGGGTCGTGCACAGAAGTACCGACAGCCCTCCCCAGACTCCGACAAGGCCGCTCACAGCGACCTCGGCACCCCCACAACCAGCGCACAAAAAAGATCGCGCTGGACCCGGCGGAGTCCAGCGCGATCTACGACGCACCCTGTGTCGCTGCCTACAACGTTCTCTTCGGCTTGGGCGTGGGCCCTGTTGGGGCAGGTCCCGCGTCGCTTGGAGCTAGGGTTCCGGGCACCTCGGTCAGTTGGGGGACCAGCCGGTTTGCCCGGTTATTCAGTTGTTCAGGCCTCGCTGCGCTGCTGCGGGATGCCCGCGAGCAGAGCGCGGACCTCGGCCTCGCGGTAGCGGCGGTGCCCGCCGAGCGTACGGATCGAAGTGAGCTTGCCGGCCTTCGCCCACCGCGTGACCGTCTTCGGGTCCACGCGGAACATCGTGGCGACCTCAGCCGGGGTCAGCAGCGGCTCGGCATCAGGGGTGCGAGCGGTCATGAGCGGCCTCCTCGGGAGAACCGAACCTTCTCGGTTCTTTCCTCTAAATTCTGCACCTTGACCCGCGTTGCCCGAAATGGCGGACGCGGGCCGAGTCGGTTATAGGACGAACGGCTTGTCCTCGGCACTACAACTACACCATCTGTCCAGCCACGTCGGCCAAACCGATGGAATTGCCCTCCCAGGTGTTCATCAGCCGCGGAAGCCGATGGACCATGCCATAGCGGACAGTCACGCCACTGTGACGATCAGTCACAGGGCGATCAGGAGGCACCAGACCCCCCAAAGCGTGCAATGCTGGGATTCCGCCCACAGTGGAGCATAGTTGGGCGGACGGAGCCTTCCCCGGACTCCTTGTCCTATTTTGGCATGAGGGGCGGCAAGCGGCGCAAGAGCCGTGTAAGTGCCGTCCATCACCCTTGGGACAAAAGCCCGGATCGGGATCAACATCCCGTCAGGTGGTCAAGTGCGGTAGACCGTACGTCGTTCAGGGCTGTTTTGACCGTGACGTACGTCACTCAGTTCGCGGAACGCCGGTCACGTACCGCCCGCCACCGCTCCACCAGCCGCCCGTAGGCCTCCCCAGCGGCCATCCCGTCACCCCGGCGCAGCGCCTCGATGCCGTCGGCGACGTCCGCCGCCGAGTGGTCGCCCTCCAGCTCGCCGGCCGGCACCGCGTGCACCAGGCCGCCGTAGTCCAGCTCCACCAGCGAGCGCGGGTGGAACTCCTCCAGCCAGCGGCCGACGTCCACCAGGCCGTCGATCAGCGGCCCCTCCTCGATGGTGTCCCTCAGCGTGCGCAGCGCCCGCGCCACCCGGCGTCTGGCCTGCACCATCGGGGTGCGGTAGCGCAGCATCGGCGGCACCTCGCCGGACCCCTTCTCGTACCGGCGCTCCTCGTCGGAGACCAGCACGAACCAGTTCAGCGGGACCTGCCAGGTCGCCGTGCGGATCCAGGGGCGGGCGTCCGGGTTGCGGGCGAGCCAGCGCTCGTAGTCCTGGGCGGCCTGGTGGCGCACCAGCGGCGGCAGCACCGCGTCCAGCACCGAAGCGGGCAGCTCATCGGCCAGCTCGCCCAGGGCCTGCCAGCCGCGCAGCCGGGTCCGCCAGGGACAGACGCAGACGACTCCGTCGACGTCCAGCACGAAGGCGTCGCTGCTCTCGTGGACCGGCACCGGAATCGGCGGGGTGGGCAGCAAATCGGCGAGCGAGCGGCGCAGTTCGTCCTGGTAGGAGGGACGGTCGGGGCGCCGGGCGTAGCGCGCCCAGTGGGTGCGCTCCGGCTCCGGGAAGGCGGCCAGCGGCTCGTAGACGCGCAGGTACGCGGCATACGGGACGACCACGGAGGACACCTTGGGCACGCCTGCTCCCTCCCCATAGGACCCGGCTCGAAACCACTGCAAATCGTCCCACGGTCATGCGTGCGCCAAAGGCACGGCAGAGTGATCCTGAACACTGCGAGGATGGCTGGTGGGCACAGGCTCTACGCTCATGCCACAGCACCCGCCACCCGCACGGGAGCTGAGCCCCACCCGCCGCTATTTACACAGGAGTCACCACAGTGACCGACGTAACCGGCGCATCTGCTGATGTCCTGCACACCCTGTTCCACTCGGACCAGGGCGGCCATGAGCAGGTCGTGCTCTGCCAGGACCGCGCCAGCGGTCTCAAGGCCGTGATCGCCATCCACTCCACCGCCCTGGGCCCGGCCCTCGGCGGAACGCGCTTCTACCCCTACGCAACCGAGACCGAGGCCGTCGCCGACGCTCTCAACCTCGCGCGCGGGATGTCCTACAAGAACGCCATGGCCGGCCTGGACCACGGCGGCGGCAAGGCCGTGATCATCGGCGACCCGGAGCGCGACAAGACCGAGGAACTGCTGCTCGCCTACGGCCGCATGGTCGCCTCCCTCGGCGGGCGCTACGTCACCGCGTGCGACGTCGGCACGTACGTCGCCGACATGGACGTCGTGGCCCGCGAGTGCCGCTGGACCACCGGCCGCTCGCCCGAGAACGGCGGCGCCGGCGACTCCTCGGTGCTCACCGCCTTCGGCGTCTACCAGGGCATGCGCGCCTCCGCCCAGCACCTGTGGGGCGACCCGTCGCTGCGCGGCCGCAAGGTCGGTATCGCGGGCGTCGGCAAGGTGGGCCACCACCTGGTCCGGCACCTGCTCGACGAGGGCGCCGAGGTCGTCATCACGGACGTACGGCGGGAGGCCGTCGGGCGGATCTCCGACCAGCACCCGACCGTGCAGGTGGTCGCGGACACCGACGCGCTCATCCGCGTCGAGGGCCTCGACATCTACGCCCCCTGCGCCCTGGGCGGCGCCCTGAACGACGACACCGTGCCGGTGCTGACCGCCCAGGTGGTCTGCGGTGCCGCCAACAACCAGCTCGCCCACCCGGGCGTGGAGAAGGACCTCGCCGACCGCGGGATCCTCTACGCGCCGGACTACGTGGTGAACGCCGGTGGCGTGATCCAGGTGGCCGACGAGCTGCACGGGTTCGACTTCGAGCGGTGCAAGGCGAAGGCGGCGAAGATCTTCGACACCACGCTGGCCATCTTCGCACGTGCGAAGGAGGACGGGATTCCGCCGGCCGCCGCGGCCGACCGGATCGCCGAGCAGCGCATGGCCGAGGCCCGCGCGGCACACTGAAAGCCGCGATCGGGTGTCCGGTCGCACACATGAGCGGTACCCGCCGGCGGGAACTTCGAGAGAACTCTCACTTCCACCGGCGGGTCGTACCCCGATAAGTGGTTAAAATCGCCACTGACCAGCGAGGACGGGGCGCCTCGAGGGTCCTGGGCACACGCGCGTGCTGCGGGCGACGTACCGTATGGGCGCGGGCTCAGGTACCGTGGAAGCCCTACGGACCGGCCTCTCTGCGGAGGGTCCGTTCCGGATCATGAACGCGTGTCAGACTCTGGGGCCGTCAAGCCCCGTCATCGAGGGGGTCGAGCCATGGGGCGCGGCCGGGCCAAGGCCAAGCAGACAAAGGTCGCCCGCCAGCTGAAGTACAACAGCGGTGGGACTGACCTGTCACGTCTGGCCAGTGAACTGGGCGCATCGAATTCGAGCCAGCCGCCGAACAGCGAGCCGTTCGAGGACGATGAGAACGACGAGGACGATCTTTACTCTCGGTACGCCGACCTCTATGAGGACGACGACGAGGACGAGGACGAAGGTCCCTCACAACACCGTCGCGGCGCTTGACCTTGCATTGAGCACTCACCCGGTCGGTGGCACAGCCACCGACCGGGTTCTGTGCTACCCGCAAGCTCAGCTGGCGTAGTCCCCGACCAGCTCCGCGCCGCTCTCCTTGTCGCCCCGGTCGGTGATCTCGCCCGCGACCCATGCGTCGACCCCGCGGTCGGCCAGTGTCGCGAGGGCCACGTCCGTGGACGCCTCCGGCACGATCGCCATCATGCCGACGCCCATGTTCAGGGTCTTCTCCAGCTCCAGGCGCTCGACGTTCCCGGTCCTGCCGACCAGGTCGAAGATCGCGCCCGGGGTCCAGGTGGCCCGGTCGACGGTGGCGTGCAGCTCGTCCGGGATGACCCGGGCCAGGTTGGCCGCGAGACCACCGCCGGTGATGTGGCTGAACGCGTGCACCTCGGTGGTGCGGGTCAGCGCCAGGCAGTCCAGGGAGTAGATCTTGGTGGGCTCCAGCAGCTCCTCGCCGAGCGAGCGGCCCAGCTCCGCGATCTCGGACTCCAGGGCCAGGCCCGCGTGGTCCAGCAGGACGTGACGGACCAGGGAGTACCCGTTCGAGTGAAGCCCGGAGGACGCCATGGCGATCACGGTGTCACCCGTACGGATACGATCCGCGCCCAGCAGCCGGTCGGCCTCCACGACGCCCGTACCGGCGCCGGCGACGTCGAAGTCGTCCTCGCCCAGCAGACCGGGGTGCTCGGCCGTCTCACCGCCCACCAGGGCGCAGCCGGCCAACACACAGCCCTCCGCGATGCCCTTGACGATCGCGGCGACCCGCTCGGGGTGGACCTTGCCGACACAGATGTAGTCGGTCATGAACAGCGGCTCGGCACCGCACACCACGATGTCGTCCATGACCATGGCGACCAGGTCGTGGCCGATGGTGTCGTAGACGCCCATGCGGCGCGCGACGTCGACCTTCGTCCCGACGCCGTCCGTGGCGGAGGCGAGCAGCGGGCGCTCGTAGCGCTTGAGGGCGGAGGCGTCGAAGAGCCCGGCGAAGCCGCCGAGGCCGCCCAGGACCTCGGGGCGCTGGGTCTTCTTCACCCACTCCTTCATCAGCTCTACGGCGCGGTCGCCCGCCTCGATGTCGACGCCTGCGCTCGCGTAGCTGGCACCAGTGGTCTCTGACATGACCTTGAGAACTTTCGTGTCGTCCTACGGGGGCTTACGGGCGACGGATCGCGTCGGCCGCGGCCGTGGCGGCCGGACCTGCGGCCAGCTCGGTCTCCAGCAGCTGCTTGCCGAGCAGCTCCGGGTCCGGCAGCTCCATCGGGTACTCGCCGTCGAAGCAGGCGCGGCACAGGTTCGGCTTGGCGATGGTGGTCGCCTCGATCATGCCGTCGATGGAGATGTACGCCAGGGAGTCGGCGCCGAGCGAGGTGCCGATCTCCTCGATGGTCATGCCGTTGGCGATCAGCTCGGCGCGGGTGGCGAAGTCGATGCCGAAGAAGCAGGGCCACTTCACGGGCGGCGAGGAGATCCGGATGTGGACCTCGGCGGCGCCCGCCTCGCGCAGCATGCGGACCAGGGCCCGCTGGGTGTTGCCACGCACGATCGAGTCGTCGACGACGACCAGGCGCTTGCCCTTGATGACTTCCTTCAGCGGGTTCAGCTTCAGGCGGATACCCAGCTGGCGGATGGTCTGCGAGGGCTGGATGAAGGTGCGGCCCACGTAGGCGTTCTTGACCAGACCGGCGCCGAAGGGGATGCCGGAGGCCTCCGCGTAGCCGATGGCGGCCGGGGTACCGGACTCCGGGGTCGCTATGACCAGGTCGGCCTCGACCGGGGCCTCCTTGGCCAGGCGACGGCCCATCTCGACCCGGGAGAGATACACGTTCCGGCCGGCGATGTCGGTGTCCGGGCGGGCCAGGTACACGTACTCGAAGACACAGCCCTTGGGCTTCGCTTCCGCGAAGCGGGAGGTGCGCAGGCCGTTCTCGTCGATGGCGACGAACTCGCCCGGCTCGATCTCCCGCACGAAGCTGGCACCGCAGATGTCCAGGGCGGCGCTCTCGGAGGCGACGACCCAGCCGCGCTCCAGCCGGCCGAGGACCAGCGGGCGGATGCCCTGCGGGTCACGGGCGGCGTAGAGGGTGTGCTCGTCCATGAAGACGAGGGAGAAGGCGCCTCGCACCTTCGGGAGGACCGTGTGGGCGGCCTCCTCGATGGTCAGCGGCTTGCCGTCCTCGTCGACCTGGGCGGCCAGCAGGGCCGTCAGCAGGTCGGTGTCGTTGGTGGCCGCGACCCGGGTGGAACGGCTGTTGTTGTCGTTCGGGAGTTCGGCGACCATCTCGGCGAGCTGCGCCGTGTTGACCAGGTTGCCGTTGTGGCCGAGCGCGATCGAGCCGTGCGCGGTGGCACGGAACGTCGGCTGGGCGTTCTCCCACACGGAGGCACCGGTGGTCGAGTAGCGGGCGTGTCCGACCGCGATATGACCTTGGAGCGAACCGAGAGAGGTCTCGTCGAAGACCTGGGACACCAGGCCCATGTCCTTGAAGACGAGGATCTGGGAGCCGTTGCTGACCGCGATTCCCGCGGATTCCTGACCCCGGTGCTGGAGGGCGTAGAGCCCGAAGTACGTGAGCTTTGCGACCTCTTCACCCGGAGCCCAGACACCGAAGACGCCGCAAGCGTCCTGGGGGCCCTTTTCGCCGGGAAGCAGATCGTGATTGAGTCGACCGTCACCACGTGGCACGGCACCGAGTGTAGGCGAGGTCGACCACTGGTCCGAATTGGGGATACACGGCGTTAACGGGTCAGGGCTTGCCGATCACCTTGGCGGTTTCTTCGTTTTCGCAGGTCAGAAGGGCGCCGGGGCGGGCTGAGCGGCCATCTGCGGCCCTGTGGGCGGCGGCCGGGGGCCTGTTCGCCGTATGCATGAGTGAGGTGTCGCACATCATTCTGGTGCGCCGCGGCTGAGGTGGACGACGTCGCCGTCGCCGTCCGTGAGCGTCAGCTTCCCGTCATCGGTCCGGGCGGTGAGCGTGCCGGTGGTGAGGGTGCGGGCGAAGGCGCGCTCGAAGTCCATCCGCTCCGGGGCGCAGGCCATCTTGGTGGCGCGGACGTCCCCGATCGTGATCCGGTCGCCGCGCACGGTGGCCCGGGCGCTGAACTGGTTGCAGCCCAGGTTGCCGGCCGCCAGGCCGTCCGCCCCGATCCGAATGTGGGCCGTGGTGGGCGCCTGCCGGGCGGTGCCGTCGGCAGTGAGGCTGTCCACCCGCCAGTCGACGCCGGTCACGGGCTGCCGTACGCCGGGCGGGCCGCTGGCGCAGGCCAGCGTGAGCGGGACGAGCACGGCGGCCGCCGTCAGGGTCATACGCCGTTTGTACCGGTTCATACGGATTCGACGGCTCGTCCGGGCCGCCGGTTCCGTCACGACATGATCGGCAGCAGGTCTCCGATGTCCGCGCGCTCCCCGCTCGCGCTGACCTCGGCCTCCTCGACGGCGTCCGTCCAGGCCAGGCGGCCGGTGGCGAGCCGGATCCAGGTCAGCGGGTCGGTCTCCACGACGTTGGGCGGGGTGCCACGGGTGTGCCGGGGCCCCTCGACGCACTGCACGACGGCGTACGGCGGCACGCGCACCTCGGTGGAGCCGCCGGGTGCCTTCACGGCGAGGGCGTCGGCGAGGAGCCGGGTGGCGGCGGCCAGGGCCTGGCGGTCGTACGGCACCTCCAGGCCGGGGACGGCGGCGTTGAGGTCGTCGGTGTGGACGACGAGCTCGACGGTCCGGGTGACCAGGTAGTCGTCCAGCGGCAGCGCACCGGCACTGGTCTGCAGGAGCCGGTTGCCGGAGTGTGCGTCGAGCAGGGCGCGCAGGCTCTGGTCGACGTCGGCGAGGTAGGCGTCTAGGTCAGGGTGCTCGGCGGCGAGGTTCCGGGTGAAGTCGGCGATCGCGGCGGAGTTGGCGGCGGTGCCGAAAGCCCACTCGACCACCTGGACGTCCTGCTTCGGCGGGGCCGGCAGGTCCAGGGCCCGGTGCACGGCCGTGACGGCCATACCGATGTGCGTGACCAGCTCTCGTACGGTCCATTCGCCGAGCCGGGTGGGCAGGGCCAACTGCTCGGACGTGAGGTCACGTACGGCCACCCGCACGTTGCCGAGCTGGGCCAGAACCGCGGCGCGGGTCTTGGCGGGGTCGTAACTGCGGGCGCGCTTCTTGGCCGGTGGCATGACAGCGACCCTATGCCTGCGGGGGGCACTGCTTCAGCCGGTTATCGCCTCCGCCGCACAGGCCTCAGTCCATCCCGCCCGCGCAATCCTCAGGCCGTTCCGCCCGCGCAGGCACCGGACCCGTCCTGCCGTGCCGTCCCCGGCCGAGGCGGACAGCGGCACGGACGGCCCCGGCAGCAGGTAACCGTCGACCGGGTCCGGTGAAACCCCCTCCAGCAGCAGGACGCCTCGGACCTCGTCTGCAAAGTACTCGGCGACGCCGTACCGGTCGGACTCCACGGTCAGCTGATAGGGGTCGTGCGACTCGGTGAGCCGGCCGCCGGTGGCGTGCAGCAGCGGGTCGGCGCCGTCGCGCAGCCGCAGCCTCAGCCGCAGCCGCCCGCGCAGGCCTCAGGCCGCCCCGCCGCACAGACCCCACCAGGTCACTCCGCCGCACAAGCCCCAGGGCGCTTCTCCGCGCGAGCCGGCTACTGCTTCACCCCGTAGTCCTTCAGGCCGTTCTCGACCAGGGCGAAGGCGACGCGGGCGCGTTCGGCGGCGTCGGCGGCGACCTGGTCGGCGCTCTCGCCCTCGCCGATCCGGCGGTGGTGCTCCTCGATCAGGGCGTTGCGGGCGGCGCTGAGGGTGGCGGCCGCGATCGTGGCCTGCATCAGGTCGCCGGTCTCGGCGGCCAGCAGGGCGGCCAGCTCCCGGGTGCCCTTCTGCGCGGCGACAAAGGCGCGTTCCATCAGCACCGGGGTCTCCCGCACGAGTTCGCGCACTTGGCGGGCGAGCGGGTCTGGGGTCAGCCCGATCGAGGGGTCGCGGCTCTCCACCATCTCCAGGAACTGCCGGCGTACGGCGGCCGCGGCGGACTCGCCCGGCTGCCGCTCGCGCACGGCCCGGGCCGCGTCGCCGAAGTGCTCCTCCATCGGCCGGAAGACCAGGTCCTCCTTGGTGCCGAAGTAGTTGAAGACGGTCATCTTGGAGACCTCGGCGGCGTCGGCGATCTCCTGCACGGAGACGTGGTCGAAGCCCCGCTCGGCGAACAGGCCGATCGCGACCCGGTAGATCCGCATCCCCGTCTGCAGCTTCTTGCGCTCGCGCAGCCCCATCGCCTCAGCCATGCGGACACCTTACCGCGATGAAATTTATGCCCGGATTAAATCTCATCCGAGCCGAAACATTGACTCGGTCCATGAACACCGGGCATGGTGATGCCCATGACCGAAACCCAGCGCAAGATCGGCTTCCTCGTCTGCCTCGTCACGATCGTTCTCGCCGTCCTGGACATGCAGATCGTGTCCGCGGCGACCGTGCCGATCGTCCGGGACCTCGACCCGGAGCACGGCATCGACAAGATCCCGTGGCTGGTCAGCGCCTTCTCGCTGGCGTCGGCCGCGATGCTGCCCCTGTACGGCCGGCTGTGCGACGTGCTCGGCGCCAAGCGGGTCTTCCTCGGCGCCCTGGGCGCCTTCCTGACCGGCTCGGCGCTGTGCGGCGCGACCCCCTCGATCGGCTGGCTGATCGCCTCCCGGGCCGTGCAGGGCGTCGGGGCGGGCGGGCTGATGAGCGTCACGATGGTGGTGATCGCGCAGCTGAAGGGGCCCGGCGAGACGAAGAACAAGGGCGCGGGCACCGGCGGGATCGTCGCCGGCGGCGGCATGGCCGTCGGCCCCTGGCTCGGCGGGTTCCTCGCCGACCACGCGAGCTGGCGCTGGGCCTTCTACCTCAACCTGCCGCTCGGCATCGCGGCCCTCGCCACCGCGGTCGTGGTCCTCAGGCTGCCGCGCGACACGCACAGCCGCGCCATCGACTTCCCCGGCGCGGCCCTCGCCGCCGCGTTCTCCACCGCGCTGCTGCTGATCACCGAGTGGGGCGGCAAGCAGTACGCCTGGACCTCGCCGCAGATCCTTGCCCTGTGCCTGGCCTCGGCAGCCGCGCTCGCCCTCTTCCTGCACCGCCAGTCCACCGCCGCCGAACCGATCCTGCCGCCCTCGCTCTTCCGTGTCCCCGAGCTGCGCCTGGGCTTCGCGATCCAGGGGCTGATGGGCATCGCCATGACCGGCGCGATGTACTACGTCCTGGTCTACCTCCAGGTCGCCCGTGGCATCGCCAGCTCCTCCGCCGGGCTGTTCCTCATCCCGATGGCGGCCGGGATCATGGCGGTGGGCGTCGTCACCGGCCGGCTCACCGAACGCGGCTGGTCCGAACGGACCTTCGTGATCAGCGGGTCCGTCGTCACCGCGGCCGCCTTCCTGCTCCTCGCCACCACCGGCACGAACACCTCGCTGTGGCAGCTGCGCGCCGCCCTGCTGCTCGTCGGCATCGGCTTCGGCCAGCTGCTCGGCCAGCTGATCCAGCTGGTGCAGGCCGCGGCGCCCCACCACCAGCTCGGCGTGGCCACCACCGCGATCCGCTTCTTCCAGACCCTCGGCACGGCCCTCGGCGCCGCCCTCTTCGGCACCCTCCTCAACCGCCTGTACGACGGCCCCGGCGACATCGGCTCGCTCGCGGCGCTGCGGGGAGCCGCACACGCCCAGGGAGTGGCCGCGTACGTCTCCGCGATGGACTCGGTGTTCCTGTGCGGGGCCGCAGTGATGGTGCTGTGCCTCCTGCTGGGCCTGCGCCTGCCGAAGTCCGGACCGGCTCGGGCGGAGCCGGTCCGAGAGGTGGCGGCGGCGTGAGGGGTCAGTCCTCGACGAAGGTGGCGGCGGAGGGGAACTTCAGATGGGTGCAGTGGCGGCGGGCGGCGACGTCGGTGACGTAGGCCTTGAAGAGGGCTCCGAGCCGCTTCTCGACGACGCGGTCGTACGGGTAGTCGCTGCTCAGGGTGTGGACGGCCGGCTCGCCGTCGCAGGTGGAGGATGCCCACCACACGTTCGCGGCGCCGTCGCTGCCTGTCGTGCCAGGGGGGAGCTCCCTCTGGTCCCTGCCGAAGTGATCCGTCTTGACCTCGCCCGCCTCGTCACCGAAGTAGGACTCGGTCCGCAACCAGAAGGGGGCCACGCGCAGGACGTCGTCCAGGCTGTCGCTGCCGACCTCGTCCTTGCCGAGAGAGGGCCACAGCCTGCGCACCTCCCTGCCGCTCATCCCGAGCAGGCAGCTCTCCTCCTGCGCATGGGCGGCGGGGGCGGCCAGGGCACGGTCGGGGAAGCGCCCCCGGCCCTCGGCCGCCACGTAGTCGGCGTACCAGCCGCAGGTCCCGCCGGCCGACTCCGCGTTCACCAGCCGCTTGCTCGGGGTGGGCAGATCGGCCGGGACCGCGGGCAGCGTGGCCTCGCAGCCCAGCTTCTTCGCCGCCCGCCCGGCGGCGGTGCGGGCCAGCTCGGCGAGGGTTCTGCGGTCGGTGTCCGTGACCGGGTCCCCCTCGAAGTACTTGGCCACGGTCATGGTGTTGACGGAGGTCGTCTTGCCCAGCTTGTTGGTGCACTTGGCCTTCACGACGGCGGCGTTGTCGTAGTACACACCGAGCCGCCCGTCGCCGAGCGGGTGCGGAACCGTTGCTTCCGCCTCACGCGTGATGTCGCCGTCGGCATGCCTCTCCCATGTCTGGAACGGATCGTCCCAGCCACTGACGAGCTGTGCCTGGCGGTCGTTCGGGTTCACCCAGACCGAGAGCAGGAAGTGGTCGTACGTGGTGCCCGGCTCCCCGACCCGATAGATCACGCAGTCCGTCGGCGTCGAGATCAGCGCGTTCGGTGAGTCGAGGTCGTACATCGAGTCTTCCTCGTCACTGCCGGCCCTCGCCCGAACGGTCCCACCGTTGAGCCCGAGCACCTGGTCGGGGTCGACCAGCCCCTCACAGGCGTCGGTGATCCGCTCTCGGCTCTCGGCCCGGTCGAGCTGGTCCCTCGTCTCCAGCCACAACCCCCAGCCGCCCGCCAGAATCCCGAAGACACCGGTCATCGCGACAAGTTGGTTGACGACGTTCCGCCTACGACTGCCCCGGTCCGGCGTCAGCCACCGCGACCGCGGAAACGGCACGCGGGCCGATTCCGAAGGATCAGGTATGTGTTCGCTCCGGAAACTGCTCACTGCTCCCCCGTAACAGCCGACTGCGCGACCGAAGTTAGCACGAGCGAAGGCCCCGCCCGGAGTCCCGGGCGGGGCCTTCGCAGGGCTGTGACCGCTTACGCCAGCAGCGCCTCGATCGTGCCCTCGTGCGCCTCGCGCAGCTCGGCCAGGGTCAGCGCGAACTCGCCCTGGATCTCCACCGACTCACCGTCGACGACACCGATGCGGGCGGCCGGCAGACCCCGGGCACCGCACATGTCGTTGAAGCGGACCTCCTCCGAGCGCGGCACCGCGACGATCGCGCGCCCGGCCGACTCGGAGAACAGGAAGGTGAAGGCGTCGAGCCCGTCCGGTACGACCAGACGCGCGCCCTTGCCGCCGAGCAGCGCCGACTCCACGACCGCCTGGACCAGACCGCCGTCGGACAGGTCGTGCGCGGAGTCGATCATGCCGTCGCGGGAGGCGGAGATCAGGATCTCGGCCAGCAGACGCTCACGCTCCAGGTCGACCTGCGGGGGCAGGCCGCCGAGGTGGTCGTGGACCACCTGGGACCAGGCCGAGCCGCCGAACTCCTCCCGGGTGTCCCCGAGGAGGTAGATGAGCTGGCCCTCCTCCTGGAAGGCGACCGGCGTGCGGCGGGCGACGTCGTCGATGACGCCCAGCACGGCCACCACCGGGGTCGGGTGGATGGCCGCCTCGCCCGTCTGGTTGTAGAGGGAGACGTTGCCGCCGGTCACCGGGGTGCCCAGCTGCTGGCAGGCGTCGGCGAGACCGCGCACGGCCTCCGCGAACTGCCACATGACCGCCGGGTCCTCGGGGGAGCCGAAGTTCAGGCAGTCCGAGACGGCGAGCGGCTTGGCACCGGTCGTCGCCACGTTCCGGTAGGCCTCCGCCAGTGCCAGCTGGGCACCCGTGTACGGGTCGAGCTTGGCGTAGCGGCCGTTGCCGTCCGTCGCGATGGCGACGCCGAGGCCGGTCTCCTCGTCGACGCGGATCATGCCCGAGTCCTCGGGCTGCGCCAGCACCGTGTTGCCCTGCACGAAGTGGTCGTACTGCGAGGTGATCCACTTCTTGGACGCCTGGTTGGGCGAGCCCACCAGCTTCAGGACCTGGTCCTTCAGCTCCTCGGCGGTCTGCGGCCGCGCGAGCTTGTTCGCGTCGTTGGCCTGCAGCTCGTCCTGCCAGGACGGGCGGGCGTACGGGCGCTCGTACACCGGGCCCTCATGGGCCACGGTCCGCGGGTCGACGTCGACGATCTTGCCGCCGTGCCAGTAGATCTCCAGACGGTCGCCGTCGGTGACCTCGCCGATCACCGTGGCGATGACGTCCCACTTGGCGCAGATCTCCAGGAAGCGGTCGACCTTCTCCGGCTCGACCACCGCGCACATGCGCTCCTGCGACTCGCTCATGAGGATCTCCTCGGGCGAGAGAGTCGAGTCACGCAGCGGTACGTCGTCCAGGGTCACGCTCATGCCGCCGGAGCCGTTGGAGGCCAGCTCGGACGTGGCGCAGGACAGGCCCGCCGCACCGAGGTCCTGGATGCCGACGACCAGCTTCTCCCGGAAGGCCTCCAGGGTGCACTCGATGAGGAGCTTCTCCTGGAAGGGGTCGCCGACCTGGACCGCCGGGCGCTTCGACGGCTTTGCGTCGTCGAAGGTCTCGGAGGCCAGGATCGAGGCGCCGCCGATGCCGTCGCCGCCGGTCCGGGCCCCGTACAGGATGACCTTGTTGCCCGCGCCGGAGGCCTTGGCGAGGTGGATGTCCTCGTGCCGCATGACACCGATGGCACCGGCGTTGACCAGCGGGTTGCCCTGGTAGCAGGCGTCGAAGACGACCTCGCCGCCGATGTTGGGCAGACCCAGGCAGTTGCCGTAGCCGCCGATGCCGGCGACGACGCCCGGCAGGACGCGCTTGGTGTCGGGGTGGTCGGCCGCGCCGAAGCGCAGCGGGTCGACCACGGCCACCGGACGCGCGCCCATCGCGATGATGTCGCGCACGATGCCGCCGACACCCGTGGCCGCGCCCTGGTAGGGCTCGACGTAGGAGGGGTGGTTGTGCGACTCGACCTTGAAGGTGACCGCGTAACCCTGGCCGACGTCGACGACACCGGCGTTCTCGCCGATGCCGACGAGCAGCGCGTCCGACTGGGGCGCCTTCTCGCCGAACTGGCGCAGGTGGACCTTGGAGGACTTGTACGAGCAGTGCTCGGACCACATGACCGAGTACATGGCGAGTTCGGCACCGGTGGGGCGGCGGCCCAGGATCTCGACGACCCGCTCGTACTCGTCCTTCTTCAGACCGAGTTCGGCCCAGGGCAGCTCGACGTCGGGGGTCGCGGCCGCGTGCTCGACCGTGTCCAGAGGCGTCCGGCTCATGCGTTGACCAGCTTCTTGAGGATCGAGGTGAAGAAGGGGAGGCCGTCGGTACGGCCCGACCCGATGAGCGGCTCGACGGCGTGCTCCGGGTGCGGCATGAGGCCTACGACGTTCCCGGCCTCGTTGGTGATGCCGGCGATGTCGTTGAGCGAGCCGTTCGGGTTGAAGTCCAGGTAGCGGAAGACCACCCGGCCCTCCGCCTCCAGCTTGTCGAGCGTGTACGCGTCGGCGACGTACCGGCCGTCCATGTTCTTCAGCGGGATGTGGATCTCCTGGCCCTCGCGGTAGTCGCTGGTCCAGGCCGTCCCCGCGTTCTCCACCCGCAGCTTCTGGTCGCGGCAGATGAAGTGGAGGTGGTCGTTGCCGAGCATCCCGCCCGGAAGGAGGTGGGCCTCCGTGAGGATCTGGAAGCCGTTGCAGATGCCGAGGACCGGAAGTCCGGCCTTCGCCTGCTCGATGACGGACTCCATCACCGGCGAGAACCGGGAGATGGCACCCGCCCGCAGATAGTCGCCGTAGGAGAAACCGCCGGGCAGCACCACGGCGTCGACCTGCTTGAGGTCCTTGTCCTTGTGCCAGAGGGCGACCGGTTCGGCGCCCGCGAGCCGGATCGCGCGCTGGGTGTCCCGGTCGTCGAGACTCCCCGGGAAAGTGACGACGCCAATACGAGCGGTCACTTCGCGGCCTCCGCGACTTCCTCCACCTTGACGGTGAAGTCCTCGATCACGGTGTTGGCGAGGAAGGATTCCGCAAGATCGTGGATGCGGGCGAGCGCGGCCTCGTCAACCGGCCCGTCAACTTCCAGTTCGAAACGCTTTCCCTGACGTACGTCCGAGATCCCTTCGAAACCCAGGCGCGGCAGCGCACGCTGGACCGCCTGGCCCTGGGGGTCGAGGATCTCCGGCTTGAGCATGACGTCGACTACGACGCGTGCCACTGGCACTCCCGGTGTGTGGTGCTGAGCAGGTTCCTTCAGACTACCCGCACAAAATTTCTACGCGAGTAGAGTTGTAGGAAACTACGTGAGGCGCATCACGATCGGGTGACAGGCGGGTACCCTCACGAAAAGTTCTGGGAAAGTTCCACGGGTCCGCCCACGACACCTATTGCACTGGGACACGCTGACGGATTTAGTCGGGCTTCACTTTGCATTGCCGGGCACTGTACAAATGAATTGGCAATAGCCGATACTCGGCACGTCATCGCCGATGAGCTGTATCGACGTGCCGCACGAAGGGACCGATATTCGTGGCGCAAAAGGTCGTGGTCACTCTCTTTGACGACATCGACGGCTCGGAAGCGGCGGAAACGATCGCCTTCGGACTCGACGGCAAGTCGTACGAGATCGACCTGAACGAAACCAACGCCAAGAAACTGCGCAAGGCGCTCGCGCCCTACGTGGAGGCCGGTCGCAAGCGCTCGCGCTCCGGCAAGGCGTACAAGCAGACGGAGGTCGCTCCCGATCCGGCGGCCGTCCGGGCCTGGGCCCAGGCGAACAAGATGGACGTGCCGGCGCGCGGACGCATCCCGAAGAAGGTCTACGAGGCGTTCAGCGCCGCGCAGTGAAGCCCGCGAAGGGGCGGCCCTCAGGGTTCGTCAGCGAACCCTGAGGGCCGTGCACTTGGCCGCGCCGGGAACCGACTTGCGCTACCCCCCTGCTGATCAGCTAATGTCTGGGACACGCCGAGGGGCGAGGCCGAGAGGCCGGATCCCACGGACCGTGCGGGTGTAGTTCAGTAGTAGAACATCCCCCTTCCAGGGGGAAGGCGCAGTGTGCGATTCCTGTCACCCGCTCTGGCACCGGTCGACACGACCACTCCTGTGGATCAGGTAGGCTGGTGCTCGCACCGATCGGTGGGAGCCGGTCGGGAGCAGTGCGGACGTAGCTCAGTTGGTAGAGCGCAACCTTGCCAAGGTTGAGGTCGCGAGTTCGAGCCTCGTCGTCCGCTCGGGAATGAGACCCCGGTCCAATGGGCCGGGGTCTTTTCGCATCCCCGCAAGCGTCCGCCTGACATTTGTCATGCCGGGCGATGACACCGCGCACTGCTCTTCCGGCCCGCGCGCCGGGACGCTGAAGGCATGAACACCAACGAACACGAGCACGTGATCGAGGTCACCGACCTCAGGCGTGTCTACGGGGGCGGGTTCGAGGCCGTACGCGGAATCACCTTCTCCGTGGCACGCGGGGAGATCTTCGCCCTGCTGGGCACCAACGGCGCGGGCAAGACGTCGACGGTCGAACTGCTGGAAGGCCTCGCGGCACCGGCCGGGGGACGGGTCCGCGTCCTCGGCCACGACCCCTACCGGGAGCGGGCCGCCGTACGCCCGCGGACCGGGGTGATGCTCCAGGAGGGCGGCTTCCCCTCCGACCTGACCATCGCCGAGACCGCCCGGATGTGGGCGGCCTGCACCAGCGGGGCGCGGCCCGAGACGGAGGTGCTGGAGCTGGTCGGGCTGGCCCGGAAGGCCGACGTACGGGTCAAGCAGCTGTCCGGTGGCGAGCGGCGGCGCCTGGATCTGGCGCTCGCCCTGCTCGGCGACCCCGAAGTGCTGTTCCTGGACGAGCCGACGACCGGGCTCGACGCCGAAGGCCGCCGGGACACCTGGGAGTTGGTGCGCGGCCTGCGGGAGGCGGGCACGACCGTGCTGCTCACCACGCACTACCTGGAGGAGGCGGAAGGCCTGGCCGACCGGCTCGCCATCCTGCACGAGGGCCGCATCGCCGCCTCCGGAACCCCGGCCGAGGTCACCGCGGGCCGGCCCTCCCGGATGTCCTTCGAGCTGCCCGACGGCTACGTCCTCGGCGATCTGCCGCCCCTCGCCGGCCTCGGCGTCTGCGGGCACGAGAGCGACGGCCGCCTCGTACGGCTGCGCACCCGGGAGCTGCAGCGGACCGCCGCCGGGGTGCTGGCCTGGGCCGAGCGGTCCGGGGTCGAGCTGCACCGGCTCGATGTGCGCTCGGCCTCGCTGGAGGAGGCGTTCCTCGGGATCGCGCGGGAGCAGGAGGTCATGGCATGAGCACTCTCGCCTGGGCTCCGGCGGGCCGGCGGCTGCGGGCGCTGGCCCGCGCCGAACTCGCCCTTCTCGGCCGCAACCGCAGCGTCGTCCTCACCGCGCTCGTCGTACCGCTCGCCCTGCCGTTCAGCGTGCGGCCGGCCCTCGACCAGATGGACCTGAAGAAGGAAGGGCTCTCCGTCGGCGCGGTGATGATGACGGCCGCGATCGGCTTCTCCTTCCTCTTCGCCGTCTACACCTCCCTGGTCAACGCCTACGTCGCCCGCCGCGAAGAACTCGTCCTCAAGCGGCTGCGCACCGGCGAACTCTCCGACGCCGAGATCCTCACCGGCACGGCCCTGCCGGCCGTCGGCCTCGGCCTCGCCCAGGCCCTGCTGCTGTGCGCGGGCTGCGCGGTGCTGCTGGACACCGGGGCGCCCAAGGCCCCGTACCTGACCCTGCTGGGGCTGGCGGCGGGGCTCGTGCTGAGCGCCGCGCTGGCCGCGCTCACCGCGTCCGTCACCCGAAGCGTGGAGAGCGGTCAGGTCACCGCGCTGCCGCTGGTGCTCTTCTCGATGATCGGCTCCGGCATCGCGATCCCGACCGAGGTCCTGCCCGACCGGCTCGCCTCCGTCTGCGAACTCCTTCCGCTGTCCCCCGCGATCCGGCTGGTCCGCGGCGGCTGGACCGGCCAGTTGAGCGCGTACGAGGTGCTGGGAGCCGTGGCGACCGCGCTGGCCTGGACCGTCGTGGCGGTGTTTGCTGTACGGCGGTGGTTCCGGTGGGAGCCGCGGCGCTGAGCACGGGGGCACACATGGTCGGGCGGATACGGCGGTGGCAGCAGCGGCACTGGGCAGAGCGGAGCAAGGCCGAGCGGGTCGAGCTGCAGAGCGTGGTCACCTGGCACGCCGGCCTCTGGGTGTTCCCGCTCAGCTGGCTGGCACTGCCGCTGGTGGGCGGGCTCGACCGGCGGCCCCTGCCGATGACGCTCGGCGCTGTGCTGGTCGCCGTGGCGTTCCTGCAGTGCGTGACGGCGAGCCGGATGCTCCGGCCCGCGCTCGACCACTACCTCGGGCGCACCCAGCTGCCGCCACGCACCCTGCGCGCTCCCACCATGCTGCTCGCCCTGGCGCTCGGGACGATCGTGGCGCTCGCCGCGGTCGGCGGGACCGATCCGGTCACCACCCGGCTCGCGACCGGAGCGGTGCTCATGTCGTTCGGGATGCCGTACGCGCTCACCGTGCCCATCCCCGTACTCCTGCGCCGGGCCGCGGTCCTCGCGGTGCTGATCGTGGCCGCCTTCGCAGTGGTGCGCGCGAGCGGTATCGGTCTCTTCGCCACGCTGGTGGTGACCGCCTTCGCCACCGGCTTCTCCCTGACGGCCTCCCGTTGCGGCGCCTGGACCCTGTCCGTGCTCTGGGAGGCGGAACGCGCCCGGGAGATCGAGGCCCGGCTCGCCGTGGCCGAGGAGCGGCTGAGGTTCGGCCGCGATCTGCACGACGTGCTGGGGCGGAACCTCTCCGTCATCTCCCTGAAGAGCGAACTGGCCGTGCAACTCGCCCGGCGCGGGCGGCCGGAGGCCGTGGAGCAGATGATCGAGGTGCAGCGCATCGCCCAGGAGTCGCAGCGGGAGGTGCGGGACGTCGTACGCGGTTACCGGGAGGCCGATCTCCTGGTCGAACTCGCCGGTGCGCAGGGCGTGTTGACGGCCGCCGGGATCGTCTGCGAGGTCCGCGCCGAGTCCGACGGGCTGCCCGCCGAGGTGCAGTCCGCACTCGGCTGGGTGGTGCGCGAGGCGGCCACCAACGTGCTGCGGCACGGGGACGCGGGACGGTGTGCACTGAGGCTGCAGGTGTGGGAGGGGCGTGTGGTGCTGACCGTGGAGAACGACGGGGCGGCGGACCCGGCCGGCAGCGGCGGTTCGGGACTCACCGGACTGCGGGAACGGCTGGCCGCCGTGGACGGGACGCTGGAGGCCGGACTCGTCGGCAAGGACCGGTTCCGGCTGGTGGCCGAGGTACCGGTGAAACAGGAAGTGAGCGGAGTCACCTCATGAGCAGCTCGGTACGGCTGTTGCTCGCCGACGACGAGCATCTGATCCGGGGCGCGCTGACCGCCCTGCTCTCCCTGGAGGACGACCTGATCGTCGTCGCGGAGGCGGCGAGCGGGCCGGAGGCACTGGCGATGGCGCGGGCGCACGAACCCGACGTGGCCGTCCTCGATCTCCAGATGCCGGGCGCCGACGGTGTGAAGGTCGCCACATCTCTGCGCGCCGAACTGCCCGGCTGCCAGGTGCTGATCGTCACCGGTCACGGCCGGCCCGGGCACCTGAAGCGGGCGCTCGCGGCCGGTGTGCGGGGGTTCGTCCCGAAGACGGTCAGCGCCCAGCGGCTCGCCGAGATCATCCGGACCGTGCACGCGGGAAACCGTTACGTCGACCCGGAGTTGGCCGCCGACGCGATCTCCGCCGGGGACTCCCCGCTGACCGCGCGGGAGGCCGAGGTGCTGGAGCTGGCGGCCGACGGCGCGCCGGTCAGGGAGATCGCCGAGCGGGCCGCGCTGTCGCCGGGAACCGTGCGGAACTACCTCTCCTCGGCCGTCATGAAGCTCGGTGCGGAGAACCGTCATGCGGCAGTGCGTCTCGCACGCGACCGAGGTTGGGTATAGTTGGCCTCGCGCCACGGCGCAATGCGGACGTAGCTCAGTTGGTAGAGCGCAACCTTGCCAAGGTTGAGGTCGCGAGTTCGAGCCTCGTCGTCCGCTCCACAACGAAGGCCCCCGGTTCTCACCGGGGGCCTTTCGTGTCAGGCCCTAGGCCCAGCTCATACCCGTCAGGCGCTCGTACGCCTCCACGTACTTCGCCCGGGTCGCGTCCACGACGTGCTGCGGCAGCGGCGGCGGGGGCTGCTCGCTCTTGCGGTCCCAGCCGGACTCGGCCGAGGTCAGCCAGTCGCGGACGAACTGCTTGTCGTACGACGGCTGCGCGCGGCCCGGCTGCCACTGGTCGGCCGGCCAGAAGCGGGAGGAGTCCGGGGTGAGGACCTCGTCGGCGAGGACGAGCGTGTCTCCCTCGAAGCCGAACTCGAACTTGGTGTCCGCCAGGATGATCCCCCGGTCGCGGGCGATGTCCCGGGCGCGGGAGTACACGGCGAGGGTGGCCTGGCGCAGCTGGACCGCGGTCTCGGCGCCGACCTGGCGGGCGACCTCCTCGTAGGAGACGTTCTCGTCGTGCTCGCCGACCTCGGCCTTGGTGGCCGGCGTGAAGATCGGGCCGGGCAGTTCCGAGCCGTCGACCAGGCCTTCGGGGAGGGCGAGGCCGCAGACGGTCCGGGACTCGTTGTACTCCACCAGGCCAGAGCCGGTGAGGTAGCCGCGGGCCACGCACTCCACCGGGACCATCTTCAGGGACTTGCAGACCAGCGTGCGGCCCGCCCAGTCGGCGGGGGCGCCCTCGGGCAGCTCGGTGCTCAGCACGTGGTTGGGGGCCAGGTCGCGCAGCTGGTCGAACCACCACAGGGAGAGCTGGGTGAGGACGCGGCCCTTGTCGGGGATCTCCGTGGGCAGCACCCAGTCGTACGCGGACATACGGTCGCTGGCGACCATCACGAGGTCGCCCGCCTCGTTCTGGTACAGCTCGCGCACCTTTCCGGTGTGCAGGTGCACCAGGCCCGGAACCTGGATCGGCTCGGGCTTTTCTACGAATCCGGACACGGTTCCTCCCCGTGGTTCTGTCCAAGTGCCTCGATTCTCCCTTATGGGGGCGATCGGTTTCGGCCAGGGGGGCGGTGGGGGTCCGCCCGGGGGTCAGTCCCGTTTGCAGATGCGGTCCAGCAGGTTCGCCGTGGCCCGCTGGATGCGGGGGTCCACATGGCCCGGGCGGTCCAGGGACGGGGACCAGGCGAAGGTGCCGGCGGCGAACACCCAGGCGCCGGAGGGAGCGCGGTACAGGGAGGTCTCCTGGTGGCGCAGGACGCCGTCGTTGTCGGTGTAGGGGGAGTGCGCGAGCAGGATGCGCTCCTCGTGCTCGGGCAGCGGGGTGCGCGGGAAGTAACGATCGGCCTCCCCGGCGACCAGGCCCTCGATCTCGTCGCCCTCGTGCGCGCCGGTCGCCTCCCACAGCCAGTGGCCCGCGTTGCGGACGATCAGCGGGTACGGCTCGGGGACCCGGCCCGCGTACTGGATGCCGACCAGTTGCTGCTCGGGCCAGTCGATCTCGCGCCACAGCACCGGCTTTCCGGGGCCCTTGCGCTTGCGGCAGGTCAGCAGCCGGTCGGGGACGCCGGACGGGGAGGGGCCCAACTCCACCTGCCAGTACATGGTGTTGGCGGAGAGGAAGACCAGTGAGGTGCCGCGGTCACGGGCGTCCTCGACGGCGCGGCGCATCGACACCGACCAGTACTCGTCGTGGCCGGGGAAGACCAGGCCCCGGTACCGGCTGGGGTCGACGCGGCCGGCGTGCAGGTCACGGGCGTCGGCGTAGGCGAGGTCGTAGCCGTAGCGCTCGGCCCAGCGGATGAAGTCGTAGGCGTGGCCCACGTGCAGGGGCAGGCCCGCGCCCGCGTACGGGCGGTCGAAGGAGACCGTGGTGGCCGCGTCCGCCTCGCCGAGCAGGCGGCCCTTCTCGTCCCAGGCGTGGTAGAGGCTGGCACCGGTGTGGCCGTCCTCCGGGTAGAGGTTGTACGCCTGCCAGGTGATGTCGGGCAGCAGCAGGAGCAGATCGGCGGGGTGGTCGTCGCGGACCGTGAACGGCACGTGGGAGCGGTAGCCGTCGGCGGTGGTGAGGACGGCCACATAGGCGCCGATGCTCCAGTGGGAGGGCACCTGGAGGCGCCAGGACAGCCACCAGTGGTGGCAGGAGACCGTGCGGTCGGCGGCCAGCGGCGCGGGCTGGACGATGCCGGAGAGCCGGGGGCTCGTGGTGATCTTGGCGGCGCCGTCGCCGCCGTAGTGGCCGATGCGGTAGATGTCCACGCTGAACTGCTGGGGCGGGTCGACCGTGATGTGGAAGTCGATCGCCGCGCCAGGCGTGACCGCTCCGGTGGAGGTGAAACCCTTGATCTGCCGGTGCACGTCGTCGGCCGAGCGGGGGCCGGAGCCGGCCGAGCGCGGCGCGGGGACGCGCGGCCGCTCCCCGGCCGGCTGGGGCGGGCTCGGGTCGACGTACCAGGGCACGACGTGTCCCGTGTCGTCGAAGTAGGTCTCACTGCCGCGCAGCCAGGGGACCGGGCCCTGGCCGAAGGGGTCCGTGACAGCGTGCGCGAGTGCTCCGGACTCCCAGCGGCGGATGTGGTCCGAGGCCATGGTCGCTCCCCTCCCTCATGCCCCCGTGTCGCTCTGACGGTGGTGCGGTGTGGTGCTCGGTCGTGCTGTCGTATGACGTGCTGCTGTCGTATGACGTGCTGTCGTATGTCGCATGCGCTTGCCATGTGCGAGGTCGATCCCCAGCACATCACATAACGCATGGGTCTGGTCACTATTCGTTGCGAATTGACCTGAAGTGGAAGACGCTTCTCCGTTACAACGCCCAGGCCGCCGGGTAGACCACGGCATTCGGCTCTGGCCGGATTCAGACGAGCCGCACCGGCTTCTCCGGGCGTATCCCGGACTCGGCCAGCCAGTCGCGCAGCGGGCCCGGGTCTCCCTCCTCGATCAGGCTGAGCACCTTGGGCGCGAGGTCGGCGGCCCGCTCGCCGCCCAGCAGCAGGGAGGGGCCGTCGAGCCAGTCGAGACCGGGGGCCGCCCCGGCCGTGTCGACGGCGGCGCAGCACACCATCGCCGTGACGTGATCGGCGAGCAGGTCACGGGCGGTACGCGGGGGCTGCAGCGGAAACAGGGGGAGCGCGCCGTCGTCCCACAGGGCGCTGTCGGGGCCCTGGCCGGTGGCGGTCGCGCCTCTCGGCACGGCGGCCTCCTCGCGGGCCAGCGCGGCCGTCAGGACCGCGGCGAGGGCGGCGCTGCGTTCCGTGCCGGGGTCTTCGGCCGGGTCCGCCTCGGCTTCGCCTTCGGCGGGGATCGGGTTCCCACCCGTACCACCCGTGCGGCTTTCGTCGTCGGGTGCGGGTGGCCCCTGTGGAGGGTGCTCGCCGTCGGCGGCCTGCGGGGGGCTCTGTGCGGGGGGCTCGGTCAGGTGGTCCAGGACGCGGGCCAGGGTGGGCCCTGCGGGCTCGGGGGCCGCGGGGTCGGCGGTGGGGCGGACGCCCAGGGAGTCCAGGACGCGGTGCAGGCGGGCCGCGTCGGCGCGCCAGGTGCGGTCGACGACCTCCTCCGGGTACGTCTGCCAGTCCACCGGGGCCCAGTCCGGGCCGCACTCGGCCGGGCCGCCGTGGAAGAGGCGGGCGGCGAGCAGGGAGGCGGCCTCGTCCACCGCGCCGGGCTCCTCCAGGAGGTCGCAGGCGGGACGCTCGCCGAGGCGGGAGGCGAAGCCCTCGGCCAGCCGGTCGCGGCGGGACAGCTCGGTGAGCGCGGCCACGACGCCCGCGTCCAGCCGGGCGGGCCAGCGGCCCATGCGCCAGGCGGGCAGCGCCACCCGGGTCAGCAGCCGGTCCCAGCCCGCGTAGGCGAGGCCGACCTGCTCCTGGGCGACGATCCGCAGTCCGTAGTCCACGGCCTGCGCGCGCTCGGCCGCCGCCGCCGCGACCCCGCGCTCCATCAGGGCCGCGTGCTCGCGGCAGCCGCGCAGCATCAGCCGGGCGACCCAGCCGACGGCCGCGCACACGGCCCGGGTGAGCGGGCAGCGGCCGGGCGTCGAGGCCACGCCGACCGCCGCGTCCAGACCGCGCACGAAGCGGCGGGCGGCGGCTATGTCCGGGTGCGCGGAGGGGCCCGTACCGGCGACGACCGGGGCGAGGACCGCGCGCAGCTCGCCGACCCGCATCCACCACAGGAACGGGGAGCCGATGACGAGGACCGGGGCGGTGACGGCTCGGCGGTGAGCGCCGAAACCGGATCCCTGGCCGGGGCCCGCCAGCTCGTCGTGCACCGGTCGCGGGGGCGGGCCGTGGGCCGGGTGGGTGCGGTCCTCCAGCCAGCTGTCGCAGTCCGGGGTGAGCGCTATGGCCGAGGGCGCGGGGACTTCGAGCCGGTCGGCGAGGTCGCGCACCAGCCGGTACAGGTCCGGGGCGGAGTCCTCCGAGATCGGGACCGTGGGGGTCACGGCGGGGCGGGCGCGGGCCACGACCAGGGCGATACCGGCGGCGGCCAGCAGCACGGCCACGGCCAGCACGCCGACGACCCAGCGGGCGGCGGACCAGACCGGGCCGACGAGATGGCCGGTGGAACCGCCGGTCAGCAGGATCACCTCGGCGGCCGCCGGCAGCACGGCCACGGCCAGCGCCCGGCCACGGATGCGCAGCACGGCGAGGGCCCGCGAGCGCGCGGCCTGCGCACCCACCTCCACACCGATTCCGGTCACGAGCGGACCTCACCCCCTCCCTGCGGATCCGACGCTGTCCTGGCGTTGCTCACTCCCCCACTGTGGCACCCGCCACCGACATCGCAATGCCGGTGGGCCAAGTGCCGGAATGCTTGCGCCGCACCCTAGTTGGGGCCTCGGCCCCCGTCAGCCGGATGGCTGATTGCTCACTCGATGGAATGGCTTTGGTCAGAGGTGGATGACAGACAGCAAAGATCAGGCCCCGGATTTTCGTCCGGGGCCTGAGTGGGTACGAAATGCGCGCGACCGGCGGCTTTACGCCTCCGCCGACTCCCCGGCGGGCTCGGCTTCGTTTGCGCCCGCAGCCTTCGCCGCGATGTCCGTGCGGTGCTGCGAACCGTCCAGGCGGACGCGGGCCACCGCCCGGTACGCCCGCTCGCGGGCCGCGGCGAGGTCCTCGCCGGTCGCCGTGACGGACAGCACCCGGCCGCCCGCGCTGACGATCGCGTCGCCGTCCCGCTTCGTCCCGGCGTGCAGGACGTAGGCGTGCGGGGCGTCCTCGGCGGCCACCTCGTCCAGGCCGGTGATCGGGTCGCCGGTGCGCGGGGTGCCGGGGTAGTTGTGCGAGGCGATGACCACCGTGACGGCCGCGTCCTCACTCCAGCGCAGGGGCTCCAGGTCGTCGAGGGTGCCCTTCGCCGCGGCCAGCAGGACGCCGGCCAGCGGGGTCTTCAGGCGGGCCAGCACGACCTGGGTCTCGGGGTCGCCGAAGCGGGCGTTGAACTCGATGACCCGGACGCCGCGCGAGGTGATCGCGAGCCCGGCGTAGAGCAGACCCGAGAAGGGCGTGCCACGGCGGCGCAACTCGTCCACCGTCGGCTGCAGCACCGTCTCCAGCACCTCTTCGACCAGCTTCGGGTCCGCCCACGGCAGCGGCGAGTACGCGCCCATGCCGCCGGTGTTCGGGCCCTCGTCGCCGTCCAGGGCGCGCTTGAAGTCCTGCGCGGGCTGGAGCGGCACGACGGTACGGCCGTCGGTGATGGCGAACAGGGACACCTCGGGCCCGTCGAGGAACTCCTCGATGACGACCCGCTCGCAGCCGGCCGCGTGGGCCTTGGCGGCCTCCAGGTCGTCCGTGACGACGACACCCTTGCCGGCGGCCAGCCCGTCGTCCTTGACGACGTAGGGGGCACCGAAGGCGTCGAGGGCCTCGGCGGCCTCCTCAGCCGTGGTGCAGACGTACGACCGGGCCGTGGGCACCCCGGCCTCCGCCATCACGTCCTTGGCGAAGGCCTTGGACCCCTCGAGCTGCGCGGCCTCCCCGGAGGGGCCGAACACCGGGATGCCCACCTCGCGCACGGCGTCGGCGACACCGGCGACCAGCGGGGCCTCCGGGCCGACGACGACGAGGTCGGCTTCGAGCCGCCCGGCCAGCGCGGCCACGGCCTTGCCGTCGAGCGCGTCGACCTGATGCAGCTCGGCGACCTCGGCGATGCCGGCGTTGCCGGGAGCGCAGTGGAGCGCGGTGACGTCGGGGTCGAGGGACAGGGAGCGGCACAGGGCGTGTTCGCGGGCGCCGGTACCGATGACGAGGACCTTCACGGGGGTCAGCCTAATGGCAAGGTTGCCGAAGGTCGGGCGGCGGGGAAGCTGTGCGTTCCTACGAACGGGGTGGTGCCGGTGCGGGCCTCGGCCCCTCGTGCAGCACGCGCCGGCTTGTTCCTACTCGTTCCTACTCGTTCGAGAACTCCTCCACCACCGTCGCCCCCAGCTCCCGCACGATCAGTTCGTGACCGGACATGGCCGACTCGTTGAGGTCGGGGTCGTCGTCCTCGGGGATGTCGTCCTCAGGGGCGACAGGGGGCGGCTCGGAGGCCGAGACGGACTGCGGGGCGGCGGGTGCCTGGTACTGCGGCTGGGCCGGGGCGGGTCCCTGGGGTGCGGCGGGCCCGGGGGCCGACGGCTGGGATGCCGCGGGGCGAGGTGCGGCGGGGGCGCCGTAGCCCGCACCGCCGCCACCGCCGAAGCCCGAGGAGCCGCCGGACGGCGGGGGCGCCGAGCCGCCCGAGGGGTCGACGACCGCCTCGATCTTCCACTGCACGTTGAACTGCTCGGCCAGCGCCTGTCGCAGCACGTCCTCGCTGCCGCTGCTCGCGAAGTTGTCGCGGGCGCCGGCGTTGACGAAGCCGAGCTGGAGGGTGGTGCCGTCGAAGCCGGCCACATGGGCGTTCTGGCTGAGCAGGATCCAGGTGAAGCGGCGGCGGTTCTTGACGGCCTCCAGGATGTTCGGCCAGAGCATGCGGGGGTCGAGGCCGCCGGTGGGGGCGGCGCCCGGGGCCGGGGCCGGGGGTGCCGCTGAGGCAGCAGGTGCCTGGTGCCGGGGCTGGTACTGGGGTTGGGGCTGGGCCGGCGCGGGGCTCTGCGGGGCGCCGCCCGCGGGAGCGGCCGTGGGCCAGCCACCGGGACGCCGGCCGCTGCCGGCCTGGGCGGCGGTGGGCCAGGCGCCGGGGGCGGGAGCGGCGGGAGGAGCCGGGGCCGCCGTAGGGGCAGGGGTTGCCGGAGCAGGCGGTGCCGGGGCGGGGGCAGCCGGAGCAACCGCTGCCGGGGCGGGCGCAGGGGGTGCCGGAGTCGGTGCCGGGGCGGGCTCAGGGACAGGCGCAGGGGCCGTGGGCGCCCCTGCAGCCGGGCCGCCGGAGCCGCCCGGACCAACTGGTCCACCCTGCACACCCGAGGCCCGCACGGCCGCACGAGCGGCGGCGGGACCACCGCCGGGCGGCACGGGCGCACCGCCCTGGGCCATGCCCGCGTGGGCCTCGGGTCCGGGAACGTACCCCATGGCGGGTGCGGCGCCCGCGCCCACGAAGTTGACGCCGCGCTCAAGGCGGTCGAGGCGGGCCATCACGGACCGCTCGTCCCCGTAGGCGGCGGGGAGCAGGACGCGGGCGCAGATGAGTTCGAGCTGGAGGCGGGGCGAGGTGGCGCCGCGCATCTCGGTGAGGCCCTCGTTGACGAGGTCGGCGGCGCGGCTCAGCTCGGCGGCGCCGAAGGTGCCTGCCTGGGCCTGCATGCGCTCCAGGACGTCGGCCGGGGCGTCGATGAGCCCCTTCTCCACCGCGTCCGGCACAGCGGCGAGGATCACCAGGTCCCGCAGCCGCTCCAGCAGGTCGGCGACGAAACGACGCGGGTCGTTGCCGCCCTCGATGACCCGGTCCACGACCTCGAAGGCGGCGGCGCCGTCACCGGTGGCGAAGGCCTCGACGACGGAGTCGAGGAGCGAGCCGTCGGTGTAGCCGAGGAGGGAGGTGGCCATGGCATACGTCACACCTTCTTCCCGCGCACCGGCGAGGAGCTGGTCCATGACGGACATGGAGTCACGCACGGAGCCTGCACCGGCCCGCACGACGAGCGGCAGCACACCCTCCTCGACCGGGATGTTCTCCCGCTGGCAGACCTCGCCGAGGTACTCCCGCAGCGTCCCCGGGGGCACGAGCCGGAACGGGTAGTGATGCGTACGCGACCGGATCGTCCCGATGACCTTCTCGGGCTCGGTGGTCGCGAAGATGAACTTGAGGTGCTCCGGCGGCTCCTCGACGACCTTCAGCAGCGCGTTGAAGCCGGCCGACGTGACCATGTGGGCCTCGTCGATGATGTAGATCTTGTACCGGCTGGAGGCGGGCCCGAAGAAGGCCTTCTCGCGCAGCTCACGGGCGTCGTCCACACCACCGTGCGACGCTGCGTCGATCTCGATGACGTCGATGGACCCGGGCCCGTTCCTCGCCAGGTCCCGGCACGACTGGCACTCCCCGCACGGGGTCGGCGTGGGACCTTGCTCACAGTTCAGGCAGCGCGCCAGGATCCGTGCGCTGGTCGTCTTGCCACAGCCACGCGGCCCGCTGAACAGGTACGCGTGATTGACCCGGTTGTTCCGCAGCGCCTGCTGCAGCGGGTCGGTGACATGCTCCTGCCCGATGACCTCGGCAAAGGTCTCCGGGCGATAGCGGCGGTACAGCGCGAGAGACGACACGCATACGAGGTTATAGGCGCCCACTGACAACCCACCCCGCCGAAGGCTTCCGCCCGGCAAACGCAAGCGCCCCCCACGCACCCGCCAGAGCCAACCTACCCTTGCTGCCTTCCGGCCCTGGGGGAGTTCAGTCAGATAGCGCCGCGTGAGGGGCTGGGCCCCACAGTACCCGATCGCGGCCCGGGCACTGCACCCGATGACGGCCTGCGGGAACGAGTTCGCGAGCACTCCCCTCGGTCATGTAATGTTTCCGGCGGAGGATTCGCCTAGAGGCCTAGGGCGCACGCTTGGAAAGCGTGTTGGGGGCAACCCCTCACGAGTTCGAATCTCGTATCCTCCGCCAGTGCCTCACCGGGCACGTTGTCGAAGGGCCCCACTGTTCGCAGTGGGGCCCTTCGACGTTGTCCGTCTCATTTATTCGAGGCGCAGCCCTACCGCCAGGCCGGCGTGATCGGACGGCCACAGGCCCGTGGGAGTCCGGTCCCTCACCTTGTCTCCGATCAGGTGGGCGGAGGCAGCCGAAAGGTGTGCGGGCTGGTAGAAGACGTAGTCGATGCGCGAGCTGAGTTTGGACGGCAGGTTGCGCAGATCGGGGTCCTGAACGGCGGTGAATCCGCCCCCAGGACCGTGGGTGGTCCGCCAGGCGTCGTCGTAGCCACCGGCGGTGAACGTGCCGTACGGTCCGGGCGCCTCGGTGGGCAGGGCGTTGAAGTCGCCGAGAGCGGTGACGGGATACGGCGACTGTGCCAGCGCGGCGTACAGCTCCTGCGCCTGGGCGTTTCGAACGACCTGCACCCCTGGCTGCAGGTGTGTGGTGGCCACCCGCACCCGTGCCGGCTTGCCCTTGAGGACGACGTCCACCGCGGACCAGCCCCTACGGGCGGTGAAGGTGACTCCGAACGGGGTGGTGAAGACGGCCTTCGCGGCATAGAGGTGCGACTGCGCGTTCGTCACCGGGAGTCCGTCCTGTACCAGGATCGCTTCCCGGTCCGTGAAACTCGCCTGTTCGGTGGCGCTGATCGGCAGGGTGGTGCTGCCGGTGGTGTCGACCGCGGCGGCCCGGTAGTGGAGACCGGCCCTGCGCAGCTCGCGGAGCAGGATGTCCAGGAAGTCGTAAGTGGTGTGGAGGGAACCGCCCAGCGGGCCCTTCTTCCACAGGGCCACCTCCTGGAGGCCGATGACTTCGGGTCGCTCGTTCCTGAGCAGGCGCGAGATGGTCCGGGCGCGGGAGGGGAAGTCGGTGGCGACCATCTGGTCGTAGGCGATCCCGGCTCGCGCGACGAGCTCCTGCGGAGTCTGCGCCAGGACCAGCGGCTCGAGGTCGGCGCCCAGATAGATGTTGTACGTGGCGACCTTGAGCTGCCGCGTTCCGGCCTGAGCCGGCGCGGCCAGGCCCAGTGCCGCGGCAACCAGGCCCACGGCGACCAGAAGTGCCGCCCACCTACGAGCCATTCGCTTCTCCTCTCACTCGTTTTCGTGACAGCAACAGCAGCAACACCGCTGCGCGGGTCACTCGCCGATCGCGGTTTTGTAGCCGGCGGCGTCGAGGAGGCGGTCGAACTCCGACCGGTCGGACGGCTTGAGCTTGAAGATCCAGCTGTCGTAGGGCTCCTCGTTGAGCAGCTCAGGACCGTCGGACAGGTCCTCGTTGACCGCGATCACCTCGCCGCCGACCGGCGCGTAGACCTCCGTCGCGGCCTTCACCGACTCCACGACACCGGCTGCCTCGCCCGCCTCGAAGACCTTGCCGACGTTGACCAGCTCCACGAACACGACGTCGCCGAGTGCCTTCTGGGCATGGTCGCTGATGCCCACCGTGATCGTGCCGTCCGATTCCTTGCGCGCCCACTCGTGCGTATCGGCGTACCGAAGCTCGGCCGGAATGTGCGACATACGTGCTCCCCTGAAGCCGTAGGTGATCAACACGGCCATCCATGCCCGGGACCGGACGGTGCGGGACGTGGTTTCCCCCGCATGGCTCACAAACCGCACGGCTCGGGCTCAGTCGCCCCTGTCGCCCCTGTCGGCCCGGTGCCACGGTGCGTCGGGGCGGGTGGACCGGGCGGCGGCGGTGAGGCGGAGGGCGTAGGTCGGCCGGGGGGGGCAGGGACCGGGCCGAGGTAGGTGTGGCTGGTCAGGTGGCACCAGGCCGGGAGGTCGAGCGGGGCTGCCGGGTCGGTGGCGATGACGTGGACCACGCTGCCCGGGTCGGCCCCGTCGATCGCCTTGCGGAGGCGGAGCAGCAGCGTGACGCAGAGGAGGCCGGTGCCGTCGACCGTGAGGGCCGGGGCGGGCGACACGTCGGCCGTCATCGGCGGTACGCGGTCGCCGCGACGGCGGGCAGGACGGCCAGGGCCAGGACGCCGGCGGTGAGGGCCAGTGCGGGGTAGCCGGCCGCGGTCGCGATGACGCCGGAGCTGATACCGCCGGTGGCGCCGGCGATCGCTATGGAGACGTCCACCATGCCCTGGGTCCTGGCACGGGTGGCGAGGGGCACCGTGTCGGTGATGATCGCCGTGCCCGACACCAGGCCGAAGTTCCAGCCGAGTCCCAGGAGGGCCAGGGCGAGCGCCAGCAGCGCGACGGAGTCGGCGGGGGCCAGGGCGGCGAGGATGCCGGCGGCCAGGAGAGTGAGGCCGGAGGCGGCGGCGATCTTCATGCGGCCGTAGCGGTCCACGAGGCGCCCGGTGAGCGGTGACGGCAGGTACATGGCACCGATGTGGATGGCTATGACGAGGCCCGAGGCCGCGGTGCCGTGGCCGTGGTCGTGCATGTGGACGGGCGTCATCGTCATGATCGCCACCATGACGAGCTGGGTGAGCACCATGACGAGTGCGCCCAGGACCACACCGCCGCGGCCCTCATGCGCCGAGGCCGCGGGTGCCTTCGCCCGGTCCGCCTGCTCGGTGGCGGCGAGGGCGCGGGCCGTGAGCAGCGGGTCGGGGCGCAGGCTGGTGGCCAGGACCGCGGCCGCGAGAGCGTAGGCCGCTCCGGACAGCAGGAAGGGGCCGGCCAGGTTCGGGATGCCCAGGGTTTCGGCGAAGTCGCCGGTGGGCGCGGCGAGGTTGGGGCCGGCGACGCCGCCGAGGGTGGTGGCGACCAGGACCGTGGAGACGGCGCGGGCGCGGTGGGCGGGGTCGGCCAGGTCGGCTCCGGCGTAGCGGGCCTGGAGGTTGGTGGCGGTGCCGGCGCCGTAGACGAACAGGGCGAGGAACAGCAGGACGGGACTGTCGAGTACGGCGGCTGTGATCACGCCGGCGCTGCCGACGGCTCCGGTGAGGTAGCCGATGGCCAGTCCGGGGCGGCGGCCGCGGGCCTGGGAGATACGGCCCACGGCGACGGCCGTGAGCGCGGATCCGGCGGTGAACAGGGCGCTGGGCAGTCCGGCGAGGCTGGTGGTACCGAGCATGTCCTGGGCGAGCAGGGCGCCGACGGTGACACCGGCGGCAAGACCGGCACCGCTGAGGACCTGGGAGGCGACCAGGACACGCAGGATGCGACGCTGTGCCTGGGCGGCGTCGGGTATGCCGGACAGGGAGGCAGGGGCGGCGGCTTCGGCTCGGGTCATGTCTCTCTTCCGGTGGCAGCGGATGGCGTGCGTCAGGGGGCCGTGGTGGCGCTGCAGCCCAGGTGGACCGGCCTGCCGGCCGGCCCCGGGTGCACGGCGGTCATGCCAGGTCTCCGGCGTCGGCAGGGGCGCGGGCAGACGGTGGCAGGTGCACGGCCGTCGCCGTCCCAAGTCCCCTGCGTCGGTAGGGGCGGGAGCTGTCGATGGCAGGCGCACGGCCGTCGCCATCCCAAATCCCTGGCGTCGGCGGGAGCGGGGGGGGGCAGGGCCGGGTACACGGCCGTCGTCGCCCCAAGTCCCCCTCGTCGGCAGGGCCGGTGACGGCCGGCGCCAGGTACACGGCAGCCGTCGTCCCACGTCCCCGGCGTCAGCAGGGCCGGAGGCAGCCGGTGCCGGGTACACGACAGCCGTCACCCCAAGCCCCCTGCATCCACCGGCAGTTCGGCCAGGCGCCACTCCAGCATCCCGTCGTCGAGGCGGATCGCGCGGCGGCCGCGGTCGGTCAGGAGCCGTACCGCGTCGTAGGCGAGGACGCAGTACTCGCCGCGGCAGTACACGACGATCTCCGTCTCCTCGGGCAACTCGTTGATCCGGTCGGCCAGTTCGTCGACCGGGATGGAGCGCGCGCCGGGGATGTGGCCGGCCTGGTACTCCTCCGCCGGCCGTACGTCCAGCACCACCACGTCGCCCGCCACCACGCGGGCGCGCAGCTCCTCGCGGCCGACCGGTGTCGCGCCGTCCTCGCCGAGGTAGGCGTCGCGGGCCGCGGGGACGGCGGCCTGGTGGGCCTCGGCGACCTTGCGCAGCAGTGCGAACAGCTGAGCCACGTCGTCGCCGGCGAGCCGGTAGTGGATGCGCACGCCTTCGCGGCGGGTGGCGACGAAGCCGGCCTGCTTGAGGGTCTGGAGGTGCGCCGAGGCCGTCGTCAGGTTGAGCCCCGCCGCCTTGGCCAGGGCGTCGACGGTGCGCTCGCCCTGGGCGAGCACGTCGAGCAGTTCCAGGCGCTTTCCGCTGGCCAGCGCCTTGCCGCTGGCTGCGAACGCGTCGTACAGCTGCGCCTTCGTACCGGCCGTCGGCTTTCCCATCGCACCCATCCCAGCATCCTCCATAAATCCATGGAATAGTGTAGATGAAGCCGGGGGTCGTGACCACACGCGTGACCACACGCGTGACCACACTCATGGCCACACGTCCGCCGGCATCCGCACCCTGGAGGGACCTGATGGGCTTCGCCGACGACCACCTGATACCCCTCGTCGACACCGGGCTCGGCAACAGCGCCTACCTCGTCGACCTCGGCGACGGCCGTGCCCTGGCCGTGGACGCGAGCCGCGACCTGCGTGCGCTGCGGGCGGCCGCCGAGCGGCGCGGCCTGGCCGTGGCGTACGCGGCGGACACGCACCTGCACGCGGACTTCCTGTCCGGCGCCGTCCAGCTCGGTCACGACGCCGGGGCCACCGTGCTGGCCTCCGCCGCCGGACACCGTGCGTTCGCGCACCGCGGCCTGGCCGACGGCGACGAGGTCGACCTGGGCGGCCTGACGCTGCGGGCCCTGGCCACCCCCGGCCACACGGACGAGCACCTGTCCTTCCTGCTCCTGGACGGCGACCGCGCGCTCGGCGTCTTCACCGGCGGATCGCTGATCGTGGACTCCGCCGCCCGCACCGACCTCCTCGGCGCCGACCGCACCGAGGAACTCGCCCGCGCTCAGTACCACTCGCTCCGGCGCCTCGCCGCGCTGCCGGACGAGGTCGCGGTCTGGCCCACGCACGGCGCCGGGTCCTTCTGCTCGGCCCCGCCCGGCGCCGAGCGCACCTCCACGATCGGCACGCAGAAGCGGACCAACCCGCTGCTGGCGGCCCCGGACGAGGACACCTTCGTACGACGCCTCGTGGCCGGCCTCGGTAGCTACCCGGCCTACTTCGCCCGGCTCGCCGAGGCCAACCGGCGCGGCCCCGCCGTCCTCGGCTCCGCCCCGCCGCTGCCCGCCCTCGACGCCGGACAGGTCAGGTCCCTGCTCGCGGAGGGCGGCCAGGTGGTCGACGTGCGCCCGGCCGCCGACTACGCGGCCGGCCACATCCCCGGCGCGCTGTCCATCCCGCTGCGCGGCCAGTTCGCCACCTGGCTGGGCTGGCTGCTGCCCGACACCGTCCCGCTCGTCTTCGTCACGGGCGACGGCCAGGATCTGGACGAGATCGTCTGGCAGGCGGCCAAGATCGGTTACGAGCGCCTCGCCGGACGCCTCGACGGCGGCATGCCCGCCTGGGCGGCCGCCGGCAACCGGCAGGCCGGCACCGCGTTCGTCACCGCCGACCGCGCGGGCGACCGCCCCTACGTCGACGTACGGCAGGAAGCGGAGTTCGCCGCCGGGCATGTGCCCGGAGCCGTGCACATCGAGCTGGGCGGCCTCGCCGCGCACGCCGGGGACGCGCCCGAGGGGCCGGTGGTGGCCTGCGGCCACGGCGAGCGCGCCATGACCGCCGCGAGCCTGCTCGAACGCGCGGGCCGCACCGACCTCGCCGTCCTCGACGGCGGACCGGCCGAGTACGCGGCGGCCCACGGCCGGCAGCTCACCGAAGGCGGCACCAGGTGAGCGACGCAACCGGGGCCGCGGCCCGGCCCGTCCGCCTGGGTCTGCGGGAGAACTGGCTGCAGTTCACCCTGCTGGTCGTCGTCAACGTCTGCGTCGGCGGCCTGGTGGGCCTGGAACGCACCACCGTCCCGCTCGTCGGCAGCCACGTCTTCGGCCTCACCAGCGACCTGGCCGTCTTCTCCTTCATCATCGCCTTCGGCGTCACGAAGGCGATGACCAACCTCGCCGCAGGTGCCCTGACGGCCCACTTCCGCCGCAAGCAACTCCTCGTCACCGGCTGGCTGATCGGCGTGCCCGTGCCCTTCGCGCTGGCCTGGGCGCCGTCCTGGGGCTGGATCGTCGCCGCGAACGTCCTGCTCGGTGTCAACCAGGGTCTGACCTGGTCGATGACCGTCAACATGAAGATCGACCTGGTCGGCCCCGCCCGCCGCGGCCTGGCCACCGGTCTGAACGAGGCCGCCGGTTACACCGCCGTCGGCGCCACCGCCCTGCTCACCGGCTACCTCGCCACCACCCACGGCCTGCGCCCCGTCCCCGAACTCATCGGGGTCGTCTTCGTCGCCGCCGGCCTCGCCCTGTCCCTCGTGGTCCACGACACCGCCGACCACGTCGCCCTCGAACTCGCCCAGCACCCCAGGCCGTTGCCCTCCGGCGAGGACACGACCCTGGCCGCCACCTTCGCCCGCACCTCCTGGCACGACCGCTCCCTGCGCGGCGCCAGCCAGGCCGGCTTGGTCAACAACCTCAACGACGGCCTGACCTGGGGCGTCTTCCCCCTGCTCTTCACCGACCACGGCCTCGGCCTGGCCGCCGTCGGCCTGATCAAGGGCCTCTACCCGATCCTGTGGGGCCTCGGCCAGATCCCCACCGGCCACCTCGCCGACCGCATCGGCCGCAAACCCCTCATCGTCCACGGCATGCTCGTCCAGTCCGTCGGCTTCGTCCTCGCCCTCGCCCTGCTCGACCGCCCGCTGCTGGCCGGGGTCCTCTCCGCGGTGTTCCTCGGTATCGGCACCGCCATGGTCTACCCGGCCCTGATCGCCTCGGTCTCCGACCACGCCCACCCCGCCTGGCGGGTGGGCGCCCTCGGCGCCTACCGCTTCTGGCGCGACATCGGCTACGCCGCCGGCGCCCTGGTGGCCGGCATCCTCGCCGACGCCCTCGGCCTGAACGCCACGGTCGTCGCGGCCGCCGCACTCACCGCGGCTTCCGGACTGCTCGCGGCCCGCTGGATCACCGAACACCCCGCTGAGGACCGGCCGAAGTCTCCATCAGCCGCTGCACCCCGGCCGTGAGCGCCGCCGTCACCATCGGCGGAGGCACGTCAGGGGCTCCGAGGGTTCTTCGGGGTCCCTGGGTCCGGGCGCTCAGGGGGAGTTCGAGTTGGACTCCGCCGGCCGGGGTCAGGTTCACCGGGTTGCGGGGGCCGAGGCCGCGCAGGCCGGGTGGGATGTGGTTCAGGTCGGTGACGGGCTCGAAGGCCGGGGCGAGGAGGGTGAGGCTGTGGGCCAGGGTGTCGGCCGCTGCGCGGTTGGCGCCGCCCAGGAAGATCGCGCGGGGGGTCTCGGGTCTCAGGTGGCCGTGCAGGGAGATCGTCAGGGTCACGTGGGACAGGAACTGCCGCAGGGCCGCGCAGGTGGGGACGGACATGCGGTGCGAGGGGATGTGGACCGGGTCGCCGGTGGGCTGGGTGAAGACCAGGCAGCTGGCGCCCGTGCGGGCCGCGACCTCGTGGGCCAGTTCCGCCGTGCCGCCCTCCCTGCTGCCGTGCAGGGCCAGCAGGCCGATGTCCGACCGGATGGTCAGGGCGGCGGCGAACTCCACGCCCTCGATCACGACGCGCTCGGTCACCACCGTCAGCGCACCACCCGCACGGTCTTCGACACCGTCACCTGGTCCACCTCCGACACCCGCACCGTCACCTTCATCGTCCATGTTCCCGGGATCGGCAGGTTGAAGGCGTCGGCGGCCCAGTAGCCGCCCCGGTCGGTGACCTTGGTGTCCAGGGGACCGATCCGCTGGACCGGGAGGGTGAAGGTGATGCGCAGTTCGGGGACCGCGGAGAGGCCGCCGTCGGGGCCGTAGACCACCGCCTGGACGGAGTTCGTGCCGACCCGGCCGGGGTCCAGGGTGATCTGCACCCTGCCGTGGCCGCCGGGGGTGCCGACGTCGAAGGGGATCGTGGTGACCGAGGCCGCCTGGATGCCCGCCGGAGCCGGTGCCGCCTGAGCCGCCTCGGCCGCCGCCCGGCCCGGCAGCGTGCTCGTCAGGAGGGTTGTCAGGACGAGGACGAGGGTGCCCACCGCCATCTCGGTCAGCACCCAGCGGCGGAGGTCGTGGGGGTGGTGCGGGGCGGGGGCGGGGGTGGCGGTGGGGTTCGGGTCCGGGGGGAGCGGGGGGCCGCCGGCCGGTTGCGGGACCCGGGTCCGTTCACGTGCCGCAGGCCGGGTCGCCAGGCGGGTCGTCCAGCGGCGGGAGCGGGACGCGGCCGCGAGCAGGAGGGTGACCGCTGCGAGCTTCGCCAGCAGGAGGCGGCCGTACGTCGTGTCGGTGAGCGCCTGCCAGGAGCCGAGGCCCCGCCAGGACTGGTAGACACCGGTCGCCACCAGGACCGTCACGGAGGCGAAGGCCAGGCGGGAGAAGCGGGCGACGGCCTGGACCAGCGGTGCGGCCGGGTCCGGTGAGGCGCGGCGCAGCGTCAGCGCCAGGGCCGTCAGGCCGCCCAGCCAGGCCGCCGTCGCCAGCAGGTGGAGCGTGGCGGACGTGATCGCGAGCGGGACCTGGAGGCCCGCCGAGGCGTGTTCCGAGGCCGCCCAGGTCAGGGCGAGGGCGACGGCGAGGGTCGCGGCGGTCGCGAGGGCGGCTCGGCGGGGGATCCGGCGGCGCCATCTGCGCACGGCCAGTGCACAGGCTCCGGCCAGGAGCAGCAGGGCCAGACGGGTGAGGAGGAGTTCGCCGGGGCGGGTCGAGGCCGTACGGGTGAGGGAGGAGAGGGCGAAGGCCGTCGTCGGGGCGGTGCCCTCCTCGTACGGGGCCCTCAGGAGGAAGAGGGCGATCGTCGAGGCGAACAGGGTGCCCCAGGCGGCCGCCACCGGTGTGCGCAGGTGGGCCGGCCTCGGCGGGCGGCAGTACGCCACGAACGCCGCGGGGCCCAGCAGGAGCGCCACGGCGAGGTAGGCGAGGTAGCGCGCGATGTTGTAGAGGCTGGTCGTCGCCGGGTTCTCCGCACGGTCCGGGAGCACGCTCGTCGCCGTCGCCGTGCGTTTGCCGACCGAGAAGGTGAGCGCGCCGGACACCGGGTGGCTGTCGGCCGACACCACCCGCCAGGCCACCGTGTAGGTGCCGGTGCCGAGCTTGGCGGGCAGGGAGACCCGGACGGTGTCGGAGCGGCCGGCGGCGTGGTCGGCCTCGCCGGTGCGGACGCGTTGGTTGTCGGGGTCGTAGACGCGCAGGGAGTCGGTCAGCAGGCCGACCGATTCCGTGAAGGTGAGGGTGACCTCGCGGGGCGCCGACTTGAGGACGGTCCCGTCGGCGGGGTCCGTCCCGCGCAGGGCCGCGTGGGCCGAGGCGGGGGCGGTCGCGCCGAGGAGGAGCAGGAGCAGGCCCGCGCCGAGGACGGTCAGCCGTCGCAGCCACCGGTGTTCGTCGCGCACCTCACCCCTCCGTCCCACTGCCCCTCCGTACAGGTACGCAAGGATCGGCCGCCGCGCTCACCACGTCGGCCGCGCCGACACCCCGCCGTCCACCACCAGATCGTGGCCGGTGATCCAGGAGGCGAGGGGCGAGGCGAGGAACACGCAGGCGTCGGCCACGTCCCGCGCACGGCCCAGGCGGCCGGTGGGGACGGCGTCGAGCCAGCGGCGTACGCCGTCCGGCCAGGCCTGGGCCAGGCCCTCCCGGTCGATGAGGCCCGGCGAGACCGAGTTGACGCGGATGCCGTGGGGACCGTACTCCAGGGCGGCCGCGCGGGCGTGCATGACGACGGCGGCCTTGGCGGCGCTGTAGTGGGCGTGGCCGGGGGCGGGCCGGCCGGCCTCGACGGAGGCGATGTGGATGATGGTGCCGCCGCCGTGCTCGCCCATGTGGGCGGCGGCGGCCTGGGTGCAGGCGAAGACGCTGCCGAGGTTGGTGTCGACCACCGTGCGCCACTGAACCGCCGTCATCCCGGCCAGCGGCTGGACGGGCTGGACGGCCGCGTTGTTGACGAGGGCCGTGAGGCGGCCGCCGGACCAATCGGTCGTCTCGCGGACCAGCCTGTGGCATGCCGCCTCGTCCGTCAGGTCCGCCCGCAGGACGACCGCCTCGCCGCCCAGCTCCCGGATGCGCGCGGCGACTTCACCGGCCGTCTGCACCGACGTACGGCAGTGCAGGGCCACCGCCGCGCCCTCCTCCGCGAAGCGCAGGGCGAGGGCGGAGCCGATGCCGCCGCCCGCGCCGGTCACCAGGGCGGTCTGTCCGTCGAGGAGGCTCATGGGCGGCACAGTTGCGCGATCCGGGCGGCCTCGGCCGGGTAACGCGCCGTGAGGTCCTCCGGGTCGCCGTGTTCGTAGCCCTCGTAGGTGAATCCGGGTGCCATCGTGCAGCCGAAGAAGGTCCAGGCGCCGCCGGGGGCCACCCGGGCGCCCATCCAGGTGCCGGCGGGCACGGTGAGCTGGAGGTGCTGGCCGTCCCGCAGTCCGGGGCCCAGGACGGCGCTACGGGTCGTGCCGTCGGGGGCGAGCAGCAGCAGGTGGAGCGGGTCGCCCAGGTAGTGGTGCCAGACCTCGTCGCTGGGGAGGCGGTGCAGGGCGCAGAAGTCGTCCGCGGTCAGCAGGGCCACTATGGCGGAGCCCTCGGGGCGGCCGTCCGGGCGCTCGGGTCCGGCCCAGGTGCGCCGGAACAGGCCGCCCTCGCGGGGGATCGGCTCCAGGTCGTAGTGGGCGATCAGCTCGTCAGGCGTGGTCACCCGGGAAGGCTACCTCCCGCTCCAGAAAGGCCAGTTGGGCACGCTTCTCGGGCAGGTACACGTCCGGGATGTCGATCTCGGGGAGGACCACCTCGGGGCCGCGCCGAAATCCCTGGCGTTCGAAGCGGGCGATCGCCTTGGTGTTGCGCACGTCCGGGTCGACCACGACCCGGCGGCGGTCCAGGTCCAGCAGGACGTACGACGTCATCGCGGTCAACAGGGCCGCGGTCCAGCCGGGTCGCGGGCCGCCCGCGGCGGCGGGCGCGAGAAGGAGGTGGACGCCGATGTCGCCGGGGCGGACCTCGTAGCACTCGCCGACCCGGTCGGCGTCGGGCTCGTAGGTCTGGAGCAGGGCGGCCGGTTCGCCGTCCTTGATGACGAGGTGGGCGTGGTGCGTGTCGAGGCCGGCCATGTGGGCGTAGATCTCGGCCACTTGGGCCCGGGTGAGGCCGGTCATGCCCCAGAACGCGGCGCGTTCGTCGCTCACCCAGGCGTGGACCACCTCCGCGTCGGCCGCCGGGTCGAGGGGGCGGATGCGGACGGTGCCGAAGCCGTCGATCACCTGTTCATGGACGCGCGGGTCAGACATCGGTCTCCTTCTCGAGGCGGTCCCAGTCGGTGACGACGGGAACGAGCTGCCCCCCGAGCCACAGGGGGAGTTGGTCACGGTGGTGCGGTGAGCCGGGGACTCCGGAGGCGCCGAAGGGCACCACCCACCGGCTGTCCTCACGGCGGGCCAGGTCCCAGACGAAACGGGCTGCCGGGCCGCGGGCCGCGAGGTCGGTCAGGCCGGGCACGGCGGAGGTGCACAGCACACAGTCGTGGTCGCCGGACAGGCCCGGTTCGTCGTACGACTCGTCGGGCAGCGCCCGCCAGGGGGCGAGGCGGTGGCCGGCGCCCCACGGGCCCGTCGGCGTCCCGGCGGCGACCTCCTCGACGGCGGCGCGTACGGCGGCGGGCCGGTCGATTCCGTACAACTCCTCGGCGCTCAGCAGGTGTTCGAGGGCGAAGCCGATGCGCGGGAGGAGGGCGAGCCAGGGGAGGAGGACCTCCGGGTAGGCGGGCACCTCGGTGAGCGCTTCGAACGCCGGGTGTGCGGCGAGCTGTCGTACGACCGCGCCGCGCACCGCCGAGTACGCCGCCGCGTCGGCGCTGTCCGCGTCCATGCGGCGGTTCCAGGCCAGGAGGCGGTCCTTGAGCCGGGCGGCCTCGGGGGTGAGGTCGTCGAGGCCGGCCAGGTGGTCCAGGAGGGGCGTGGCGGAGGCGAGGTGGGTGTCCATGTGGATCGCGGGCTGGTCGGCGGCGGACCAGGTGGGGCGCGCTTCGAGGAGGGTGCGGATGCGGGTGGCTCGGTGCGGTGGGGCGAACTCGGTGCCGAGGGGGGTGGCCGGGCCGCGCTGGTTGGCCATCACCGCGATCCCGTCGGTGAGGCCGGCTCGGGGCATCTCGTGCCAGCCGTGCCACTCGTGGCCGGGCCGCCAGGCGGGGACCAGGCGGGTGCGGTTGGCCTCCGAGCGGACGGGGACGCGGCCCGCGACTCGGTGCAGGGTGGCGCCCTCGGTGTCGGCTGCCTGTACGACGTTGACGGGCTCGGCCCAGGTGTCGAAGGCGGCGTCGATGTCGGCGACTCGGCGGGCTCGGAGGAGGGGGAGGAGGCTGCCGAAGCCGAGGTCTTCCGTGACGCGGGGTGGGTAGCGGAGGGCCAAGGCCGCGGTTGCCTCCGGCTGTGGCCGCGGGTCCGCCTCGGCTTCGCCATCGGCGGAGATCCGGTTCCCACCCGCACCACCCGTGCAGACTTCGTCGTCGGGTGCGGGTGGCCCCTGTGGGGCGTCCTCGTCGTCGGCGGCTCGCGGATCGTCGTTCGCGGGTTTCACCTCGGCTTCGCCGTCGGCGGCTCGCCGCGGTTCCGTGGTTTCCAAGCCCTCCGGGCCCCCGACGATCACCGGGCCCCGGGCCGTCTCGATGATCTCGATCTCCAGGGGGGCCTCCCCCGCGATCTCCACGGTCTCCGTGTGGCGTTGGGCGCGGTGCCAGGTGCCGTCGGGGCCGAGGGCCTCGACGCCCGCACCGGTGCGGCGGAGGCGTTCGCGGTAGAGGTCCTGGTAGTCGGCCATGGCGTTGGTGATGGACCAGGCGACCGTGCCGGTGTGGCCGAAGTGGGCGATGCCCGGGACTCCGGGTACGGCCAGGCCGACGACGTCGAACTCGGGGCAGGAGAGGCGGATCTGCTGGTAGACGCCGGGGTCCTCGATGAAGCGGTGGGGGTCGCCGGCGAGAAGAGGCAGGCCGGTGACCGTGCGGTCGCCCGAGAGGAGCCAGCCGTTGCTGCCCGCCGTGCCGGGGCCGTCGGTGGCGAACAGGCCGACCGCTTCCGGGCCGAGGTGCCGTATCGCCTCCTCGCGCCACAGCTTGGCCGGGAAGCCCGCGAAGAGGATGTGCGTGCCGAGCCAGATGCCGAGGGGGGTCCAGGGGTGCCAGGGGGTGGGGGTGAGGCCGGTCCGGGTGAACTCGGGGGCTCGGCGGGCGCCTTCCGCCAGGCCCTCGTTGACGCCGTCCACGTACGCCCGGACCCAGTCCGCCGTCTCCGGGTCCCGGCTGTCCAGCGCGGCGAAGCAGCGCCTCGCGGTGTCGTCGAGGCGGGCGCGGCGGGCGAAGACGTCCCAGGGCAGGGCGGCCGCGCCGAGGAAGGCGGCCGAGGTGCCCTGGGAGCGGTGCCGTTCGACCTCCAGTTGCCAGGCGCGGTCCAGGGCGGTGACACGGCCCTGGGCGTGGGAGAGGGCACGGACGTCGGCAGCGCGTAGGTGGGGGATGCCCCAGGCGTCGCGGTAGGTCTCGGTGGTCACCCTGGGACACCCCTTTGTTTTAGGTTAGCCTTGCCTAAGTATCTGTATCTGGTGCGGGAATCGTACGCGAGGGGTGGAGACGCGATGGGGCAGGGGCGGGGCTGGGAGGGAGCGGTCCTACGACTGCTGCGCGCCAAGGACTTCGTGTGCACGGTCACCGAGACCGAGGACGTCACCCCGCACTACCGGCGGCTGCGGCTGACCGACGGCGGGCTGCTCGCCGCGACCGGCGTCCACCCCACGATGTGGATACGCCTGTGGTTCTCCGACGCCGGCCGCCCGCACCAGCGGGCCTACACCCTGGTCGACCCGGACCCCGCGACCGGCACCTTCGGCCTGGAGTTCGCCCTTCATGACGGGTGCGCCGCCGACTGGGCGCGGGCCGCGCGGCCCGGGGACACCATCGAGGCGACCGTCCAGGGCACCGGGTTCCAGCATCCGGATCCCGCCCCCTCGCACGTCGTCGCCATCGGCGACCCGGCCTCGCTGCCCGCGATCAACTCCCTGCTCGGCGCCCTGGCTTCCGCCCCGGCGACGATCTGGTTCGAGGGCACCCTGGACGGCCTCCCCTGCCACGCCGACCCGGCCCGCCACGAGATCCGCGAGGTGCCCCGCCGCGACGCGGGCGCCCACCTCGCCGAACGGGTCCGCGCCGAGCTGCCCGTCGTACTCGACGGCACCCCCGACCCGTACGTCTGGATCGCCTGCGACACGGCCACCACCCGCACGCTGGCCGCTTACGTACGCAAGGAACTGGGCCTGCAGAAGACCCGGGTGCACGCCCTCGGGTACTGGCGCGCGTCCTGACGCCGCAGGCGCGATCATCGACCCATGGACGTCACTCTGCACCTCGCCCAGGACCCCGAGGCCGACGCGCTGCTCGGGCGCAGTCCGCTCGCCGCGCTGACCGGCATGCTGCTCGACCAGCAGGTTCCGATGGAGTGGGCGTTCAAGGGGCCGGCGACCATCGCCGGGCGGATGGGCGCCGAGGACCTGGACGCGCACGAGATCGCCGTCATGGATCCGGAGGCGTTCGCCGCGCTGCTCTCCGAGAAGCCCGCCGTGCACCGCTACCCGGGCTCGATGGCCAAGCGGATCCAGCAGCTGTGCCAGTACCTCGTCGACCACTACGACGGAGACGCCGAGCTGGTCTGGAAGGGCGTCGCGGACGGGAAGGAGCTGCTGAAGCGGCTCCAGGACCTGCCCGGGTTCGGCAAGCAGAAGGCGCAGATCTTCCTCGCACTGCTCGGCAAGCAGCTGGGCGTCGCACCCACGGGGTGGCGGGAGGCCGCCGGGGCCTACGGCGAGGCGAAGTCCTTCCGGTCCGTCGCCGACATCACCGGGCCCGAGTCACTGGCCAAGGTGCGCGCCCACAAGCAGGAGATGAAGGCGGCGGCCAAGGCCGCGAAGAGCGCAGGGAAGTAGGGCTCAGCCACCTGGCCCACCCAGGTGGCCGGACGAGCCCGGGCGGTCCAAGCATGGAGCATGACCGAGGCACCCGGCGGTGACCCCTCCTGGGGTCGCGAGTACGACGACCGCAACATCCACGCGGGTGGGGCCCCGCAGACGCACCACGAGCCCGAGCCGCCCTTCGAGGGCCCCCTGCACGCCCTGTCCCGGGCCGCCTGGCAGGTCGTCCTGCTCACCGGCATCGCCTCGCTGGTCCTGGGCATCCTCGTACTGATCTGGCCGGGCCCCTCCCTGGTCGTCGTGGGTGTCCTGTTCGGCGTCTACCTCCTCGTCAGCGGCATCTTCCAGCTGGTCTCCGCCTTCGGCACCCACCGGACGACCTCGCTGCGCGTGCTCGCCTTCATCAGCGGCGCCCTGTCGATCGTGCTGGGCCTGTTCTGCTTCCGCGGGCCGATGCAGTCGATCCTGCTGCTCGCCCTGTGGATCGGCATCAGCTGGGTGATCCGCGGGATCACCCAGACCGTGGCCGCCGCCTCCGACAACCGCATGCCCGCCCGGGGCTGGCAGATCTTCCTCGGGATCGTCACCTTCATCGCCGGGATCGTGCTGATCGACTCGCCGTTCAGGTCGGTCGCCGTGCTGACCCTGGTCGGCGGCTGGTGGCTGGTGGTCGTCGGCGTCGTGGAGATCGTCACCGCGTTCCGCGTCCGCGGCCGCGCCCAGCAGGTTCCGCACACGGTGTGATCCCCGTGGTACGGCACGGTGCGACCCCCTCGGTACGCCGAGCGGGCGAATCTCGCGGGCCGCGCGATGCGGTACGGCTGTTGGGCGGGCACAGAACCGCCGTGAGCAGGACCCCGAGCCCCACCCGGAGCCGTACCTGGCTGCGGGTGCTCGTGCTGCTCCTCGCCCTGTGGGTGCCCGGCGCCCATCTGCAGGCCCAGGCGGCGCCCACCCCGGCCCTGTCCGCCGAGACCGCCGAGCACGACGTCCTCGACACGCTGCTACGGCCGCCCGCGCGCGCCCTCCACCAGACCGACGCGCCCGAGCGCACCGCACCCCTGCCCGACCCGCCGGCGCCCGTCCGTCCGGCCCTGCGCCCGTGCCCCGCCGCACCCCGGCCGCCGTACGCCGTACCGCTGCTCCGGACGGTGGTCCTGCGCTGCTGACCGTGCCCTGCCCCCAGGACAGTCAGCTCGACGCAAGGAACCGACCATGCCCACAGACCCGTACGCGGTCCTGCGCGCCCTGCTGCGCGCGGAGGCCAGACGCAGCGCACCGCCCCAGCCGGAGCGGAAGAGCCCGCAACCACAGCAGCCGGCGGCGAAGGACGACGGCCACTGAGCCCCCGGCGGGGGCGGCCACCGCCTCCGCCGGTACGCCGACTCGCGATCCACAGCCTGTGCACAACGTCCGTTCAGCCCACCCCTTTCGAGCGAATCAGGCGCACGGGCGGGGAGCGTTTCGCTGTCGCTCATCTCCGGCCCCTGTTCCCGATAGACCCCGCTATGATCCGTTTCGACACGGCTTTTCCAGCGCCGCACTCCGTCGCCTTGGCTGCGCCCGGAACGTCTTGACCGGTAGGCTTTCCGTGTGATCTTCAAGCGCATCGGAAACGGCCGGCCGTACCCCGACCACGGCCGGGAAAGCACCCGGCAGTGGGCGGACGTCGCGCCGCGCCCGGTCCGCCTCGATCAGCTCGTGACGACCAAGGGGCAGCTCGACCTGGAGACCCTGCTGGCCGAGGACTCGACGTTCTACGGCGACCTCTTCGCGCACGTCGTGAAGTGGCAGGGCGACCTGTACCTGGAGGACGGCCTCCACCGCGCGGTCCGCGCAGCCCTCCAGCAGCGCCAGGTGCTGCACGCGCGCGTGCTCGAACTCGACTGACCGCGGCACGACACGGCGTTGACCCTTTCGGGTTCCGCTGAGCGGCGTCTACTGATCATCTAATAGGCATCGCCGCCCAGGCGCACTACGCTGCGCCCATGAGCATGCTGACTCCCCCCGGCATGGGCGGCCAGTACCGGATCACGGGGGACAAATACCCTCGGATGCGCCCTCCCCGGCGACGCGGCAGGCTCGTGTTCGCCGTAGTGGCGTCCGTCGCCGTGCTCGGCCTGATCGGCTGGGGCACGCTGCAGCTCATCGACGTCTTCACCGGCGGCGACAAGAAGACCTCGGCGTCCGGCACCAAGGCGCACTGCCGCACGAAGGCGACCACCACCGCCCAGGTGAAGGCGCTGCCCCAGCCCGGCGAGATCACCGTGAACGTCTACAACGCCACCGCGCGCACCGGGCTCGCCAAGAGCACCGCGGACGAGCTGAAGAAGCGCGGCTTCAAGATCGGCGACGTGGGCAACGCGTCCAAGGAGTTCGACAAGAAGGTCAAGGGCGCCGGGATACTCCTCGGCCCCGCCGCCGCGCTGAACACCTCGCTGCCGGTGCTCGCCACCCAACTGCCCGCCGCCGAACACCGCACCGACGCGGCCCGCAAGGGCACCGACCTCGACCTGATCATCGGTGACGGCTTCAAGACCCTCACCCAGCGAACGGCCGCCGACCAGGCCCTGGCCGTGCTGACCAACCCCGAGCCGGCGGCTTCGACGAAGAAGGGCTGCTGAGGGCCGACCTCCCCTGCGGCGCCCCGCGGCGAGCGCCTACTCGGCCGCGCCGTACAGCCGGTCCCCCGCGTCCCCGAGCCCGGGCACGATGTACCCGTGCTCGTTGAGGTGATCGTCGACGGCCGCCGTGACGACCGTCACCGGCGTCCCCGCCAGCTCGCGCTCCATGACCTCGACGCCCTCGGGCGCGGCGAGCAGGACCACCGCGGTCACATCGTCCGCACCGCGCTTGATCAGCTCCTGGATGGCCGCGACCAGCGTGCCGCCGGTGGCCAGCATCGGGTCCAGCACGTACACCTGGCGGCCCGAGAGGTCCTCAGGCATGCGCGAGGCGTACGTGGAGGCCTGCAGCGTCTCCTCGTTGCGGATCATGCCCAGGAAGCCCACCTCGGCGGTCGGCAGCAGCCGGACCATGCCGTCCAGCATGCCGAGACCGGCGCGCAGGATCGGCACGACCAGCGGACGCGGGCGAGCGAGCTTGACGCCGGTGGTCTGCGCGACCGGCGTCCGGACGTCGACCTGCTCGGTGCGCACGTCCCGCGTGGCCTCGTAGGCGAGCAGGGTGACCAGTTCGTCGGCGAGCCGCCGGAAGGTCGCGGAGTCGGTGCGCTGGTCGCGCAGCGTGGTGAGCTTGTGGGCGACCAGGGGGTGGTCGACGACGTGGAGACGCATGCCCCTAACAGTAGCCGCGCTCGGTGGCGCCTCGCTCTGGCATCAAACCGCCCGTCCGAGGGAAAGTGGGAGGGACGGACCGGGGGTGGTGTGACTGTGCCTGACCTGCCTGACCGTAAGACCGACGCCGCCGAGAACGCCGTAGGGCCGGAACAGCCCGAGACCGACGCCGAGCGCCGGCGCCGCCGCGCCCAGTTCCTGCGCGAACTCGCCGAGGCCCGCGCGCTGCGTGAACGCGTTCAGCCCCGACGCGCCAAGGCCGCCCGACTGCGCCACGCCATGCGCATGCGGACCTTCCGCTGGTAGGCGAAGCCCGGTGAACGGGCGACGTCAAGGTGAGATCCGGGTGAGGAAGATCCGTGCCGGCTCCGGCGTTTGGGCGGTGGGCCGTGCGTGGGCGTTTGGAAAAGCCGCGTACGATCCGCAGGTGGCGGCAACGAGTGCGCTGGTGAGTCCTTTTCCCCCGGGATGCGGACACACGATCAAAACAGCCAGACACAGGGAGCCGAAGACGTCCCCTGAACGCCTTGTTTCTGCCACGATTCCGAGTGGGTGGGGCTCGGAGCACAGCTCTCCCCGCCCAGAACCTCCGCCGGGGGGACCCCCAACCGGCACGCCTATGACCAGTGGGAGAGTCACGGTGTACTTCGCCGCACTGCTCGCGCGCACCGAAGACGGGTGGGAAGCGAGCGACACAGAGCTGGACGATGTGGAGACCCTGTCGGATCTGGCCGACCTGGCCCGGGAAGCCTCTCCCGACGAGGACACGGTGTTCGTCCTGATCGAACAGGAGGACTCCTGGTTCGGTCTCGTCCGCGTGGACGGCGAGGAGGACCCTCGCATCTTCGTCTCCGACGCGGCCGCCGCCGCCCGCAGCGCCTACGGTGAGCTGCTGCTCACCGACGAGCTGCTCGGCCGGGATCCCGGTGCCGACGACGGCACCGACGTGGACTCCCTGGACCTCGACGGCACCGAGGACGGCGAGTCCGAGGACGAGGACGACGACGAGGAGACCGCCGCCGCCGGCGCGGTGCCGCACGGCCCGGTGGGCGACGGCAGCATCCTCGACGACCTGGGCGTCAGCGAGAAGGAACTGCGCGGCCTGGACCCGAACGAGGCGCTGGCCGAGATCGCCGAGGCCCTGGGCGCCTCGGAGGTGCTGGAGACCGTCCGCTGACCGCTTCGCACACGGAAGGCGCGCCGGACCCGGTACGCGACCGCTGGCGGGCCGCGATGCGGCTCGCCCTGGACGAGGCCGAGCTGGCCGTCCGGGGCGGGGACGTCCCCGTCGGCGCCGTCGTGCTGTCCCCGGACGGTGCGACGGTGCTCGGGGCCGGGCACAACGAGCGCGAGGCCACCGGCGACCCCACGGCCCACGCCGAGATCCTTGCGATCCGGCAGGCCGCGGCCAGGCTCGGCGAGTGGCGGCTGACCGGCTGCACGCTGGTGGTCACCCTGGAGCCCTGCACGATGTGCGCGGGCGCGCTCGTGCAGTCCCGCGTGGACCGGGTGGTCTACGGCGCCCGCGACGACAAGGCGGGGGCGGCCGGCTCCCTCTGGGACGTCGTACGCGACCGGCGGCTCAATCACCGGCCCGAGGTGATCGAGGGCGTCCTGGCCGAGGACTGCGCCCGGATACTCACGGAGTTTTTCCGAGGCCGCTGAATACCGATTTCAAACCATGCCCCACCTTGCTGTAAGGTCTCCCTCGGTAGCGTGTCCGAGCGGCCGAAGGAGCTCGCCTCGAAAGCGAGTGTGGCGCAAGTCACCGAGGGTTCAAATCCCTCCGCTACCGCTGTAGAAGGGCCCCGTCGCGAGACGGGGCCCTTCGTGCATGACCGGGCAGGGCCCGGCAAAGAACCTCGGCGGGCGGGCCGTTGGTCCCCACAGGGGGCGTGAAGGTTACACTCGCCGCCGGCAACAGGGGTCCCACGGGGCACACAGGCACAGGGGAGGCCGCGGTGACGGTGAACGCCAAGAAGATCGCCGTGTACGTGCTCGTGGTCTTCGCGCTGTACGTGATCATCACGGATCCGGCCAGGGCGGCCGACTACGTCCAGATAGCCTTCGAGGGCATATCGGACGCGGCCAAGGCCATAGGTGACTTCATGACCTGGCTCGCCAACGGAGCAAAGAGCTGAGCGGAAAGCCGAGAGAGCTGAGGTACGCCCCATGATCCGCCACCTGGTCCTCTTCAAGCTCAACGAGGGCGTCGAGCGCGACGATCCGCGGGTCGTCGAGGGCGTCGCCGCCTTCCGGGCGCTCGGCGGCCAGATCGAGGAGCTGCGCTTCTGGGAGTGCGCCTGGAACATCAGCGACCGGCCGATCGCCTACGACTTCGCGATCAACTCGGCGGTCGAGGACACGGACGCCCTCAAGCGCTACCTGGAGCATCCGGCCCATCAGGCGGGTGTCGCACTGTGGCGGGAGTTCGCCACGTGGGTGATCGCCGACTACGAGTTCTGAGTCCCTCGCTCCGGGAGCCCTCCGCCGGGAACGGCGGGGGGCTTTCGTGCGTCTTGAGACCCAACTTGGCGCCGTCTGACCACAACACGGTGCTATCCGGTGCTTGCACACAGTGCACATGTCTTGTGATGCTATGACCGCTTTTGACGGATGATTGACCGATGAAGAGGTGGCGTTGACCGTGTCGGCCAGTACTGCGCCGCCCCAGGACGAGGCGCCCGCCCCAGCCCCCGCCTCCGTTCCTCCCGGCCCCGCCACAGCCCCTCCCGCCCCCGAGAAGCGCCGCGGCGCCGACACCCGCGCCCTGACCCAGGTGCTCTTCGGCGAGCTGAAGGACCTCAGGCCGGGCACCCCGGAGCACAACCGCGTACGGGGAGCGCTCATCGAGGCCAACCTCCCGCTCGTGCGCTACGCGGCGGCCCGCTTCCGCTCGCGCAACGAGCCGATGGAGGACGTCATCCAGGTCGGCACCATCGGCCTGATCAACGCCATCGACCGCTTCGACCCCGACCGGGGCGTGCAGTTCCCGACCTTCGCGATGCCGACCGTCGTGGGCGAGATCAAGCGGTACTTCCGGGACAACGTCCGCACGGTCCACGTACCGCGCCGGCTGCACGAGCTGTGGGTGCAGGTCAACAGCGCCACCGAGGACCTCACGACGGCCTTCGGGCGCCAGCCGTCGACCGCCGAGATCGCCGAGCGCCTGCGGATCAGCGAGGACGAGGTGCTCTCCTGCATCGAGGCCGGGCGGTCGTACCACGCGACCTCCCTGGAGGCCGCACAGGAGGGCGACGGGCTGCCGGGCCTGCTGGACCGCATCGGCTACGAGGACCCCGCCCTGGACGGCGTGGAACACCGCGACCTGGTCCGCCATCTCCTCGTCCAACTCCCCGAACGCGAACAGAGAATCCTTCTTCTGCGCTACTACAGCAATCTCACTCAGTCTCAGATCAGCGCGGAACTCGGTGTGTCCCAGATGCACGTCTCCCGACTACTCGCACGTAGCTTCCAGCGGCTGCGTTCCGCGAATCGGATCGAGGCATAACAGGCGCACGGGGGCACAGCTCGGAACACACCAGCTCGCAGCGGTTCGCAAGCAGGATCGATCGGTAACCGGTGAGAGCGAATCGCTCACCAGGGCGGTTCCCGACAGTTGTGCGCCGAAAAACCGTCAGACCCCTTCTTTCCAGGGCCGATTCGCATCTCGCATGTCGACATGTCACTACAGCGTGTTGCCGACATGTGACATTCTGCGGGAAGCGCGTTTGCCGGACCTCCTGCTCCGGTATTCAGGTGAAGGCTGCGTTGCTCGAAAGGCATCGCCGCCGCGACCGTCCCGCGACCCAAAGGGGGTGGCATGTCCGCAGACCAGGGCAGCTCGAAGGTGCTCACGCCCACGAGCGAGGCAGCGCCCAAGCAGCTCGACGCCATCGACGTGCTCGACGACGTCACGTCACTCGAGACCGTGCCGGCCCCGCCCGTCCAGGCCCCCGATGCCGCACCGGCCGTCCCGGCCACGGCGGACATCGACACCCGCACCCTGTCCCGCTCCCTGTTCCTGCGGCTCGCCGCACTCGACGAGAACAGCCCCGAGCGCGCCTACGTCCGGGACACCCTGATCGAGCTGAACCTCCCGCTCGTGCGCTACGCGGCGGCCCGCTTCCGCTCGCGCAACGAGCCGATGGAGGACATCGTCCAGGTCGGCACCATCGGCCTGATCAAGGCGATCGACCGCTTCGACTGCGAACGGGGCGTGGAGTTCCCGACGTTCGCGATGCCGACGGTCGTGGGCGAGATCAAGCGCTTCTTCCGCGACACCTCGTGGTCGGTGCGGGTCCCGCGCCGGCTCCAGGAGCTGCGCCTGGCCCTCACCAAGGCCAGCGACGAGCTGTCCCAGAAGCTGGACCGCTCCCCGACGGTGACCGAACTGGCCGCGGTCCTCGGCGTCTCCGAGGAGGACGTGGTCGACGGCCTCGCGGTCGGCAACGCCTACACCGCCTCCTCGCTCGACTCCCCGGCCCCCGAGGACGACGGCGGCGAGGGCTCCCTGGCGGACCGGCTCGGCTACGAGGACACCGCGCTGGAGGGCGTGGAGTACCGCGAGTCCCTCAAGCCCCTGCTGGCCAAGCTGCCGCCCCGGGAGCGCCGGATCATCATGCTGCGCTTCTTCGCCAACATGACCCAGTCCCAGATCGGCGAGGAGGTCGGCATCTCCCAGATGCACGTCTCCCGCCTGCTGACCCGCACCCTGGCCCAGCTGCGCGAGGGGCTCATCTCGGACTGAGGCTTCCTATCTGACGAAGCGTCAGCCACCATGGCCGGATGCTTCGTACCCGGATGATTCGTCCCCGGACGCTTCGCACGACGACATGGACACAGGGCCGCCGAGGCGCCGTCACGGCAGCGTCGGCGGCCGTCGTGTGTCTGGGCGTGGCCCTGGCCGCGTGCGGGGGCGGGGGCCGGGACGGATACGTGGCGGTGGGCGGCGTACCGAGCCCGGCAGGTTCGCCAGGGGCACCGACGGGAGCGGTACGGATGGTCCCGCTGGACGAGCCGACCGCGGCCGCGGTCTCCAACTCACCGTCGAGCACGGCGCCTTCGGGTCCGCCCTCGGATGCGACTCCGCCAAGCACCCCGTCGACCGACGGGAGCACCACACCCGATCCCGCGGACACCTCACCGAGCAGCACCGGCGAGGGCACGACCGCCCCGGGGCAGCCGCCGCCCCCCACCCCAACTCCCAGCCGCACCAGGCCTCCCGCACCCGCCGACCTCAGCTGGGGCGACCCCTCGCAAAAGGACACGGACGAGCGGTGGTGCGAGAAGGTGACCGTCGGCTTTCACAACTCCGGCGGTACGGCGGTGCGTTCGGGCACGGTGACGTTCGGGACGCACATCATCGGCGCGCTCGGCATCGACTGGGGGACGGTCGAGTCGACCGTGGACCTCCCGGTGCCGATCGGACCGAAGGCGCGCACGGACCACACCTGGACGGTGTGCGTCGACGCCTGGCGCGTCCCGCTGGGCATGCACATCGAGACGCGGGACATGTCCGTCCAGTGGAGCGAATGACCCCCGCCGGGGGGCGCGCCCTTACTTGATCGCCAGCCAGGCCACCGCGGCGACGACCGCCACGGCGACGACGACGCCGATGATCAGGCCGATGCGCGGGCCGGAGGAGGCGGCCGCCTGCTGTCGACCTCCCTGGGGAGCCTCGTCGACGAACGCGCGGAACATCTGGGTGCTGCCGGCGGGGTCGTAGTTGCCCTGGGGGCCCTGGGTGTTAGCCATGGCCCGAGACACTAGCGAATCCAGGTGACCGGCCCAAGTGCGGGGCCACCGGTACAGAGGGGGGCAGGCCACCCGCCGCCACCTGCGTATTTACGGTTGCAATACTTGCCTTTGCCAAGTTTTTGCGCCAACCCGCCCCAAATTGTTTGCCTGCAGCAACCAACAGATCTATGGTTGCCCCAAGCAACGAATACGGGAGGTGTGATGGCCGAGCAGGCGCAGTACGAGGAGCTGGCGCGTCAGCTCAGTGCCGTCGGAGCCGTGAAACGGGACATGGGGCGGATCCTGCCGCCCGATTGCCCGGCAGGCTCGGCCGCCGTGCTGACCCTGCTCGGTCGCCACGGCGACATGCGCATGAGCAAGCTCGCCGAGCTGCTCGCCGTGGACATGTCGGTCACCAGCCGGCATGTCGCGCACGTCGCCGCGCGCGGCTGGATCGAGCGGTCACCGGACCCCGCGGACAAGCGCTCGCGCATCCTGCGCCTGACGCCCACGGGCCTGGAGCAGCTCGACGAGCTGTCCCGGCGGACCACCCATCTGCTCGCCGACCGGCTGAGCGACTGGACCGACGAGGAGGTCGGCCAGCTCATCCGGCTGATGACGCGCCTGCGCGCCAGCTTCGGCGACTGCCGGTCCGCCCCGCCACGGCCGCCCGCGCCCGTACTCGAAGAGACCACCCGTACACCCGCAAGCACGTAAGCAAAGGAAGCCCATGGCAACGACCACACCAGCCGGTGTGCGGGCTCACGCCAAGCATGGGGGAGGCTCCCAAGGCGCCTCCGGGCACGCCCCGATGTCCCACCGGCAGATCATGGAGGCGCTCTCCGGGCTGCTGCTCGGCATGTTCGCCGCCATCCTGTCGTCCACCATCGTCTCCAACGCCCTGCCCGAGATCATCCAGGACCTCGGCGGCGGACAGAGCGCCTACACCTGGGTCGTCACGGCCGCGCTGCTGGCGATGACCGCCTCGACCCCGCTCTGGGGCAAGCTCGCCGACCTGGTCAGCAAGAAGGCGCTCGTCCAGATAGCCCTGGTCATCTACATCGCGGGCTCGGTCGTCGCCGGTCTGGCGCAGAACCCGGGCATGCTGATCGGCGCCCGGGTCATCCAGGGCCTCGGCGCCGGCGGTCTGACCGCGCTGGCCCAGATCATCATGGCCGCAATGATCTCCCCGCGTGAGCGCGGCCGGTACTCCGGCTACCTCGGCGCGACCTTCGCCGTCGCCACCGTCGGCGGCCCGCTGGTCGGCGGTGTCATCACCGACGCCGACTGGCTCGGCTGGCGCTACTGCCTGTTCGTCGGCATTCCCTTCGCGCTGATCGCCCTGCTCGTGCTGCAGAAGACGCTGCACCTGCCGGAGACCAAGCGCAAGGTCAAGGTCGACTGGGCCGGCGCCTTCTTCATCACCGCCGCCGTCAGCCTGCTGCTGGTCTGGGTCACCTTCGCCGACGACAAGTACGACTGGCTGTCCTGGCAGACCTACACGATGGTCGGCGGCGCGCTCCTGCTCGCGCTGATCTTCCTCTTCGTCGAGACGAAGGCCGCCGAGCCGATCATCCCGCTGCGCCTCTTCAAGAACCGCACCATCGCGCTGGCCTCGGTCGCCTCCCTCTTCGTCGGCATCGCGATGTTCGCCGGCACGGTGTTCTTCAGCCAGTACTTCCAGCTGGCGCGCGACAAGTCCCCGACGATGTCCGGTGTCATGACGATCCCGATGATCGCCGGCCTGTTCGTCTCCTCCACCGTCTCCGGCCAGGTCATCACCAAGACCGGCAAGTGGAAGGCCTGGCTGGTCACCGGCGGTGTGCTGCTGACGGCCGGTCTGGGTCTGCTCGGCACCATGCGGTACGACACCGACTACTGGAAGATCGCGATCTTCATGGCGGTCATGGGCCTCGGCATCGGCATGATGATGCAGAACCTGGTCCTGTCCACCCAGAACCAGGTCGCCCCGCACGAACTCGGCGCCGCCAGCTCGGTCGTCACCTTCTTCCGCTCCCTCGGCGGCGCGGTGGGCGTCTCGGCGCTCGGCTCCGTGATGTCGACCCGGATCACCCACTACGCCAAGGACACGATCGGCCAGCTGAGCCCCAAGGAGCAGCTGGCGGCCGCCAAGGCCAGCGGCTCCGGTCAGCTGCCGGACATGGACCTGCTGCCCGCGCACATCCGCACCTGGCTGGAGGGCGCCTACGGGCACGGCATCGCCGACATCTTCCTGTACGTCGCGCCGATCGCCTTCCTCGCCTTCCTGGTCACCCTGTTCATCAAGGAGGTCCCGCTGCGCACGACCGGCGCCCTGGCCCAGGCCGCCGAGGCCGACAAGGCCGAGACCCCGGCCGTCACTGTCGCGCAGACCGCCCCCGCCGAGGAGAAGGTGCCCAGCTGGGCCGTCCCGGTCGTGGACCCGCAGGACGGTACGGAGGCCACCCCCACCGATCAGTTCACCGCTGTCGCCACCCTGCCCGCCCCCGACGAGCCGGCCTCCGGCGGCACCCCGGTCCACGGCTTCGTGCGCGGCGCCGAGAGCACCCCGGTCCCGCAGGCCGCAGTCACGCTGATCTCCCTCGGCGGCCGCCAGCTGGGCCGCGCGGTCGCCCAGGCCGACGGCTCCTACGGGCTGAGCGCACCGGGCACGGGCTCGTACGTGCTCATCGCCTCCGCCGACGGCTACCAGCCGCAGGCCTCCACGATCGTAGTGGGCGAGGAGCCGCTGTCGTACGACATCCTGCTCAGCGGCACCAGCGGGCTGAGCGGCGTGGTCCGGGCGGCCGGGAGCGCGCTGCCGGTCAAGGACGCGATGGTGATCGTCACCGATGTGCGCGGGGACCTGCTGGCCACCGCGGCCAGCGGTGAGCAGGGCGAGTTCGCCTTCACCGAGCTGGTGCCGGGCGTGGTGACCGTCGCGGTGAACGCGGCCGGGTTCCGTCCGCGCGCCCTGCCGGTCGAGATCGGCGCCACCGGCGTCACCCGGATCGAGCTGGACCTGGACGCCGGCGCCCAGCTGCAGGGTGTCGTACGAGCCCCGCACGGTCCGCTGGCCGACGCCCGGGTGACCCTCGTGGACGCGGCGGGCAACGTGGTCGGCACCGCCACCACCGGGACGGACGGGGCGTACGCCTTCGCCGACCTGGACAACGGCGAGTACACCGTCATCGCGACGGGCTACCCGCCGGCGGCCACCGCCCTGACCGTCTCCGGCACCGGAGTCGACGGCCACGACATCGAACTCGCCCACTCCGGCGAGTAGTTCGGCCCCGGCCCGTGGTGCGCGCACCGCCATGCGCGCACCACGGGCCGGTTTCATACGACCAATTTGTAAGCCTCTGTAATTCCTTGGGGAGAAAACGGGATGGGACTGACCGCGAGGATCCGCACCCGGGACGGATGGGCCGTGTCGCACGCGGTCGTCACGGTGACCGACATGACCGGTACGCAGGTGCTGCGGGCCGAGGCGGACGCCGAGGGTGCCGTACGGGACGCCACCGGGCTGGCGCCGGGGGCGTACACGGTGATCGTGACCGCCGTCGGATACGCGCCCGCCGCCTCCAGCGCGATCGTCACCGCGAGCGGGCGGGCCGAGGTCGGCACGGTGACCCTGGCCCGGCAGGGCGGCACCGAACTACCGCCGCCCGGCCCCTGGACCATCGACCCGGTGCACTCCTCCGTCGCCGCCGTCGCCCAGCACCTGGGCATCTCCAGCGTGCACGGCCGGTTCACGGAGTTCGGCGGATCCATCGAGATCGCCCCCGACGACGTCACCAAGTCCCGCGTGGAAGCGGTGATCCGGGCGGCCTCCGTCGACACCGGCAACGGGATGCGCGACACGCACCTGCGGTCCGCCGACTTCCTCGACGTCGAGCGGCACCCGGAGATCACCTTCCGCTCCACCGGCCTGGCCCAGGCCGGCCCGGACCGCTGGACGGTCCACGGCGAACTGGCGATGCACGGAGTCGTACGGCCGGCCGACCTGGACCTGGCCTACCTCGGCACCGGCGCCGACCCGTGGGGCGGCACCCGCGCCGCCTTCCGCGCCACCGCCGAACTCCACCGCGAGGACTTCGCGATGAACTACAACCAGGTTGTTGCAGCGGGCATTACAGCGATCGGTACGACGCTCAAGGTGGAGCTGGACATCCAAGCGTTTCAAGGAGAAGAACTCCCGTAGGCATGAAGATCACGGGCAGGAGTCCTGGCGCCCGTGCGCTGGCGCGCGGGCTGCCAGAACCGGAATGGAAGCGATCTTCGCCGCGTCCAGGTGCTCCCACACCAGCCCAGTCGGCCGGTGAGGGGACTCACAGGAGATGACCTCGTCGGGAGTGACGATCAGATCCACGCAGAAGTCGTGATCGGTCGCCGGAAGATCCTCGTCCAGCACCTGGAACGAGTGGACCGTGGACACGACCACCGTCCGGTCGCTGATCAGTCCGGCCTCCATCAGGAACGCGAACTCAAGGTCCGAATACCCGGCCCCCTTGCCGATGCGGACGCCGTCCCGGTTCACGGCGACACTGCCGACGACCACCATGTCGACCGGCTGGAGGTCGGCCACATCAACCCGCGGAGCCACAGTTGCCGCGATCTTGCTGGAGGCCGCCTCCTGCGGCGGGACGGGGAGCACCGCGGGATCGAGCAGGTAGAAGGGCCGCGGATCGGCGAGCTTCGGCACCGCCATGAACACCGTCTTCCCCTCGACGAGCGCGCGAGCGCGTACCGGCAGCTGCGCCTTGTCCGGCACAGCCTTGATGACGCGTGCGTCGCGCCAGGGCTTCAGGTCGGCGAGCCGGTCCGCAGCGGCATCTGAGCCATTGAAATTCGGGATGCGGCCGTGGGCCGTCGAGTCCATGACGGCCCCCTCTGCGTCGAGCAGATCCCAGACGCGCTCGCGTACTCGCTGCTTGGCTTCGTCCACATATGTGCGCACGTCGGGCTCCTTCATGCCGTGGTCACGTCGCTTCCATCAACGCCATCAGCCGGTCCTGCGCGTCCTGCACGGCAGGTTCGCTGCGCCACGGGCGCATCTCTCGGGCGGCTCGGAAGACGATGTTCATCCCACCACCTCCGCGTGTGCCGTGCAGTTCGCTCACAGCGTCGTTGAACACGGCGAGCGCGGCGTCCAAATTCCCGTCCCGAAGCCGAGCCAGCGTGAGGTCGCCGAGGACGATCGCCCGGGACTTGCGCCTGTCGTTCAGATCGACGGCGGTCTGAGCCAGAAGCTGCTCGGCTATGCGTAGTCGCCGAGCGAGAGGTAGCACGAGCCGGCCAGGCGGCCGAAGTGCGTGGGCGAGAACAGATCGTGGGCCACGTCCGCACCGTGGGCCTGGCCCAGGTACCGCTCGGCGCCCGTCAGGGCACGTTCGCACTCGCTCGCCTGACCCAGATAGGCATACGCCTCCGCTGCGTGCAGCATGGCCAGCCCTGTAAGGACGTGGCTGGTGTGTCGAGCCGTACGGGCTGCCTGGAGTGCCAAGTCCAGACCCTCCCGGTAGTCACTGGCGCCGTACAGGGCTACGTAACAGGTCCGTAAGAGGGCGTGCCCTTCCGCGTTCGGGTCGCCCAGATGGCGAGCAACGTCGACACTTTGCGCGTAGTACGAGCGGGCTGTGACGTGGTCCCTCCGCTGTGAGGCATCCCAGACGAGCTGCCCCATGAAGCTCGCCGCATCCGCTTGGAGGATTCGCATCTCGCGCTGAACGCGTCCGGGCGGAGCTTCGCCGGCGAGGAAGGCAACCTTGCTCGCGTGCTCACCGGCGCGGGCCAGCAGCGTCGCGGAGGGCACGCGGTCGTAGTGCTCGCCCAGGGAATTCATGCTGTCTCGGAGTTCAGCAACGGTCGAGAGATCCACACGGGACGGATGGCGCATCGCGTACTCCGTGCGCTCCGCAATGGGCTGCTCGGTGGACGAGACTGCGAGGAGTTCGCTCAACTCGTCGGGGGTGACCTGAAGAACCGCCGCGAGCTGCGGCCGAATCCACGGCTGGGGCGCTACCTTCCCCGACTCCCAGCGCGCGACGGTGGACCGCTCAACTCGCAGCGTCTCGGCGAGGCCTTCCTGCGTAAGGCCTACCGCCCGGCGGCGGCGGACCAACCCGTGCCGTTTCAGAGCCATGGAGCGAATCTCCCCGTGTAGTTCCTCGCGATTCCCGAAGCCGAAACTGCCCTGGTCATGCCCGGCGATGCGCCATGAATGCCTCATCCATGCGCCAATTCTGCTCTGGATCGCGGCCGCTGGGCGCGGTTCCGTGGAGCTCCACCGAACGGGTTAGGCACCCTACGCGCCACCGCATCCGGGACGGAGAACGTCATGGCACCATCCCCACCCAGCCTCTGGGAACAACCGCCACGGCAAAGAGCGTTCGGCCATGACACGTCGTCCGTGAGCGAGGCGCGGAAGTTCGCCGAGCGAACCCTGGACGACTGGGGAATCACCGACCGCATCGACGATGTCCGGCTCTGCGTATCGGAGGTCGCCACCAACGCCCTGCTTCACGGTACGTCCGGCAACGACGGCATCCTCGTACGGCTCAGAGCTGCCGACCATCTCCTGCGTGTCGAGGTGCTCGACAGCAGCTCTGCCCTCCCCGAACAGCGCTTCCCGGACGCCGAGAGCGACGCCGGCCGTGGTCTGCTGCTGGTAGCTGCGTGCGCCGATGACTGGGGCGTCGACAGGTACGTGGACCACAAGGTCGTGTGGGCCGATTTCAAGATTGATACTGCGGACACGATGAAGGTGACGGAGTGCTGACGCCTGCTCGCCCGAGCGGCCGCTGGGTACCCGAGGCGCCGAGGGCCGAGGTCAAGACCCCTCTGACCATCCGTACATGGATCGGTGCCGACCCACACGGCCAAGAGATCGGCTTTGTCCTCCTGGCTCATCCGCCTATGCCCTGGCGTGACGCTACTCCCGCGGGCATCCACCGGCGCATGAGAGCCCTGGCCTTCGCCTCTGGACTTCGCACCCCTGAACAACCGCTCGCCGATCTGGGCACATGCCTGACGGTGCGTCATGGTGCTGTGCACCTTCGGCTCGTACGCATCAGCAAGGGCCTCTCGCTTCCCGCGCACGAGCACTGGAAGCGGCTGCTGCGCACACGCCCTGAAGTTGCGCTCGTCATCGGCCTGGCTCCCCTGGATGTGCAGGCCGCTGCCGAGGAGGCCGACCGCTACATCGATCGCTGCCTGCACAACGGCGATCTCATGGTCGGCCGAGTGCATGCTGAACGCCTGGCGGAAGATGCCAGGGCTGGTCGGGGGCTCACGACGTGATGCGTGAGCTTGTCGATTGCCTCATCATCTGGTTAGCCCCCGGCCTCCGGCGCTGGCTGCAAGCCGTCTCACGCCGGAGCAAAGCCTGGCTGCGCGCTTGTGCGTCCCCACGTTCTCGCGCACGAGCGGCGCGCGGTGCAGGCGGTCCGTCCCGTCAGGCCATGTACCGGCGCATCCCTCCGCGGCCCCCGCGATGACTCCCACCACCCGAGGTTTCCCCGCCCGGTACGGGCGGGGATGTACGAGCACTTCTCGTCCATCGAGAAAGGGGAAGCAATGCCCACCATGCAAGTAGAAGAGCGCCGCCCCAGCGGCCTGGCGCTCGACGTGCCGGAGCTGCGGTTGCCGCTGAGCACCGAGGGCCCCGCGGCCATGCCGGAGCTGTCCGAGGGTGATGGTCCGTCGCCGTTCGCGTTCCGTTTCCTCGTGCCGGTTTCGGCCACGGGTGGCATCCTGCCGAGCGATGTCGAGTACGACGAGGACACGCAGACCGGGACGTATGAAGGTCTGCCGCCGGGCGTCTACATGACCAAGAATCCGCCGAAGACCTACGGTCCGACGCAGCCGAGCGGCCAGATGGACGCCCCGGACGACCCCGGACCGAGCGACGACTGATGACAGGCGCCGGACAGGTTCTCATCCTGGCGGGTCGCTTCGATCCCACCTGTGATCTGGTGGTTGAGGAACTGAACCGGCGTGCCGTGCCCGTCTTCCGGGCTGACATGGCCGAGTTCCCGCTGAGGCTCACGCTCGTCGCGAGCCTCAGCGGGAACCGCTGGCACGGCACGCTGAACAACGACCGCCGCACCCTCGACCTCGCGTCGGTCCGCTCCGTCTACTACCGCCGCCCCACCCGCCCGAAGTTCCCCGAGCAGATGACCCCCGAGGCCCGCAAGGTCGCCGAGACCGAAGCCCGCTGGGGCTTCGGCGGTCTGCTGTCGGCCCTGTCGTGTCGCTGGCTCCCTCCGCCGGGGAAGGCGGCCGATGCCGAATACAAGCCACTGCAACTGCGCATCGCCGCCGAAGCAGGGCTCAGCGTGCCCCGAACCCTGATCACCAACGACCCCAACGCAGCACGGGACTTTGCGGACTCGATCGGCGAACCGCTCCTGTACAAGCCGTTCTTTCACGTGCGCGGCACCTTGCATGGGCAGACCGCCGCTGTGTACGCGAGCATCGTCAACCCCAACGACCTGCCGCATCCGGACATCGCCACCACCGCCCACCTGTTCCAGGAGTGGGTACCCAAGGCATACGAAGTGCGGCTGACCGCCGTAGGCGGCCGGATCTTCGCGGCCAAGATCCACGCCGATTCGGACGCAGGCCGCATCGACTGGCGCAGCGACTACGTCAGCCACTCATACGAGACCTGCGAGCCGCCACCCGAGGTTGCGGCCGGAGTCCTGCGGATGCTCGACCGGCTCGGACTGCCGTACGGTGCCTTCGATTTCGTGGTAACCCCGGAGGGGGACTGGCGATTCTTGGAGGTGAACCCGAGCGGACAGTACGGGTTCATCGAGCAGGCGACCGGACTGCCGATCACGGCCGCGATCTGTGACTACTTGGAAGGAAACGGCCCGTGACGAACCTCCTCGACGACGAACAGCGCCTCCTCGCCGCCCGTGTCGCCCTCACACAACGGATCGACCGCGGAAACGTGGTGCTGTCCTCGCGCCTGGCGGGCGCCTTCCTCAACGTCCCCCGGCATCCCTTCGTGCCAGTCTTCTACCGCCGCGACGGCGAACGGTTCATCCCGTGGCGCATCACCGACGGCGACCCGGATACGTGGCTCGACGCCGTCTATACGGACGGCTCCCTCATCACCGAAGTGGACGGCGTCCACGCCGAGGACGCGGTCCCCGCAGGGCTGACCGGCGTCCCTACGTCGTCCTCGACGGCGCCGAGCCTCATGGCGGACATGCTCGACGCCCTCGACGTGAACGAGGGCGACGAGGTCTACGAAGCCGGTACCGGCACGGGCTACAACGCCGGTGCGCTGTGCTTCCTCGCCGGGGACAAGCACGTCACGACCGTGGACCACACCGAATCCCTAACGGACAAGGCGCGCCTGCGGCTGAACGCCGTGGGCTTCGACCCGCTCGTCATCCACGGCGACGGCGCGCGGGACTTCCCCACAGACGGCATGTATGACCGGCTCATCGCCACCGCGTCCGTACGCCGCATCCCGCCCGAGTGGCTGCGACGGCTGCGCTCCGGCGGCATCATGGTCGTCCCCATCAAGGGCACGCTCGCCGGCGGGATGGTCGCCCGGCTTACGAAGCTGCCGGACGGGGCTGCGGTCGGCCACATCCTGCACACGCCCGCCGCGTTCATGCCGCTCAAGAGCGATACGAAGACATCCGCACACGTGCCCGCCGTCCCGGACGGTCCCTGTGGGAACGCCGAACTCTCGGCCCGCATCCTCGACGACTGGACGTTCTCGTTCTTCGCCCAGCTCCACATGCCCCCAGACCTCGTCCGCACCTACGGGAAGAACTCCGACGGGCTACACGTCACCACCCTGTACGACCCCGCCGACGGCTCAGCGACCCGCATCGATGACATGCCCGAGGGGCCGCCGATGGTGACCTCTATCGGACCGCGCGATCTGTGGCAGCCGGTCGAAGCCGCACACCAGCTGTGGCAGCAGCTCAACCGGCCCCGCCGCGAGTGGTTCACCATCGAGGCCACGACCACCGAGCAGATCGTGAGGTACACCGCCCCGGACGGACACGTCTACCGCTGGACGCTGTAGCGCCGACAACCACGGGTCGAAGAGCACCGATCGGTCCCTGGCCCGCGGCCGGGGACGAGAGGCAGGCCCCGCCCCGGGCGGCCATGGACCGTTTGGGGTCGAGTGTCAGTGCCGTGGGCGAGACTGCCCAACGTGAGTGTGCTTCTGGCGTTACAAGTGCTCGTCGTTCTCAGAGGGCGTTAAGTCCGTTTCCGGTATTGACCGCGTCCGGGTTGTTCGAGGAGTCCTTGGCGGACGAGTCGTCCCAGGCGGGAGCGGTTTACGTTGATCGAGGGCTCGCCGGTGGACAGGCCGAGGTGCTCGTGCAGTTCGCGGACGCGGAACACTTTGTCGGGGTGCTCGTTGAACGCGGTCACGATGCGCTGGTAGACGGTGGCGGTCGCTGCCGGGGCCGATTCCTGGTCGGGTAGGGCGAGGCTGTCGATCACCTTGCGGGTGGCGGTGAGTTCGGCCAGGCGGGCCTCGGTCTCGGTGAGGGCGGCAGTGAACTGCTCGATCTTTCCGCGTAGTTGGTCGGCACGGGCGGCGGTCTCGTCGTGTTCGGCCTGCAGTAGCCGCAGGAGTTCGGAGACGTTCACGCGGCCAGCTCCAGCTCGTTGCGCCAGGCGGGTGCGGGGGTGGTGAGGCGGCGGAGCATGCCGGCGGTCGAGGCCCAGTAGACGCGGGAGGTGGCGTTGTCGGGCCGGTGGTCGTAGTCGCGGGCGAGGCGCCGGTGCAGCGTGAGGGTGCCGTTGACCTGCTCGACCACCCAGCGTTTCGGCTGCGGGACGAAGCCCTTGCCCTGATCGCCGGGGTTGCGCCGGATGACCTCGACGGTGATGTCGTTGAGTGCGCCGTGGATGATCACGGCGTCCTTGAAGCCCTGGTCGACCAGGGCCTTCTCCAGGCGCATCCCGCATCGCTCGGCCGCCTGGTCCAGCAGGGCGATACCGGCCTCGTTGTCGTGCGCGCTGGCGGGCAGGACCACCACACCGATGATCAGGCCGAGGACGTCGACGGCGAGTCCCCGCTTCCGGCCCGGCGTCTTCTTGTTCGCGTCCAGTCCCGTGGTCTTCTTCGGCACCCCGGCCGCCACGCGGACGGACTGGGTGTCGATGATGATCAGGGACGGGTCCTCTAAGCGTCTGGCCCGCTCCCGCACCTGGCAGCGCAGAATCTCCTGGATCCGCTGGTCAAGGCCGTCCTCGCGCCACAGGGTGAAGTAGTAGAACACTGCCGACCAGGCCGGAAGATCGTGCGGCAACAGCCGCCACTGACAGCCCGTCCGGTTCTGATACAGCAACGCGTTCACGACCTCGCGCAGGTCGCAGGAGCCCGGATCCCCGGTCGCCGACCGCGCTACCCGCTCCTGCTTCCACGCGGTGACCAGCGGCTCGATCAACTCCCACTGCTCGTCGGACAAGTCGGTTGAGTACCGCATCCGTTCCACGGACCCGACTCCATCATGCACACGACATGCGACTCGTCGGAACCGTCGCGTCACCCACGAACGAGCGACACCAGACCATCTGCAATGGGACTTAACGCCCTCTGAGTGCCGAAAGCGACGTAGATTCCTCAAACCACCCCATCAAGCGACCCGCCCCCCGTCTTCCCACGTGCACTGCTTGCCTCCGTCACTGTGGGACACCGCTTTTCCCACCACACCCTGGAGGAAGCTGCCGTCCGGGCCGCGCTGCTCCTGTGGGTCCCGGACAGCGGCAGCAGGACGAGCGCGACGAATCCGGCGGGGGTGTGGGTGTTCAGGCTCGGGACTGGGCCAGGACCCTGCCTGCGGGTTGGCTGCCGTCTGCCAGGTAGCGGGAGTAGTGGGCGCGTTCTTCCGGCGTGATCGCGGCGCGGTTGCCGGTGGAGTCGAAACGGATGACGCGTGTTCTCACCGTGGCGTGGGTGCCATGTTCGGAGGTGATCTGGGTGATGAGCGTCAGGCTGGCCCGGCCGACCTTTTCGGCTTGCAGAGACAGCTCGACTTCGGCTGTCGTCCAGGGCAGGGGCATGGTGAAGCTGGCCTGGATGTCCGCGACACCCCAGTAGCTCTCGATGCCGTGCTCATGCTGGAGCATTCGTGCCAGTTCGACGGCGGTGTCCTCGGCGTACCGGATCATCGACAGGTTGTGCACGTTGCCGTAGATGTCGGCGTCGCTCATCCTGATGTGTCGACGGGTCGTGAAGAATTCCATGGTGTTCTGCTCCGGGAAGAGTGGTGTTCGAGACGGTGGTGGTCCGTGCGCCGTTGGCCATGACGGGGAGGGGGTATTGCTCCTGGGCTGCCAGGCGGGGCGGCGCAGATGTGACGGTGACCAGGTCAGCGCGTGGTCATGGGGGTGTCCGTCAGGGTCTTCTCGATGATGTCGGCCGCGGCTGGCGCGCCGCCGGCCGTGCTGATGTCGCGGCGCAGCCTGGCCACTGCATCGGTGATCTGCGGGTCGTCCATGACCGTGCGCACTGCGTCGCGCAGCGTCTCGGCGGTGGCTTGTTCCCGGGGTAGGTGGCGTCCGACACCCAGTTCCTCGACTTGGCCGGCATTGACCCTCTGCTCGGCCATCTGCGGCACCACGACGACGGGCACCCCGAGTGAGAAGGCTTCCATCAGGCTGCCCATGCCGCCGTGGGTGACGAACACCGACGCGGCGGCCAGGACATCCAACTGCGGCACACGCGCGTGCACTTCGAAGCCGTCTTCCAGCGGGCCCAGCCCGGTGGCGGCCACCTCGGCTCCCACGCTCATCACCACATGCCACCCCAGGCCCCGGAACGCCTCGATACACGACCGGTAGAAGTCCGGGCGCCGGTTGAACTGGGAGCCCAGCGAGACGTATAGCACCGGCTTGTCGCCCTCGGGCCTGAGCCAGCGGCCCTGGAAGGACCGGTCGCCGATCGCCGGGCCCACCCAGTGCGCCTCGCCTGCCCTCACCGTCTGCGCACGACGCTGGAAGGAACGGGGGAAGAACGCGATCGTCTTCGGCGGCGCCAGCGTCAGCGCGTGGACTCCTCCTGGGACGCCGAACTCCTCCAGCGCCTGTGCGAGCTGGGGGAAGCCGGGGATCTGCGCGATGTCCTCAAGCCCGTAGAAGTCCTGCACCACACCGTCGTACGGGATGTGCGTGGGGGCCAGCTGGACGGTGGGAACCCCCCAGCGGGCCGCCAGCAGCGGCCCGGCCCACGCGTACACGTCCGAGAGCACTACATCGGGCACGTCGGCACCGAATCCGGCTTCCAGCTGCGGCAGTGCAGCAACGTTCACGACGACAGCGCCGGTCACCCCGACGACCATGTCCTCAGGGGCCTCGCCGGCATCGGGTGCCTCGTAGAGAACGGGAGTCGCGCCCGCTGCGCGGACGTCGTCGGCGAACTGCGCGGTCACCGCGTAACTCACCCGGTGACCGCGCGCCACCAGTTCACGCACGACGGCCAGCGTCGGGATCACGTGCCCCGGCATGGGCACGTTGAACACGGCCACATGGCGTACTCGCTCTGCACCGCAGGACGGACCACTCAGCATGACCACCACTCCCCACTTCACGGCGCGGCCAGGCCGCCACCGGAGATCGATACTGTGTCCTCCCCAACGCAGCGGCCGTCGCCAGGACACCCCCGGCCCCGCAATATCATCCGTTTGTGATCAGTGGCTCATGGCCACCGGTGTCACGCGGGGCGCAGGGGAATGCTCAGGCGAGTCTCGGCTGCGGAGAACGTCAGCGTTGAGGCGATCGGGCCGACGCCCGTGTAACGGTGGTCGCTGCCGTCAAAGACCAGCGCCAGGCGGTGCCCGGACGGGACGTTCCACGCAGCGGCGGGCATCGCCACCTCGGCCGCGAAACGGGTACCAGGCGTGGCGTGGCTGAAGCTGTAGGGGGCATGGCTGATCAGCCGCGCCACGCCCAGCGGGTCCACATCGTAGAGATAGGCCACGAACGTGCCTTCAGGCGCCGTGGACGTCAGGCGGGTGCGCACGAGGGGTGAGCCCCGCAACTTCCGAGGCCTCTCAAGCGGTTCGCTGCGCCAGACGGCCGCGATCGGGGAGACCAGCAGGGGGAGCAGGGTCGTGGGCGCCACACCAGCCGAGTCCGCCAGGCCGGCGACAGGGAAGGCGCCCGAGTCGGCTGGTGAGTCCAGGCCCGTGAGCAGGCGCACGCCGTCCTGTCCGGAGTTCTGCTCTGCCAGCAACGGTACCTGCGAGGGAGAGCGCTCCAAGGCCGACCAGCTCGGATAGGTCTCCACCCGCTCACCGTTGCGGGGGCGCACCATCAACGGTGCACGACGATCCGCACCGTTGAACCGGCCCAGGAGGAACCGGTCGAGCCAGAGCCGGGCATGCTCGCGGATGGAAGCCTTCGGCTGCAGCAGTGCCGCTTCGCGCGAACTGGAATCCCCATGGCCCCCAGGGTTCATCCACAGCTGCTTCGGACCGGTCAGCTGGTCCAGGAACCGGCCCGTCTGACCAGCCGGCACAAGGGGGTCACTCCACTCGCCGGCCATGAACACCGGCGTGTGTCGCGCGTTGAGCCCCGCGGCGAAGGTACGAGGGGACCGTTGCCGCGCCCAGGTCCGCACGCCTGCTGTGTCCCGGTTGCTCGTCAACCTCGCGAATGCCTGACGCGTCTGCGGACTCATCCGGCCGTTGAGCGAGCCCAGCACGGCCTGATAGGTGGCGATAGTCCCCGCATCGGTGCCATTGCGCACGAACGCATCGAACAAGTCAGTCCAGGGACACAGAGCCGCGACAGCCGCCACACGCGGATCATGGGCCGCCGCATTCAATGCCACCGCCGCCCCGTACGAGGAGGAGTACAGCCCCACACGCCGTTTGTCCGCAGGTGTGTGGCCGAGTGCCCATGTGATCATCTCCGAGACGTCCGCCACGTCCGACGGGCCCGCCATATCGATCTGCCCGCCCGAACTCCGCAAGCCTCGCGGGTCATAGAAGACCACCACGTAGCCAGCTTCTGCCAGTTCCCTTTTCTCGTCGAGCAGCACATCCTGCGGCATGGTCCACCATGCGCCCGGCATGACGATCAACGGGTGAGGTCCAGTCCCCGCCGGCATGTAGACAGTGGCGGCGATACGTGTGCCGTCACGCATGATGACCGTCGTGCCCGACACTGACACCGACGTCGCACCGCCGTCCAACGAAGCGTTGCCCACCGCTTGCTCGCCACCGGGCTCCGCCGCCGACACCACGGTTCCCTGACCGGCCAGGACTGAAGCCAACAACGCCACGGAGACTGTGCCCCGCCACCCACCCGACTTCCTTACACCGCTCACAGCCTCACCACGGCGGTACCACCCTTCTGCCTGACGAAAGAGGTGACGTAGTGCTCAGGACCCGTACGCAACACCCCTCCGGCGCCAACACAAGCAGGCACTTCAACGACGTCAGACCCAAAACTGTCACGCCTCACCTCCGGCAGTAACGAGTGCACCACCAACGCGGCGACAGACGGGACCGTGAATCGCGCATCGCCTCAGGGCGCCGGCGGTGTCCGGGTGGTCGGCGGGGGGCGAAGGGGCCACAGGCCGGCCGCCTCCGCCCATGACAACGCAGCCGGCACTGCCCTGCTCGATCAGGCGGCCGAGCGGTGCGGGATGCGTCTGGAGAAGGCCCTGGTGGACCAGGGCTTCAAGGACGAGGTTCTCATCCACGGCGCCCTGCTGGACATCGACGTCGAGGTCGCCTTCAACCAGCACCCCGGCCGGGCATTCCGAGCCCGCGAGATGCACGAACTTCTCGGCATGCCCACCGACGAGGCGACCGTCAACGTCACCCGCAGCCGCCTGGGACGCCTCGTCCGACAAGGCTTCCTCACCCAACCCGGACGAGGTCGCTACCAGAAACGGACTTAACGTCCACTCATAGCCGCACTCTTCTTGTGGAGCTATGTGCCATTTCGGAACTGGACGCGTGCGCGACTGCGAGCCGTCAAACGTTGGATCGTGCGCGAAGTCAGGCGGCGCCGACGCAACCTAGCGCTGCGGCACGCTGCGCCGCTCTTGACCGAAGCAGAGGACGTGCTTCCGCGCGCCGCGGCGGACAGAGTGCCGCCCGGGAGCGGCCTCACGCCCGAGTGGGTGGTGAGGTGGTGGTACGCGGCACAGATCTCAATTCCCGTAGCCGTGCTCGTGTTCGCTCTCATCGCGGTCTTCGTGTGGAACGCAGATGCTCTCTTCACGGCACACCCCCAGCCTGCCAACTCGGAACAGGTGGCGCCCAACCCTTGGCGATCTTTGGGGGAGCGGGTGGTCGCTCTCCCGGGGGCCGTGGAGGCGTGGAAAGGGCCGGAAGACGCGTTCAAGGGGCTGCGCAGCCTTCTGGTGATCTTGGTGGCGGTACGTCTAATTCCGCTGGCTGTCAGGATCACGGCGGTGGTCTCTCAACGGCCGGAGCAGCGGGAACGCAAGGCGCAAATGCGGAGAAGTCGAGAGAAGTTCGCAAACGACTACTGGCGCTGCTGGCCCGTGGTGGTGCTGGTGTTGACAGCCGTCGAGTGCGCCCGAGAGCTCAAGCAACTGGACACCGCGGACCCCGGGGACGACGTACCCAGAGTCTCTCTGCGCCCTGTTGAGTGCGTCCTTTGGCAGGCGCCCCGAACAAGGCGAGGCAAGGCACGTGTCCATCAAGAGCGTGTCACCAAAGTGCACATCGCCCGGGTAGTCGGAGCCTTGCGAGCGGCTGAGGCTCAGCAGGACTCAGATCCGAAGAAGGCGTTGCAGGACCTCACCGTCCTATTGCTGACGATCGCAGAGCGGTACGCGGAAGGGAAAGTCAGCCAGCTGCTCGATGAGGACCAGATCGGTGATGCCGAGCAGGTAGTCCACAGGGAGCACGTTCGGGTGGCGGCAGTCGGTGGCGCCGTCGTGCTGGCCATGACAGGCGCAGCTCTGGCAGGACTGCCTGAAGCCGCGCTCACCGCCCTGCTTCCAGTCGTGGTGCTTGTGGCGGTCATCCTTTTCTACCGGGAGAAGGGACCTACCGCCTCGCAACTGACTGACTTGGTCATCCCCCGGTAGCCCATGCCGCACAGCCCCCGTTTCCCCCGTTTCCTGGGGAGTCTGAGGAGCCCTCGGGGAGTGCGAGCCCGATAAAGCCCGCACCCTGGTCAACGCCCTGAAACGCATGAAACACCAGGCCAAAGCGTTCCAGGGCGCCAACCCCAAGCTCACCGCACCCTGGTCCGAGCTAAGAGGGGCGAAGCGCGGGCCGGTCCACGGAATGGCGCCTCCGCCCTGCCCCAATGGGTGAGCACACCAGGGTCAGCCACAGCGAGCCTCACAGCCCCTAGGCTGCGCCCATGGCACCCAACATCGCGACGAACACCCGCGTCTCGCCGGCCGAACTGCTGGACTTCGTACGCCCCCGCCACCGCGCCATCCTGCTCACCCGCCGCACCGACGGCAGCCCCCAGGGCTCCCCGCTGACCTGCGGGGTGGACGACTCGGGCCGGATCGTGGTCTCCACCTACCCCGAGCGCGCCAAGACCCGCAACGCCAAGCGCGACCCTCGGGTCAGCCTGATCGTCCTGAGTGACGAGTGGAACGGCCCCTGGGTCCAGATCGACGGCACCGCCGAGGTCGTCGACGCCCCCGACTCGGTCGAGCCCCTGGTCGAGTACTACCGCAACATCGCCGGCGAGCACCCCGACTGGGACGAGTACAGGGAGGCCATGGTCAAGCAGGGCAAGTCGATCATCCGGGTCACACCGGAACGGTGGGGGCCGGTGGCGACCGGCGGTTTCCCGGCGCGGCTGGTCTCGGAGTAGTCAGCCGCGCTCGACCATCGCCTCGATCCCGGCCACCAGCAGGTCCAGGGCGAAGGTGAAGTCACGGTCCATCATCTCGGCGACCGTGTCGCCGCCTCGGGCGTCCATGATCTCCTTGGTCTCCTGGAGGTAGTCCGCGGCCTCGGGATCCTGCCGGGCCGAGCTCATGGCCTGCCGGAAGTAGTCGTCCGGGGGCAGCCCGGAGTCCGCGATCCGGGACAGGAAGTGGCCCTCCAGCGTCCCGTAGCCGTACACGAACTGGAACACGGCCGAGATGGCGCTCGTCACCCGGCGCGCGGGCAGCCCGGCGCGCCGGATGACCCGCTGCACGCTGCGCGAGAAGGCGAGCGACTCGGGGCCGATGTTGAGGTACCGGCCGGCCAGCGGCGACATCCAGGGGTGGCGCACCAGCAGCGCCCGGTACTCGGCGGCCAGCGCCCGCAGTTGCTCCCGCCAGTCCGCGCTGTCCTCCGACACGGGCAGCCGCAGCTCGCCGTAGGCCGCGTCCAGGGCGAGTTCGAGCAGGTCGTCCTTGGTGTCGACGTACCAGTACAGGGACATCGCGGTGACGTTCAGCTCACCGGCGAGCCGCCGCATGGAGAACTTCGCCAGCCCCTCGGCGTCCAGCAGCCGCACGCTCACGGCGGTGATCCGCTCCCGGTCGAGCCCCGAGGGCTGCGCGCTGCGCCCGCCACGCCGCGTCTTCCCCTCCAACCACACACTGGCCCGCACCGACCGCGCATCACCCTTCGCCATCGACGCACCTTTCTCGCACTACGGCCACTTTCAAGGATGCTAGATGTGCAAACGGACATGCTGTACACCGCATAGTCGTCGCCATGCGGTGTACAGCAAGTTTCCGTCCGCGGCCGGCCCGCTCAGTCACCGGCCTTCTGGGTGAGGTCGTAGAAGGTGGCCGAACCGACCGTCACCTTCTTGAAGTTGCTCTGGACCCACGAGGTGATCCGGGACGACGTACCGCTGTTGCTGCCGCCCATGCCACCGCCCATACCGCCGCCGGCGATGAAGTAGTGGATCTTTCCGTCCGCCACGTACTTCTTGAACTGGGCCAGCGTCGGGGACGGGTCGGTGCCGTTGAAGCCGCCGATCGCCATCACCGGGTCACCGGTGGCCAGCTGGTAGCTCGCGGCGTTCTGGGAGCCGATGGAGGCGGCGACCCAGGTGTACTTGTCCGCGTCCTTCTCCAGCAGCTTCTTGGCCGCGGAGCTGACGTTCGCGCCGTTCAGCAGGCCGCCGGCGCCACCGCCGCCGCCCATACGGCCGCCTTCGCCCAGCTGGCCGCCGCCCGGGAAGCCGTTGCCGTTCTGCTGGTTCTGGCCCTGGCCCTGACTCTGGCCCTGCCCCTGGCTGTTGCCGTTCTGGCCGGGCATGCCACCGCCGGGGAAGCCCTGGCCCTGGCCGCCGGGCATGTTCCCGTTGCCGTTCTGCTGACCCTGCTGGCCTTGCTGGTTCTGCTGGCCCGGCGTTCCGCCACCGAAGCCGCCGCCCATTCCGCCGGGACGACCACCACCGCCGCCGAAGCCCATCATGCTCGCGCCAGCCGGACCGGCCGTCGGGATGGAGCCGGTGTGTGCGGAGTTCACCGTGCTGAGGGTGTACGCCGTCGGACCGGCGAGCGCGGCCACCAGACCCACCGCCGCCGCACCAAGGGCGAGCCGGCGCGAGATGCGGCCCGCGAAGATCAGTCCGAACGCGGCCGCGAGCCCGCCGACCAGGACCAGCCACTTCAGCCAGGGCAGGTAACTGGAGGTGCGGTTGAGCAGGACGTAGCCCCAGGCGGCCGCGGCCACCACGGCGGCGGCGAGCGTGAGCGACGCCCAGGTCTCCTTCCGCTTCTCCCACAGCAGCCCGGCGCCCATGCCGGTGACGGCCGCGATGTAGGGGGCGAGGGCCACCGTGTAGTACTGGTGGAAGATGCCCGCCATGTAGCTGAAGACCACCATGGTGATCAGCAGCGAGCCGCCCCACACCAGGAACGAGGCGCGCGTGACGGACGTACGCCGTGCCTTGCGGGTCGCCCACAGGCCCGCGACAAGCAGGATCAGCGCGGCTGGGAGCAGCCAGGAGATCTGGCTGCCGATCTCGGAGCTGAACATCCGGTCCCAGCCGGTCGCGCCCCAGCGGCCGGAACCGTTGCCGCCACCGCCGCCGACGCTGCCGGTCTCGTCGCCGTTGATCCGGCCGAGGCCGTTGTAGCCGAAGGTCAGCTCCAGGAAGCTGTTGTTCTGCGAACCGCCGATGTAGGGGCGGGAGGCGGCCGGCCACAGCTCGACGATCGCGACCCACCAGCCGCCGGCCACGACGAGCGCGACGGTCGCCAGGCCCAGCTGCACCAGCCGCTTGCGCAGCCTCACCGGACCACAGACCGCGTAGACGACGGCCAGCGGCGGCAGGATCAGGAAGGCCTGCAGGGTCTTGGCGAGGAACGCGAAGCCGATCGCGGCCCCCGCCCACACCAGCCACCTGGTCCGCCCGTCCTCGACGGCGCGGACGACGAAGTAGCAGGCCAGCGCCATCAGCAGAGCCAGCAGCGCGTCCGGGTTGTTGAACCGGAACATCAGCGCCGCGACGGGGGTGAGCGCGAGCACCGCGCCCGCGATCAGTCCGGCCGCGGGGCTGAACCGGCGCCGTACACCCGCGTACACGACCGCCACCGTGCCGACGCCCATGAGGACCTCGGGGGTGAGGATCGCCCACGAGTTCAGGCCGAAGATCCGCACCGACAGCTCCATCGGCCACATGAAGGCCGAGGGCTTGTCGACGGTGATGGCGTTGCCCGCGTCCAGCGAGCCGAAGAAGAACGCCTTCCAGGACTTGCTGCCCGCCTGGACGGCCGCCGAGTAGAAGGAGTTGGCGTAGCCGGAGGCGCTCAGGTTGTACAGGTAGGTGACGAGGGTGAGGGCCAGCAGGCCGAGGAAGGCCGGGCGTGCCCAGCGCGGGTCCTCGGGGCGACCGCGCCACAGTCTCCGTATAAGGGGCTGCCGCGGCTCGCCGGCCTGCGGGGGAGCGGTCGGTGGCGGGCCCCAGGCGCCGGGGCTGTCCTGCTCGGTCGTCGGCTGGTCGTAGTGGGTGGTCATCGGGGGTCCCCCGGGTCGGTGTCGTGAGGGCGCACCGGCTGCAGCCGCATGGTGGCGTCCCTCCAGCTGCCGTCCGCGGCTTCACCGGCGCGGACCTGGGTGGTCTGGTACGGCTGCTGGTACGGCACCGGGCGCTGCGGGAGCGGTGCGTACGGAGCCGTCGTGCTGTAGGTGGGCGAGGACGGGTGGTGCGTCGCCACCACCGTCGATTCCCCGCCGGACTCCCGGCGGTCCGGGAACACCCAGGCGCGGAAGAGCAGGAAACGCAGGACGGTCGCCGCGAGGTTGGCGGCGATGAGCACCGCCAGCTCGGTGGAGTGCGCCGGGTCGCCGGTGGCCGCGTTCAGGGCGGCCAGGGAGCCACTGGTCAGGGCGAGTCCGATGCCGAAGACGACCAGGCCCTGTGCCTGGTGCCGGACGGCGCAGCCCCGGCCGCGCACCCCGAAGGTCAGCCGGCGGTTGGCGGCCGTGTTGGCGATCGCCGAGACCAGCAGGGCGAGCGCGTTGGCGACCTGCGAGCCGGAGAACTGCCGGAAGACGCTGTAGAGCACGAGGTAGAAGAGGGTCGACAGGCCGCCGACCACACAGAAGCCGACGAGCTGGCGGGCCAGCCCCTTGGGCACGTCCTGGATGTCGCGGTCGCGCGGGTCGTCGCCGAAGGGCCGGGTGAGCCGGTCCAGCGGCAGCGAACCGCCGGCCAGCGCCTTGCCGATGCGCCACACGCCCTTGAGGTCGTCGGTGGCCGTCTTGACGATGTGCACGGTCGAGTCGGGGTCGTCGACCCAGTCGACCGGCACCTCGTGGATCCTGAGCCCCGCCCGCTCGGCGAGCACCAGCATCTCGGTGTCGAAGAACCAGCCGGTGTCCTCCACAAGGGGCAGCAGCACTTGAGCCACATCACGCCGGATGGCCTTGAAACCGCACTGCGCGTCCGAGAAGCGGGCCTGCAGCGAGCCGCGCAGGATCATGTTGTAGGCCCGGCTGATGAACTCACGCTTGGGGCCGCGCACGACCCGGGAGGTACGGGCGAGCCGGGAGCCGATCGCGAGGTCCGAGTGGCCCGAGATCAGCGGCGCCACCAGCGGCAGCAGGGCGTTGAGGTCGGTGGACAGGTCGACGTCCATGTAGGCGAGGATCGGCGCGTCGGACGCGGACCACACGGTCCTCAGGGCGCGTCCGCGGCCCTTCTGCTCCAGCCGGAAGCCCGCGACCTCGGGGACCTCCGCCGCCAGCCGCGCCGCCACCAGCGGGGTGCTGTCCGTGGACGCGTTGTCCGCGATCGTGATGCGGAAGGCGTACGGGAAGGTGCGCGTGAGGTGATCGTGCAGTCTGAGCACGCACGGCTGGAGGTCCTTCTCCTCGTTGTAGACGGGGATCACTACGTCCAGGACAGGCGTACCGGCGTTTCCGGCCGGGAGGTGCTCCCGCGCCGGCAGGGTGCCGGGAGAAGAGTCGGTTCGCATGGAACCGACTCTCGTCAGGCGCCCTGTTGCACCCATGTGGTGGCGCTGTGCCGTGCCTGTGAGTGCTGTTGCCAGCTCATTTCCGGCTGCGGCTGCGGCTGCGGCTGCGGGGCGAGCGCCGGCAGATGCACCGTGAACACGGTCCGTCCGGGCACGCTGTCCACGGTCACGGCACCGCCGTGCGCGGCCGCGACGGCCTGCACGATGGCGAGGCCGAGCCCCGTGGAGCCGGTGGCACGGGAGCGTGCGGAGTCCCCGCGCGCGAACCGCTCGAAGACGTGCGGGAGCAGTTCGGGCGGAATCCCCTGCCCGTTGTCCTCGACGTCGATGCACATCCAGGGCCCGCGCCGCTGCACGCGCGCGGTGACGGTCGTACCCGGCGGGGTGTGGTTGCGGGCGTTGCCCAGCAGATTGACGAGCACCTGTTGCAGCCGGGCCGCGTCCGCGGACACGAGCGCGGGCTCGTCGGGCAGGTCGAGCCGCCAGTTGTGGTCCATGCCGGCCGCGCGGGCGTCGCTGATGGTGTCCACGACGAGCGGGATGAGGTCGGTCTGCTCGAACTGCAGCGGCCGGCCGGCGTCCAGCCGGGCGAGGAGCAGCAGATCCTCCACGAGGAGGGTCATCCGTCCGGCCTCGGACTCGATCCGCCCCAGCGCGTGCCGGGTGTCGGGCCCGACCTGCTCCCGTCCGCGCCGGGTCAGTTCGGCATAGCCGCGGATGGAGGCGAGCGGAGTCCGCAGCTCGTGGCTGGCGTCGGCGACGAACTGCCGTACCCGCGTCTCGCTCTGCTGGCGGGAGTGCAGGGCGCCGTGCACATGGTCGAGCATCCGGTTGAGGGCGGCGCCGACCTGGCCGACCTCGGTGTGCGGGTCGCACTCCGACTCGGGGACCCGCTCGCTGAGGTTCACCTCGCCGGTGTGCAGGGGGAGTTCGGAGACACGGGTGGCGGTGGCGGCGACCCTGCGCAGCGGGCGGGTGGCCACGCCGACGATGACGAAGCCGGCGAGGGAGGCGGCGAGCAGCCCCGCCACGGTGACGCAGACCTCGACGACGATCAGGGTGTCGATGTTGTCGTCGACGTCCTTGGTGGGCAGGGCGACGTAGTAGGCGTCGCCGCCGTCGGGGCTCACCTTGTACTCGGCCTGGTAGTCCCCGAGCCCGGGCAGCTCCACCGTGTGCGCTTTGCCGTCCTTCGGCACCGTGGCCAGCGCCCGCTTCTGCGCGGCGGTGAGATCGACGGCGCTCATCTTGCGGAACCGGTTGTAACTGTCGTTCAGCTGCACGGCCTTGCCGGCGCTGACGATCGAGCCGTTCTGTACGTACGCCGCGACGGTGTTGGGCTGCGTCGGGCCGAAGGTCAGGAGGTGCTCGATCCGATCGCTCGGCGTGGTGCTGGTCTTGGACGGTGAGGCGGGTGCCGTCGGGTCGCCCGGTTCCGTACCGCCCGGCAGCCGGCCGCCCGCCGCACGGCCGGCGATCTCGTGGACCTTGCCGTTCAGCTGGTCGTACAGATGGGTGCGCAGGGCGAGCGTGGTCACGGTGCCGATCACCGCGCAGACCACGGCGATCAGCACCACGGACGCGACGACGAGCCGCGTCCGCAGGGTGCGCGGTTGTCCCGCTCGTTGTTTCTGCGGACGCGGCCGTCGTCGCCCGCTCATGACACGGCGGGCTTGATCAGGTAACCGGCCCCACGCCGGGTGTGGATCATGGGCTCGCGCCCGGCGTCGATCTTCCGCCGCAGGTACGAGATGTACAGCTCGACCACGTTGGCCTGTCCGCCGAAGTCGTACGACCACACGCGGTCCAGGATCTGCGCCTTGCTGAGCACCCGCCGCGGATTGCGCATGAGGAAGCGGAGCAGCTCGAACTCGGTGGCGGTGAGGTGTATGGAGTCCCCGGCCCGCGAGACCTCGTGGCTGTCCTCGTCCAGGGTCAGGTCCCCCACGACGAGCACGGAGTCGGAGCGCCGGTCGGCGGCCCCGGACCTGCGGATGAGCCCCCGCAGCCGTGCCACGACCTCTTCCAGGCTGAAGGGCTTGGTGACGTAGTCGTCGCCGCCGGCGGTGAGGCCGGCGATACGGTCCTCGACGGCGTCCTTGGCGGTGAGGAAGAGGACGGGCACGTCGGGCAGTTCGCGGCGCAGCCGCCCGAGGACGGTCAGCCCGTCCATGTCCGGCAGCATCATGTCCAGCACGACGGCGTCGGGCCGGAACTCACGGGCCGTCTGGACGGCCCCCTGGCCGTCCCCCGCACTCCTGATCTGCCAGCCCTCGTATCGAAGGGCCATGCTCAGCAGTTCGGTGATCGACAGCTCGTCGTCCACCACAAGCACTCGGACGGGGCTCCCGTCCGGCCTCAGCAGTTCGGTGCGCCCCTGGGGCGAGGTCGTGGTCATGGTGGACACCATGTCGGGGTCCTCTGAGAACACGCTTTCACGAATCTGTGATTTCCCTAAGAAACGCACAGGCGCCTCTCAGGCAACGCCTGGGAACCACTCACGCACGCGCGAACCCGTGACTGCTCTCGACCCGGGCGATGTGGATCACGTACCGCTCGTACCACCGCTCCCGCCCACGCCGCTTGGCGTCCAGGTGCTCAGGGTTCCGGCGCCACTCCTCGATCCCGGCGAGATCCCGGAAGTAGGCGACGGAGATCGCGAGCCCGCCGGGGGTGTGGGCGAAGTCCTCGCCGAGGAAACCGGGGATGCTCCGGACGAGGTCGGAGAGGTGACGGGCGGTGTCGGTGTAGCCGTCGGGGTCGAGGTCGGTGCGGGCCGAGGTGAACACGACGGCGTAGTAAGGGGGTTCGACGGGCGGAGTGGGGCTGGGGACGGGGGCAACAGGGGTGACAGCGGTGACAGGGGCAAGGTGGTTTTCGCTCATGTCGGCCACGATGCCCATGGGCGGTGGCGGGGGTCCATGGGCCTTGCCCAAAGGGATCCGTACGGGATCCAAGTCTTGACCTTCGAGCCGCGGGTCAGAAGAGCCCGTCCTGTTCCCTCCTGAACTCCCTTACAGGGACGGTGAAAGCGCTGACCTCGCTCGGCAGCGGCATCAGCTCCCACCCGGTCATGAGCCGCGTGTCGAGGACGACGACCCCACGCCCGTCGACCGCCAGATGCAGATCGGGCCCGGCGGCAGCGACCAGCTCACCACTGACGGCCCCGCCCGGAACCAGCTCGACGACATCACCGACGGCGGTCTGAAGCTGGGAGAGCCCAAAGTGGCCGACATGATCGACGGGTTGACACGGCTCGCGAGTCAACGACTCGGGCCACTCGCCGAGTACGACAGCACGCGCGTGCAACTCCCGTACCTCCTGAGCCCTCTCCTCCCCCGTCTCCGGCAGCACCGCCCGCACCGCACGCTTCTCGGCGTACGGAATCCGGTCCGGGACCTGGAGGGCGGCGCGCAGCAGCTCCTCGGTGCGCCGGGCCGCCATCAGCGGACCGCTGCCCAGCCAGCTGAAGCAGACGGCACCCTGTTCGAGCAGCCGCGCCGAACCGCGCTCGACGGCGGTGATGCCGACCTTGACCATGCCGGGCCCGAACCAGGCCAGATAGACGTGGTACGGCCGCGGATCATCGGCCATGGTGTCGGCGGCCACCGAGTGCGCCCGGTCCAGCCGCGCACACTCCTCGCACCGGGCCCCCGTACTCCGCCCCGACACCACGGCCCCCACCGGACACACATGCCCCCGAGCCCCCACGCACCGCCGCGCCGAGCCCTCGGCGACACCGAACGCGACCCGCTTCCCCCACGGCAGCGCACTGCGCCGCCCGCCGTCCCACACCAGCACGGGGCCGTCCGGCGTCCAGCGCAGGCCGGAGCATTTCCACATGTGTGCCATCACTCTTGAGGGTAGAAGGGGGCACTGACAACGCCCTGCGGGCGGCTGGGAGGGGTACGGTGCCGGAAGGCCCGAAGCCGCAACCTCGCGATGCGACTTCGGGCCTGTCTTCGTGTTCCGGCTGTGTGCCGACGTCCTAGGGCAGGACGTACACCAGCATCCCGTCCGCCGCGTTCCCCGTCTGCCGCATGCAGCCCCGCTTGATCAGCATGCGTACACAGTCGTGGACCCGGTCGAGGGTCAGCCCGGTGCGCTCGGCGACCTCCTCCATCCGACAGCGGACCGCACCGTGCACCAGCGCGGGAGCGAGGTAGGCCGCCACGGCGTGCACGTCGTCCGTGACGACGAGGTTCTTCGCCCGCCAGGCGGCGAGGAGCTGCTGGGGCGTGATGGTCGGGGGCGGGGTGGTGACCTGGGCGACGGGCGGCCGCAGCCGGTCGGCGATCAGGTCGAGGGTGTCGGCGATGCGACCGAGCACGTCGTGCACCCCACCGACGCGCTCACCGAGCACGCCCAGCTGGTCGTTGGTACGCGCCAGCTGCTCGTTGGTGCGGCTCATCTGCTCGAGCCGCTCCAGTTGCGCGACCGCCAGCGCCTCGTCCGCCCGGATGTTCCGCTCCTCCAGCCGGACGATCGCGTCGGCGACCTGCTGGGGCATGAGGTAGGCGGTGCCGCCGGCGGGGGCGGGTTGCACGGGAGCGGGGTCGAGGGTGTAGGAGCCGTCGCGCTGGACGGTTTCGATGACCTCGCAAACCCATGCCTTGAAGGGTGCGCACTCGGGCTTGGTGCAGCCGTTGACGAGCTGGATGAGGCCCCTGAGGTTGACCATCTTCATCGACCTCTGCAGCCTGTGAGCTGCGAGTTTGCTCAAGGTGTCGCCTGTAGCGACGCCTTGTGCAATCTCACCCAGGCTCCTCTGCAAACTGCTGTCAACGTGCAACCTGAGGGCGTGGCGCGTGTTGGAGTACCCCAGCTTGGCCGCCACGTCCGCCGCCGGAAACCAATGCTCCCCATCCGGCAGAGTCAGCCTCCGCACCCGCGCCCCCGTGGCCGCGAACACGAAGTCGTTGATGTCGATCGCGTCCTGCTTCCGCTCCGCCGACTGCTCCGGCGGCGTGTCCTTGTGCTCGTACATCGAGCATCACCTCCACCCCGGAAGCTAGGGGCGACGATCACCAACTGCCGTTCGCAGAAAGTACATTCACTCGATAGGTGACAGAGGTATCGATTCGGCGCGAACCTCGCCCGACGCCCCGGGCGCCGGCGCCGCGCTCCGCCCCCGCCCCGCCAGCCGGCAGCTCACGCACCCGACGTGCCCCTCCTGGGCCCGGGTGTCGCGGACCCGCATCCCCCACTCGTCCCGTGGCCGCACGCCCGGCGGCTTGCCCCAGCCGGACAGGTGGAGGAGCCAGGTGACCAGGACGCTCACAGCCGTGATCGCCAGTCCGCCCACGACGGCCGGCGCGGAGGCCGTGCACACCCCCAACCCCACCACGCCACTCCCGACGGCAGCGATGCCGAAGCCGGTCCAACCGGCGATCGTGTGACCCTCGTCGTACAGACTCATGGAACCGCCTCCAGGGCAAGATCCCTCACGGGCTAAGACATTTATCACCGAATATCTCACGAGCTAAGGGATTGCGAAAGATGGACGGCACACCCCGACCGCCCGCCACCCCGGCCCAGGCACTGTCGGCGATGGACCACCTCATCGCCGCCCACCTGATCGGACAACAGGAACTGGCCCGGCGGCTGGGACTGAACGTCACCGACCTGACCTGCTTCGCCTTCGTCGTGGAGGCCGGCGAGGACCTGGTCACGGCCGGCGACCTCGCGGCCCGCGCCCACGTGACCACGGGCGCGGTGACCGGCATCCTCAACCGCCTCGAACGCGCCGGCTACGTCACCCGCCGCCCCGACCCCGCGGACCGCCGCCGGGTGCGCGTGGCCGCCGTACCGGCCGCCGTGACCCGCGTCGAGGCCGTGTACGCGGGCCACTACAAGCGCCTCACGACCCTGTTCGCCGACTACTCCCCCGAGGAGCTGGCGGTCATCACGGACTGGTTCACCCGGGCGACGGCGCTGGCCCACGAGTACCTGGGGAAGCTGAACCGGAACGACCCGGAAGAGGAGTGCTGAGACCCACTCCCCCCCCACATTCCAGCCTTGACTCGAAATCATCTTTAGGTGAGCCTTACCTAAGTCGAGCTGTGAATGCCCAAGGAGTCGTCTGTGTCCGTGCTGCCCTCGGAGCCCTCCGTGTCCCCTCAGGCGGCGCCTCTGCGGCGACTGGGTCTGTACGACACCTGGTGGACGGTCGCGGCCGCCGCACTCGCCGCCTGCCTCGGCCTCGCGGCCTGCGCATGGATATCCGCGCACCTGCACGTGGACGCCGCCCTGCACATCGTGGCGCTCTTCGCCCACCTGACCTCGCTCGTCCTCGGCTTCGGAGCCGTCCTGGTGGCCGACTACTGGGCACTCCTGTGGCTGACCGGCCGGTGCACCCTGCACGACGCCCTCACCAGCACGGCCCGCCTCCACGTCCCGATCTGGACCGGCCTGGCGGGGCTCGTGGTCAGCGGCGTGATGCTCCAGCCGGACCTCGGCTCCGCCCCCACCCGTATCAAGCTGGGACTGGTGCTCGCCCTCACCCTCAACGGCTTGCAGGCCGGACTCCTCAACAGACGCATGACGCAGCGAAACACCACCACCCTCACCACACGCCTCCTCGCCCGGGCAGCCACAACCGCCCTGGTCTCCCAGGCCTGCTGGTGGGGCGCCGTGCTGATCGGCTTCCGCAACAGCCGGCACTGACGCGCCCCGAACAGCGCAGGACCTAGAACCTGCCCTGTGATGCGTACCGATCTGCAGGGCCTGTTGCACTGACATGTTCGCCACCAAAGGGGAGTTGGCCCGCCGCAGCCAGGAGCCGGCCAGGAGTGGGGGACGAGCGGCCCGCGTCGCACGAACGCGGCGGTGAGGAGGGACACGGGAAGAGGGGAGAGCCACGCCCGCGCGGCTGATCGTCCCCCTTCACCTACGCGCGATAATCTCCCCGCTCAACTGCACTGATAGTGACCAAAAACTGATCGTGACCGAAACAGGGGGGACAACTGATGTCTGGTGATCAGGGGGGTGGCGGCGAGCCGTCCGGCAGAGAACGGCTCGCCGCCGAGATGCGGCGGCTGAAGCAGGAGTCCGGGCTCAGCTTCGGGCGGTTGGCCGACCGGACCCACTACAGCCGTTCGTCCTGGGAACGCTTCCTGAACGGGAAGCAATTGCCGACCTCGGTCGCCCTGCAGGAGTTCGCGGCCGTCATGGAGGCGGACGCGGAGTACCTGACGGGGCTGCTGGAACAAGCCACGGGAGCGGGAGACTTCGGCGCCGAGACCGCGGTGGACGAGAGTCCCCCCGAAGGGGCCCCGCCGACCGGGACACCGCCGATCTCCACCACCACCACCACCACCACGGACAACGAGACCTCGCCCTCCGGGACCTCCGCCGACAAGGCCCCGGTGGACGACACCACGGCAGACGGTCCGCCACCAGAACCGACCTCCGAGCCCGAGCCCGCCGACCGGGACGGCGGCAAAGCCACCACCCGCACCTGGCGGGCCAACCTCCACCGGGCCGGGCTCGTCGCCACCGGGGCCCTCGCGGGCAGCCTGGTCACCGTGGCCGTGTTCACCGGAGTGCAGGCCACTTCCCGCTCGGACGGCACGGACTCCGCCACCAGCGGGGAGAACCTCGCCCAGCACAGCCCGAAGCCCCCGCGCGCCGGCTGTTCCCATGACACCTGCCTGCGACGCGACCCCCAGGCCATGGACTGCCAGTGGGACGCGACGACCGCCCGGGAGACCTGGCTGCGCGGCATGCACATAGAGCTGCGCTACAGCCGGGCCTGCGGTTCGGTCTGGGGGCGCATCGAGAACGGCGCGGTGGGCGACTCCGTCACCATCAAGGACAAGTACGACCTCCAGCAGTCCGCCACGATCCGCGTGGACCGCGACACGTACACGAGCATGCTCGCCGTGACCGACGAGGCGCCGCCCACCACGATCACCATCTGCGGCACGATCCCGAAGTACCACGCGATGGAGTGCTCGCCCGAGGGCTCGATCCAGCCCTGACCTCCACGACGGCGTCCTGGCGCGGCGAAGGGCCCGGAGGCTCCCCTCCGGCCCCTTCGCCGTCAGCGGTGCCGGTATTTGACACCTGATGATCGACCAGAGCCGAATCGGTCGACGTCACACCAACGGGGAGGGCTCATGGGTTCCAGAATGCGAGCGATCCGCATCGGCGCGGTGAGCGTAGGGGTGGCTCTGACGCTGGGCGCGGTAGCAGCACCGGCCATGGCACAGCCGCAGCGGTCCACGGCAACCGTCCAGACGCAGACCACGGCCGCCCCCGCGCCGACGGGACTCGCCTACACGTACGACGCCGCCAGCCAGACCGTGACCGTCACCTGGGACCCCAAGGACCCGGCAGACACCATCACCCGCAATTACCGCCCGGGCCTCTGCGGTGAGACGCCGCAGTACCCCTGCTTCATCGCCCCCCAGGTCATCCTGGGCAACTCCTTCTCCTTCAAGAAGGCGCCCAACACCGCTCCCGCATACGTCAAGATCTACGCCGAGAACGCCACCCACCAACTCACCGGCTCCGAGGTCCTGACCGTCACCGTCTGATCAGGTACGCAGACCGGCAGCTCGAAGGGCCCCGGTTCTCTCCGGGGTCCCTTCTGCTTGCTGGGTTGCGGTACCTGGCTGCTGTACCGCAGGATCCCGGTGGGGGTGACCATGGAACGGCATGTGCTGGAGAAGCTGTTGGCCGGTGACGACGAGGCGTCCGTGGCTGCTCTGGCCGCCCTCCGCAGCGGCGCCACCTACAGCGTGTGGGATACGGCGCATCCCGCAGAGCAGCATGCCGGGGTCTTTGCACACCGCCTTCGGCGCATGCGGCTGCGCGGAGTCGAACCTCTCGGGCTGGAACGAATGGTGCAGCTCCTCCGCGAGCATCGCCGGCCGGTGCGCGGAGGGCTGATCGATTCTGCCGATCAGAAATGGACCTTCCTGTTCTACTTCACCGAGGACGGCAGCGCACTGGTGGCCTGCGCCCGCCTGCAGCGGTGGGTCGAGCGATCACCGCTTTAGGAGTTCGATCCGACCTGTACAAGGCTGTTGATGTCAACGATGGATGTCAGGCGTTGGTGACTCTGGCCGGGTCGTGCTCGTGGCCCTTCTCGGCACCCGCCTGCGGCCCCGATACTCCAGCCTGCGAGAGTGGTCCCGTGCTGCTGGATCCTGAGAACACTCTGTTCATTCGTGGTGCCACGCCCGTGCTCCTGCTGGCTGGCGCGACCGTCCACGATGTCCTGCCGCCCTTGATCGCGCCGGACGGAGCGGTGCCCTTGTGTGAGGGATGGAGCATCGTCCCTCGACTCACCCTGTGCGTCGTAGACGGGCCTGGCGAACATGGACTCGTCGTCCCCGCCCTCGCTGCGCCGGTAGTCGGTGGGGCGGACGGTGGCACGGCATCGAGCGGCATGGGCGACTGGTGCGCGGATGCAGAGCAGGCCGGCGGAGCAGTCGTTATGTCGTTGGACCAGCTACCCGAGGCACTCGACTGGTCTGCCTTGCTGTCCTCAGGCGCCGCGCGTGGTGGCTTCATGCCTGCGCTGGCCTGATTGCAGGAGTGTTGGACTCGCGCAGACAGCATTGCGAAGCAACTTGAGTGGGTGTCCGGCCTTGGGCCGGTGCGCTCCTCACCTGCGCCGACGGTCCGCAGACGTCCGCACCCGTCCGCCGTTGTCCGTCGGCGTTGTCACGCAGTTGGACACTCACCCCTGCTCCTCTACGCGGCACCAACCGTCAGGGAGTAATCCACACCAACCGCGAAATCCTCGGACTGACCCCGAATCGTCAGCGTGTGCTTTCCGGGTTGCAGTGGAGGCAACTGGACCCAGAGCCCACACCCCGTAGCCCTGATGCGCCCGTCTGTACCTGTGACGGGATTCCCGGCGACGCCCCGCGCAGTGATTGTCTCTCCTCGGATGGTTTCCGAGTCGACCCGCTTACCGTCCAGGACCGCGGACCCCTTGGCCGCGCTCATGAAGTCTGTGCAGTCCGCCGGGCCATCGATCAGGTTCACGAGAGGGAACGCGAGAGGTACCCCGTCAGGGACGCTGCAACTGCGCCTGGCCTGAGTACCGAAGGTGCCCGCCAGGAACCACACATCCTGCGGCTGGTTGCGCCCGCACTCACTGCCATCCTCGTCAGCGACCGGGTTTGTGCCTTCAGGCTCCGACAATGCCCATGTCCACCACCGGCTCTGCAGCACCTCAGAAGAGAGTCGGGGTTGGGTCGACGACTGCACCGCAGAAGCAGGAGCTGACGTCTGCTCCGTCTCTGCCGCGTCTTCTGACCCCTCGGACGCTCTGGCCCCACATCCCACCAGCGCAAGCAGCACTACGGCGCTGAGTCCCGCTCTGCCGGTCTTGATCTTCATGAGTGCCCCTCCCGCGCCGCACGAATGCCTCGACCCCAAACGCAAGAGGCCCCGGATCTCTCCGGGGCCTCTTACCTGTGTGCACTCGGCAGGATTCGAACCTGCAACCTTCTGATCCGTAGTCAGATGCTCTATCCGTTAAGCTACGAGTGCTTGTTTTTCGTCTTCGCTCCCGGCCCTTTCGGCCCGCTCGCGGCGACAGGAAGAACATTACATGACTGCCGCCGTCATGTGAAATCCGATTCGAATACCCCTTGTGACCTGCGGAAACGCGGATCTGGCGGGGATGGCAGGGATGAGGAAGATCCTCGGGTGGTTGGGGAGCAGCCGAGGAACACCCCGGGAACGCCGAAGCCCCGGTCCTGGGGACCGGGGCTTCGGGATCGGTGCGGAGGCGGAGGGATTTGAACCCTCGATGGGATGTAAGTCCCAAACCGCATTAGCAGTGCGGCGCCATAGACCGGACTAGGCGACGCCTCCAGCACAACCACTCGCGCGAGCGCGCGATTGGTGCGTGCAGATGATGACACAGTCGAGCGGGGTGTCACCAATCGGCTCCCACGGTACTAGGCGCGGGGGCCGCAGGGCAAAGGGCTTCGCCCGGCGGGGCGGCAGGTCCGGGGCCTGGCGCAACGTCCGGGGCGCGTGAGCGTTGGGCAGGGCATGGTCTCTGTCCTGTCGGTCGTCCCGCGGGGCGCACTGGCGGTGCCCCGCACTGCCGCCGCCTCGGTCTCGCTCTCGGTCCTGTCACTGGTCGGATCGGTCGGCCTGATCGGCCTGGCCGCCGTACCCGCCGCCGCTGCCGCGCCCGCCACCCCCGCCCTGCCCCCGCCCGTGCGGCCCGAGGACCGGGGCGGTGATCACCTCACCGTCGTCGTGGAGCACGCCGGCGCGGGGCTGGACGGGACGTACGAGGTGTCCTGTCACCCCGGGGCCGGGAATCACCCGGACGTGGCGGGGGCCTGCCGGGTGCTCGACTCGAACACGCGCTGGGGGCGGGACACCTTCGCCCCGGTGGCCTCCGGCGGCAGCTGCACCATGCTCTACGGCGGCCCGGCCACCGCCCACGTCACCGGCACCTGGGCCGGACGCCCGGTGGACGCCTCGTACGACCGCAGCAACGGGTGCGAGATCGGGCGGTGGGACCGGATGGTGCCCCTGCTGCCGAGGGTCGGTTCGGCTTCGGGTTCCGCTTCGGGTCCGCCCTCGGATTCGCTTCAGTAGGGGCTTCGGTGCTTCTCATGTGTTTCTTGGCGGAATCACCGGCCTCGTAAAGGTCCCGCGAAGGTCCTGGGGAGCCGGGGCCGGAACCGGGGCGCCCGCCGGGCATACGGTCACATGTTCGCCGTCACTTCCTCGTGCGACCTCCCTCTCATCCGGCGTCGCGAGCGCAACCCGTGCCCTTAGACTCCCTCGCGTGACACGCTGCGGGCCGGTTGGCAAGATGGCCCGAGCGGTCGGAAAGCGGTAACAGGGAGGAAGCGTCTCGTGAGCAGCAGGCCATCCCGAGGCGCTGCTCGCCTCGCAGCCATACTCGACGCGCTGCCCGACGCGTTGGTACTGGTCAACGCCAACGGAACCGTCGTCAACGCCAACACCATCGCCCTGGAGGCCTTCGAGGCCCCGGGCACCGCCCTCGTCGGGCGCGGGCTGCTCGATCTGCTGCCGCAGTTCGACTCCCGGCTCATCCCCGGCTCCATGCGGCGCCCCGATCACATGGATCCGCAGGGGCGGACCAAGCCCACCCGGATGATCGCGCGACGGACCGACGGAACCGAGTTCCCGGTCGAGGTCACGAGCGCGAACCTGGAGAACGGGCAGCAGGCGTACGACGGTTACGGCTACACCGGCGACGAGCTGCTCATGATCGTCGTCCGGGACCTGTCCGGGACCGTGGACACCGAGGCCGAGCTGGCCCGCTCGCAGCGGCAGACCGAGATGATCCTGCGGGCCGCGGCCGAGGGTGTCGTGGGCACCGACACCGACGGGCGGATCGTGCTCGTCAATCCGGCCGCCGCCCAGATACTGGGCTACCGGGCCGGTGAGCTGGGCGGCAAGGAGCTGCACACCCTCGTGCTGCACTCCCGCGCCGACGGCACCCCCTTCCCGTACGAGGAGTCTCCGCTCGCCGACACCCTGCGCTCCGGGCGCAAGCACCGGGTGCGCGGGCAGGTGCTGTGGTCCAAGGGCGACAAGAAGGTCGCCGTCGACCTGACCACCGCCCCCGTGCGCGACGGCGACCAGCTCGTCGGCGCCGTCATGACCTTCACGGACCGGCGGCCGTACGACGCCCTCGCCGAGGAGAAGGACGCGCAGGAGAAGGCGCACGCCGAGAAGCTGGAGCAGCTCTCCGAGGAACACGCCTCCGACCTGACCGCGCTGCGCCAGAAGCATGTCACCGAGGTCGACGAACTGCGCGAACAGCACGAGGAGGCGCTGGCGGCCGGCGAGGAGCGGTACGCCGCGCTCGCCGAGCGGGAGAAGGACCGGTACGAGGCCCTCTCCGTGCGGCACGAGCAGCTGCTGACGCTGCTCGGGCAGTCCCTGCGCGGACCGCTGGACGAGCTGCGGCGCGAGCTGGCCGCCCTGGCCGCGGACGACGCCGGGCAGCTGTGGCCCGAGGCCAACCAGGTGCTGCACCACCTCTCGGCAGGCTACTCACGCATCACCACCCTCATCGACAACGTCCTCGGCTACCAGCGGCTGGACGCGGGCACCGAGGACATCACCCGTACGAAGGTGATGCTCGACGCCGTCGTCGCCGCCGGTGTGGACGGGGCCGTCGAGCTGATCGGGCCGGGCCGCGTCCAGTTCGCCGTGCACGCGCCGCCCATCGAGGCCGAGGTGGACCCGCAGCGGCTCGCCACCGCGCTCGCGCATCTCGTCGCGGACGTGGCGGGCGTCGACGCCACCGGCAACACGCCCGTGTCCGCGGGCGGTTACCTGGACAACACCGTGGTGGTCGCGGCCGCGCAGCGCGGTGAGGTCGCGCGTATCGAGGTGCGCGGGCCGTACGCCGGGGGAGACCCGGTGCACGAGCCGATGGTGCGCGGGATCGTCCGGGCGCACGGCGGTGTGCTGCAGACGCACGAGGTGCCGGGCATGAGCGGCAGCGCGTACGTCCTCGAAGTGCCGCTCGGCGGTGGCGCCGGGGCGGTCGCCGCGCAGGCCGCAGGCCCCGGGGACACCGCTGCCGACGCTGCCAAAACCGCCGAGCAGAGCACCCTCGGCGGGCGACGGCGGGCCCGGCGGGCCTCCACGGACGCCTTCCTGGAGAGCGACACCCCCGCCGAGTCCGTTGAGTCCGGTGACGGAGAGACGGAGGCGCGCGTGCCGACCGGGCGGCGCCGTAGGCGTGCGGCGGCCGCCGTCGAGGCGGCTCCTCCGGTCACCGGCGAGGCTGCGGAGACCGCGTCCGGCGGGACCGGGCGGCGGCGCGGACGGCCCGCCGAAACGGACACCGGTACGGAACAGGACGGTGTGTCCGAGGGTGCCGTGGTGACCGCGGCCGAGCATGCCGCGGGCACCGCTGCCACAGGCAGCGGACTCGGCGGCACCGTGCCGCCGCAGGGCGTGCCCGCACCCACCGGCCGCCGGGCCCGGCGGGACTCCGGCGCGCCGCAGGCCGCCCTGCCGCCCGCGCTTCCCGCAGCCGGTGGCGAGCCCGCGCAGCCCGTTCCGGCCGAGGCGGCCGCGGACGGGCAGCCGACCGGGCGGCGCCGACGTGCGCTGGCCGCCGCAGCGGAGCGGGCCGCCGCGCAGGAGGCGGGGGCCCGTACGGTCTTCGCGCTGCCCCCGGCCGAGGCCGACCGCTCACCCGAGTCCGCCGACGCGGCGGCCGGTGTGGGGGCGGCCGTGGCTCCGGGTGCGGATGCCCAGGTCCCGGGTCAGGTACGGGGAGCCGCGGAGGGAGTTCCCGGCGACGACGGCCGGCATGACGCCGTACCGCTCGACCAGGCCGAGGACCACACCCCGCCCCAGGCGCACCCCACGACCGCACCGACCGGCCGCCGTCGACGGGCCGTGGCCCATCCGGGCGAGCCCACGGAGACGGCGGCCCCGGTGGCCGCTGCCGCTCCCGGCGCCCCTGGCCAGGCCGTTCCGGCGCTCCCGGCTCAGGCGACTCCCGTACCGGCCGCTCCCGGGCAGCCGGTGCAGCCGGTGCAGCCCGGCCAGGTTTCGCAGGCTGCTCAGGTCGCCGCGGGTCAGCCGACCCCGGGGCGCGGAATTCCGGCGCAGGGTACGGGCGCGCCGACGGGGGCTGCGGGTCAGTCCGGCGTCGCCGCTCCGACCGGTGTCGCGACGCCGGCTGGCGTCACGGCGCCAACTGGTGTCGTAGCTCAACCCGGTGTCGTAGCTCAGCCCGGCATGGCAGTTCAGCCCGGCATGGCTGCTCAGCCCGGCCTGGCTGCTCAGCCCGGCGTGGCAGTCCAAGCCGCCCCAGGGCAGCCGGTGGCCGTGCCCAACGCAGCCGTGCCCGCGCAGGGCACCGTCGGTCAGGGCGTACCGGTTCCGCCGGGACAGCCGGTTCCGGCGCAGATGGCGTCCGGCCAGCCCGTGCCCGCCCAGGTGGCACCCGGCCAGCCGGTTCCGGCACAGCTGGCACCCGCACAGCCGTTGCCTGCCCAGCCCGTGCCCGCTCAGTCGGCACCCGCTCAGCCCGTACCGGCGCAGGCGCAGGCCCCCCAGGCCCCCGCCGCCCCCGTCCCGGCAGCACAGACCACCCCGCCCGCCGGTACCCCGGCCGCGCCCCAGCCCGGTCAGCCGCTTCCGGCGGAGGCGGCTCCCGGTCGGGTGCCGGCAGGCCAGGGTGCGCCGACGCCGGCCGCAGGCACCCCCGCGGCCGCCGTCCCCCAGCAGTGGCCCGGCGCCGACGACACCTCCGGTGCGGGTGTCCCGGCAGCGCAGACCGCCACCCCGGCACCCGGCACCCCGCTCCCGCCGGAGCACACCGGTGTCCAGCGGGCGGCGGCTCAGCCTCTGCCCGCCGAGGCCGCGGGGCCCGCGGTCGACCCCAACTCCACCCAGGGCCGGGCGATCAGTGTCCGCACACTGGGGCAGGGCGTGCCGTTCGCGCGGCAGGCCCTGCAGGTGCAGCAGTCGACGGCGACGCCGCCCCCGCACGCGCCCGGCGGTTCCGGCCGCCGGCGGAAGCTGGGCACGCCGCCCGACCCGGCCACGCGCCAGGAGCCGCAGCCGGAGCAGGCGGCCCGTCCGCATCCGCCGGCCGAACCGGTGCCCGCGCAGCCCTCGCTCGCGGGGCAGTCCCGGCTCGCCCCGGCCACCGAGGGTGCCGGTCGGTCGTACGCCATAGGCGCCCCGGACGCGAACGCGGCCGAGGGGCCCGAGCCGCTGGACGGACCCGGTGGCGCGATCGAGGTCGCGGACATGCCGCGGCCGCAGCCGATGGACGACGAGCTGCCCCCGGAGCCGCTGGACAACCCGCGCCGGCTGCTGGTGTGGCCCGCGCCGGACGTGACGACCCAGCAGGCGCTGAGCGACCGTGGCTACCGGCCGGTCATCGTGCACTCCCGCGAGGAGGTCGACGCGCAGATCGCGGCTTTCCCGGCCGCGCTGTTCGTGGACCCGCTGACCGGGCCGATCACCCGTACCGCGCTGCAGTCGCTGCGCCAGGCGGCGGTCGCGGCCGAGGTGCCGGTGCTGGTCACGGCCGGGCTCGGGCAGGCGACGCGCGAGGCGGCGTACGGCGCCGATCCCGCCGTACTCCTGAAGGCGCTGGCGCCGCGGGACAGCGAGCAGCATCCGCCGCGGGTGCTGCTGATCGAGGAGCACGCGGAGATCGCGCTGGCGCTGACCTCGACGCTGGAGCGGCGTGGGATGCAGGTGGCGCGGGCCGCGAGCGACAACGACGCGGTGACGCTGGCGGGGCAGCTCAGGCCGAACCTCGTGGTGATGGACCTGATGCAGGTGCACCGGCGGCAGTCCGGGATCATCGACTGGCTGCGCGCGAACGGGCAGCTCAACCACACCCCGCTGGTCGTCTACACCGCCGCCGTCGATCCGGCCGACCTGCCGCGGCTGGCCTCGGGCGAGACGGTGCTGTTCCTCGCGGAGCGGTCCACCAGCGACGAGGTGCAGAGCCGGATCGTGGACCTGCTGGCGCGGATCGGGGTCAATTAGCCCTTCTCCTCGGTCGCCGGGGTCAGCGTGCGACCAGCCGCCGGGCCGCCTCTCTGATCGAGGCGCGCAGGCGGTCCCGGTCGGTGTCCTCGGCGCCCACCACGATGCGGCGCATCTGGGGGACGACGGCGGCCCAGTTGGCCAGGGCGATGAGCAGGAAGAGCAGGTCGCGGGCCGGGATGGCGTCGGTGATCACGCCCCGTTCCTGGCCGTCCCGCAACGCGTCGATCTTCGTGCGGTAGTGCTCCTGGCGCTCGCTCTCGTCGGGCAGTTCGGCGTTCGCGCCGTACTCCAGGCCCTCCCAGAAGAGCAGGCGCAGGACCTCGGGGTGGGTGGCGTGATAGTCGATCACGCGGTCGACCCAGCCCTCGATGTCATCGGGGTCGACGGGGACGGCGACGGCGAGGTCGAGCATCGACTTCTCCAGGACCTGCGTGAACAGCTCCGCCTTGTTGCCGAAGTAGGCGTAGATCAGCTGCTTGTTGGCCTTGGCCGCGGCGGCGATGCGGTCGATGCGGGCGCCCGCGATGCCGTGCCGGGCGAATTCGGCGACCGCCGCCTCGAAGATACGGGCCCTGGTGGCCTCGGGGTCCCTGACTGCTGCCATGCGAGCAGAGTACCGCTCTTGTAACCAACCGTTTGGTTGACAGGGAATTCCGAGAAGGTGCACTCTGTTGAGGCATCCAACCAACCAGTTAGTTGTGAGAGTCGGCTCGAAGGAGTAGCTCCGCCCATGCTGTCAGCGACCAGCACCACCCACCGGGCACCCGAGGTCCGGGTCCCCGCCCCGGAAAAGCCCGCCTCCGGGCAGCTCTTCCTCCTGCTCATCGCCGTCTGCACCGCCGTCACGGCCGCCAACATCTACCTCGCGGCTCCGCTGTTCCCCCTGATCGCCCACGACTTCGGCACGGTCCCCTCGGCCGTCACCTGGATCGCCTCGGTCGCCCAGTTCGGCTACGCGGCCGGCCTGCTCTTCTTCGCCCCGCTCGGCGACCGCGTCAACCGGCGCCCGCTGGTCGCCCTGCTCTCGGTGGCCACGGCCGCCGCGCTGGGGCTCGGCGCGGCCGCGCCCGGCACCGCCGCCCTCGCGGTCGCCGTCTTCGTCGCCGCGGCGGCGACCGTCGTCCCGCAGCTGCTCGTCCCGCTGGTCGCCGAGCGGGCCCCCGCCCACCACCGTGCCCGCCATGTCGCGGCGGTCATCGCCGGACTGTTCACCGGCATCGTCGGCGCCCGGGTGGTCGGCGGACTCGCCGGGCAGGCCTTCGGCTGGCGCTGGGTGTTCGCCGGGTCCGGCGCGCTGACCCTCGTCCTGGGTCTGGCCACGGCGCTGGCCCTGCCGTCCGAGCGGCGCCCCCGCACGGGAGCGCTGTTCTCGGGCATCGCCGAGCTGCCCGGACTCGTCCGCCGCTCGCCCGACCTGTGGCGGGCGTGCATACGCCAGGCCGGGATGTTCGGCGCCTGGAGCGCCCTGTGGACCTCGCTCGCCCTGCTGCTGACCGGCCCGGCGTACGGCCTGTCCACCGCGACCGCCGGTCTGTTCGGCCTGTTCGGTCTCACGGCCACCGCGGTGGCCCCGCTCGCGGGCGGCCTGGTCGACCGCTTCGGCGCCGCGAAGGTCGTACGGTCCTCGTATCTGCTCGCGGCCGTCTCCGTGCCGCTGTTCTGGCTCGGCGGGCAGGTGCTGGCCGCGCTGTTCGTGGCCGCCGTCGCGATCCACGCCGCCCTGGTCGCCTCCCATGTCGCCAACCAGACGCTGGCTCTGACGACCACCTCCGCCCCGGCCACCGCCAACACCGCCTACGTCGTCGCCGGCTTCACCGGGGGCGCCCTCGCCTCGACCCTGGCGGGCCTGGCCTTCAGCCACTGGGGCTGGGGCGGGGTCAGCGCGGTGGCGGGGGTGTGGCTGGTGCTGGGGTGGGCGACCACGGCGGTACGGCGCTGAGGCTCGCGCCTGCCGTACGGCCGCCCACCACTGGTCCGGTCAGAGGCCGGTGACGTCCCCGGTCAGAGGCTGGTGACGTCCAGCTCTCCCTCCGCGTACCGCCGGCGCAGCACCTTCTTGTCGAACTTGCCCACGCTCGTCTTCGGCACCGCCTCGACGATCGTCCAGCGCTCGGGGAGCTGCCACCTGGCGATCTTCCCCTCCTCGGCGAGGAAGGTGCGGAGGGCCTCGAAGTCGACGGAGGAGCCCTCCTTGAGGACGACCGTGGCCAGCGGGCGCTCGCCCCACTTGTCGTCGGGTACGGCGACCACGGCGGCCTCGGCGACATCCGGGTGAGCCATCAGCGCGTTCTCCAGCTCGACCGAGGAGATCCACTCGCCGCCGGACTTGATGACGTCCTTGGCGCGGTCGGTGAGCGTCAGGAAACCCTCGGCGGAGATGGTGCCGACGTCGCCGGTCTTCAGCCAGCCGTCCTCGCTGAACTTGTCGGCGGGGCGCAGCGGTTCGGCGTCGGGGCCGTTGTAGTAGGCACCCGCGATCCAGGGGCCGCGCACCTCCAGCTCGCCCGCCGACTCGCCGTCCCAGGGCAGGCGTTCGCCGCCGGGGCCGGTGAGGCGGGCCTCGACGCTCGCCGGGAAGCGGCCCTGGGTGACGCGGTAGGCGAACTCCTGCTCGGTGCCGACCGCGTGGGCCGGCGGGCGGGCCACCGTGCCGAGCGGGGAGGTCTCCGTCATGCCCCAGGCGTGGCAGACCCGCATGCCGAGCTTGTCGAAGGCCGCCATCAGGGCGGGCGGACAGGCGGCGCCGCCGATGGTGACCTGGCCGAGGGTGGAGACGTCCCGGGGGCGGGCGGTGAGTTCGGCGAGCAGGCCCTGCCAGATGGTGGGGACGGCGGCCGCGTGCGTCGGGCGCTCCCCCTCGATCATCTCGGCGAGCGGGGCGGGCTGCAGGAAGCGGTCGGGCATCAGCAGGTTGACGCCGCTCATGAAGGTGGCGTGCGGCAGGCCCCAGGCGTTGACGTGGAACTGGGGGACCACGACCAGCGAGGTGTCCTGGTCGGTCAGGCCCATCGACTCGGTCATGTTCACCTGCATGGAGTGCAGGAAGATCGAACGGTGGCTGTACACCACGCCCTTGGGGTCGCCGGTCGTGCCGGAGGTGTAGCACATCGCGGCGGCCTGGCGTTCGTCCAGCTCGGGCCAGTCGTAGGCGGTGGGCCGCCCGGCGAGCAGCTCCTCGTACTCGTGCACCCGCGCGGTGGCGCCCTGAAGCGGGGAACGGTCACCGGGGCCCGAGACGACGATGTGCTCCACCGTCGGCAGCTTGGCCAGCAGCGGTGCGATCAGCGGGATCAGCGAGCCGTTGACGATGATCACGCGGTCGGCGGCGTGGTTGACGATCCACACCAGCTGCTCGGCCGGGAGGCGGAGGTTGAGGGTGTGCAGGACCGCGCCCATGGAGGGGATCGCGAAGTAGGCCTCGACGTGCTCGGCGTTGTTCCACATCAGCGTCGCGACCCGGTCGTCGCCCTGGACGCCGAGTTCGTCCCGCAGGGCGTGCGCCAACTGGGCCGCACGGGCGCCGACCTCGGCGTAGGTGCGGCGCTGCGGCTCGCCCTCGCCGGTCCAGGTGCTCACCCTCGACGTTCCATGGACCGTCGCCCCGTGGGTCAGGATCCTCGAGATCAGCAGCGGTACGTCCTGCATGGTGCTCAGCACGGCGTCCTCCATGGCGACATTGCCTACGCGGGAGTAGAGGTTGCGCTGATTCTGCGCACATACCGCGCGGTATGTCACTAGGGGAAGCGAAACTGAGGCCTGGCGAAACTGAGTGCCTAGCGCACCATTCCCAGCTCGGGATCCTCGCGCAGCTTGCTCAGGGCCCGGGAGACCGCCGACTTCACCGTGCCCACCGAGACCCCGAGCACCTCGGCCGTCTGGGCCTCGCTGAGGTCCTCGTAGTACCTGAGGACGACCATCGCCCGCTGCCGCGCGGGCAGCTTGGTGATCGCCCGCCACATGGCGTCGTGCAGCGCCTGCCGCTCGGCCGGGTCGTCCTCGCCGGGTACGGGCTCCGGCTCGGGCAGCTCGTCGCAGACGTACTCGTCCACTCTGCGCTTGCGCCACTGCGAGGTCCGCGTGTTCAGCAGGGCCCGGCGCACATAGCCGTCCAGCGCCCGGTGGTCCTCGATCCGCTCCCACGCCACGTAGGTCTTGGTGAGCGCGGTCTGCAGCAGGTCCTCGGCGTCGCTCGGGTTCGCGGTCAGCGAGCGCGCGGTACGCAGCAGGACCGGCTGGCGGGCCCGCACGTACGAGGAGAACGACGGGTATGCGTGGGTCTGCCGCGCTGGTGCGGCGGCGGCCGAGGCGCTGGTGCAGACGGGTGTGGTCATGGCTCCACGCTAGGAGCGGACCGCACTCCGGCGGATCGGCCCCAGGTCCCGAAGCAGCGTCCCCCTCAGGTTGTAGGGGTGGGGCTGCCTACACCTCCTGAAGGTGGACTGCGGGGTGACCGTCTCTGCGGGTTCACCCCCGAGAACCCTCACCCGTCGGCCGCCAGGACCAGCCCCGACGTCGGCACCCCGGTGCCGGCCGTCACCAGGGTCCGGGCCGCCCCCGGTATCTGGTTCACCGCCGTGCCCCGCAGCTGGCGCACCGCTTCCGCCACGCCGTTCATCCCGTGCAGATAGGCCTCCCCGAGCTGCCCCCCGTGCGTGTTGATCGGCAGCCGATCCTCGGCCACGAGACCAGCCGCCTCCCCCTTCCCGCAGAACCCGAACTCCTCCAGCTGCATCAGCACGAACGGTGTGAAGTGGTCGTACAGGATCCCCACGTCGATGTCGGCCGGGTCCAGTCCCGACGTCCGCCACAGCTGGCGGGCCACCACGCCCATCTCCGGCAGGCCCGTCAGGTCGTCCCGGTAGAAGCTGGTCATCTGCTCCTGCGCCCGGCCGGCGCCCTGGGCGGCCGCCGCGATCACGGCGGGCGGATGCGGCAGGTCCCGGGCCCGCTCCAGGGACGTCACCACCAGGGCCTGGCCGCCGTCGGTCTCCTGACAGCAGTCCAGCAGCCTGAGCGGCTCCACGATCCAGCGGGAGGCGGTGTGGTCGTCGAGGGTGATGGGGCGGCCGTGGAAGTAGGCCGCCGGGTTCGTCGCCGCGTACTTCCGGTCCACCACGGCCACGTGCCCGAACACCTCGGGGGTCAGCCCGTAGGTGTGCAGATACCGCTGGGCCGCCATCGCCACCCAGGAAGCCGGGGTGAGCAGCCCGAACGGCAGCGCCCAGCCGAGTGCCACGCCCTCCGCCGACGGCTCCCGGTGCTGCACGCCCGCGCCGAATCTGCGGCCCGACCGCTCGTTGAAGGCCCGGTAGCAGACCACCACCTCGGCCACGCCGGTCGCCACCGCGAGCGCCGCCTGCTGGACGGTCGCGCAGGCCGCCCCGCCGCCGTAGTGGACGCGGGAGAAGAAGGACAGCTCACCCATCCCGCAGGCCTGGGCCACGGTGATCTCCGGGCTGGTGTCCATCGTGAACGTCACCAGACCGTCCACGTCCGCCGGGGTGAGCCCCGCGTCGTCCAGCGCGGCCCCCACCGCCTCCACCGCAAGCCGCAGCTCACTGCGGCCGGAGTCCTTGGAGAACTCGGTGGCCCCGATGCCGACGATCGCCGCCCGGCCGCCGAGGGAGTCCCGGCTGCGCACGCTCATGACGCGGCCTGCCCGTCCGACGCGTCGGGCGGCGCCGGGACGCTGACCGTCACCGTGCCGGTCACATGCCGACCGATGGCGTTGGCCCCGACCACGCGCACCGTCGCCGTGTCGCCGTCGACCTCCTCGACCCTGCCCGTCAGCACCATCGTGTCCCCCGGATAGTTGGGCGCCCCCAGCCTGATGGCGACCTTGCGGAGCACCGCCGAGGGGCCGAAGTGGTCCGTGATGTACCTGCCGACCAGCCCGTTCGTCGTCAGGATGTTCATGAAGACGTCGGGGGAGCCCTTCCGCCGGGCCAGCTCCGCGTCGTGGTGCACGTCCTGGTAGTCCCGGGAGGCGATCGCCCCGGCCACGATCAGCGTGCGGGTGATCGGGATCTCCAGCGGCGGCAACTCCGCGCCCGCCACCGGCCGCGGTGCCCGCGTCTCACTCCCCATGCGCGATCAACTCCCCCAGTTCCTGCAGCACTTCGGCCCCGCATCCCAGGTGGGCGTCCAGCTGCCGCCCCCACAGGAAGTGCCGGTGCACCGGATGGTCGAGGTCGGCTCCGGCCCCGCCGTGCAGATGCTGGCCGGTGTGGACGACCCGCTGCCCCGCCTCGGAGGCCCACCAGGCGGCGGTCAGCGCGTGCGTGGCGTACGGCAGCCCCGCGTCCCGCCGCCAGGCGGCCTCGTACGCCGTCACCCGTATCGCCTCGGTGTCCATGTGGGCGTCGGCGGCCCGGAGTTGGACGGCCTGCCGGGTGGCGAGCGGGCGCCCGAACTGCTCCCTGGTGTTCGTGTGCGCCACCGCCCGCGCCAGCGAACCGGCGCACACCCCGGCCTGAAGCCCGGCGAAGGCGGTGCGGGCGGTGGCGAGGACGTCGGCACAGGCGTCGGTGCCCGGGCCGCCGAGGGCCTGTCGCGAAAGTCCCGTCGTCCGCCCGAAGGGCGGGCCCGGCGGCGTCCGGTGCGTGCTCTGGGGGTACCCCCTGCTCGCAGAGCTTGGGGGAGTGCCGGGTGCAGCCCATGTACTGGACGTACTTGGGCTTGTGCCCGGTGCGGCGAGTGGGGGTACCCCCTGCTCGAAGAGCTTGGGGGAGCGTGCCGGGCGTCGCCGGGCAGGCGGGACTTTCGCGACAGGCCCTAGGGGTTCCGCCGGGGCACGGTCGAGGGTGAGACGGGCCGCGGACCAGGGCGCCGTCAGCTCCACCGGCGTGATCCCGGTGCCCTCGCCGAGCGGGGCCAGCCACAGCTGCCGGTCGGCGTCGGCGACCAGGACGTGGGTGGCGTCCCGGAGCCAGGGGACGACGGGAACGGAGCCGGTCAGCCCGCCTCGCGCGGCGGCCCGCACACCTCCCTGTGCGGGAAGCGCGCCGGCGACCACCACCGAGCCGTCCTCGATGCCCGGCAGCAGCCGCTCCCGCTGCTCGGGCGTGCCGTGGGAGGCGACCGCCAGGAGGCCGTACACGCATGTCGCCGCATAGGGCACCTGGGCCGTCGTACGCCCCTGTTCCTCCAGGAGCAGCACGAGCCCGAGCAGGCCCAGCTCGGTCACGGCGCCGACCAGGCCGGCCGTGCACAGGGCCTTGAACAGCTCGGGGTCGCTGCCGGTGCCGGCGGCCCTCAGCCGCTCGTGGGTGGCGAGGTCGCCGAAGATCCGTGCGGCCAGGTCACGGGCCTCGGCCTGGGCCTCGGTGGGCGTGAAGTCCATGTCACGCCTCGCCTTCGGTGACCCGGAAGACCGGCAGGACCAGAACGCCCTCCGCGGCGCCCTCGTCCTCGTAGGACATGAACTCCACCCGGACCGGCAGGCCGATGCGCACCTTGTCGTACGGCACCCCCACCACGTTGCTCACCATCCGCACGCCCTCGGCGAGTTCGATCAGGCCGACCGCGTAGGGAGGCTCGAAGGCCGGGAACGACGGGTGGTGCATCACCACGTACGAGTAGACCGTGCCCGCGCCGCTCGCCTCGACCGTGTCCCAGTCCGGGCAGCCGCAGGCATTGCACCCTGGCAGCCAGGGGTGGCGCAGGGTGCCGCAGCCCGTGCAGCGCTGGATCAGGAGCCGGTGTTCGGCCACGCCCTCCCAGAAGCCCGCGTTGTCCCGGTTGACCACCGGGCGGGGGCGCCGGGGGCGCTCGGCCGGGGGTGTGCGGCGGGCCGGGGCGTACTTGAGGATGCGGAAGCGGTGGGTGCCGGCGAGTTCGCCGTCCACCCGTACGTCCATGCGGGTCGTGACGAAGTACCCCGTGCCCAGCTTCGTCGCCTTGCGGTCGGAGACCGACTCGATCACCGCGTCGAAGGTGACCTCGTCGCCCGGGCGCAGGGGCCGTAGATACTCCTGCTCGCAGTCGGTGGCCACCACCGACGTACAGCCCGACTCGTCCAGCAGGGCGAGGAGTTCGTCGTAGGCACCGGTGCGGCCCTCGTGACCGGAGAGGCCGCCCATCGTCCACGCCTGGAGCATGGTGGGCGGGGCTATGGCGTCGGGTCCGCGGTACGCCGGGCTGGTGTCGCCCATCGCCTCGCACCAGTGCCGGATCATCGGCGCGTTCACCGGGTCCCTGCCCACCCCGGCGACGGCGGCCGGCCGGCCCTCGTACGCCTTGAGCCGCCTGTCCACCTCGTCCATCCGCTCGCTCACCTCCGCCCCCTCGTCATCCCGAGCCGCATCGTCGCGACGATCTCCCGCTGCACCTCGCTCACCCCGCCCCCGAACGTGTTGATCTGTGCCGCCCTGTTCAGCCGCTCCAGTTCGCCGCCCTCGAACGCCCCCGGCGATCCCGAGCGGACAAGTCCCGCATCGCCGACGATCTCCTGACACATGCGATACGTCGCGACAGCCGATTCCGTTCCCGCGACCTTCACCGCGCTGGCGTCGCCGGGCTCCAGTCGACCCGCCCCCACGTCCCCCACCAAACGCCAGTTGAGCAGGCGCGATGCCGCCAGCCGGGCATGCACCTCGGCCAGTCGAAAACGCACCCACGGCTCGTCAATGCGGCGCCTGCCGGTCACCTGATCGGGGGTGCGGGCGCCGAGGAGCGCCGCCGTGTAGAACTCCTCGGCCTGCATGCCGATGGCGGCGAGGGCGACCCGTTCGTGGTTGAGCTGGCTGGTGATCAGTGACCAGCCCTCGTTCTCGGCTCCGACCAGGTTCCGGGCGGGGACGCGGACACCGTCGTAGTACGTGGCCGTCGTCGTCTGCCCGCCCACGGTCTCGATCGGTGTCCAGGAGAAGCCCGGGGCGTCCGTGGGGACGAGGAGGAGGGAGATGCCCCGGTGCTTGGGCGCGTCCGGGTCGGTGCGGCAGGCGAGCCAGATCCAGTCGGCGTGCTGGGCGCCCGAGGTGAAGATCTTCTGCCCGTCGATCCGCCAGCCGTCGCCCTCCCGTACGGCCCGGGTCCGCAGCGAGGCGAGGTCGGTGCCGGCGGAGGGCTCGGTGTAGCCGATCGCGAAGACCAGGTCACCGGCGAGGATCCGGGGCAGGAAGTGGGCCTTCTGGCGTTCGCTGCCGTACTTCATCAGCGTGGGCCCGACCGTGTTGAGCGTGACCATGGAGACGGGGGCGCCGGCCCGGTACGCCTCGTCGAAGAACACGAACTGCTCGTCCGCGCCCCGCCCCTGACCGCCGTACTCGACCGGCCAGCCGAGTCCCAGCCAGCCGTCGGCGCCGATGCGGCGCAACAGGGCTCGCCCGTCGGCGGGTTCGCCCGTCCCGGGCATCACGGTCCGGAAGTAGGCGCGGAGTTCGGCGCGCAGCCGCTGCTGCCGCTCGGTGGGGGCGAGGTGCACGGCGGGCCCTCCCGGCCTCGCTTGCCTGACGGGACGGTTTCTGACTGTCCGTCAGATACTGTTCCCTGTCAAGGTCGTCCACCCGGAACCGCGCACCGGGAAACGCCTGCGCGGCGGCACCGAAGCACCGCCGCGCAGACGCGTTACGACCCCGAAGCACACCCCACGAGGACCCTCAGCGAGAGGGGCCCCGCCCCCGGCTCACCACAGGTTGGTGAAGTGGACGGCGACGTTCTCGTTGCCCTGCTGGAGGGCCGTCCATGCGGAGCCCCTGACCTGTGCGGTGTTGCTCTGGTTCGAGGCGCCGGAGCCGACCGCGTTCTGCTGGGTGGTGGACGAGTTTCCGTTGTTGTCGTGGCCGACACCGCTGCCGATGATGCTCGCCACGCCGGCGTTCGATCCGTTGTCCGCGAAGGCGCCGTTGTCCGCGGCAGCGACACCGGTGAAGAGGGCGGCTGCGAGCGGAAGAGCGGAGACGGCGGCGAGAACGCGGGCGGTACGGATGCTTGCCATGTTTGTTCCTCCAGAACAGAACACTCTCGACGCAGAGGCCGAGGGTGCGTCAATTAAGGCTTGCACCAAGGCAGTTGGCCGACCGCCTCGGGTTTTCGTGAACGACGTCGCGCATCCAGAGTTGCCCACCGAATCCCCGGCGAACCACCCCGGAAGGCCCGATTCGCACGCAAGCGTGATGACAAGTCGATAAACCCCTATCGCCATCTTTGGTCATCTCACGCCACAACACGGCACAGACCAGACCTTCACCCATCAAGGACCACAGGAGGCGAATCGTTTCTGCGTATTTCCGGCCAATCTTCTCGGCCCCGGCGCGTCGACGCAGCCCGCTCTTCCCTTTTTCGAACACAAGTACGAATATGGAGGTATGGCCACCACCGACCGGCAGGCCACGACGCTGGCCCTCGCACACGCCCTGTCAGCCGCCGAACGCGGACTGGCCGTCATCCCCCTGTCCCGGACGAAACTCCCGGCCCTGCGCTCCCCGCACCGCGACGCCCCGGAACCGGTGGGGCCGCCCTGTCACGGCGGGTGCGGCCGCTTCGGCCACGGCGTGTACGACGCCTCCACCGACCCGGTCCGCATCCGCGAGCTGTTCGCCGCCGCGCCCTGGGCCACCGGCTACGGCATCGCCTGCGGGCTGCCCCCGCACCACCTCATCGGCGTCGACCTCGACACCAAGTCCGGCACGGACGCTTCGGCCGCACTGCGCGAACTGGCCCTGCGACACCTGTTCACGATCCCCGAGACGGTCGTCGTCCTCACCCCGAGCGGCGGCCGCCACCTGTGGCTGACCGGCCCGCCGGACATCGTCGTCCCCAACTCGGCAAGCCGGCTGGCCCCCGGCATCGACATCCGGGGCGCCGGCGGCTACCTCGTGGGCCCCGGCTCCCGCACCGCCCACGGCGTGTACGCCGCCGCGCCCGGCACCGCGCACCTGGCCCCCGCCGCCTGCCCACCGGCCCTGCTCCGCCTGCTGCTGCCCCCGCCCCGCACCACCCACCCGGCGACCACGACCACCAACGACCACGGCCGCGGCCTGGTCCAGTTCGTCCTGACCGCACACGCGGGCCAGCGCAACACCCGCCTGTTCTGGGCGGCCTGCCGCGCCTTCGAGAACGGGCTCGGTCCCGCCCTGCTCGATCCCCTGGTCGAGGCGGCCGTCCACACCGGCCTGTCCGAACGCGAGGCCCGCGCGACGATCGCGTCGGCGGCCCGGATGACGGGGCATCGGGCCTGAGGCAGGGACACCAGGGCGGGGCCGGGGGTGCCTACGGCGTGTAGACCTGATCCAGCCGGTCGATGGAACCGTCGCCGCCGACCTCGTACTTGAACACCAGGCCGGAGTCGGGGTGTGCCTTGACCCAGTCCATCAGCTCCCCCACGCCGATGCGCTCGTTCGTGCTGCTGCCGGTGATGGGGTTGGTGGCCGTGACGTACGCGGCCTGGTCCATGGCCCAGCGGGCCTCCTCGCCGCTGACGACGAACGGCTTGCCGTCGCTGTCCTTGCCGGCGCATCCCCAGGCGCCGTGCTGGATGACGAGGTTCACCTTGCCGGTGCTGCCCGGGAGTTCCTCGATGCGGTACAGGGCGAACTCGTCGGGGTCGTAGTGGTCCGGGTCCGGCGCCTTGGTGACGCAGTCGGCGGCCGGTGCCGCGGTCTTGCCCGATCCGGTGCCCTTGCCGGCGGGCGTCGCGGCCGCGGTGGCACCCGAACCCGCCGTGCTCCCGCCGCTCTTGCCGGTACCGGTGCCGCTACCAGTGCCCTTGCCGCTTCCCGTGCCGGTGCCGCTGCCCTTGCCGGTGCCGCCTGCCGTGCCGGGCGTCGCCGAACCGGCCGTGGCCCCGGCCTTCGGCGCGTCGGAGGCCCCCGCGGCGGTGTCGTCCCCCTGGCATCCGGTGAGTACGGCGGCCAGCGCGACGGCCGTGAGCGCGACGACAACGGGTCTGAGGCGATGGGCATTCATCTGGGACGTCCCCCCTGTTCACGGGCGGCCCGACCGGCCGCTCCCGGATCGGGACCGTAATGCCCCGCCCCTGCTCACCGCATCGCCGGAACAGCCGGTGTCACGAACTCGGGACGTCGCCGTCACCACGCACGGACCATGTGACGTGCCCAGGCCAGAACCGGAATGCCCCGCCCCTGGGGCAACGGCAACGGCCCCGGACCGGTTCACCCGGTCCAGGGCCGTTCAATTACGCGGTGGGTGTGGGATTTGAACCCACGGTGACATCGCTGCCACGACGGTTTTCAAGACCGTTCCCTTAGGCCGCTCGGGCAACCCACCTCAGCCTCCACCCACCCGGGGGCGGAGCGGGTACAGCGTACCGGGAGCGGGACAGGCCGTGGGGCTCGGTCCGCTCAGGAGCCGACGTCGGCCGATCTTGTGCCTGGCCGGCGGGGCTCTCGCGAGAGGCCGAGCCCCTGCGCGCGCGTGCGGGTCAGCTGTCGCCTGCCCTGGAGCCGAGGGTGAGGTCCACTGTGTGCTCCTGGCCGCCCCGCGTGTAGGTGATCGCCACCTTGTCGCCGGGCTTGTGGGTCCAGATCTCGCCGATCAGGGTCGGGCCGCTGTCGATCACGTTGTCGTCGAGCTTGGTGATGACGTCCCCGGGCTTGAGGCCGGCCTTGTCGGCCGGGCCGCCCGACTCGACCGCGGCGGCGCCCGCCGCGCCCTGGTCGGTGATCTTCGCGCCGTCGGTGGACTCCTCCAGAGAGACGGAGGCGCCGATCTTGGCGTACACCGGCTTGCCGGTCTTGATCAGCTGCTGGGCGACGTACTTGGCCTGGTTGATCGGGATCGCGAAGCCGAGGCCGATCGAACCGGACTGGCCGGAGCCGAATCCGCCGCTGCCGGTGGACTGGATCGCCGAGTTGATCCCGATGACCGAGCCGGAGGCGTTCAGCAGCGGGCCACCCGAGTTGCCGGGGTTGATCGACGCGTCGGTCTGCAGGGCGCTCATGTAGGACGCCTTGCTGGACGAGCTGCCGTCGCTGGAGGCCACGGGGCGGTTCTTGGCGCTGATGATGCCCGTGGTGACCGTGTTGGACAGCCCGAAGGGGGCGCCGATGGCGATGGTCTCGTCGCCGACGGCGACCTTGTCCGAGTCGCCGAGGGTGAGGGGATTGAGGTCGGAGGGGGCGTTCTTGAGCTTGATGACGGCGACGTCGTAGCCCTGCGCGTGGCCGACGATCTCCGCGTCGTACTTCTTGCCGTTCGGGAAGGTGGCCGTGAGCTTGCCGCCGTCCACCGCTTCCGCCACCACGTGGTTGTTGGTGACGATGTGACCCTGCTTGTCGAAGACGAACCCGGTGCCCGTGCCGCCCTCGCCGCTGGTGCTCTCCGCCTCGATGGTGACCGTGCTCGGCAGCGCTCTTGCGGCCACGTTGGCGATCGTGCCGGGCGCGCGCTTGACCTGAGAGGCGCTGCCGTCGGAGGCGGAGACGGTGGTGGAGCCGTTGTTGTCGTTGTCCTTGGCCAGGGTGTAGCCGAGGCCGCCGCCCAGACCACCCGCGACCAGCGCGGCCACCAGGACCGCGGCGACCAGCCCACCGCGCCCGCTGCGGGGCTTGGGGGCGGGCTGCTGGTACGACGCACCCCAGACGGTGCCGGAGCCACCGGAGCCGGCGTCGCCGTAGGCGGGCGTGGCCGGAGGCGGCCAGGAGCCGTCGGGGGCGGGGCCCGGGTAGCCGGCGGGGGGCTGGTGCCCGTCGGGGGCCTGGCCGGGGTAGCCGGCGGGGGGCTGGTGTGCGTCGGTCGGATTCTCGTGGGCCGGTGCGGCCTGCGCCGGGCCCTGCTCGGGCGTGCCCGGGGGCACCGGCGGAAGCTGGGCCGTCGGCGCCCCGTCGGGCACGGGGCCCTGCGGGGAGGCTGCAGGAGATGCCACCGGCACGGGAGGTGCGGACGGCGCCGGGGGTACCGCGTTGCCCTCGTTCTCGGTGCTCACAGCTCTTCTCCTCGATCCACGGCTGTTGTCATAGGTCGCACTCGGTAACGCTCGTTCACGCTGTCGTCGGTCCGTTGCGAACAGCTGTGCATGGTCCTGCGTCGTGCTTGTATGCAGTCAGCTTTTCCCACGGGCCGTCAGAGCACCATAAGCGGTGGCTGTGGGTCCAGGGCCATCCTTTACATGGGACCTTTCTGGCAAAAGTTACATAAAAGGGCATGGCGGGTGCCTCCGTTCGCCGCACGGACGTACCCGCGCCGCCCGCGTACCCCGTGCGGGTGGCACCATGACGCGGTGACCCACGCACCACAGCACCCCATCCAGGTCGTCGCCCACCGGGGGGCCTCCGAGGACGCGCCCGAACACACTCTGGCCGCCTACAAGAAGGCGATCGAGGACGGCGCGGACGCCCTGGAGTGCGACGTACGGCTGACCGCCGACGGCCATCTGGTCTGCGTCCACGACCGGCGGGTGAACCGCACCTCCAACGGCCGCGGGGCCGTCTCCGCCCTGGAGTTGGCCGATCTCGCCGCCCTGGACTTCGGCTCTCGCAAGACGCGTGAGGCCTGGCGCGGACGCGACGAGGAGCCCGACTGGGAGCACCGTCCGGAGGACCCCGCGGACACCTCCGTGCTCACCCTGGAGCGGCTGCTGGAGCTGGTCGCGGACGCCGGGCGGCGGGTGGAACTGGCCATCGAGACCAAGCACCCCACGCGCTGGGCCGGGCAGGTGGAGGAGCGGCTGCTGCTCCTGCTGAAGCGGTTCGGACTGGACGCGCCGGCCTCGGCCGCCGAGTCGCAGGTGCGGATCATGAGCTTCTCGGCGCGCTCGCTGCACCGCGTGCGGGCCGCGGCGCCGACGCTGCCGACGGTCTACCTGGTCCAGTTCCTCTCGCCGCGGCTGCGCGACGGAAGGCTGCCGGCGGGCGTGCGGATCGCCGGCCCCTCGATCCGTATCGTGCGCAACCACCCGGAGTACGTGGAGCGGCTGCAGCGCGCCGGCCACCAGGTCCACGTCTGGACCGTGAACGAGCCCGAGGACGTCGACCTCTGTGTCGAGCTGGGCATCGACGCCATCATCACCAACCGCCCGCGCGCGGTGTTGCAGCGACTGGGCCGCTGAGCGGGGAAGCGGGCCTCAAGAGCCGGGTAAGGACCTGTGCACACCCCTTGACCCGGCCTACCCGGCTCGACCATCCTCCATTCTCGGCCACACCACTGAATTCCAGCCACCTGATGACAGGCCCGTCACAGGGAGTGCTCCGGCGCACTCGCTCCGTATGCGGTCGTTGCGAATGCGTCACCGGAAGAGGATTGGCCGGTTTCCGGTACAGGCCAATGGGGCATCCACACCGTGGCGTGGGGCAAAGGAGGTCTCGGGGGTGGCGTTGGTGGTGGCACAGGAGGTGCCCACGTCGTCGAGCATGGCCGTACCCCATGGCCCTGCGGGCGTGGGGAAGGCGAGACACCGGATGCGTGCGCAATTGCGCAACGGCGGGGTGTCGGAATCGGTCATCGACGACGCCGTACTGATCCTTTCGGAGCTGTTGAGCAACGCCTGCAAACACGGGCGGCCCCTGGGCGACGCTCCGCCCGGGGACGGCGACGTACGCGCCGCGTGGCGGGTGGACGGGCGCGGGCGGCTCACCGTGGAGGTGACGGACGGCGGCGGCCCGACCCGCCCGGCTCCGGCCACCCCGTCGGTCACCGCGCACGGCGGCCGCGGGTTGAACATCATCACGGCTCTGGCCGACGACTGGGGTGTCCGGGACGACATCCACGGCGAGGTGACGGTCTGGGTCGTGGTCAACGAGGACGTCCATGATCCGGATGCCGGGTGCCGCCCCGACGGTTTCGCTACGCGCGTCACCTCCCGCGTGGTTCCGGCCCTGGCCGATCTGGACTTCGCGGACGCGTTCGACGACCTGGACTGAGCGCGGCGGGGACCCGCGGACCCGACCGCCCGAGCCGGGCGGAGGCACGGGAGTTGTCCACAGGTTCACCCCGTCGGCTCGCCCAAGTGTCCGTTGTCCACAGGTTCCCGTCGGCCGTGGCGCGAACGGCTAGGCTCCCGCCCGTACCAGACGCGCCGTAACCGGGAGACCCCACGATGGCCAAGAAGCGACCCCAGACGAAGGCCAAGCCGCAGATCACGGACGGAGAGATCCCGGTTGTCGGCGCCCGAGAGCCCTGCCCCTGCGGCAGCGGCCGGCGCTACAAGGCGTGCCACGGCCGGGCCGCAGCGCACGCCGCGACCGAGCTGGTGCAGCGTCCGTTCGAGGGACTCCCGGGCGAGTGCGACTGGGTGGCGCTGCGCGAGCTGGTGCCGGCCGCCACGGTGGAGCTGACCCTCAGCAGCGGCCTGCCCGAGGACGTCCCGTCGGTCACGCTCGCCACGGTGCTGCCGATGGCCTGGCCCGCGCTGCGCCGCGACGACGGCTCGGTCCTGCTCGGCCTGCAGAACGACACGCCCTCCGGTGACATCAGCCGCGACCTCGCCGACACGCTCCAGCGTGCGCTTCAGGCCGCGCCCGGCACGCCGGTGGAGGGCCGCCGCGCCCCCGCCGGGGGTCCGCGACTGCAGGACCTGCTCGACCCGGAAGGCGCGTTCGAGCCAGTTGTGCACAGCGGCTTCGAGTTCTGGGTGCCGGACGCGGAGAACGCCACCCCGGACGTGGCCGCCTCCCTGGAGCGGGCCAACGCCGCGGCCATCCCGACCGTGAAGCTGTCCGGCGTGGACGCCGCCTACTGGTGCGAGACCCCGGAGAAGAACCACCTGCGCTGGGTCATGCCGCACCCGGAGGAGCAGCTTCTGGACGCTCTCGCCCGGCTGCACGCGGCGGGCCGCTCCAGCCTCGGCGAGGGCACCCGGCTGGTGGGCTCCTTCCGTGCTCACGGCCTCACGGTGCCGGTCTGGGACCTGCCGAGCGGGGTCACGGCCGAGGACGTGGAGAAGCCGGCCGCCGAGTTCGCCGAGCGGCTCGCCGCCGCCCTCGCGGCCACCGAGCCGCTCACGGCCGACGAGCGCCGCGCGCGCGGCGGACTGACCAACCGGCAGGTCACGCTCAGCTGACCGTCCCCGCGGACACGTGTCACGGCTGAACGGTCGGTCAGCCGTGACACCCGGCGCCCGGAACAGGTGACTCCTGTCACAACTCCCCGTCGTGACAGGCAAATCGGTGTCCGAATAGCCGAGATCGAATTTGCGAACCGCCGATCTCTTGTTACCGTTCCAGTAGCCCGGTTGCTGGTGCATCCCCCGTCGCCAGCAACCGGGCCTTTCCATGTCCGCGTCCGATGTACAGCGCGTCGGGGAGCGTCAACTCCCGTTCGTCTCCTCGGAGTTGCTGCCCGAGTGCAGCAGCAGCGGCCCGTCGCCGCCGTGCGCGGCGAACTCGGCGACGGCGGTGTAGCCGTCCAGCGAACCCCGGGTGCGTTCGCGGGGTGTCTCACAGGTTGCGGGCTCGTCGTCGGTGTCCGTGGCGCAGTGCGTCTGCACGGTCCGGCCGCCCGGCCCCAGCAGGCTCAGCACGGCGTTCACGGCCTCCCCGGTGGTGTTGCGGTAGTAGGTGCGCGCCCAGATGTCCTCGCCCTGGGTCAGCACACAGGTCTGCGCCTCGACGCCTTCGGGGGAGGACAGCTCCGGTCCGCAGCGGGCGGCGGTGGCCAGGCCCAGGCCGAGCAGCAGCGGGGAGCGCGTGGGATCGACGGAGGGGATCTTCGCGTCACCGTCCGAGGACGAGTCCGTGGACGACTTGGCCGACTTCGACGACTTGGCCGACTTGGACGACGGCCCGTGTGCGCCGGACCGGCCGCCCGCCGCCACAGGTCCCCCGGCGTCGCCCACCTGCCCCGCGGACGCCACGGCCAGCGGCAGCACGACGGCGGCCACCACGACGCCCGCGAGGGCGAGCAGACGAAGCCTTCGGGGGTCCGGCCCGCCGCGGTGCGGCGAACGAGTGCCCTGACCCCCAGAAATGCGCAGCATGTAGCGGAAGATAACGACCATGGGCGGACATCGGGCGACGCCCGCGCCCGACACCCCTACAACTCGGGCGCGCTCACACCCGTACGAGTGAGGGCGTCGACCACCGCGTCCACCACGGCCTCCACGTCGGGCACCCAGGGCGAGGCCGAGCCCGGGAGCGGCGCACGCTCCCAGCGGACGGCGCCGTGGCCGGTCTCGGAGGGAGGCAGGGCGAGGTAGCCGCCCTCGCCGTGGAAGCGCAGCGAGCCGGGCACGAAGTCCTTGGCGTAGAGCAGCTCGCCGAGCTGCTCCATGGAGTACGGCTTGACGAGCACCGACCAGCGGGTCGGTGCGGCAATCACCGGGCCGAGGCGCATGCCCCGCCGGTCGAGCAGGTCAAGGGCGTGGGCCGCCGCGGGCGCCGGCAGGCTGACCGCACAGGGCGCGTTGCCGCCGGTGGCGAGGATGATCGGCGCGCCCGGCCGGTTGGTCCACCACCAGCGCACCATGCGCGCGTCGGTGGTGGCGGCGAGCAGGCTCGGGTCGAAGGGGTGCGCACCGGGGACCGTGCACTCCGGGTCGGGGCAGCCGCAGCGGGCCCGTCCCTGCGGGTCCGGGGCCACGCCCGGGAGCACGGGCCACTGCCATTCCGTCGCGAAGGTCAGGGCCGCGCTGATCAGCTCAGGCCTCCCGTCTTTCCGCCTGGACAGGAGCCTGCGTCGCCTTCCGAGGATCTCGCGCATGAGCGCTCGTTCCTTTCCGTTGCACCGCTGGCAACACCGTGGACCACATCACACCATGTGTCGATCACTTCACTGTGCGTACCTGTTGGCGCATCACACCCCTGCGCATGGCAAGGGGAACCCCAAGGGGTCGAGCATCGGCCGCGTCCATAGTGCGTCTATCAAAAGCACGAGTGCGGCGTGGGGGTGGCGAAGTCTGGCGTTTTGCCGTCGCGCGTATTTCTCTCCGCCTCCGCCAGGGGAGGATGGGGCTCGGCCGTCGGTGGCTATGACGCCCGGGTCCGTCGCCAGGTTCCGGGTGACCCCCAACCACCCCTGGCCTTCACCGAGTACGTACCCATCACGACCGCTGTGACGCTCAGTGGAGCAAGGCCAGTCGACCGCAATGGACCGATACCTGAGGCAGTTTTAAGCCAACTTGGCAGTAAGGCAAGGGTTTCGGAAGAAACCCACATCAGACCCATGGACACCAGGAATCCCTGCAGGACAATGCTGGACATCCCCTCACGAGTGCGTGTACATGTGGAGACACCGCTAGCGGCGCAGAATGACATGGGGGTTTGCGATGCTTCTGAGCACTACGCACCGGTCTGAAAGCCGGACGCCATGAGCGCCCCGCATCCTCCGAAAGTGGCTGGAATCGATTCAGCGGTTCCCCCACCCCCACACACTGTCGCGCCCACACCCGCCGCCCCGGGCATCGGCCCCTCCCCGGACACCGCACCTCCGGTCAAGAACACCCCCGCCCCCGCCGGCCCCGCCCCCGGCACCCTGCTCCAGGACCGGCTGGCCGCCTGGGTCTCGGACCTCACAACCCTCCACGAACTCACCGAACGCCTGTCCCGCACGGACGCGCTCGAGCCCGCCCTCGAGGAGCTGCTGCGCGCCGGATCCGCCCTCGTCGGCGCCCGCCGCGGCCTGGTCGTCCTGGAACCCGCCGACGGACTCGGCCCCCGCACCTCCCTCGGCCTCGGCCTCGGCCGCGCCGACCTCGGCCATCTGGAGACCGTGCCACGCGGCTCGCAGCCCTACGACCCCCTCCTCGACACCGGCGCCGGCACCGCCGAGATCGTGCACGCCGACCTGTTCGCCGAGGACGGCCTCGACCCCCGCCACCGCGAGGTGGCCGCCCGCCTCGGCTACGCCGCCAGCTACGCCCTCCCCCTGACCGCCGGGTCCGCCGGCCGCCTCGGCGCCGCCGTGTGGCTGTACGACGAGCCCGCCGAGCCGGACGAGCACCACCGCCACCTGATCGGCCTGTACGTCCGGCACGCCGCCGAACACCTCGCCCTGCTGGTGGAAGTGGAGCGCACGCGCGCGCGTGCGGCGACCCTCGCCGAGGAACTGCTCCCCTCCCGGCTGCCGCGGGTGGCCGGCGTCCAGCTCGCCGCCCGGCACCGCACCGGCCCGCGCGGCGGCGGCGACTGGTACGACGCGCTGCCGCTGCCCGACGCCGCCCTCGGCCTCTCCGTCGGCTCGGTCACCGGCTCCGGACCCAGCGCGGTGGCCGCCATGGGCCGGCTGCGCGCCTCCCTGCGGGCGTACGCCGTGATGGAGGGCGAGGACCCGGTCGCCGTCCTGTCCGACCTGGAGCTGCTGCTGCGCCTGACCGAGCCCGCCCGCTCGGCCACCGCCCTGTTCGCCTACTGCGAGCCGGCCCTGCGCAAGATCACCCTGGCCGGCGCCGGGCACAGCCCGCCCCTGCTGATCGGCGAGCGCCGCACCGAGTTCGCCGAGACCTCCGTCTCCGCACCGCTCGGCATGCTCGCCTGCTGGGAGGCGCCGAGCGTGGAGATCCAGGCCGAAGCAGGAGAAACCGTCCTGCTCTACACCGACGGGCTGCTGCACCGTATCGGCGACGCCATGGACCGCGCCTTCGCCCGGCTGCACGCGGCCGCCGCGAGCATCCCGCGTACCCTGCGCCGCGACCCGGGGGCGATCGCCGACCACGTGCTGCGCACCGTGCTGCCCGACGGCCTGGACACGGCGGACAGCGAGGAGGACGTGGTCCTGCTGGCGGCCCGCTTCGACTGAGAGCGCTCCCGCACCGCCTCGCATGGGTGGGCATAACAGGTCTTCCGGCCCTGGGTCGCTTTGTCTGCGACCGTACGATGATGGAGGTCCCCGCTCGGCCACAAGCACGAGCGTCGCGGGCCCGGGGGGAGATCACATGCGTACCGAGGAGGATCACGTGTCCGACGAGCTCAACCCGGCTGTGCCCGATGAAGCTGCTACCGCAGCGGGCCCGGAAGCTGAGTCCGAGGAGCCCATCAAGCAGCGGAAGAACGGCCTGTACCCGGGTGTCTCCGACGAGCTGGCCGAGAACATGAAGTCCGGGTGGGCCGACACCGAGCTGCACGACCTGCAGCCGATCGCGCAGGCCGCCGAGACCGCCCGTCGCCGTGCCGCGCTCTCCGCGCGCTTCCCGGGCGAGCGCCTCGTCATCCCCGCGGGCAACCTGAAGACCCGCTCGAACGACACCGAGTACGCCTTCCGCGCCTCGGTCGAGTACGCGTACCTCACCGGCAACCAGACGGAGGACGGCGTCCTGGTCCTGGAGCCCACCGCTGAGGGCCACAAGGAGACGATCTACCTCCTGCCCCGCTCCGACCGCGAGAACGGCGAGTTCTGGCTCTCCGGCCAGGGCGAGCTGTGGGTCGGCCGCCGCCACTCCCTGACCGAGTCCGAGGCGCTCTACGGCATCCCGGCCGCCGACGTGCGCGAGCTGGCCGACAAGCTGCGCGAGGCCACCGGCCCGGTGCGGGTCGTCCGCGGCCACGACGCCGGCATCGAGGCCGCCCTGACCGACAAGGTCACCGCCGAGCGCGACGAGGAGCTGCGGGTCTTCCTCTCCGAGGCCCGGCTGGTCAAGGACGAGTTCGAGATCGGCGAGCTGCAGAAGGCCGTCGACTCCACCGTGCGCGGCTTCGAGGACGTCGTGAAGGTCCTCGACAAGGCCGAGGCGACCAGCGAGCGCTACATCGAGGGCACGTTCTTCCTCCGCGCGCGCGTGGAGGGCAACGACGTCGGCTACGGCTCCATCTGCGCGGCCGGCCCGCACGCCTGCACGCTGCACTGGGTCCGCAACGACGGCCCGGTCCGCTCCGGCGACCTGCTCCTGCTGGACGCGGGCGTGGAGACGCACACGCTGTACACCGCCGACGTCACGCGCACGCTGCCGATCAACGGCACGTACAGCGAGATCCAGAAGAAGATCTACGACGCGGTGTACGAGTCCCAGGAGGCCGGTATCGCGGCCGTGAAGCCGGGCGCCAAGTACCGCGACTTCCACGACGCCTCCCAGCATGTGCTCGCCGAGAAGCTCGTCGAGTGGGGCCTGGTCGAGGGCCCGGTGGAGCGCGTCCTGGAGCTGGGCCTGCAGCGCCGCTGGACCCTGCACGGCACCGGCCACATGCTCGGCATGGACGTCCACGACTGCGCGGCCGCGCGGACCGAGACGTACGTCGACGGCACGCTGGAGCCGGGCATGGTCCTCACCGTCGAGCCGGGCTTGTACTTCCAGGCCGACGACCTGACGGTGCCCGAGGAGTACCGGGGCATCGGCGTCCGCATCGAGGACGACATCCTCGTCACCGAGGACGGCAACCGGAACCTCTCGGACGGCCTGCCGCGCCGCTCCGACGAGGTGGAGGCCTGGATGGCGTCCCTCAAGGGCTGATAAGACACTGGTGGCCGGGCACCCGGAAGGTGCCCGGCCATCGGCGTGTCCGTACGCGTGCGCGGGATTCACGTGCCTAGGGGGAGGGTTTTCGTGGAGAGCTTCTGGTCCGGTGTGGGCGTGGACCTGCATCTCGAACCCGACGCGGCCGACGGCCGCCGGGTCGGTCTGGAACGGGCGCTCAGGGACGCCGTACGCGACGGGCGGCTCGCACCCGGCACCCGGCTGCCGGCCACCCGGCGGCTCGCGACGGAACTCGGCATCTCGCGCGGCACCGCGAAGTCGGCGTACGACCAGCTCGTCGCCGAGGGCTATCTCACGGCCCGGCAGGGCTCCGGCACCCGGGTCGCCGAGCTGCCGGCTCTGCGGGAGGAAGCGCCGGGAACGGCGCCACACGCGCGTGCGCCGCGTTTCGACCTCCGGCCGGGCAGTCCCGACGTGGGCGCCTTCCCGGCCGCGGCCTGGCTGCGCGCGCTGCGCCGGGCCATAGCGACGGCGCCCTCACTGGCGTACGACTACGGCGACCCGCGCGGCCGGATCGAACTGCGCACCGCGCTCTCGGGCTACCTGGGGAGGGCGCGCGGGGTGCTCGCGCCGCCGGAGCGGATCGTGATCACCTCCGGGTACGTCCAGGGACTCGCGCTCCTCACGCGCGTGCTGGACGGCGCCTCGATCGCCATGGAGGACCCGGGGCTGCCCTTCCACCGGGAGGTGGTGCGGCGCAACGGCGGGACCGTGCTGCCGGTGCGAGTGGACGAGCGCGGGGTGCGTCCCGCAGAACTGGGCGAGGCGGCCGCCGTGGTGGTCACCCCGGCCCACCAGTACCCGACCGGTGTGACCCTCCACCCCGAGCGGCGCCGCGCGCTCACCGACTGGGCACGCGCGCGCGGGGGGCTCATCGTCGAGGACGACTACGACGGCGAGTTCCGCTACGACCGCCAGCCGGTGGGCGCGCTGCAGGGCATGGCCCCGGGCCAGGTCGTCTACCTGGGCACCGCCTCCAAGACCCTCGGCCCCGCGCTGCGGCTCGGCTGGATGGTGCTGCCGCCGCAGCTGGTCGACGTGGTCGCCGACGCCAAGCTGCACAGCGACCACCACACCGAGACCATCGGGCAGCTGGCGCTCGCCGAGCTGATCGACAGCCACGCCTACGACCGGCACGTGCGCGCGTGCCGGCTGCGCTACCGGCGCCGCCGGGACCAGCTGCTCGACCGGCTGGGGGCGCGGCGCAACGTACGCGGCATCGCGGCCGGGCTGCACGCGCTGATCGACGTCCCCGACGAGGCCGAGGCGCTGGCCCGCGCCGAGGCGGAGGGACTCGCCGTCGGCCACCTGGGCAGCCACTGGCAGACCCCCGCCGAGGGCCGGCCCCAGGGCCTGGTCGTCGGCTACGGCACTCCCCGCGAGCGGGCGTATCCGGAGGCGCTGGAGGTGCTGGCGAAGGTCCTGGAGGCCTGAAGTGGGCCAGCGAAGTAGCAGCATATTGGGCCTGATGACGGAGCCAATAAGCCCATAGCGTCATCGGTATGACGATCCGCCCGCAGCGCTTCCTGGCTCTCGCCCAGCTCGCCAACTCCGTCGGGGACGGCGCCTTCTACGTCACCTCGGCGCTGTACTTCACGCGGGTCGTCGGCCTCGCGCCCGCGCGCGTGGGGCTCGGGCTGACGCTCGCCTGGGCGGTCGGCTCGCTGGTCGGGGTGCCGCTCGGGCGGCTCGCGGACCGGCGCGGGGCGCGCGGGACGGCGGTGCTGCTGGCGCTGGGAACCGCGGCGGCGGTCGGGGCGTTCCTCCTGGTGCGAGGGTTCGTGCCGTTCGTCCTCGCCGCCTGTGCCTACGCCTCGGCGCAGTCGGGTCTGGCGGCGGCCCGGCAGGCGCTGCTGGCGGGGCTGGTGCCCGCCGGGGAGCGGACGGGGCTGCTGGCACGGCTGCAGTCGACGCTGAACGGGGGGCTGGCGGTCGGCGCGGCGCTCGGCGGGCTCGCGCTGAACGCCGGTACGGCGGGGGCGTACCGGGCGGTGCTGCTGCTCGACGCGGTGTGCTTCGTAGGGTGCGCGCTGATCCTGCTGCGGCTGCCGGCGGTGGCATCGGTGCCGGGGACGGCGACTGCGACTGCGGTGGCTGTGGCGGGCGAGCGCCGCGAGCAGCGGTTCGCCGTCCTGCGCGACCGCCCGTACGCGCTCCTCGCGCTGCTCAACGCCGTACTGCTGCTGCGTCTGCCACTGCTGAGCCTCGCGCTGCCGCTGTGGATCACGGAGCGGACCGGGGCGCCGGCCTGGCTGGCCTCGGTGCTCTTCGTCCTCAACACCGGGGCCGTCACGCTGTTCCAGGTGCGGGCGGCCCGAGCCGTCACCGGGCTGGCCACGGCGGTACGGGTGCTGCGCCGGTCCGGGGTCGTGATGTTCGCGTCCTGCGCGGTGTTCGCGCTGTCGGCGGGGCAATCCGCGTGGCCCGCGGCGGTGATCCTGGTGGCCGGCGCGGTGCTGCAGGTCGTCGCGGAGATGCAGCAGTCGGCGGGCTCGTGGCAGCTGTCCTTCGACCTGGCCCCGGCCGACCGGATGGGTGAGTACCAGGGCTTCTTCGGCACGGGTGTCACGGTGGCCCGCACCCTGGGCCCGCTGGTGGTGACCTCGCTGCTGATGGGCTGGGGCACCCCGGGCTGGCTGCTGCTGGGCGCGCTGATGCCGGTGGCGGCCTGTGCGATGGGGCCGGCGGCCCGCCGGGCCGCCGGCCGTGCCGAGCGGACGGTCACCGAGCCGGCACTCGCGGGCTGACCGGCAACGCGTCCAGGAACAACGCCCCCGCAAGCAGCCCCGCGCTGCCACGGGGGCTCCACGCGCGCGCGTGCAGGTCGGCGTCGAGCGCGGCCAGTGCCTCGGCGCCGGCCGCCGTCGCCGTACCGCCCGCCTCCAGGACGGCGCGGGCACCCGCCTGCACCCGGCGCAGGCCGAGCGGGCCCGCGGTGTGCAGCAGTTCGGTGTCCTGCAGGGTGGACATCACGGTGAGCAGGGCGTCCAGCCGGGCCCGCACCTCGTCGGCACCGCCCGCCCGCGCCGCGCCCAACGCGTCCAACGCCCGCCGCACATGCGGAAATCCGGCCCGCGCCTCACCCCTCGCACCCGCGGCCCCGAACCTGACGGAGACGGCAGAGCCCCGGGTGGGCCGGGCCGGCGCCCCACGGTCGGGGTGCACGGCGATCTGCCGGGCGAGCGCGGTGATGCGGTGGGCGCGGGCACGGGGGTCTCGGGCGGCCCTGCCGGGTTCGCGGGCAGCCTCCGACTCGCCGACGGCCGCGGAGACACCGGCGGCCCCAGGTTGGCGGGCGGCCCTGGACTCACGGACGGACCCGGAGACACCAGCAGCCCCGGACTCACGGACGGACCCGGAAACACCGGCAGCCCCGGACTGGCGGGCAGCACTGCCGGCCCCGCGGCCGCGCGCCCCCGACGCCGATCCACCGGCACTGGATCCGCGACCGCCCGCACCCGACACCAAACCACCGGCACCGGACCCACGACCATCCGCACCCGACACCAAACCACCGGCACCGGACCCACGACCGCCCCCACCCACCCCCGACTCCACCGCCACCGCAGCGACCAGCAGCCCCAGCACCCACAGGGCGCCCCGGTGGCCGCCGCCCGCCAGGGTGACGGTGTGTTCGGTGCAGCGGCCGATCGCGCCGAGTTCCGCGCGGAGTGCCGGTGTGGGTTCGGCGGTGCGGCGGGCGGCTGCGGCCATGGCCGCGAGGCCGGGGGTGAGCGCCTTGGCGGACCAGCGCAGGGTGCGGTGGTCCGCGTGGACGGTCAGGGCGTTCAGGTCGCGCGGGTCGGGCAGCCCCGGCTTGGGGGTCAGCGCCAGCTGACCGGTGAGCGCGGCCACCGCGGCCCGCGCCAGCGCCTCGTCCTCGCGGGTGTTCATCGCCCTCCCCCGAGCCGTCAGGAGGACGCCGAGGGGGAGGGGGCGTCGGTCGGCGGGGCACCCGTGGGGGCGCCGCTCGGCGGGGTGCCCCCGCCGCCGCTGCCCGCGCCGGTGTTCTCCGCGTCCGGGTCGATGCCCAGCGTCAGGAAGCCCTTGTACCCCTTGGACAGGTCGCTCTTGTGCACGGGCTTGAGCGTGAGCAGGCCGTCGGCGGCGCCTCCGCCGTCGTAGACCATGTCGTCGGCCAGGGTGGTGTAGCTGCCCGTGTGCTGGGAGTACGGCTCCAGGGCGAAGATCTCCTCGGCGATGTCGTCGTCGAAGAACAGCTGGCCGGTGTGGTTGACCTTGCCGCCCTCGTAGGTGCCGTCCGCCTTCTCGCCGCCGGTGTGCACCTTGACGTGGATGTGGCAGGTGCGCGGGGTGTACCAGCCAGGGAAGATCGTCTCGAACTTCACGACCCCGTTGGCATTGGCGATCTGATAGCCGCGCAGATACGTGTTGTCGTTCGCGCTGTCGCCCTCCTCGCTCTCGGCCGGGGCCGAGCCGCCCGGGTTGGCGGTGGTGTAGCCGGAGTAGTAGCCCCAGGCGTCGCAGTGCCAGATCTCGACGGCCGCGCCGGAGACCGGCGTACAGCCGTCGGTGGCGTCCACGACCGTGAGCCGCAGGGTCAGCGGGACACCGCTCTTGCCCTCGGTGATGTCCTTGCGCACCAAGGCACCGTCGAGGTAGTACGGCCCCTCCGTGACGCTCGACAGCAGCTGCATGCAGGTGCCGCTGGTCGAGGTCGCCGAGGCCGTCGCGCTCGCCTCGGCGTCCGTGGCCGTTTCGGCGAACGCCGACTGGTAGCCGGCGACCGCGAGGCCGCCGGCCGCCACCGTGCCGCCGGTGACCGCGAGGGCCCGGCGCCGGGTGATCGAGGTGTTTCTGTGATTTCCCGTCATGGCCGAGGAAGTTAGGAACGCCGCTTGTCAGTCCGATGGGCATGACCTGGGAAAGCGCTGTGAAGGAAGGGAAGTCCGAGAAGAAGGCCGAAAAGGCACCCTTGGGCGAGAACGCGCCCTTACGGGACCGGAGCGTGGTCGTGCAGCACGCGCTGGAAGAGCCGGCAGTCCCGCCATTCCCCGTTGATGTGCAGGTAGTCGGGCGCAAGTCCGATCGCTTCGAATCCGCATTTCGCCAGAACCCGCTGCGAACCGGTGTTGTCGGTCAGCGTGGACGCCTCGATCCGGTGCAGTCCGATCGTGTCCCGGGCGATACGGCAGACCTGCTGCACCGCGGAGCTGGCCAGCCCCTTGTTCTGCTGGTCGGCGGCCACCCAGTACCCGAGATAGGAACTGCAGAAAGGGCCGTGCGAAATACCGGACAAGGTGATCGCCCCGACGATCCGGCCGTCCGGAGCCTCGAACACCCAGGGCACCACGGCGCCCTCGGCGAACTGCCGCAGCAGCCCGTCGATGCGCTCCGCCTGGCCCTCGGCGGTGAAAAAGGATTCCGGTCTGACCGGCTCCCACGGCTCCAGGTGTTTACGGTTCTCCGTATAGGCGGAGGCGAGCGCGAAAGCGTCGGCCGCGGCGAGCGGACGCAGGATCACTCCGCCCGCTATTTTCTCGTGCTGCAATTCCATGTCTCTGCCATGCATGCGCGCACCATAGCGGCGCGGACTCGGGAGAGGGACCGTCATGCCGTAAGCAGGGAAGGATCTTTCTTCCACTTGAGCATCTTGTCGAAGCTCACCACCGTCCCGCCCCGGCCGGGCTTGGCGCCGATGTGCACGTGATCGGCGAGTTCCCGGATGAGACAGAGCCCGCGACCGTGCTCGGCGTCCGCGCGGGCGGGTCTGATGTCCTGGGTCCGGGTGAACCCGGGCCCGGAATCGGCCACCTCGATCCGGCACTTCTCGCCGTCGAGGTAGGCGGTCACCCGGTAGGCCTCCGAGCAGCCGTCGCGCGATCCTCCGCCGTGCTCGACCGCGTTGGCGCAGGCCTCGCTGAGGGCGACGGACAGGTCGTAGGAGACATCCGGGTCGACGCCCGCCGTCTCCATCGTGCCGATCAGCAGCCGCCGGGCGAGCGGGACGCTCGCAGCCTCACGCCGCAGATGGAGTGACCACCAGATGCTCATGCTCCAGCCTCCTGGCTGCGGCTCGACATACCGTTACCTATTGCCGCCCGTGCACGGCCGTAAGCACACCGTTGACGTGACTCCGCCCATACGGTCGATGCGTCCCGGGAGGAATCGGTGTATGAGAGCAGGTCCCCGGGCGGAGGGTGATCTTCCATTCTTTGTGGTGATCTTTTTCGCCGAGGCCGGATCCCGTGCCCTGCCACAGGAACGGGGCAAGGCCAGTGCGATGATGAGGCCGCCATGACTACCCCCCACCCGCGCACGGCGCGCCCCGGAGCCGGGCTCCGGTTCCTGCGGGCCGCGGTGTTCGCCGCGGTCTGCGTCGCGCTGGCCGCGGCCGGGCACACACTGGCCTCCTGCGCGCGCGTGCCGCTGTGGACGCTCGGCGCGGGATTCCTGGGCTCCCTGCTGCTGGTGGCACCGCTCGCCGGACGGCAGCGCTCGCTGCCCGGCATCGCCGCGCTCCTCGCGCTCGGCCAGACCGTGCTGCACACGCTGTTCGGGCTGGGTCAGCACGGGACGACCGGCGCGATGTCGATGAGTCCGACGGAGGGGTCGCTGAGCAGCGGCGCGCTCGTCGAGCGGGCCGCCCGGCTCGTGTGCGGGTCCAGCCCCGCGGCACTCACCCCCGGGCACGCCTACCGGCTCCTGCTCGACGCGCACCTCATCGACCCCTCGGGCCGGGCCGTGGGAGCCACGCCGGCCATGCACCACATGGCCGACGCCACCGGTTCCTCGGCGTCGCTGCTGCCCTCCCTGCCGATGCTTCTCGGCCACGTCCTCGCGGCCCTGGCCGCCGGATGGCTGCTGCGCCGAGGCGACCTGGCCGTGCTGCGGCTGATCGAGCTGTCGGCGCACGGAGTCACGGAGGGGGCGCTCGCACGATCCCTGCGCGGGGCGCTCGCGCTGGCGCACGCCCTGTGCGCCGGGCTGCTGCCCGCGGCCGAGCCCGGCCCGCGGGGCCGTCGTACCGACCGGGACGAGGAACCCGCCCCGCACACCACCGCACTCCAGCACACGGTGATCCGGCGCGGCCCGCCCGCCGCCGCGTTCCTCCTCGCCGCCTGACGCGACGCGACCATCACTCCACCGGAGCCGGAAACGGAGAACCGGACAGGAGGGGCCGCCGTCGTGCGGCACGCGCGCGTGCGCACATCGGCATCCGGCACCACGAGTGGTACCGCCACGCGCACGCGTACTCCTGATCACCACCGGAACCCATTCGGAGTGGAGTGCTCCCCGCCATGAAGGCTTCTCGTATCGCCGCCGCCGCTGCCGTCGCCGGCACGGCCGTTCTCACGCTGTCCGCCCCCGCCTTCGCGCACGTCAGCGTGCAGCCCGAAGGCACCGCGGCCAAGGGCGGCTACGCGGTCGTCGACTTCAAGGTCCCCAACGAGCGGGACGACACCTCGACCACCAAGCTCGAGGTGACCTTCCCCGCCGACCACCCACTGGCCTCCGTCATGCCCCAGCCCCTCGCCGGCTGGAACGTCAAGGTCACCAAGTCCAAGCTCGACAAGCCGCTGACCCTGCACGGCGAGAAGATCGACGAGGCCGTCACCAAGGTCACCTGGACCGCCGACGGCAAGGGCATCGAGCCCGGCTACTTCCAGAAGTTCCCGCTCTCCGTCGGCGCCCTGCCCGAGGACACCGACCAGCTCGTGTTCAAGGCGGTCCAGACGTACTCCGACAAGGAGGTCGTGCGCTGGATCGAGGTGCCGCAGGAGGGCCAGGCCGAGCCGGAGAACCCGGCCCCGGTGCTGGAGCTGTCCGCCGCCACCGGCGACCACCACGGCGCCTCGACCGCCGAGGACGCCTCCGACAAGTCCGAGGGCAAGGCCGACGGCAAGAACGAGACGACGGCCGCCGACGACGACGCGAAGGGCGACAGCGACACCACCGCGCGCGTGCTCGGCGTGGTCGGCATCGTCATCGGTGTCGCGGGCGTGGCCTACGGCGTCCTCGCCGGCCGCCGCCGGACCGCCTGACCCACCGTTCCGCAGGCGCACCAAGGGGTCGTGCGAGGCTGTCGTACGACCCCGGTGCGCACCGGAGTTCTCACATCTGGGACATTTTTCTATGCGCAAGAAGACCTTCGCCGCGGCCGCGCTGCTCGCCGCCGCCACCCTGACCCTCTCCGCCTGCGGCAGCGGCGGCGACGGAAAGTCGCCCGTCGCCGTGGTCTCCGAGGAGACCGACTCGGGCAAGGCCGCGACCGTCCTCGACCAGCCGTTCGAGAAGCCCGACCTGGTCCTCACCGACACGCACGGCAAGAAGTACGACCTGCGTGCCGAGACCAAGGGCCACCCGACCCTCGTCTACTTCGGCTACACGCACTGCCCCGACATCTGCCCGACGACGATGAGCAACATCGCCGTCGCCAAGAAGGCGCTGCCCAAGGCCGAGCAGAACGACCTCAGGGTCGTCTTCGTCACCACCGACCCCGAGCGCGACACCCCCGCCGAACTGGGCAAGTGGCTCAAGGGCATCGACACCCAGTTCATCGGCCTGACCGGCGACTTCTCCACCATCCAGGCCGGCGCCCGCTCCCTCGGCATCTCCATCGAGCCGACGACTAAGGACAAGAAGGGCAAGATCGTCTCGGTGCACGGCACCCAGGTCATCGCGTTCTCGCCGAAGACCGACGGCGGTTACGTCCTCTACGGCGAGGACGCCACGGTCGACGACTACACCAAGGACCTGCCGAAGCTCGTCGAGGGAGCCAAGCCGTGAGGCGTGCCGTCCTGACCGCGGCCGCGCTCGCGGGCGCCCTCGCACTCGTCGGCTGCGGCACCGGCTCCGACTCCGCCAAGGCCGAGCTGTCGGTGAGTGCGTCCTACATGCCCCAGCCGGTCTCCGCCGACATGGCCGCCGGGTTCCTGACGATCACCAACCAGGGTGGTACGAAGGACGAGCTGACCTCGGTCACCAGCGATGTCGCCGGCCAGGTCACCATGCACAGCACCGTCGGCGGGGCCATGGAGGAGAAGACCTCCTTCGCCGTCCCGGCGCATGGTCAACTCGTGTTCAAAAGCGGTGGCAACCACCTGATGTTCGAGAAGCTGAAGCGCAGGCCGGAGCAGGGTCAGAAGGTCACCCTGAAGCTCACCTTCGCCAAGTCCGGGCCCCTCACCGTCGAGATGCCGGTGGAGTCCGCCACGTACAACCCGTCGACCGGCCACTGAGGGAGGGACCACCTTGACGCGGACCATCACCCCCCGCCTGCGGACCCTGGTGCTGCTGCTTCTCGCCGTCGCCGGCGCGCTGCTCGCGGGCGCCGCACCGGCCTCCGCGCATGCCGCGCTGACCGGCAGCGACCCCGCACAGGGGGTGGTGGTCGACAAGGCACCCACCCAGGTGTCGCTCACCTTCTCCGAGAAGGTGGCGATGAACGACGACTCGCTGCAGGTCCTCGACCCCAAGGGCAAGAACGCCGAGGTGGGCTCGCCCGCCAACGTGAGCGGGACGACGTACGCCGTGAAGCTGAAGAGCGGCCTGGCCAAGGGCACCTACACGGTCGCCTACCAGGTCGTCTCGGCGGACAGCCACCCCGTCTCCGGCGCCTTCACCTTCTCCATCGGGGCGCCCTCGCAGACCGTCGTCTCTGGGGTGGGAACCGCGGCGGGCGACACGGTCGTCGGCTGGCTCTACGCGTTCGGGCGGTACGTCTCGTACGCCGGCTTCATCGTGCTGGCGGGCGGCGCCGCCTTCGTGCTGGCCTGCTGGCAGCGCGGCTCGGGCGTACGGGCCCTGCAGCGGCTCGTGGTCGGCGGCTGGCTCGCGCTCACCGCGGCCACCCTGTGGCTGCTGCTCCTGCGCGGCTCCTACACCTCCTCGGGGAAGTTCGGGGAGGTCTTCGATCTCGACCTGCTCGGCCAGGTGCTGCAGACCAAGACCGGCGCCGCGCTGGTCTCCCGGCTGCTGCTGCTCGCCGCCGCCGCACTGTTCATCGCCGTCCTCTTCGGCGCCTACAACCGCCGGGAGGAGGGCGAGGAGAAGCGCGACCTGACCTTCGGACTCGGCATCGGCGGAGTGGTCGTGGCCGCCGGGCTCGCGGCGAGCTGGGCCATGGCCGAGCACGCCTCCACCGGGCTCCAGCCGGGCATCGCCATGCCCGTCGACGTCCTCCACCTGATGGCCGTCGCCGCGTGGCTGGGCGGTCTGACCGCCCTCCTCGTCGCCCTGTACCGGGCACCCGCGGACACGCCGATCGAGACGGCCGCCGTCCACCGGTTCTCCCGCCTCGCGTTCGGCTCCGTCCTCGCCCTGGTCGCCACCGGCACCTACCAGTCCTGGCGCCAGCTCGGCTCCTGGTCCGCGTTCACCGAGACCCGGTACGGGCAGCTGCTGCTGGTCAAGATCGGGCTGGTGGCGCTGCTGGTGGGCATCGCGTGGATCTCGCGGCGCTGGACGGGACGCCTGGCGGACGTCACGGACGCGGTCGCTGCCGCCGAGAAGGCCCAGCAGCCCGAGAAGGAACGCGAGACGGAACGCGACGAGGAGCGCGAGAAGGAGCACGTCTCCGCGTCGAAGGCCGCCGCCGACAAGGGCAGCGAGAAGAACACCGGCAAGGGTGCCGTCTCCGGTGACGACAAGCGCGCCGCCCAGCTCGCCCGGCAGCGGGCCGCGGTGGACACCGCCCGCCAGAAGCGGCTCCGGGACGCCGACGCGAACCGCTTCGGTCTGCGCCGCTCGGTGCTCGCCGAGGCAGGCGTCGCGGTCGTGCTGCTCGCCGTCACCACCTGGCTCACCCAGACCGAGCCGGGCCGCACCGAGCTGGAGGCCCAGGCGGCCACGTCGTCCTCCTCGTCCTCCTCCTCGTCGAATTCCTCCGGCACGCTGACCCTGGACATGCCCTTCGACACCGGCGGCACCGACGGCAAGGGCCTCGTGCGGGTCGACCTCGACCCCGCGCGCGTGGGCGGCAACGAGATGCACGTCTACGTCCAGCGGCCCAACGGGCGCGCCTTCGACGTCCCCGAGGTGAAGGTCGCCTTCACCCTCACGGCGAAGAAGATCGGGCCGCTCCCGGTGACCCCCGACCACATCACCACCGGCCACTGGTCGGCGAGCAGCGTGCAGATCCCCATGGCGGGCGACTGGAAGATCGCCGTGACCGTGCGGACCTCCGACATCGACCAGGTGACCGTCTCCAAGAACGCGCAGATCGGCTGAACCCCACCATGCCCGACCAGTCCCTTCCCCAGGCCCGTACGCCCGAGTCCGCGGTGCGGGAGCCCGCTGCCGACGGCGGCCGCGGCATCTCCCGGCGCGCGCTGATCGGCACCGCCGGGGCCACCGGGCTCGTTCTCGGCGCGGCCGGCGCAGCCGTGGGCTACGCGGCCGCGCCCGCCCAGGCCACCCCGCTGACCTCGGTGGGCTCCGACCGGGCGATGTTTCACGGGAAACATCAGCCCGGCATCACCGAGGGACTGCAGGCCCGCGGCCACCTCGTCGCCTTCGACCTGGCGGCGGGCGCGGGCCGCAAGGAGGCGGCGGCCCTGCTGCGCCGCTGGTCGGCGACGGCCGAGCGGCTCATGGCGGGCGAGGTGGCGCCGCACGACGACACCGATGTGGCCCGGGACGCGGGCCCGTCCGCGCTGACGATCACCTTCGGCTTCGGTCACAGCTTCTTCGGCAGGACCGGTCTGGAGAAGCAGCGGCCGGGCGCCCTCGACCCGCTGCCCGACTTCTCCTCCGACCAGCTCGACAAGAGGCGCAGCGACGGCGATCTTTGGGTGCAGATCGGCGCCGACGACGCCCTGGTCGCCTTTCACGCACTGCGCGCGATCCAGAAGGACGCCGGCAGCGCGGCCCGGGTCCGCTGGCAGATGAACGGCTTCAACCGCACCCCCGGCGCCACGGCCCACCCCATGACGGCCCGCAACCTCATGGGCCAGCTCGACGGCACCCGCAACCCCAAGCCGGCCGACGCCGACTTCGACAAGCGGATCTTCGTGCCCGCTTCGGGAGAGCCCGCGTGGATGGCGAACGGCTCCTACGCCGTCGTACGCCGTATCCGCATGCTCCTCGACGACTGGGAGAAGCTGTCGCAAACGGCCCAGGAGGCGGTCATAGGGCGCCGGAAGGCCGACGGGGCGCCGCTGTCCGGTGGCAGCGAGACGACCCCGATGGACCTGGAGAAGGCGGACCCCAAGGGCGAGTACGTCGTCCCGATCAACGCCCACGCCCGGATCACCCGGCCCGACCGGAACGGCGGCGCGGCCATGCTGCGGCGCCCGTTCTCCTACCACGACGGCATCGACACGGACGGGACGCCGGACGCCGGGCTGCTGTTCGTCTGCTGGCAGGCGGACCCGCTGCGCGGCTTCGTACCGGTGCAGCGCAAGCTCGACCGCGGGGACGCGCTGTCCACGTACATCCGGCACGAGTCGAGCGGTCTGTTCGCGGTGCCCGGCGGTGCGGCCGAGGGAGAGTACGTGGGACAGCGGCTGCTGGAGGGGTGATTCCGGGTTTCAAACCACCCGGTCGAGTGGCGTCCGTGAGACACGAGGGCCGCGTTCGCCGGTGCCCATTAGGGTGAGGGCATGCCAGCGAGCTATGCGTATCTCGGTCCCGAGGGCACCTTCACCGAAGTCGCCCTGCGCACGCTTCCGGAGGCGGCCACCCGCGAGCTGATCCCGTACGTGTCGGTGCAGTCCGCGCTGGACGCGGTGCGGGCCGGCGAGGCGGAGGCCGCGTTCGTGCCGATCGAGAACTCCGTCGAGGGCGGTATCACCACCACCCTGGACGAGCTGGTCGCGGGCGAGCCGCTGATGATCTACCGCGAGGTGCTGCTGTCGATCACCTTCGCGCTGCTGGTCCGCCCGGGCACCGAGCTGTCCGACATCAAGACGGTCTCCGCGCATCCGGCCGCCCAGCCGCAGGTCCGCAACTGGCTCAAGAAGAACCTCCCGGACGTGCACTGGGAGTCCGCCGCCTCGAACGCGGACGCCGCCCGGCTGGTCCAGGAGGGCCAGTACGACGCCGCGTTCGCGGGCGAGTTCGCCGCCGCCCGGTACGGCCTTGAGGCCCTGGAGACCGGGATCCACGACGCGGAGAACGCGCAGACCAGGTTTGTGCTGGTCGGCCGCCCGGCCCGGCCCGCCGCGCCGACCGGTGCCGACAAGACCTCGGTGGTGCTGTGGCAGCGGGACGACCACCCCGGCGCCCTGCGGGACCTGCTCGGCGAGTTCGCCACCCGCGGCATCAACCTCATGCTGCTGCAGTCCCGGCCGACCGGCGCCGGCATCGGCAACTACTGCTTCTGCATCGACGCCGAGGGCCATATCTCCGACCGGCGGGTGGCCGAGGCGCTGATGGGGCTGAAGCGGATCTGTCTGCAGGTTCGTTTCCTCGGTTCCTATCCGCGTGCGGACATCAAGCCGGGCGAGGCCCGGGCCACCCTGCCGGGGACCTCGGACAAGGAGTTCGTGGCGGCCGCGGACTGGGTCGCGCGCTGCCAGGACGGCCGCTTCTAGCCAGTCGTACCTGCGTATCTTCGTTATCCACAGAAGTTATCCACAGGTCCGCTTCTCGACCTGGGGACAAGTCGACACGACGGTGCCATCCGGTCGACAAATCGCCCTGGATGTCCCAGATGGGGCCACCGCCCGGCAGGTCACCCTTCGTCCACTCGTTTCCTTTGGTTCATCTTTTGGAGCGACCCCTTTCCACCCGAAAGTGGGTGTCACCCCTGTTTGAGCCGGGAATTCTTCAGTCCGGTCGGAACTTCCGGAGTGATCAATTCCGAAGTCCACAGACTTTCCGCACAGCCTGTGGATAACTCTTCCCGGCGTGTGGATTCCTGTGGACAACGGGCCCGCCAAGTCCCGCTCTCCACAAGGAAATCCGGTCAACCAGGGGTCGGCCGACTGCCTCGTTCCAGGGAATGAGACGGCTTTTATTGACACGTCTCGACACTCTGCGTAATTGACCCATAACGGGACGTAAGGCGCGAGTCGCAATAGTGGGTCGTGGCCTGGGAGCTCGCACCGGTAGCCTTGGCCTCGTGATTGACCTTCGCCTGCTTCGTGAGGACCCCGACCGTGTGCGCGCGTCCCAGCGCGCCCGTGGAGAGGATGTCGCGCTCGTCGACTCCCTCCTGTCTGCCGACGAGCGGCGCAGGTCCTCCGGCGTCCGCTTCGACGAGCTGCGCGCCGAGCAGAAGCAGCTCGGCAAGCTGATCCCCAAGGCCGCCCCCGACGAGAAGGCCGAGCTGCTGGCGCGTGCCGAGCAGCTGAAGGCCGACGTCAAGGCCGCCGACGCCGAGCGCGACGCGGCCGACGCGGAGACCCAGCAGCTGCTGCTCCGGCTCGGCAACCTCGTCCACCCCGACGTGCCCGTCGGCGGCGAGGAGGACTTCGTCACGCTGGAGACGCACGGCACGATCCGCGACTTCGGCGCCGAGGGCTTCGACCCCAAGGACCACCTGGAGCTGGGCCAGCTCCTCGGCGCGATCGACGTCGAGCGCGGCGCCAAGGTCTCCGGGTCCCGCTTCTACTTCCTCACCGGTGTCGGCGCCCTGCTGGAGCTGGCCCTGGTGAACGCGGCGATCGCGCAGGCCACCGAGGCCGGCTTCACGCCGATGCTCACCCCGGCGCTGGTGCGCCCGCAGTCCATGGCCGGCACCGGCTTCCTCGGCCAGGCGGCCCAGGACGTCTACCACCTCGACAAGGACGACCTGTACCTGGTCGGCACCTCCGAGGTCCCGCTGGCGGCGTACCACATGGACGAGATCATCGACGCCGACCGGCTGCCGATGCGCTACGCGGGCTTCTCCCCGTGCTTCCGCCGCGAGGCCGGCTCGCACGGCAAGGACACGCGAGGCATCTTCCGCGTGCACCAGTTCGACAAGGTCGAGATGTTCTCGTACGTCGCTCCCGAGGACTCGCAGGAGGAGCACAAGCGCCTGCTGGAGTGGGAGAAGCAGTGGCTGACCTCGCTGGAGCTGCCGTTCCGCGTCATCGACGTCGCCTCCGCCGACCTCGGCGCCTCGGCCTCCCGTAAGTACGACTGCGAGGCGTGGATCCCGACCCAGGGCAAGTACCGCGAGCTGACCTCGACCTCGGACTGCACCGAGTTCCAGTCCCGCCGGCTGCAGATCCGCGTCCGTGACGGCAAGCAGGTCAAGCCGCTGGCCACGCTCAACGGCACGCTGTGTGCCGTACCGCGCACGATCGTGGCGATCCTGGAGAACCACCAGCAGGCCGACGGCTCCGTGTACGTGCCCAAGGTGCTGCGTCCGTACCTCGGCGGCCGGGAGGTCCTGGAGCCGGTCGCCAAGTGAGCGCCGGATTCCCGTTCCGCCTCATCGCCACCGACCTCGACGGAACGCTCCTGCGCTCCGACCAGTCGGTCTCGCAGCGCACCCGTGAGGCGCTCGCCGCGGCCACCGCGGCGGGCGCGGCGCACATCGTCGTCACCGGCCGTGCGGCCCCCTGGACCCGGCACATCCTCGACGACCTCGGCTACGACGGCCTCGCCATCTGCGGCCAGGGCGCGCAGGTGTACGACGCCGGGCAGCACCGCCTGCTGACGTCCGTGACCCTGGACCGGCAGCTGGCGGGCGTAGCCCTGGCGAAGATCGAGGCCGAGGTGGGCCCGCTGTACGTGGCGGCGAGCCAGGACGGCCTGGACGGCAAGGTGCTGGTGGGGCCGGGCTACGCGGTCTCGGGCGCCCTTCCCGCCACCCCCTTCACGGACGCGTCCGACCTCTGGGCCGCCCCGCTGAACAAGATCTACATCCAGCATCCGACGCTGGGCGACGACGAGCTGGTGGAGGCGGCCCGCCGGGCGGCCGGCGGGTTCGTCACGGTCGCCATGGCGGGCGAGGGCATCGTGGAGCTGCTGCCCCTCGGCCTGTCCAAGGCCACGGGCCTGTCCCTGGCGGCCCGCCGCCTGGGCCTGAAGGCCGCCGACACCATCGCCTTCGGCGACATGCCCAACGACGTCCCGATGTTCGCCTGGTCGTCCCGGGGCGTGGCGATGGCCAACGCCCACGAGGAGCTGAGGGCAGTGGCGGACGAGGTCACGGCCTCCAACGAGGAGGACGGGATCGCGGTGGTGCTGGAGCGGTTGCTGGGCTGAGCCAGGGACGGGCGTGGCTGCGCAACCGCTGTGGGCAGTCGTTCCGCAGGGCGATGGGGGTCCCCCGCTCGAGCGAAGCCGAGAGCGGGGGAGGGTGGGCACAGCCTGCAGCGCCGGGTGCCTTTCTCACATACGCCCAAGCCCTGAAAATTCGGCCAAGTCCCAGTGACAACGTCTCGCGGAGGATGCACGGATCGAACGTGCGCGGGGTCGCCCCCGACCACGGCTTAGCAAGCCGGTGCCTTACCACTCGGCCAATCCTCCGGGTGGGCGGCCCACGCGAGAGACACATCGCGTGCTCGAAGCGGCCGCCCCGGGCAGCTCCCATGAGCTCTACGGAGAGGTAGGGATCACTCCGGAGCCCGGCTCAGGCTGCCCTGAAGGGAGCTGGACGTACTGCCGTGCATGGACATCGCCCAACTCCTCTCCCAGAACGCGGCGCCGGGACACTCCCGGCGGATGGGGCACAACCACTGTGCCCCGCCACCGGGTTGGGCGCCACTGAATTAACCGGGGGCCGCCGCTACCGGGAGCCGCCGCTACCGGCGACGCCACCTGCGCCGGCGCGCCTTGCTGAAGAACCAGCCCGCCGGCGGGTCGTCGGACCGCCACGGCTGCGGCTCCGGCTCCTCGGCGCGCCAGCGGGCGGCGAGCATCCGGGCCCGGGCGGACGGCTCGGAGGTCTCGGCGGCCCGCACGAAGTCCTCGTCCAGGACCAGCTCGTCCCAGACGTCACCGCCGGTCCGCCCTCGTCCCTCGTACCGCGGGATCTCCTCTGCCATCTGCGGCCTCCCAGCCGTACAGCGGTCCCCTAGCCGTACATCCGCTCCGCCCAGTGTGCCCGGACCGAGGTGAAGCCCCCGTCAGGACCGTGACCTGTCACTCCTCGCCGGCGAGCGTCAGCGACCGCAGCTTCTGGCCCGCGTACCAGGTGGCGAGCACGGTGACCACGACCAGCAGGACCGTCGCCGTGGGCAGTCCGACGTCCGAGGTCACCAGGTCCCCGCCGGCCACCTTGTGGGCGACGGCGAGCGACCACTGCTGGACGCTCAGGGTGCGGGCGCCGGACACGAGGGAGCCGAACAGGGCCTCCCAGACGAGGGCGTAGACGAGGCCGAACACCACCGCGTGCCGGGACACCGTGCCGAGCAGCAGGAACATCGCCGCGTAGGCGATCGACGCGACCAGTGCGGCCACCGTGTAGGCGACGGCGATCTGCTGGCCGTTGCCGTTGAGGATGAAGCCCGCGACGAGCGTCGGCAGGGCCGAGAACACCATCGTCACGGCGATCGCCACGATCAGCTTGGTGAAGATGATCGTCGGGCGCTTCACCGGCTTGGCCAGCAGGTAGACGACGGAGCCGTCGTCGATCTCCGGGCCGATCGCGCCCGTGCCCGCGATGACGCCGATGATCGGCACCATCGTGGCGAGCGCGAGCCCGCCCAGCAGGTCGGCGGCCGTCTGATCGTCGGCGCCCGCGAGACCGCGGACGACGACGGAGATCGCGATCAGCAGGAGCGGCAGGGCGCCCAGGATGAGGGCCCGGCGGCGGCCGAGCAGGGCCCGGTAGGTGAGCCGGGCGACTGTGGGGTCGTACATCTTCGGCCTCCTACGCCGCGACCAGGTACGAGAAGACGGACTCGAGGGACTCGTCGGACGGCGAGACCGTGAGCAGCCGGATGCCGTGGTCGCGGGCGACCTTCGGCAGCAGGGTGGTGAAGCGGCCGAAGTCGACGGCCTGGATGCGCAGGGCGCCCTCGGCGTGGTCGACCTCGATGCCGGACGTCGACGGGTCGGCGATCAGCGCGGCCGCGAGCGCGCGGTCGTCGCTGGAGCGCACCAGGTAGCGGTGCGGGCGGTCGGTCATCAGGCGGCGGATCTTGCGGAAGTCGCCGCTGGCCGCGTGCCGCCCGGCGACGACGACCTCGATGTGCCAGGCGAGCTGCTCGACCTCTTCGAGGATGTGGGACGAGAACAGCACCGTGCGGCCCTCGTCGCCCATGCGCCGCAGCAGCTCCATGAGCTGCATGCGCTGGCGCGGGTCCATGCCGTTGAAGGGCTCGTCCAGCAGGAGCAGCGACGGGTCGTGCACCAGGGCGCTCGCCATCTTCACTCGCTGGCGCATGCCCTTGGAGTACGTCGAGATCTTGCGGTCCTGCGCGTACTCCATCTCGACCGTGGCCAGCGCCCGCCCGGCAGCCTTGGCGCCCAGGCCGTGCAACTCGGCGTTGGCGACGACGAATTCGCGGCCGGTGAGGAAGTCGTACATCGCCTCGCGCTCGGGGACGATGCCGATGTGCTTGTAGATGGCCTCGTTGCGCCACACCGGCCGGCCGTCGAGGGTGACGGTGCCGGTGGAGGGGGCCAGGAAGCCGCCCATCATGTTGATGAGGGTGGACTTTCCGGCGCCGTTCGGGCCGAGCAGGCCGGTGACGCCGGGGCCGATGGTCATGGTGATGTCGTTGACGGCGACCACGTTGCCGAACCAGCGGGAGACGTGGTCGATGGAGAGTGTGGTCACAGTCCCACCTTCCGGTAGCGGCGCACGAGGAGGCCGTAGCTGGCGGCGATCAGGCCCAGGACGACGAGGACGTAGACCACGCCCTCCCCGTCGGTGGGTCCGACCGCTCCGGGGAACGACGAGCTCGCGCCGAGGAACGCGGACTGCACTCCGTCGATGAGCGTGACGGGCGAGAAGAGGCCGATCCAGGGGATGGCGCCCGTGCTGTTCTGCGCCTCGGCGATGGCCTGGAGCGTGGAGACCGCGCCGTAGGAGATCGTCATGACGGCGATGACGGCCGCGATGCCGAAGCCGCGCCGCGGGGTCACCGAGGCGATGACCAGGCCGATGCCGGCGAAGAGCAACGAGAGCAGTGCCACGGAGACGATTCCCTGAGCGAATCCCTTGGTCTGGTCGGCGAAGTCGAGCTTGGCCAGCAGCGCGCCGATGTAGAGCACGAGCAGCGGGGCCGCGGTGAGGACGAACAGCGCCGAGGCCAACGCCGCGTACTTCGCCCGCACGTAGTCGGCGGTCTCGATCGGCCGTGAGAAGTACAGCGGCACGGTCTTGAAGCGCAGGTCGCGCGAGACGGACTGGGGCGCCTGCGAGGCGACGTACAGGCTGATGACGGCCTGCATGATGATCGCGTAGCGCGTGTAGTCGACGGGCAGGTCCTTCGCCTTCGTGGCGACCGCGACGGCGATCATGATGGCCGCGGGCACGCACATCACCACGAACAGCAGCATCGGCAGCACCTTGGACTTGACCGAGCGGCCGAGGCCGTACGCGCCACGCAGGGACTGCGAGTAGAGCGAGCGGGTGGCGTAGGAGCGGCCGAGGCGCGGGCCGTCGTAGGTGCGGTAGCCGATGTTGTGGATGCGGGTCTGGTCACCCGACGGTGCGACGGGTGTCGGCATGGGCTGCTCAACTGCCATGGACGGCCGCCTCCTTCCGCTGCTCTTCCTCGCTCGTGAAGACCTCCGAGATGTGGTGCCGGCGCTGCTCCATGCGCACCAGCCCGAGGCCCAGGTCGGCGACGGTGTCGCGCACCAGGTCGTACGTCTCCTCACCCTGCGCCGTGAGCAGCAGGATGTGCCCGGCGCCGGGGAGGCCGCTGCTGTCGTCGGTGTCCACCCCGCGCGCGTGGAGCGCCTCACGGACCGCGCGGGTGCCGTCGGGGTGTTCGTCGCTGTCGGTGACCTCGATCGCGAGGGTCGTGGTGGTCTGCGTGAAGTCCGTGGTGGAGCTGGAGCGCAGCAGCTTGCCGCCGTCGATGACGACGACGTGGTCGCAGGTGCGCTCGAGTTCGCCCAGCAGGTGGGAGGTGACCAGGACCGAGATGCCGAAGTCGGTGTGGATGCGGCGGATCAGGCCGAGCATCTCGTCGCGACCGACCGGGTCGAGGCCGTTGGTCGGCTCGTCCAGGAAGACCAGCTGCGGGTCGTGCACCAGGGCCTGGGCGAGCTTCACGCGCTGCTTCATGCCGGTGGAGTAGCCGCCGATGGGGCGGTAGCGCTCCTCGTACAGGCCGACATGGCGCAGGGTGTCCGCGGTGCGCTCGCGTGCCGCGGTGGGCGGCAGGCCGGACATGCGGGCCATGTGGACGACGAACTCGGTGGCCGAGACGTCGGGCGGCAGGCAGTCGTGCTCCGGCATGTAGCCGACACGTTCGCGGATGGCGGCGCCCTTGGTGGCCACGTCGAGGCCGAGCACCTCGGCGCGGCCTTCCGTGGCGGGGGACAGACCCAGCAGGATCTTGATCAGGGTGGACTTGCCGGCGCCGTTGGCTCCGACGAGTCCGGTCACACCGGGTCCGATGTCCACGGACAGCCGGTCGAGCGCGGTCACCCGGGGGAACCGCTTGCTCAGGCTTTCGGTCGCGATCACAGTCACGTCATCGAAGGTAGTGATCCGGACCACGCCGGTCGTCAGACCTCAGAGCCGTCTTCGCGTCAGACTCGAGTATTACGGGCCCCTGAGGGATCCCCTGCCTGAGAGTTATCCGCAGCAGCTCACCGAGCGTTGTCCACAGCCTTGATCCCGCCTATTGACGCCGCCTCTAACAACTGTCACATTCACCAGTGTCAAGTTACGGACGCGTACCGCAGTCGACGGGACGGGGCGGCATGGCGACGGCAGTGAACAGCGAACTCTCCGTGGAGTTGCAGGGGTTCAGGCGGGTGCAGCGCCTCGCCTACGAGTGCGCGGAGGCGGTCGCGGCACGCCTCGAACCGGGGGTGACCGAGCGCGAGGCGGCGCGGATGCAGCGCGAGTGGCTGCGCGAGCGGGGGGTGCGGGACTGGTTCCACCTGCCCTTCGCCTGGTTCGGCGACCGCACGGCGTTCGTGAACTTCCGCATCCCGCTGCAGTTCTTCCCGACCGACCGCGCCCTGGAGCCCGGGATGCCGTTCATCCTGGACATGGCCCCGGTCTACGAGGGATACACGGCCGACATCGGCTACTCGGGCTCCCTCGGCGTCAACCCGGTGCAGGACCGGCTGATGGCCGACCTGGAGGCGCACCGGGAGCTGATCCTGCGCGAGGTGCGCGAGCGGCGGCCGCTGCGCGAGATCTACGAGGACGTGGACCGCCTCATGGTCCGCCAGGGCTACGCCAACCGGCACCGGGCGTACCCGTTCGGTGTGATCGCCCACAAGGTGGACCGGGTGAAGCAGCGCCGCTGGTCGCTCCATCTGTTCGGGTTCGGCACGCAGTCCCTGAAGGGCCTGGCCGCCGACGCCCTGCACGGCCACCGCGAGGGCTGGTCGCCCCTGTGGTCGCCGTACCGCTTCTCCGACCACCCGCCGCAGCCGGGCCTGTGGGCGGTCGAACCCCACCTCGGCTTCCGGGGTACGGGCGCGAAGTTCGAGGAGATCCTGGTGGTCACCGACTCCCGGGACCCCGAGCAGAGCGCGTTCTGGCTGGACGACGATCTGCCGCACGTGCGGCGCTGGGCGGAGGCGAAGTGACGCTGAAGGGTGCGCGTGAGCGCCGGGTGCACACCGGCGGGGTCGAGCTGTGCGTGGCCGAGCTGGGTGACCCGGAGCAGCCGACGGTGGTGCTGGTGCACGGCTACCCGGACAGCAAGGAGGTCTGGTCCCAGGTCGCCGTCCGCCTCGCCGACCACTTCCACGTCGTCCTGTACGACGTCCGGGGCCACGGCCGCTCCACCGCACCGCAGCCCCTGCGCGGCGGCTTCACCCTGGCGAAGCTCACGGACGACTTCCTGGCGGTCGTGGACGCGGTGAGCCCGGACCGCCCGGTGCACCTCGTCGGGCACGACTGGGGCTCGGTGCAGTCCTGGGAGTTCGTCACCGTGGGCCGCACGGAGGGCCGTATCGCCTCCTTCACGTCGATGTCCGGCCCCTCCCTCGACCACTTCGGGCACTGGATCAACGCGCGCGTGAAGCGTCCCACGCCCCGCCGGGTGGGCCAGCTCCTCGGACAGGGCGCCAAGTCCTGGTACGTCTACATGCTGCACACCCCCGCCCTGCCGGAACTGGCCTGGCGCGGCCCGCTCGGCAAGCGCTGGCCGAAGATCCTCCAGCGGACCGAAGGGGTCCTTGCCGGCGACTACCCGACCCCCTCCCTCCCCTCCGACGCGGCGCACGGCGCCTGGCTGTACCGGGACAACGTCCGCGCCCGGCTGCTGAGGCCCCGCCCGGACGCGTTCGCGCACGCGCCCGTGCAGCTCATCACTCCCCAGGGGGACGCGTTCCTGTCGGAGCGCCTGTACGACGACCTGGAGCAGTGGGTGCCGCAGCTGACCCGGCGCACGCTCCCGGCCAAGCACTGGATCCCGCGCACGCGTCCCGACCAGGTGGCCGCCTGGATCGAGGAGTTCGTGACGAGCGTCGAGGGCGGCCGGCCGGAGCCCAGGGCCGCCGGCCGCCACGCGGACCGGTTCGGCGGGCAGTTGGTGCTGGTCACCGGAGCGGGCAGCGGTATCGGCCGGGCCACGGCGTTCGCCTTCGCGGAGGCGGGCGCGCGCGTGGTGGCCGTCGACCGCGACGCCGAGGCCGCCGCCCGCACCGCCGAGCTGTCCCGGCTGGTCGGCGCCCCCGAGGCGTGGGCGGAGACGGCGGACGTCTCCGACGAACAGGCCATGGAGAAGCTCGCCGAGAAGGTGCACCGCGAGTACGGCGTGCTGGACGTACTGGTCAACAACGCGGGGATCGGCCTGTCGGGCTCCTTCTTCACCACCACGACCGACGACTGGCGCAAGGTCCTGGACGTCAACCTCTGGGGCGTGATCCACGGCTGCCGCCTCTTCGGCGCGCGCATGGCCGAGCGCGGCCAGGGCGGCCACATCGTCAACATCGCGTCGGCGGCCGCCTACCAGCCTTCCCGCGCGCTGCCCGCCTACAGCACCTCCAAGGCGGCGGTCCTGATGCTCTCCGAGTGCCTGCGCGCCGAACTGGCTGCACAGGACATCGGAGTCACGGCGATCTGCCCCGGCTTCGTCAACACCAACATCACCTCCACAGCCCGCTTCACCGGAGTCGACGAGGCCGAGCAACGCCGGCGCCAGAAGCACTCCGCCCGCCTCTACGGCCTGCGCAACTACCCACCGGAGAAGGTCGCCAAGGCCGTCCTGGACGCGGTGACTCACAACAAGGCGGTGGTACCGGTGACACCCGAGGCGCGGGGCGCGCATCTTCTGTCGCGGTTCATGCCCGGGGTGTTGAGGGGGATCGCGCGGGTGGAGCCGAAGTTGTGAAGCCTCCGGTACCCCTCCGAGGAACCCCCACATGACCGACCCCCCGGCCCAGAAGACCTACCGCATCGAAGACCTCGCCCACCGCAGCCACACCACCGTCAGAACCATCCGCGCCTACCAGGACAAAGGCCTCCTCCCCCGCCCCGAGCGCCAGGGCCGCGCCAACCTCTACTCCGACATCCACCTCACCCGTCTCCACCAGATCGCCCACCTCCTCGACCGCGGCTACACCCTCGCCTCGATCAAGGAACTCCTGGACGCCTGGGACACCGGCCGCGGCCTGGGCGGTGTCCTCGGCCTGGTCACCGAGGTGGAGGGCCCATGGACCGACGAGGAGCCGGCCCGCATCACCCGCACCGAGCTGGACGCCCGGTTCGGCGGCGCCCCGGACGAGGACGCAGTGGCCGAGGCGGTCGAACTCGGCGTACTGGAACCGGTGGACGGCGACCCCGACACCTTCCTGGTACCGAGCCCCCAAGAACTGTCCGTGGCGGCGGAGTTGCACGCTGCCGGAGTCCCGCTCTCCGCGATCTCAGGCCACCTCAGGGAGTTGAGAGGTCAGGTGGAGCACATAGCCGCCCGTTTCCTGGAGTTCACCACCGAGTACGTCTTCGCCCGCTACCTCGACGACCCCACCCACCGCACGGACGCACACGCGGCGGAAGCGGCCTCATTGGTACGCCGCCTCCGCCCTCTCGCCCAGCAGACCGTGGACGCCGAACTGGCCCGGGCCATGCGCGTGTTCGCGATCCAGCACCTGCGCACACGCCTCGGTGCCGAGGATCCACGCGAGCAGCGCGGTCGGACGTGTTCCGTCGACCTGCCCACAGAGACGATCACCGCCGTGGAGCACCTCGTTGGCCGCGAACACACGTCCACGTTCATCGCCCTGGCCGCCGAACGAGAGGTAAGGGCAAGGGCCTTGGACGACCTGGCCTCACCGAAGCGCTCTCACAGCGAACTTGACGAAACACCCTAAAACGCCCGCCAGTTGTCCACAATTTCTTCAATTACCCTGTGGATAACTCCACTTGCTTGTGGATCAAACCCGGGAGAGAAAACAACCTGCGTGATCCGCGTCTCTCCAGCACCCTGGAGGCATGGAAGAAAGACGCACCGTGAAGGTGTCGAAGTACCTCTCGAAACACCTCCGCCACCAGCCCGAGCGCATCGGCCTCACACTGGACCCGGGCGGCTGGGTCGAGATCGACACACTGATCGCCGCGGCCGCCGCGCACGGGTTCCGGTTCACCCGTGAGGAGCTCGACCACGTGGTGGCCGCCAACGACAAGCAGCGCTTCGCGATCGAGGGCACGAGAATCCGCGCCAGCCAGGGCCACAGCATCGAGATCGACCTCGGCCTGCCCCCGACGACCCCGCCGCCGTACCTCTACCACGGCACCGTGGCCGGCAACCTGGACGCGATCCGTGCCGAGGGCCTGCGGCCCATGAACAGGCACGACGTCCATCTCTCTGCCGACCGCGAGACCGCGACCCGGGTCGGCGCCCGCCGCGGCCGCCCCGTCGTGCTGACCGTGGACGCCGGCGCCATGCACCGCGACGGCCACATCTTCCACGTCAGCGCGAACGGAGTGTGGCTCACCCAGGCGGTACCACCCCGCTACCTGCGGTTCTCTTGATCGATTTCGGCCCTTGTCGGTGGGGCCCCGTACCCTCGGACGCATGAGTCTGCGTCTGAGCACCGTGATCCTGCCGTACCGCCGCTGGAGCGAGGGCGGTCGTTCGGCCTGGACGCGGGCCGAGCAGCTCGGCTTCCACACCGGGTACACCTACGACCACCTGTCCTGGCGCAGCTTCCGCGACGGCCCGTGGTTCGGCGCCGTACCGACGCTGACCGCCGCCGCTGCCGCCACCGACCGGCTCCGCCTCGGCACGCTGGTCACCTCGCCGAACTTCCGGCACCCGGTGACCCTCGCCAAAGAACTGATCTCCCTGGACGACATCTCCGGCGGCCGCATCACCCTCGGCATCGGCGCCGGCGGCACCGGCTTCGACGCGACGGCCCTGTCGAAAAGTAGTCAGGAGCCGTGGACGCCGCGCGAGCGCGCCGACCGGTTCGCCGAGTTCGTGCCGCTGCTCGACCGGCTGCTCACCGAGGACGCGGTGACGTACGAGGGCCGGTTCTACTCGGCGCACGAGGCGCGCAACATCCCCGGCTGTGTGCAGCGGCCCCGGCTGCCCTTCGCGGTGGCGGCAACCGGCCCGCGCGGACTGGGGCTCGCCGCGCGGCACGGCCAGGCGTGGGTGACCACCGGCGACCCGAAGCTGTACGAGAACGGCACGCCGGAGCAGTCGGTCGAGGCGCTGCGCGGACAGCTGGAGAAGCTGTCCGAGACGTGCGCGTCGATCGGCCGGGACGTGACCGAGCTGGAGAAGGTCCTGCTCACCGGCTTCACCCCGGACCGCGGCCGCCCGCTCGAATCCCTGGACGCCTTCGTGGACTTCGCCGGCCGCCACCAGGAGCTGGGCTTCACCGAGATCGTGATCCACTGGCCCATCCCGGACTCGGACTTCGCCGCGGACGAGAAGGTCTTCGAGCGGATCGCCATGGAGGCTCCCGCCCAGCTGGCGTGACCCGGTGACAGACGTCACCCGTCGGCCATCTGCGATGTGTCTGTGGACTCATCTGTGCGGACTTCCGCACGGGCGTGCTGGCATATGCGCGAGAATGACCCGGTGACCTCAGCGACCAGACAGCCCGGGACCCCGGCCGCCGCTCTACCGCCGCGGCTGATCGCCACCGACCTCGACGGCACTCTCCTGCGCGACGACAAGTCGGTCTCCCCGAGGACGGTCGCCGCGCTGGCCGCCGCCGAGGCCGCGGGCATCGAGGTCTTCTTCGTCACCGGTCGCCCGGCCCGCTGGATGAACGTCGTCAGCGACCACGTCCACGGCCACGGCCTGGCGATCTGCGGCAACGGCGCCGCCGTGGTCGACCTGCACGGCGGCCCCGGCACCCACCGCTTCGTGAAGGTGCGCGAACTGGCCCGGGAGAACGCGCTGGACGCCGTACGACTGCTGCGTGACGCGGTACCGGGCACGGTGTTCGCGGTCGAGCAGACGTACGGCTTCCACCAGGAACCGGCCTATCCCAAGCTGCACATGGAGATACCGGACAACCTCCTGCCCGCCGAGGACCTGCTCTCGGCCGACGGCCCGGACGCCGACCAGCCCGTGCTCAAGATCCTCGCCTACCACCCCGAACTCGACCCGGACGTCTTCCTCGGCCTCGCCCGTCTCGCGATCGGCGTCCGCGCCAACGTCACCCGCTCCAGCCCCAGCGCGCTGCTGGAACTCAGCGGACCGGACGTCTCCAAGGCCAGCACGCTCGCCCTGTGCTGCGCCGAGCGCGGCATCACGCCCGAGGAGGTCGTCGCCTTCGGGGACATGCCCAACGACGTCGAGATGTTGACCTGGGCCGGCCAGTCGTACGCGATGGGCAACGCCCACCCGGACGTCATCGCCGCCGCCTCGGGCCGTACGGTCGCCAACAACGACGACGGCGTGGCGGTCGTGATCGAGCGGATGATCGCCGAACGCGTCTGATGTCGCTACTCCGGCAACCCGGTGGGGGTCTCCGGTAGGGGGACTCTCACCAGTGGCCCGTCACCGCGCCCCCACCAGCGACTCCGCCGCCGTCTCCCGCAGCACCATCTCCCGCAACGGCCCTTCCACGGCGGCCAGTTCCGCGTACCGCCCGCGCTGCGCCACCCGGCCTGCGTCGAGCACGACCACTTCGTCGACCGCGTCGAGCCCGGCCAGCCGGTGGGTGATCAGCAGGGTCGTACGGCCCTCCGTGGCGGCGAGCAGATCCGCGGTGAGTGCGTCGGCCGTCGGCAGGTCCAGGTGCTCGGCGGGCTCGTCCAGGACGAGGACCGGGAAGTCGGCGAGGAGCGCGCGGGCCAGCGCGAGGCGCTGCCGCTGCCCGCCCGACAGCCGCGCCCCGTGCTCGCCGACGAGCGTGTCCAGCCCGTCCGGCAACCCGTCCACCCAGTCCAGCAGCCGGGCCCGGGCCAGCGCGTCGCGCAGGTCGGCCTCGGTAGCGTCCTTCCGGGCGAGCAGCAGGTTCTCGCGCACGCTGCTGTCGAAGAGGTGCGCGTCCTGCGCGCACAGTCCGACGAGCCGTCGCACGTCGTCGTCGGCCAGGGCGCAGGCGTCCACACCGGCGAGCGTGTACGAGCCCGCCTGCGGGTCGAGGAACCTGAGGAGCACCTGGGCGAGTGTCGTCTTGCCGGATCCGGAAGAACCGACCACGGCGATCCGGCGGCCCTGCTCCAACGTGAGGTCGAGTCCGGCGAGTGCGTCCCGGTGCTGTCCCGCGTGCCGGGCGTCCAGGCCCCTGAGCACGACCGGGAAGGGCGAGGCGGGCGCCTGCCGGGGCTGCTCCGGCTCACGTACGGGCTCCGGGGCGTCCAGCACCTCGAACACGCGCTCCGCGCTCCGGCGCACCCGCTGCCGGTAGCGCACGGCGAGCGGCAGCCCCAGTACGGCCTCGAAGGCGGCCAGCGGGGTGAGGACCACCACGGCCATCGCCACGCCGCCGAGCCGGCCCGCGGCCACCGCCTGGGCGCCGAGCAGGGCGGCGACGGTGACGGTCAGGCCGGAGAGCAGCGCGGTGAGCCCGTCACCGAGCGCGGTGACGGCGGCAGAGCGCGACGCGATCCGGGTGAGCGTGCCGTCGGCCTGCCGGGCCGCGGCCGTACGGGCCGGCAGCGCGCCGGCGACGGTCAGCTCGGCGGTGCCGGTGAGCAGGTCGGTCACCCGGGTCGCGAGCTCTCCGCGAGCGGGCGCCAGCCGACGCTCGGCCCGGCGGGCCGCGGCCGCGGTGACCAGGGGGACACCGACACCGGCCGCAAGGAGCCCGGCCGCGAGGGCGGCTCCGGCCTCGGGCAGCAGCCAGGTCGTGAAGGCGACGGAGGCGGTGGAGACGGCGACCGCGACGCCGGCGGGCAGCAGCCAGCGCAGCCAGTAGTCCTGGAGCGCGTCCACGTCGGAGACCAGCCGGGTGAGCAGATCGCCGCGGCGGGCCGTGCGCAGGCCCGCGGGCGCCAGCCGCTCCAGCCGCCGGTAGACGGCGACCCGGGTGTCGGCCAGCATCCGCAGCACGGCGTCGTGCGACACCAGCCGCTCGGCGTACCGGAAGACGGCGCGCCCGATCCCGAAGGCCCGCGTCGCCGTCACAGCCACCATCAGATACAGCACCGGCGGCTGCTGCGAGGCTCGCGAGATCAGCCAGCCGGAGGTGGCCATCAGCCCGACAGCACTGCCGAGCGCCAGACTCCCGAGCAGCAGCGCGAGAAGAAGCCGACCACGCCGGGGCCCGGCGAGCCTCCGAACCCGGGCGAGGGCACTCCGGAACCCTTGCAGGACCTGCGCTCCCGCCCCGGTCCTCAGCGGGCCGAGTCCAGCGCCGTCCGGTCCACCTTCCAACTGACCGAGTCGGGTGGCGGGTGGGCGAGGACGGGGGTCCAGGGGGCGGAGCCCCCTGGACGGGCAACTGCCGGACAGCCGCGCCAAGGACTCCGAGCCCTCCAGCCGCACCACCCGATCGGCAACCTCCAGCAGCGCCGGCCGATGCACAACCAGCAGCACCGTCCGGCCCGCTGCAAGCCTCCGTACCGCCGCCACGACGTCGGCCTCGGTCGCCCCGTCCAGCGCGGCCGTCGGCTCGTCCAGCAGCAGCACGGGCCGGTCCGCGAGGAAGGCCCGGGCCAGCGCGAGCCGCTGCCGCTGCCCCGCGGACAGCCCGGCCCCGTCCTCGCCGAGCACCGTGTCGGCCCCCTCGGGCAGCGCGTCCACGAACTCCAGCGCGCCCGCGTCCCGCAGTGCGCGGCGTACGGCGGTGTCGTCCGCGTCGGGCCGGGCCAGCCGGACGTTCTCCGCGATGGTCCCGGCGTACAGGTGCGGCCGCTGCGGCACCCACGCGATCCTCGACCGCCACTGCGCCAGGTCGACGTCCGCGAGATCGGCTCCCCCGACCCGGACCCGGCCCTCGGCGGGCTGCACGAACCCCATCAGCACGTTCAACAGCGTCGACTTGCCCGCGCCGCTCGGCCCGACCAGCGCCACGGTCTCGCCGGGCTCGACGGTGAACGACACCTCGCTCACGGCGTCCGCCGACCGCCCCGGGTAGCGGACCGTCACCCCGTCGAAGGCCAGCGGGCCCTCGGGCACCACCGCGGTGCCGGACGCGGGTGCCGGCGTCTCCAGTACGGCGAAGATCTCCTCCGCCGCGGCGAGCCCCTCCGCCGCCGCGTGGTACTGCGCGCCCACCTGGCGCAGTGGCAGATAGGCCTCGGGCGCCAGCACCAGGATGACCAGGCCGACGTACAGGTCCATGTCGCCGTGCACCAGACGCATGCCGATCGTCACGGCGACCAGCGCGACCGACAGAGTGGCCAGCAGCTCCAGGGCGAAGGAGGAGAGGAACGCGATCCGCAGGGTCCGCATGGTGGCCTGCCGGTACTCGCCGGTGATCCGGCGGATGGAGTCTGCCTGCGCCTTGGCCCGGCCGAACACCTTCAGCGTGGGCAACCCGGCGACCACGTCCAGGAAGTGGCCCGACAGCCGGGACAGCAGCCGCCACTGACGGTCCATCCGGGACTGCGTGGCCCAGCCGATCAACATCATGAACAGGGGGATCAGCGGCAGGGTGCCGACGATGATCGCCGCCGACACCCAGTCCTCGGTGACGATCCGCGCCAGCACGGCCACCGGGACGACGACCGCCAGGCCCAACTGTGGGAGATAGCGCGAGAAGTAGTCGTCGAGGGCATCAACTCCTCGGGTGGCCAGGGTGACCAGCGAGCCGGTCCGCTGTCTGCTCAACCACCCGGGGCCCAGCTGGGCCGCGCGCTCCAGCAGCCGCCCCCGAAGCTCCGACTTCACGGCCGCGCTCGCACGGTGTGCCGCGAGTTCGGTGAGCCACGCGACAATCGATCGCCCCACGGCCACGGCCGCCAACAGCAGCAGAGGAGTGCGCAGTTCAGCGACCGACTGCCCGTGCTGGAAGGCGCCGACCACCACCTCGGCGATGAGCATGGCCTGGGCGATCACCAGCCCGGCTCCGACGGCCCCGAGACCGACCACCGCCACCAGGAAGAGGCGGGTGGCGCGGGCGTAGCGCAGGAGGCGCGGATCGATTGGTTTCACGTGAAACATGCCCTTCGGTCCAGAGGGTGTGTTTCACGTGAAACACACCCTCGGCGGACTCAGTGTGCTGCAGCGTCAGGAGCGATGTGCTGCGTGCCGATCCGCTTGCGGAACACCCAGTAGGTCCAGCTCTGGTAGAGCAGGACGAGCGGCGTGGCGATGGCCGCACACCACGTCATGATCTTCAGGGTGTACGGGCTCGACGAGGCGTTGGTGACCGTCAGGCTCCAGTCCCCGTTGAGCGTGGACGGCATGACGTTCGGGAAGAGCGCCAGGAAGAGCATCGCCACCGACGCCACGATGGTCACGCCGGACAGCGCGAACGACCATCCCTCGCGACCCATCTGATTGGCCACCAGAGCGGCCACCAGGGCGACGACCGCCACGATCAGGGCCACCAGGCTCTTGCCGTCGCCGTTGTCGGCCTGCGTCCACAGCAGGAAGGCGAGCGCCAGGACAGCCGTCACGAGACCGACCCGCAGCGCCAGCTTCCGTGCCCGCAGCCGGATGTCCCCGACGGTCTTCAGCGCCGCGAAGACCGCCCCGTGGAAGGTGAAGAGCGTGAGCGTCACCAGGCCGCCGAGCAGGGCGTAGGGGTTGAGCAGGTCCCCGACGCCGCCGACGTACTCGAAGTGCTGGTCGATCTTCACCCCCCGCACGATGTTCCCGAAGGCCACGCCCCACAGGAACGCCGGGATGAGCGAGGTCCAGAAGATGGCCGTCTCCCAGTTGCGCTGCCAGTTCTCCTCGGGCCGCTTCGCCCGGTACTCGAAGGCCACACCCCGGACGATCAGGCAGACCAGGATGACCAACAGCGGCAGATAGAAGCCGGAGAAGAGGGTGGCGTACCACTCCGGGAAGGCGGCGAAGGTCGCGCCGCCCGCTGTGAGCAGCCACACCTCGTTGCCGTCCCAGACGGGCCCGATGGTGTTGATCAGCACCCGGCGCTCCGGCCGGTTCCGGGCGAGCAGCTTGGTGAGGATGCCGACCCCGAAGTCGAAGCCCTCCAGGAAGAAGTAGCCGGTCCACAGGACGGCGATGAGGACGAACCAGACGTCGTGAAGTTCCATGACTGTTCCCCCGGCCTAGTACGAGAAGGCCATCGGCTTGTCGGCGTCACGGGTGTCGCCGCCGATCTTCGTGGGCGGGTTGAGGTCGGCCTCGGTCAGCTCGGGCGGGCCGGCCTTGACGTACTTCACCAGCAGCTTGACCTCGACGACGGCGAGGATCGCGTACAGCGCGGTGAAGACGATCATCGAGGTGAGGACCTCGCCCTGGGAGACACCGGGGGAGACCGCGTCCCGGGTCTGCAGGACGCCGTAGACGGCCCACGGCTGACGGCCCATCTCGGTAAAGATCCAGCCCCAGGAGTTGGCGATCAGCGGGAAGGCCAGGGTCCAGATCGCGATGCGCCAGTACCAGGTGGTCAGCTTCGGGCCGAGCGCCTTGTTCCGGAACAGCACCAGGTGCGGCACCTCGTCCTCGCCGACCCTCAGGTGCTGCGGCAGCATGAACTTCTTCCGGGTCAGCCACAGTCCGGCGAGGCCGATGGTGAAAGAGGCCATGCCGAAGCCGATCATCCACCGGAAGCCCCAGAAGGCCACCGGGATGTTGGGCCGGTAGTCGCCGGGCCCGAACTTCTGCTGCTCGGCCTTGTTGACGTCGTTGATGCCGGGGACGTACGAGGTGAAGTCGTCGTTGGCGAGGAAGGACAGCAGGCCCGGGATCTCTATCGCGACGGTGTTGTGGCCCTTCTCGACGTCTCCGTAGGCGAAGATCGAGAACGGTGCCGGCTTCTGGCCGTCCCACAGCGCCTCGGCAGCGGCCATCTTCATGGGCTGCTGCTTGAACATGACCTTGCCGAGCACGTCACCGCTGACCGCGGTGAGCAGGCCGGCGATGACCACCGTGATCAGGCCGAGCCGCAGCGAGGTCTTCATCTCGCGGATGTGCCGCTTACGGGCCAGGTGGTAGGCGGAGATGCCGACCATGAAGGCGCCGCCGGTCAGGAAGGCCGCGGTGAGGGTGTGGAAAGCCTGGCTGAGCGCGGTGTTCTGGGTCAGGACATGCCAGAAGTCCGTGAGCTCGGCCCGGCCCTTGGCCTTGTTGATCCGGTAGCCGACGGGGTGCTGCATCCAGGAGTTGGCCGCCAGGATGAAGTACGCCGACAGGATCGTGCCGATCGAGACCATCCAGATGCAGGCCAGGTGGATCTTCTTGGGCAGCTTGTCCCAGCCGAAGATCCACAGCCCGATGAAGGTGGACTCGAAGAAGAACGCGATCAGGGCCTCGAAGGCGAGCGGGGCGCCGAAGATGTCACCGACGAAGCGCGAGTAGTCCGACCAGTTCATACCGAACTGGAACTCCTGCACGATGCCGGTGACCACACCCATCGCGATGTTGATCAGGAAGAGCTTGCCCCAGAACTTCGTCGCCCTGAGGTACTTCTCCTTCTCCGTGCGCACCCAGGCCGTCTGGAGCCCGGCCGTGAGGGCGGCCAGGGAGATCGTCAGGGGGACGAACAGGAAGTGGTAGACGGTGGTGATGCCGAACTGCCAGCGCGCCAGTGTCTCCGGCGCCAAAGCCAGGTCCACGTCGTCACTCTCCTTACTACGCCGTGGTACTGCGGCGGTTTGCCCCTCTTGTCACGTACATAGAGGAGCAAACGGGATGCGCTTGTGAACGCGTTCACATTCACAAGCCATTATGACCTACTGATTTTCGGCAACCAACGGGGGGTCCCCCCTTCGCCGTGCCGTCAAGGTCTTGGCGGCGACTTCAACATCTTGTTGAATTGCGCGCCATGCAGATACGGATCTCCTGGCTCGCAGGCAACACCACCGCGACCCTCGACGACACGCCGACCACCCGGGCCCTCGGCAAGGCCCTGCCGCTCACCTCCACCGCCCACGTCTGGGGCGAGGAGGTGTATTTCGACACAGGTGTCTCCGTTTCACGTGAAACGGACGCCCGGCAGATCGTGGAGCCGGGCACGGTGGCCTTCTGGACGGACGGCGACGCCCTCGCCCTTCCCTACGGGCCCACGCCCATCTCGCGAGGTGACGAGTGCCGGCTCGCGAGCCCGTGCAACGTCCTGGGCCGACTCGACGGGGACGCCGCAGTCCTGGCGACCGTGCGCGACGGCGACCCCATACGCGTGGAACTGATCCACGAAGAGGTACTGACAGACGAGTAGGCCCCGCACAAGCGAGGCCCACCCGGAACCGCTTCGGTGCTCCCGACGGAGCCCGCTCAGATCTCCTTGTGGAACGCTTCCGTCACCTTCAGGAAGATGTCGTTCGCCTCGGTCTCGCCGATCGTCACCCGCACACCCTCGCCCGGGAACGGCCGGACCACCACACCGTGCTCCTCACAGGCCGCCGCGAACGCGACCGTGCGCTCCCCCAGCCGCAGCCACACGAAGTTGGCCTGGGTCTCCGGGGCCGTCCAGCCCTGGGCGCGCAGCGTGTCGACCACGCGCGTGCGCTCGCACACCAGCGAGCCGACCCGGCCCAGCAGCTCGTCCTCGGCCCGCAGCGAGGTGATCGCCGCCTCCTGCGCGAGCTGGCTGACACCGAAGGGCACCGCCGTCTTGCGCAGCGCCGCCGCCACCGGCTCGTGCGCGATCGCAAAACCGACGCGCAGCCCGGCGAGGCCGTAGGCCTTCGAGAACGTGCGCAGGACGCAGACGTTGGGCCGGTTCCGGTACAGCTCGACGCCGTCGGGCACCTCGGGGTCGCGGATGAACTCCCGGTAGGCCTCGTCCAGCACCACCAGCACATCGCCGGGCACCCGGTCGAGGAAGCGCTCCAGCTCCGCGCGACGCACCACCGTGCCGGTCGGGTTGTTGGGGTTGCAGACGAAGATCAGACGCGTCCGGTCGGTGATCGCCTCCGCCATCGCGTCCAGGTCGTGCACATCGCCCGCAGTGAGGGGCACCTGCACCGACCGGGCGCCGCTGATCTGCGTGATGATCGGGTACGCCTCGAAGGACCGCCAGGCGTAGATCACCTCGTCGCCGGGGCCGCTGGTGGCCTGGATCAGCTGCTGGGCGACACCCACCGAGCCGGTGCCGGTGGCCAGGTGGGAGAGCGGGACACCGAAGCGCTCCGACAGCTCGTTCATCAGGCCCGTGCAGGCCATGTCCGGGTAGCGGTTGAAGTTGGAGGCAGCCGCGGTCACGCTCTCCATCACGCCGGGCAGCGGCGGATACGGGTTCTCGTTGGAGGACAGCTTGTAGGCGACCGGCCCGCCGGCCGCGGCGGGCTTGCCCGGCTTGTACGTGGGGATACCCGCCAGCTCGGCGCGCAGCTTCGGGCTCGTCTCGCTCACCGCAGTCCTCCTCGCGACCACCGGCGGCCCGTCGACGCCGCCGGCTTCCAATACTCCACACCTTATGAGGATTCGGCGCCCCTGCGAACAGATGCGGGGCACCACAAGAGGCGAACCTCACCGATCCCACAGGCATCAGGGGCATCACCAGACGAAGGCGTACGTATCGGGGGGCGCGCCGCACATATATCTACGCGCCGGTGGCTCGCGCCGTGGCGCGCATCACCCGTGCAGGTGAGTTGAGACCTCTTCGAGACATCGAGCACTTGGCAGGCTCATGCGCGTCGACACGTCACGTCTTACCATGAGAGCACTCAACTTCCTTGCTTTCCAAGGCAGTTGAGCCGTAATGACCATGCAGAAACGTACCTGTCAATGTGTGCATATGCGTCCGCACTACCCCACCGCATGAGCCCTACTATCGGCTCGCCATGACAGCAGCAGGGAAGCACCAGGTGAGCCGCGCGGAAACCTCACGTCGAGGCAGTCGACCGGGCCGGGCGGGCATCAGAGACGTGGCCGCCGCCGCCGGGGTCTCCATCACAACCGTGTCCGACGCCCTCAACGGCAAGGGCCGGCTCCCGGATGCCACCCGGCGCCATGTCCGCGAGGTCGCCGACCGGCTGGGGTACCGCCCCTCGGCCGCCGCGCGCACCCTCCGTACCGGCAAGTCGGGACTGATCGGCCTGACCGTGACGACGTACGGGGATGAACCTTTCACCTTCACGGAGTTCGCGTACTTCGCCGAGATGGCCCGGGCCGCCACCTCGGCCGCGCTCGCCCGTGGCTACGCCCTGGTCATCCTGCCCGCGACCTCCCGCCACGACGTGTGGTCGAACGTGGCCCTGGACGGCACGGTCGTCATCGACCCCTCCGACCAGGACCCGGTGGTCAGCGAACTCGTCCGGCAGGGGCTGCCGGTCGTCTCCGACGGCCGCCCGGCCGGCTCGCTCCCGGTCACCGCCTGGGTCGACAACGACCACGAGGCCGCCGTCCTCGGCATCCTGGACCACCTCGCCGCCGCGGGCGCCCGCCGGATCGGCCTGCTCACCGGCACGACGACGGACACGTACACCCATCTGTCCACCACGGCCTACCTGCGCTGGTGCGAGCGCGTCGGCCAGGACCCGGTCTACGAGGCCTACCCGGCGCACGACCCGTGCGCGGGCGCCGTCGCCGCCGACCGGCTGCTCGCCCGCCCCGACCGCCCGGACGCCGTCTACGGCCTCTTCGACCCCAACGGCACCGACCTGCTCGCCGCCGCCCGCCGCTACGGCCTGCGCGTCCCGGACGACCTGCTGCTGGTGTGCTGCAGCGAATCCACGGTGTACGCCAACACCGAGCCACCCATCACCACGCTCTCCCTGAAGCCGCGCCGGATCGGCACCGCGGTGGTCCAGCTCCTCATCGACGCCATCGAGGGCGTCGAGTCGGACCAGCCCGTCGAGCAGGTGATACCGACGGAGCTGATCGTGCGAACCTCGTCCCAGCGGCGTCCCCCGCGCACGACCGTCAGCCCACCGCGGACCCCGGAAAGGGGATAGCGGGGGGATCGCAGGCGGGAGCCCGGCGGGTGGCGCGATCGGTTCACCCGCCGCGGCCGGGGGCGGGGGCCGAGGGGCCCCGGGGGGAGCCGAATCCGGCCACCACGGCTCGGCCGCCTCGCGGCACGCGGCTCCACGGGCCCCAAACAGGTCGGTCGACCGTCCAGTCGTGCGGCCGGCGCAGGACCGGCAGCCGGTCGAACCCCTGCCCAAACGGGGCGAAAGCCGCGGTGAACTGGAGTCTTGCTCTGATTCACCACCCCTGGGTCATCACACGGCGCGACGCGCATTCCTATGATGGGCCCACGACACCGCGGGCCGCTGCGACCAGGCAGTCCGAAGCGGTGCAGCTGCGGCGCGATGGTGGAGGGGTCTGATGACTCAGGGGGCCGGTCAGGGACCCGAGGTGGAGCGGACGGCGACGTTGCGCGACTTCCGGGTACCCGCGTACGTCCACGAGACCGGTCCGTACGTCCACGCCCAGTCCGGCGACGCCCTCCCGTCCGTGGACGAGGCCTACCCCGAGGGCTACACGCCCACCCAGCGCGACCTGCCCGTCATCAACCGCGGCGACACGCTCCAGGTCCCCGTCGAACCGGCCCCCGCAGCCCCCGCCGCAGAGCCCACGACCGGCCCCGGCGCGCTCTACGTCGTCGGTGACGTCCACGGCTACCTGGACGAGCTGGTGGCCGCCCTGCGGGAGAAGGGGCTGATCGACGCCTCCGGCCAGTGGTGCGCGGGCACCGCCCGGCTGTGGTTCCTCGGCGACTTCACCGACCGCGGCCCGGACGGCATCGGCGTGATCGACCTGGTGATGCGGCTGTCCGCCGAGGCAGCCGCGGCCGGCGGCTACTGCAAGGCCCTCATGGGCAACCACGAACTGCTGCTGCTCGGCGCCAAGCGGTTCGGCGACACCCCCGTCAACTCCGGCGCGGGCACCGCCACCTTCCAGGCGGCCTGGCTGCTCAACGGCGGCCAGAAGACCGACATGGACCGCCTCCAGGACCACCACCTGCAGTGGATGGCCCGCCTCGACGCCGTCGAGGAGGTCGACGGCTACCTGCTCGTGCACTCCGACACCACCGCCTACCTCGACTACGGCGACTCGATCGAGGCCGTCAACGACACGGTCCGCGAGACGCTCACGCGCAACGACGCGGACGAGTGCTGGGACCTGTTCCGGAAGTTCACCAAGCGCTTCTCCTTCCGCGACGAGGGCGGCGCCGACGCCGTACGGTCCCTGCTCGACACGTACGGCGGGACCCGCATCGTCCACGGCCACAGCCCCATTCCGTATCTGCTCGGCGAGGTCGGATCCGAGGACGACGAAGAGGGCAGCGGACCCGTCGTCGAGGGACCGCACGTCTACGCCGAGGGACTCGCCATCGCCATGGACGGCGGCGTGACCATGGCCGGAAAGCTGCTGGTCCAGCAACTTCCCCTGGATATCTGAGCGTTCGCGGGGCAGGTGCGCCCCATACCGGATGAACGCAGGTCGGCACGCAAATTCCGGCAACCCCCTGTCACCGCGTGCCGTCACGGCTCTACCATCGGCTTATCCGTAGCAGGCTCCCCTCCGTTTCTGCCCGACGGCTCGCCGGCGTGCGAGCCACCAGCCCTACGGAGCATCGGGGGATGCACATGAACAGCGTTCCGCAGCACCTGCTGAGCGAGGACCGCCAGGAATTCGAGCGGATCCTCGATGAGGCGCTGCGCTCCGCACCACACCGACCGGAACTGGCCGCTGTCGGACAGCGGCTGAACCCCGAACAACTGCGCACCATGGCCCTCGACGCCACCACGCTGATCACGGCGGCCGCGGCGGCCGAGTACCAGAACTACGTGAAGGTCCGCGAGGAACTGCGCCACCCGGCGCCGTCCACCCCCTCGGCCGCCCGCGATTCCGGTTCCGCCGGACCGGGTGCGGACGCGATGGGACTCGCTACCGGCCTCGGCGAGGCCGCCGAGACGACCGGGGCGGGCGCCATCGCCGTGATCGCGGTGCTGGCCCCCGTCCTCGCCGGGACCGCCGCGGCGATCTTCCTGCTCGTCGGCTACATCCTGAGAATGCTGGCTCCCGGCCAGGCTTTCGCCCAGACCATGCTCACCGCGGGCTGGGTGTTCGGCGCCGTGGCCGCGGCCGCGATCCTCGTCGCCGCGGTCGGGCTGCTGCTCACCGCCCTGCGCAACAGCGCCGCGGCGGAAGCCGGGACCCACGACGCGGCGAGCGCGGAGGTGGCCAGGGCCAGAGAGGCCTGGCGGGAGGCCCTGCTGGAGCGCGGCATCCTGCCGTTCCTGCGGAACGCGCTCGCCCAGCCCGGCACGGCCGCCCTGCACCCCACAGCCCCGCCGGCTCCGACCGGCCGTATGCCGCGCCTGGGTTACGGCCGCCCCGGCTTCAGCAGCCCCGACGACGGCTCCGCCTCCGGCCGCCCGAGCTTCACCAGCCCGGACTACACGAGCCCCGACTTCGGCGGCCCGGAACACCAGCCGGAGTGAGGCTACAGCCGTCGGACGATCTGCGCCTCGACGCGTTCGACGGACGTGCGGCTGTAGGCGTGCACGAGAGCGAGGTGGAACAACGCGGGCGCCAGCGGCGCCCAGCGGTGGATACGGTCTTCCCGGAGCAGATACTTGATGACGGGCGCCGGACGGAACGGCACATAGTCGATCGTCTGATGCTCCCAGCGGTCCGCCACGCCCCTGCTCATCCGTGCCTGGAGGTCGGAACTTCTCAGTTCCTTGAGCCTGGCGAAGTAGTGGCCGCTCCAGTGGCGCTTGTCGACGTCCAGGACGAACGCCAGAAGGTCGAGTGTGTACTCGTGCGCCTCCAGGGCCAGTTCCTCACGCATTCCCCGACGGCACACCGCGTGCAGGTCAGGCGCGCTCCGTCCCGACGAGTCGATGTGCCGGGACAGCCCCTCGTTGACCGAGGAGTTCCACACGCCGGGCGCCATCCTGACCCGCTCGCTGCGACGGCTCACCACGAGCATGTCGTCGGCGGTGACCACGGCGACGTTGACGGCGAAGCTGCACTGGAGGAACGCGGGGGCGGCCAGGGGCTGCTCGGGATCCAGGTATCGCGACCGCGGGGTCGCACCGTCCGGCAGCCGACGGTCGAGCTGCTGAGCCGCCAGGAACGTGTAGTAGTCGGTCGGCCGCAGTCGCAGATGCACCTCCGGCGTCTCGTCCAGTGACGTGCGGGAGATGTCGAACGACTCGACCGCATAACGCGGCCCGTTCCACAGGGGGGTACGCCCCTCGGCACGCAGGTGTTCGCTCTCGGTGGCTATCTCGTCCCGCCAAGGCTTCATGTCCGCCGGGAGCCGGACGTCTTCGTCGAGCACGTGTACGAAGATCGTCTCTGCTGGGATCGGAGTCTCCCCGTCTCCCTCCACGATCAGTGCCGAGGTCTGCAGGGGCCCGAGCGAGAACGTCCGCCACGCCGGTCCCGACTCCTCCCGGCTCCTCAGACCGCGCAGCGCACTCGCCGAGCGTCTGCGCATCCGGAACCACGCGTCCTGCAGGGGCTGTTGGAACAGCACCGCGAACACCATGCCGATGACCGCGCCGACCACCCCGTTGGCAACATCGATCCCACCCACACGGGAGACCTTAGAGATCTTGAGAGCCCCGGGCGGCATCGTGTTCCTTCCGTTACGGTGCCTGTCCGGCGAGAACACGGCTACCGGTGGCGGCGCTGCTCTCCGGGCATCCGGCCCGAGGAGCAGCGCCCGCCCGCGTGGGTCAGTCCGCCAGCGGCAGGTACACGCGGTTGCCCGCGGCCGCGAACTCCTTCGACTTCTGGGCCATGCCCTCCTCGATCTCGGTCTTGGTACCGCCGTGTTCGCGGCGGATGTCCTGCGAGATCTTCATGCTGCAGAACTTCGGCCCGCACATGGAGCAGAAGTGGGCCGTCTTGGCGGGCTCGGCCGGCAGTGTCTCGTCGTGGAACTCCCGTGCCGTGTCCGGGTCCAGGGCGAGGTTGAACTGGTCCTCCCACCGGAACTCGAAACGGGCGTCGGACAGCGCGTCGTCCCACTCCTGCGCACCGGGGTGTCCCTTGGCGAGGTCGGCCGCGTGGGCGGCGATCTTGTAGGTGATGACGCCGGTCTTGACGTCGTCACGGTTGGGCAGGCCGAGGTGCTCCTTGGGCGTGACGTAGCAGAGCATCGCCGTGCCCCACCAGGCGATCATCGCGGCACCGATGCCGGAGGTGATGTGGTCGTACGCCGGGGCGACGTCCGTGGTCAGCGGGCCGAGCGTATAGAACGGAGCCTCATCGCAGATCTCCTGCTGAAGGTCGATGTTCTCCTTGATCTTGTGCATCGGGACGTGGCCCGGGCCCTCGATCATGGTCTGTACGTTGAAACGCTTGGCGATCCGGTTGAGTTCCCCGAGCGTCCGCAGCTCCGCGAACTGTGCCTCGTCGTTGGCGTCCGCGATCGAGCCCGGCCGGAGGCCGTCGCCGAGCGAGTACGTGACGTCGTAGGCGGCGAGGATCTCGCAGAGCTCCTCGAAGTTCTCGTACAGGAACGACTCCTTGTGGTGCGCGAGGCACCACGCGGCCATGATCGAGCCGCCGCGCGAGACGATGCCGGTCTTGCGGTTGGCGGTGAGCGGCACATACGGCAGGCGCACGCCCGCGTGGACGGTCATGTAGTCCACGCCCTGCTCGGCCTGCTCGATGACCGTGTCCTTGTAGATCTCCCAGGTCAGTTCCTCGGCCCTGCCGTCGACCTTCTCCAGCGCCTGGTAGAGCGGCACCGTGCCGATGGGGACGGGGGAGTTGCGCAGCACCCACTCGCGGGTGGTGTGGATGTTGCGGCCGGTGGACAGGTCCATGACCGTGTCGGCGCCCCAACGGGTCGCCCAGGTCATCTTCTCGACCTCCTCCTCGATGGAGGAAGTGACCGCGGAGTTGCCGATGTTGGCGTTGACCTTCACCAGGAACCGCTTGCCGATGATCATCGGCTCGATCTCCGGGTGGTTGACGTTGGCCGGCAGCACCGCGCGGCCCGCGGCGATCTCCTCGCGGACCACCTCGGGATCAACGTTCTCGCGGAGGGCCACGAACTCCATCTCGGGCGTGATCTCGCCGCGGCGGGCGTACGCGAGCTGTGTGACCGCCGTGCCGTCACGGCCTCGGCGCGGCTGACGCGGACGTCCGGGGAAGACCGCGTCCAGGTTGCGCAGCCCGCCGCGCGGTGAGGTGTGCTTGATCCCGTCGTCCTCGGGGCGGACGGGACGGCCGGCGTACTCCTCGGTGTCGCCGCGGGCGATGATCCAGTTCTCCCGCAGCGGCGACAGACCCCTGCGGACGTCGGTGTCGACGAGTGGATCGGTGTACGGGCCTGATGTGTCGTACAGCGTGACCGACTGCCCGTTGGTGAGGTGCACCTGGCGGACCGGCACGCGCAGGTCGGGGCGGGTGCCCTCGACGTACGCCTTGTGCCAGCCGATGGACTTCCCGGCCTCCTGGGACTTCTCGTCCTGAACGGAGGCAGGCGTGCGTGCGTCCTTGTTGGTCATGAGACCTACTCCCTACGCCGGCATTACCCGGTAACAGGTTCGGCGGTCGACGCAGCGGTTTCCGTCTGCCGATGTTTCCCGTGAAACCACGTTCCACGTGAAACATCGCGAATACGGAGGTCAGCGCCCTCTCAGCCCGGTGCTCCGAGCTCCCGCGTGTGCAAAGGTGCCTCCACGCTAGCGTCAATTCGGGCGCGGTGAACAGAGGGCCCCTGGCGTTCTTGCGATGATCTGGCGGTGACCACCATGGAGCAGTACCCGTACCCTCCCTCCGAACCGCCGCGCGGAGGCGGCTCCGGACAGGGCGGCGAACACGGCCATGACGGCCACGGGCACGGCCATGGCCATGGCCACGGGGACGGGGACAGGCACGGCCCGGGCACCGGACACGGCCACTCGCACGGGCACAGCCACAGCCATGGACCCGCCGCGCCCGTCTCCAAGCATCTGCGCAAGGTCATCGCGGCGATCCTGATCCCGTTCGCGGCCGCGGTCGTGGTCGGTCTCGTGGTGCTCTGGCCCGGGGGAGCCCCGCCGCACGAACGCACGGGCGTCGGCTTCGACCGCCAGACACAGCAGGCCACGGTCACCAAGGTGGTCGAGGTGAGCTGCAAGTCGGTGAACGCCTCGGGGGGCACCGCGACCGGCGACACCTCCACCGCCGAGGGCAACTCGGCGCAGCAACAGGCGAAAGGTACCTGCAGGAAGGCGACGATCCGCGTCGACACCGGCGACGACCAGGGCCGTACGTTCACCGAGATCGTGCAGCCGGACCAGACGCGGCAGTTGCAGGAGGGCGAGAAGGTCGTGGTCGCCTACGAGCCCTCGGCGCCGAAGAACCTGCAGTACTCCGTCACCGATGTGAACCGTAAGTTCCCGATGGCACTGCTCGCGGGGATCTTCGCGCTCGCCGTCGTGGTGGTGGGCCGGATGCGCGGTGTCATGGCGCTGGTCGCGCTGGCCGTGAGCTTCCTGGTGCTGACGCTCTTCATCCTGCCCGCGATCCTGCAGGGCTCGAATCCGCTGCTGGTGGCCGTCGTCGGGGCCAGCGCGATCATGCTCATCGCGCTCTACATGTGCCATGGACTGTCGGCCCGTACGTCGGTGGCGGTGCTCGGCACGCTGGCCTCCCTGCTGCTGATCGGCATCCTCGGCTCGGAGTTCATCGACTGGGCCGCGCTCACCGGCAACACGGACGACAACACCGGTCTGATCCACGGCCTGTACCCGTCGATCGACATGAGCGGTCTGCTGCTGGCCGGCGTCATCATCGGTTCGCTCGGTGTCCTGGACGATGTGACGGTGACCCAGACGTCGGCGGTCTGGGAACTGCACGAGGCCAATCCGGCGATGGGCTGGCGCGGGCTGTACCGGGCGGGCATCCGGATCGGCCGCGACCACATCGCCTCGGTGGTCAACACTCTCGTCCTCGCCTACGCCGGTGCCGCGCTGCCGCTGCTGCTGCTGTTCTCGATCGCCCAGAGCAGCGTGGGCACGGTCGCCAACAGCGAGCTGGTGGCCGAGGAGATCGTGCGCACGCTGGTGGGTTCGATCGGCCTGGTCGCCTCCGTCCCGGTCACCACCGCGCTCGCCGCCCTGGTGGTGTCGGCCGACCGGCCGGCACCGGACACGGCGGCCCCCGCCGGGGCACTGCCCGCTCCGGCGCGCGGCGGCAGGGGCCGGCGCCGGAAGCGGTGAGGGAGCCCGGCGGAGGCCGGAACCCAGCGAAGAAGCGTTCCTGCACAGCTGCACGCGGCATGGCGGAGCGCTGGGCGCCCCGTTGCCGCAACACCTCAGCCGGCGCTCTGTTCCTCGGCCAGGATGCGGTCCAGGGCCTCGTCGAGATGGGCGTCGAAGTCGGCCAGCGCGCCCTCCTGCCCGAGCGGTACGAGCTTGTCCGTGCGGTCGAGGAAGGCCACGAGCGGTGGAGCCGAGGAACGGAACAGGGCCTGGTCGCCGCCGACCTGAAGCCGGATCAGCACCTCGCCCAGCACCTCGGAGTCGACGGGTGCGATGTGCACGTCCCCCTCGCCGCACGGCCGTCCGACTCCGTCGATCAGCAGCTCGCGGCCGAAGGCCCAGGTCACCGGGGCATCACCGGGCAGATGGAAGGTCAGCCGCACGGCATAGGGATCACAGGTCTCGTAGCGCAACTCCACCGGAATGCGGAAGGAGAGCTCCTCCGACACGAGAAAGCTCATCATGACTTCTGCTTGTACGGATTCCCGCATCGCCTACCCCGTCAAATGACATCGACTGGCCGGGATTGGTCCCTCGACCGTAGTCAAATCTTGCTGAAAGTGCACAGCAGATCACAAGGAGTGAGTTTTCAGATACTGATAGAGGGCATCAGCGCGCCCAGATGGCGCCCGACCTCGGCCTGCAACCGCCGTGCGGCGGGCAGAAGACGGTCGGCCTGGTGAGCGGGGAGCGAGATGGCCATCGTGGCCGCCGTGGTGCCGACCGTGATCGGAATTGCCGCGCAGACCGTGCCCAGCGCGTACTCCTGACGCTCCACCACCGGGTCCATCCGCGGCATCCGGGCCAGCCGGCGCAGCAGGGCGTCGTTGTCGCGCACGGTGTACGGGGTGATGGACTGCGCCGGATAGCGGCTCAGGTGGTCCCGGCGGGCCTCCTCGTCCAGCTGGGAGAGCAGGCACTGGCCGACCGCGTGCGCGTGCCCCGTCTCGCGGAAGTCGGCCCACTCCTCGACCGCCGGGGCCTCCCGCGAGTCGGCGACGCACATGACCTCGATCTCGCCGTCCCGGTACATCGCGTAGTACACCGGCACACCGATGGAATCGCGCCAGTGCGCCAGGGTGTCGGCCACCGTGCTGCGACGTTTCTGCTGCGCTCCGCTGCTACTCAGCCGCTCGGCCGCGTCCCCGAGGAAGAACAGCCCTTTCTCGCGGCGCAGATAGCCCTCGTGCACCAGGGTGCGCAACAGGTGATAGGTCGTGGGCAGGGCGAGGCCGGTCTCGCGGGCGAGCTGCTTGGCGGGGGCGCCGTACTCGTGCGCCGCGACGGTCTCCAGCAGGCGCATCGCGCGCTGCACGGATCCGATGAGGGTCGCGGCGGACGGTTGACCCGGAACGTCCGGGGAGTGCGGGGGTCCGGGGAGGGACGCGGCGCGTGGCTGTCCCGGGACGCTCGCGGAGGGTGGCCGCTGCATGGGGGGTGTGCAGGAGTGCGGCGGGGCGGGGGGTGCGTGGGGTTCTGCCGGTGCGGTGTCAACCGTGGCCAAGGGTCACTCCCGTAGCGCGAGGGTCGGGGCAGCCCGTGCGGAGGAAGCACGGGTGGGGTGTACGCCGCCCGCGGGGCCCGGCCCCGCGTGGGGTTCCGGACTCTAACCGCCCGCCACCGCGTGCAGACGGCCTGCCGGGGAAACTTCCCTCGCCCGAGGGAACCGGTGATTTCCCGTTACCGGTCACCGGCTCCCGTGTCCCTCACCAGTCGCTGCGCGACGATGAGTTCGACGTGAACTTGCGCACGACGTAGATCAGTCCACCGACCAGGGCGACGAAGATCAGCGCCTTGAAGAGCAGGCCGATCACGAAGCCGACCACGGTCGCTATCAGGCTGCCGAAGACCACCAGGGCGATGACCGGCACCGCGACCCACTTCACCCACCACGGCAGCCCCGCGAAGATCTCTCGCATTGCCCTCGTCCTTTGCGTTCCGGTGCGTCCACGGCCTACTGCGCGCTGTCGGTGGACGCAGTTCTCGATGTCTGCACTCGATGCTAGGGCCGCCAGAGGGTCCCGCGGGGGCCTCGCACCCCTTGTCCTCCCCTGACCCTCCCCCTAGGGAACCCCGAGGGCCGGGCTCAGGCCTCAGGCGGAGAGAAGACGACCAGAACCCGCAGATCCTCGGTGATGTGGTGGAACTTGTGGGCGACGCCGGCCGGCACGTACACCACGCTGCCCCGGGCCACCTGGGTGGTCTCCTCGCCGACCGTGATCGATGCGCGGCCGCTGACGACGAAGTAGACCTCGTCCTGGTTGTGCGGCCGCTGCGGGTCGTGTTCGCCCGCGTTGAGGGCGTACAGGCCGACCGACATGTGCCGTTCCCGCAGAAACTGCAGGTAGGCCCCTTCGTTGGCGGCGCGCTCCGCCTCCAGTTCGTCCAGCCGGAATGCCTTCATCGCCGTTTGCCGCCCTCGCCCCACTGCTCGCCGTCGATCTGGTCTGCCACGATCAGACACATGAAGAATTTCGTAGTCAAGACGCTCGCGAACGCGGGCGCTCTGGCGGTCGCCGTGTTGCTGCTCGACAAGATCACCCTCACAGGTGACAGCACGGCCAAGAAGGCCGGCACGCTGATCGTGGTCGCGCTGATCTTCGGCCTGGTGAACTTCCTGGTCAAGCCGATCGTGAAGGTGCTCACCTTCCCGCTGTTCCTCCTCACCCTCGGGCTGATCACCCTGGTCGTCAACGCGCTGATGCTGCTGCTGACGTCCTGGGTGTGCGGCAAGCTCGACCTGAGCTTCCACGTGGACGGGTTCTGGACGGCCGTACTCGGCGGCCTGATCATCTCCATCGTCTCGTGGGCGCTGAACCTCGTCCTGCCCGACGAGGACTGAACCCGCCATGACCTACCGCGTCTGTTTCGTGTGCACCGGGAACATCTGCCGTTCCCCGATGGCCGAGTCCGTCTTCCGCGCGCGCGTCGAAGAGGCCGGCCTCGCGGACCTGGTGGAGACCGACAGCGCCGGCACCGGAGGCTGGCACGAGGGGGAGGCCGCCGACCCGCGCACCGTCTCGGTCCTCGACGAGCACGGCTACGGCACCCAGCACGTCGCACGACAGTTCCAGCCCTCCTGGTTCGCCCGCCTCGACCTGGTGATCGCCCTCGACACCGGCCATCTCAAGGCCCTGCGCCGCCTCGCAGCCACCGAGGAGGACGCCCGCAAGGTGCGCCTGCTGCGTGCATACGACCCCGCGGCCGCCGACGACCCCACGGCCGGCGGCGACCTCGATGTGCCGGACCCCTACTACGGGGGCCGGGACGGCTTCGAGGAGTGCCTGGCGATGGTGGAGGCGGCGAGCACCGGTCTGCTCGCCGCTGTACGGGAGCAGCTGGAGGGACGGGCCGCATGAGCGACACCGGCAAGGACGCGGACCGCGTCGGCGACGGCACGCGCGCGGTACGGGCCGGACTCCCCGAGCCCGTCAAGCACGAGCCGACGCTGCCCGGACCGGTGTTCGCCGCGCACTTCCACCTACCGGGCGAAGTGACCGGACCGTACGCCTACGGCCGGGACGACAACCCCACCTGGACCCTGCTGGAGCGCGCCATCGGGGAGCTGGAGGCGCCGGGGCTGGGCGACGTCGAGACGCTGGTGTTCGCCTCCGGCATGGCCGCGATCTCCTCGGTGCTGTTCTCCCAGCTGCGCGCCGGGGACGCGGTCGTCCTGCCCTCCGACGGCTACCAGGCGCTGCCGCTGGTCCGCGCCCAGCTGGAGGCCTACGGCATCGAGGTGCGCACCGCGCCCACCGGCGGCGACGCCCAGCTCGAGGTCCTCGACGGCGCGCGGCTGCTGTGGATCGAGTCGCCGTCGAACCCGGGGCTCGACGTGTGCGACATCCGGCGGCTGGCCGGGGCGGCACACGCGCGGGGCGCCCTGGTGGCCGTCGACAACACCCTCGCCACCCCGCTCGGGCAGCGCCCGCTGGAGCTGGGCGCCGACTTCTCCGTGGCCAGCGGCACCAAGCAGCTGACCGGGCACGGTGACCTCCTGCTGGGCTACGTCACCGGTCGCGACGCCGAGGCGATGGCCGCCGTACGCCGGTGGCGCAAGATCGTCGGCGCGATCTCCGGGCCCATGGAGGCCTGGCTCGCGCACCGCTCCATCGCCACGCTCCAGCTGCGCGTCGACCGGCAGAACGCGACGGCCCTCGCGGTCGCCGAGGCCCTGCGGCAGCGGCCCGAGGTCTCTGGGCTGCGCTATCCGGGGCTGCCCGACGACCCCGCGCACAAGGTCGCCGCCCAGCAGATGCGCCGCTACGGCTGCGTGGTCTCCTTCACGCTGCCCACGCGCGCGCGTGCCGAGCGTTTCCTCGATGCGCTGCATCTGGTCGAGGACGCGACGAGCTTCGGAGGTGTGCGCTCCACGGCCGAACGCCGCGGCCGTTGGGGCGGAGACGCCGTCCCGGAGGGCTTCATCCGCATGTCCGTCGGCGCCGAGGATCCCGAGGACCTGGTGGCGGATGTGCTGCGGGCCCTGGACGAGTCCGCCGAGTGACCGGATCAGGGGCCGTCCGACCCGTTCTGCGGCGGTCCGAGCCTCCCCCCTCGTGGCTCGGACCGCCTTCGGTTCCGCGCGCGAAGAACCGTGCGAACAAGGCTAGTTGACTCTCTGTCAGTGTCCAATCACGGTAGCGACAGAGACCTATCGACTTATTTATAGTTGGTGCCTGCCTCGGGGGCCGGAGGAGGGCAGGGAGAGGGAAGGGCGTGCCATGGATCTGGCCTTGCTGCGCACGTTCGTCACCGTGCACCGGGCCGGTTCCTTCACCCGCGCCGCCGCCCTGCTGGGCCTCTCCCAGCCGGCCGTCACCTCCCAGATCCGCACCCTTGAGCGACAGTTGGGCCGCCCCCTGTTCCTGCGGCAGGCCCGCGGGGTGACGCCGACGACCATCGGCGACGAACTCGCCCACAAGGCCGCGCCCCACCTCGACGCCCTGGTGGAGATAGCGGAGATCGGCCTGGACGACGAGTCCTCGTTACGAACGCTGCATCTCGCCGGCCCGCTGGAGTTCACCGCCGAACGCGCGCTTCCCGTGCTGACGGAGATGACCGGCGACGACGGCCAGAGTTTCGCCCTGCGCGCCTCCTTCGGCACCGCGGAGGAAACCCTGGAGGGGCTGGCCGCCGGACACCATGACCTGGCCATCAGCACGGTCCGGCCGCGCGGCGCCCTCCTGACCGCCACCGCGCTCTGCGACGAGGAGCACATGCTGGTCGCCGCCCCGCGCTGGGCCGAGCAGATCGGCCCCGGAGCGCTGCGCCTCAAGGGGGCGCCCGCGCTGGAGAACCTCCCGGTCGTCGAGGTCCACGAGTCGCTGCCGTTCGTCTCGCGCTACTGGGCCTCCGTCTTCGACTCGCGCCCGGCCGCCTCCGGCACGGTCATCGTCCCCGATCTGCGCGCGGTGCTCGCCTGTGCGACCGCGGGCGCCGGACTGGCGGTGCTGCCCCGCTATCTGTGCACCCCTGCTCTCGAGCGGGGGGAGATCGTGACGCTGCACGACCCCGCGGTGCCACCGCTGCGCACGTACTTCCTGGCGGTGCGCACGGGAACGCTCGCCATGCCGCATGTCGCGCGGGCGCACGAATGGCTTCTGCGGGCGGCCGCGGGCTGGGGGTGAGCCTCTGCTCCGAGGTTTTACCCGGTGCGCTCGGGTGGTGGCGCTGCGGGATGTTTCACGTGGAACCAGCCGGGCCACATTTCTCCCATGACCGTCCGACCCGTGGTCAAGCGCACCGCCCGTGCCGTTCTTCTGGACGGTGACGACCTGATCCTGATCAAGCGCACCAAGCCCGGTGTCGATCCCTACTGGGTCACTCCCGGTGGCGGGGTCGAGGCCGCGGACCCGACCGTCGTCGACGCCCTGCACCGCGAGGTGTACGAGGAGCTCGGCGCCAAGATCACCGACGTCGTGCCCTGCTTCGTGGACACCGTGGAGCACATCGGCGAGGACGGCGGCGCGACCGGCGTGAAGGTCCAGCACTTCTTCGTGTGCCGGCTGGAGTCCATGGACCCGTCGCTGCGCCACGGCCCCGAAGTGGAGGAGCCGGCGGGTGAGTACGAGATCGTCCGTGTCCCGTTCACCCGGGTCGGCATCGCCTCCGTCCACCTCGTACCGCTGTCGCTGCGGCACTACCTGGACGGCAACATCGAGGGCGTCCGCGCGATGCACGCCCCCGACCTCGGATAGTCGGCCGGCGTCGGTCAGTTCCCGACGACGATCAGCTCCTCGACCGAGTCGTGCCGTATGCGGTTCGAGGGAATGCCGATGTCCTGCAGGGCGTGGACCCCGCTGCGGATCATGCCGGGCGGACCCGAGACGTAGGCGTCGTACTCGTTCCAGGGGCCGTACTCCCGTATGGCGTCGGGCAGCTGGAGATGGGCCAGCTGGTCGATGATCGCCCGTACGGAGAGCCACGGGTGGCTCTGCTGGAGTCTGAGCATGGTGTCGATGTCGTACAGGTCGTGGTCGGTGCGGGCGCCGTAGAACACCTCGACCTGACGGCGCAGGCCGTGCTCGGCCACGTCCTCGACGAGGGCCTTGATGGGCGCTATACCCGTGCCGCCACCCAGGCAGAGCAGCCCGCTGTCGGTGGTGTGGTCGACGGTCATCGAGCCGGCCGGCGGGCCCAGGCGTATGACGTCTCCCGGCCGGGCGCGATGCACCAGCGCGTTGGAGACCCAGCCGGCTGGAACGGCCTTCACATGGAACGTGAGCAGGCCGTCCGAGCGGGGTGCCGAGGCGAAGGAGTAGTGCCGCCAGACCCGTGGCCACCAGGGCGTCTCCACGCTGGAGTACTGCCCGGCGAGGAAGGGGTAGGGCTGGTCCGGGCGGACGGTGACGACCGCGACATCGGGGGTCCGGAGGTCGTGCGAGACGATCTCGGCGTGCCACCAGGCCGGGGCGCGCAGTTCGTCCGCCGCCGCGGCGTCGATCATCACCTGGGAGATCGTGGTGTAGGCGCGCACCCAGGCGGCCTCGATCTCCGGCTTCCAGATATTGGACGCGTACTTGCTGAGTGCGCCGATGAGGCATTCGCCCACGGCCGGATAGTGCTCGGCGCGTGTGCCGTACTTCCGGTGTCCGCGGCCCAGGTTCTGCAGGTACTCGACGAGGACCGGCTTGTTGTCGATGTGCTCGGCCGCGGTGAGCAATGCTTTCAGCAGCCGGTCCCGCTGGGTGTCCATCGCCGGCGGGAACATCGGACGCAGTTCGGGATGACGAACGAAGAGGAGCGCGTAGAAGTAGGAGGTGACCTTGTCGGCGACGGGGCCGATCTCGGCCATCGTGCCCCGGACGGCGAGCGCGTCCGGGGATGTCTCCTCGACGACGGGGGGAGCGGAGCGCTGAGGGGGCACGCGCTCCGGCTCGGTCGACGCTGCGGCGGGGCGTGAAGGCTCGAAGGCCGCGGCGGGCTCGGGGATCGGTGGGCTGCTGGGCGGGGCCTGTGCGAGCGGCTGTGCGGGCTGCTCGACGGGAGCGGCAGGAGTGGGGTAGGCGGCAGGGGCGTCGGACGTGGGGCGGGCGGTGCCCTCCCGGGTCGGCCGACCCACCGGGCGTACCACCGCGGGCCTGCGTCCCTCGGCCGTCTCCTGATCACCGCCCGGCGGCGGGGTCGAAGGCGCCTTGTGCGGCGTGAACCAGCCGCCTCCGCCCGCTATGCCGTTCTCCCCCGACGTGGTGGTCGGAGCGTCCATGGGTGCCCTCGCCTCGAACATCTCTCGGTCGGTCTGCGCACCTCCTCGGGAGGCGCATGCTTTCCCCCGGCGGGCGGCCAGCCGTAGCACTCTCCGCAGCATCCCATCCTGGCCGGATGCCACGGCCGTATACCCGGAAACGCGGGTCTTCGATCTCTTCGTCCCGTTAGGCTGTCTGCCCTGCTCTCGGCCCGCACGGGATGCGTGTACTCCATCCCGGACGTGAACCGGAGTCGACCCTACCGGCCGTCGCCATGCACACAAGTCCCCCCTTGCTTCCCCATGGAACGAGCAAGGGGCGAACCATGAACTCCCTCAACTACCGGACGTGTACACCAATTCATAGGCTTCCCGCAGATCACGGCCGGTGTAGGAGTATGTGGCGAGTCCGGCCAGGTGCCTGTCCGCATTGACCGCAACGGAAACCGGTACGACAGCAAATAGTTCCCTGTCCGACAGCGAATCGCCGTACGCGACGCAGTCTCCACGGGTCACACCGAATTCCTGGCAGAGCCGGTCCGCGATGGTCACCTTGGCCGCGGCGTTGAGCACTCCGGCCGGGTCCACGGGCTCGGTGAACGGCACGGCGGGAAAGCGCGATCCGTAGGTCGCGTGTGCACCCCAGCCCAGGAGACGTTCCACGAAGAAGGAAGGTGAGAGGGACACCACCGCGCAGTAGTCGCCCGTGGCCCTGATCTCCGCCCAGACCTCACGGATCCGGGCAAGCCAGGGAGCCGCTTCGAAGGCCGCACTCACCTGCGCCTCGGTCAGCTCCGCCCACAGGTCGTACACCCGGGTCGCATACTCCGGCGGACCTATCCGCCCCTCCGCGATCTCCCGGTCCAGCGCCACCGTCTCCGCTTCCCTGCCCAACTGGCGGGAAATCTCCACGGGGGCGGTGGTGCCATGCAGCAAAGTGCCATCGAGGTCGAAGAGGTGAAGTCTCGCCATGGGCTGAGGCTAATGGGAGGCGCCGCCGCGTCCCTTGATGTTTCACGTGAAACACGCACGCCGGTCGACGGCCTGTTCGAACGGCCACGACATGGCCAAAAGCACCTGCGTCTGCGTCGAAACAGGTGGACGTCGGGGGTGCCGGTCGGACAGCCTGACCTGCGTGCCGACTCCTTCCCCCGCTGCTCTGCCCATACGCCGTCTGACGCTCCGCGATCTCACCGCCTGCGCCGACTTGTCCGAAGATCGGGGGTGGCCACGCGAGGAACACAAGTGGGGCTTCCTGCTCACGGCCGGCAAGGGTTACGGCATCGACGACCCCGACGGAGGGCTCGTCGCCGCCTGCGTCGTCACGGAGTACGGCTCTTGGGAGCAATCGGACCTCGGCGCCATCGGCATGGTCCTGGTGGCCGAGCGCCACGCCCGCCAAGGTGTCGGGCGCCGCCTGATGCAGCATGTCGTCGCGGCCATGGGAACCACGCCGCTGACCCTGCACGCCACGCCCTATGGGCGCCCGCTCTACGAAGAACTGGGTTTCAAGGTCACGGGCCGGGCGGAGATGCTGCGGGGGCACTTCGTACCCGGCGGCACGGAACACGGGGTGGCGACCCGTGCTGCCACCGCGGAGGACCTGCCCTCGATCCTCCGTCTCGACGAGGAGGTGTTCGGCGTCGACCGCACTCCCCTCATCACCCGCCTGCCCGCCTTCGCCGATCAGCTGCGCGTGGCCGAGGACGGCGGCCGGATCATCGGCTACACGGCCGCGTGGCCCAACATGGACACGCATGTCGTCGGCCCGCTGATCGCCCGGGACACCGAGACGGCCAAGGCCCTCATCGCCTCGCTGGCGGCCCGTACGGACCGCCCGCTGCGCACCGACATCGACGTACGCCACGAGGAGCTGCTGGCCTGGGCCAGGGCGCGGGGGTTGACGTCCGTGGCCTTCAACGCCGTCATGACCTATGGCATCACGGACCTGCCGGGGGACTGGACGCGCCGGTTCGCGCCGCTGACGGTGGCCGCGGGCTGAGCGGTCGCACGGCAGACGCCGGTCCTCACCGCTCCAGGGCGGTGAGGACCGGCGTTGTCATGCCGCGGGGTGTGCGGTCAGGCAAGCGCTTGGACGGCCGCGGTGGCGAAGCCGTGGTCCTGGTCCGGGGCACCGCCGCCGACGCCGATCGCGCCGATCAGCCTGCCGTCCCGGTGGACGGGGAGACCGCCCGCGATGAAGAGCAGGGGCCGGTCGAGTGCCGTGGGGAGCGTGTGGAAGAGGCCGCCGGGCTGCACGGCGTCGACGAGGTCGGCGGTGGCCGCGTTCAGCTGGAGGGCGGTGTAGGCCTTGCGGGTGCTGGTCTCGCCGGAGATCAGCACGGCCCGGTCGTCCCGGCGGAAGGCGAGCAGGTGGCCGCCGGCGTCCAGGACGGTGACGCTGACGGTGACTCCCGCCTCCTCGGCAGCGCGACGGGCCGTGGCGACGAGCAGCTCGGCGTCCTCGGTGGTGAGCGGGGCGACGGCGGTGGTGCTCATGGCGCTTTCTCCTTGGTGCGGTGTGTGCGAGAGGTGAGGGGATGCCGTACGGGCCGGGGGCGGCCTGCGCCCCAGCGGTCCGGGTGACGGTCGAGTACGGGTGGTGATGCCCTGCGGTCGGGGCGGGCTCAGTGGTGGACGGGGGTCCGCTGCCCGGCGGGGCTTCCGGAGGTCACCACGGCGCTCCGCCCGCTGTCCCGGCGCTCCAGGGCGGCCGAGAGGACGGCGAGGACCAGGGCGGCCGCGGCGAGGGCGGCGCCGACCCAGTTGGGGGCGGTGTAGCCGAAGCCGGCCGCGATCACCAAACCGCCGAGCCAGGCGGAGAGGGCGTTGCCCAGGTTGAAGGCGCCGATGTTCACGGCCGAGGCGAGCGTCGGGGCGCCGTGGGCCTGGTCGAGGACGCGCTTCTGCAGCGGCGGGACGGTCGCGAAGCCGAGGGCGCCGATCAGGGCGATGGTCACGGCGGCAGCGATCTTGTTGTGCGCGGTGAGCGAGAACAGCGCGAGCACGGCGGCCAGGGCACCCAGGGAGACGTACAGCATCGGCATCAGCGCGCGGTCGGCGAACTTGCCGCCGATGAGATTGCCGCCGACCATGCCGAGGCCGAACAGGACCAGCAGCCAGGTGACGGACCCGTCGGCGAAGCCGGCGATGTGGGTCATCATCGGCGCGATGTAGGTGATGGCCGCGAAGACACCGCCGAAGCCGAGCACGGTCATCGCCATGGCGAGCAGGACCTGGGCGTTCTTGAAGGCAGCCACTTCATGACGCAGGTGCACGCCTTCGGGCCTGGGCATCTCGGGCACCAGCCTGGCGATGCCGGCCAGGCCGACGAGACCGAGGGCGGCGACGATGCCGAAGGTGACGCGCCATCCGACGTGCTGCCCGACGAACGTGCCCAGCGGAACGCCGACGACGTTGGCGACGGTCAGGCCCGTGAACATCATCGCGATGGCGCCGGCCTTCTTGTCGGGCGCCACCAGCTCGGCCGCGACGACCGAGCCGATGCCGAAGAAGGCACCGTGGGCGAGCGAGGCGATCACCCGTCCGATCAGCATGATCGCGAAGGTGGGAGCCAGAGCGGAGACCAGGTTGCCAGCGATGAAGAGGCCCATCAGGAGCATCAGCATCCGCTTGCGCGAGACCTTGGTGCCGAGCACGGTCATCAGCGGGGCGCCGATCACCACGCCGAGGGCGTATCCGGTCACCAGCAGGCCCGCTGTGGGGATGGAGACCCCGAAGTCTCCGGCGACCTCGGGCAGCAGACCCATGATCACGAACTCGGTCGTTCCGATCCCGAAGGCCCCGATCGCGAGGGCCAGAAGCGCGAGAGGCATGGGGGGTACACCTTCCCAGACGATTGCAGGAGCGCTTTGCGTGCGTTCACAATAGTTGCAGACGCGGGCTAAGGGCAACCGCCGACTATTGCGGGAGTGCTCTACTCTGGATCCAGCCGCTCCGGGACGGAGGAAAACGCCAATGACAGCGACGGACCCCGCACTCACCGCCCTCGCTCAGGGCTGGTCCGCCCTCGCTCTCCTGCACGGGAGGATCGAGGCGCACATCGAGCGCGCCCTGCAGACCGGGCACGACCTGAGCGTGCGCGAGTACTCCCTGCTCGACGTGCTCAGCCGGCAGCACGAGGGCGAGGGCGGCCATCTGCAGATGAAGCAGGTCGCCGACGCGGTCGTGCTCAGCCAGAGCGCCACCACGCGACTGGTGACCCGCCTGGAGGACCGCGGTCTGCTGGAGCGCTACCTGTGCCCCACCGACCGTCGCGGCATCTACACCAATGTCACCGAGGCGGGTCTGCGGCTGCTGGAGGAGGCGCGGCCCACCAATGACGCCGCCCTGCGCGAGGCCCTGGACGAGGCGGCCAGGAACCCCGAACTGGCCCCGCTGGTACGCGTCGTGGAGTCCCTGAACGTGCCCGCATAGGGTGCGGGTATGGGAGATCTTGAAATACGCCGTACGACCGCGGACGATCTGCCGGCGATCGTCGCCATGCTCGCCGACGATCCACTGGGCGCCCAGCGCGAGTCACCCGACGACCTGACGCCCTACCTCGCGGCGCTGGACCGGCTGAACACGGACCCGAACCAGCAGCTCGTCGTGGCGGTTCGAGAAGGCCGAGTCATCGGCACCCTCCAGCTGACGCTCGTCCATGGGCTCTCCCGCAAGGGAGCGACCCGCTCGATCATCGAGGCCGTCCGCATCCACGCCGACGAGCGCGGCAGCGGCCTGGGCACCCAGCTCATCGAGTGGGCTGTCGAGGAATCCCGGCGCCAGAACTGCCAGTTGGTGCAGCTGACCTCCGACAGCAGCCGCACGGACGCTCACCGCTTCTACGAACGCCTCGGCTTCACCGCTTCGCACGTGGGTTTCAAGCTCCAGCTCTGAATGAACGGCCAGGGGGTGGGTGTTTCACGTGAAACACCCACCCCCGGCGACGAGCCGCCTACTCCGCGATCCCGCGCCAGCCCTTCGAATCCACCCCACCGGGCACCTCAGCCCCCACCTCGTAGGGCTGCCGCGTGAACACGAACGACCCGAGGTCCAGATGGATCAGGGAACCGTCCGGGCGGCGTACGGGCCGGAGCAGCTCTCCGGCGTAGTAACCCTCCAGGCCCGTCCATGTGCCGTCTCCGTTCGAACGGAAGCGGGCGCGGCGGCCGCCACCGGTCAGCGGTGCCAGCGCAAGAAGCCCGTCGGCCATCACCCGCAGGGCGAAAGCGTGCGTCCCCCAGTACCACTGCCCCGCCAACTCCAGGACATCCGGGTCGACTTCACGCAGCGGACGCCACGGCTCGGGGATACGCGGCTCCGCCTCCGCAACGATACGGACGAGATCGGCGCCCACCGCCCCCAGCAGCGGGCCACTCGTGCAGTTGGCCAGCACCACCGCCGCCACGTCGTCCTCCACGCTGATGGTGAGGTTCGCGAGGAAGCCGGGGAGCGAGCCGGAGTGCCCGACGAGGAGCCTGCCGTCCCGCCGCTGGACCTGCATGCCGAGGCCATAGGTCGCCCCGTCCACCACGTCCGCGGCCTCGGCCGGCGCCGCGGGCGTCCGCATCTCGCGCACCGACTCCGCGCTCAGCACCCGGTCGTCTCCCCCGGCCAGAAAGGCGGCGAACCGCGCGAGGTCACCGGTGGTGGACCACAGCTGGCCGGCGGGAGCCATCCGGCCGAGATCCTCCAGCGGTTCGGGCAGCAGTGCGTCGGCCCAGGGATGCACCGCCCAGCCGCCCGCATGCGGCGCCTGCGGCTGGGCGGTGGTGCGGTGGAGCCCGAGGGGTTCGAGCACCTCGCTGTGCAGCACCTCCTCCCAGGGGGCGCCCCGAAGCTCCTCCACCAGTGCGCCCAGCAGGGTGTAGCCGGGATTGGAGTAGTGGTGGCGCCGACCGACGGGGTGCAGGAGGGGCTGCTCGCCGAGGACGTCGCTCAGCTCGGGGCGCAGTGAGCCCGGGGTCCGCTCCCACCAGGGCGCGGGTGACTCGGCGGCCAACCCGGAGGTGTGTGCGAGCAGTTCGGCGATCGTCGCCTCGCCGGCTCCGGTGCCCGGCAGATGCTTCTCCAGGGGATCACCGAGATCGAGCACGCCCTCGTCGCGCAGCCGCAGCACCAGTACGGCGGTGAACGTCTTGGTGATCGACCCGATCCGGTACTGCACGTTCTCGTTCGGCCCGTGCCCGTCCACCGAAGTGCGCGACCCGTGCCAGACGGCCCGCCCGTCCCGCACGACAGCGGCGACCAGCGAGGGCGCCCGCCCTTCGGCCTGCGCGAGAGCGATCCGGTGCAGCAACGCCCGCCGGGTGCCCGGGAGCAGCTCTTCTTGCGATGTCGTCATGGGCCCAGTCCATCCGCTGGGGCGCCATGCGTCGAGTTCATTTCTCCGGCAGTCCGGCCGGGTCAGGTCTGGGCCATGTCCACGAAGCGGGAGTAGTGGCCCTGGAAGGCCACCGTGATCGTCGCCGTAGGGCCGTTACGGTGCTTGCCCACGATGATGTCCGCCTCGCCCGCTCGCGGTGACTCCTTCTCGTAGGCGTCCTCACGGTGCAGCAGGATGACCATGTCGGCGTCCTGCTCGATGGAGCCGGACTCACGCAGGTCGGACACCATCGGTTTCTTGTCCGTGCGCTGCTCGGGACCACGGTTGAGCTGCGAGAGCGCGATCACCGGGACCTCCAGCTCCTTGGCCAGCAGCTTGAGGTTACGGGACATGTCCGACACCTCCTGCTGACGGCTCTCGGAGCGCTTGGAACCACCGGACTGCATCAGCTGCAGATAGTCGATGATCACGAGTTTGATGTCGTTGCGCTGCTTCAGCCGGCGGCACTTCGCGCGGATCTCCATCATCGACAGGTTCGGGGAGTCGTCGATGTAGAGCGGCGCGGAGGAGACCTCGGGCATACGGCGCGCCAGGCGGGTCCAGTCCTCGTCCGTCATGGTGCCCGAGCGCATGTGGTGCAGCGCCACGCGCGCCTCGGCCGACAGCAGACGCATCGCGATCTCGTTGCGCCCCATTTCGAGGGAGAAGATGACGCTGGCCAGGTTGTGCTTGATCGACGCCGCGCGTGCGAAGTCCAGCGCGAGCGTGGACTTACCCATGGCGGGACGGGCCGCGATGACGATCATCTGGCCCGGGTGCAGGCCGTTGGTCAGCGAGTCCAGGTCCGTGAAGCCCGTGGGCACACCGGTCATCTCGCCGCTGCGTGAGCCGATCGCCTCGATCTCGTCGAGGGCGCCCTCCATGATGTCGCCGAGCGGCAGATAGTCCTCGCTGGTGCGCTGCTCGGTGACTGCGTAGATCTCGGCCTGGGCGCGGTTGACGATCTCGTCGACGTCGTCGTCGGCCGCGTATCCCATCTGCGTGATGCGGGTGCCTGCCTCGACCAGGCGGCGCAGGACCGCCCGCTCGTGGACGATCTCGGCGTAGTACTCGGCGTTCGCCGCCGTAGGCACCGTCTGGACGAGGGTGTGGAGGTACGACGCGCCACCGACCTTGTTGATCTCGCCGCGCTTGGTGAGTTCGGCGGCGATGGTGATGGGGTCGGCCGGCTCGCCCTTGGCGTAGACGTCGAGGATCGCCTGGTAGATCGTCTCGTGCGCCGGCTTGTAGAAGTCGTGGCCCTTGAGGACCTCGACGACGTCGGCGATGGCGTCCTTGGACAGCAGCATGCCGCCCAGCACGGACTGCTCGGCGTCCAGGTCCTGCGGCGGCACCCGCTCGAAGGAGGTGCCGCCTTCCCAGTCGCCGTTCTCCCGGCCCCGGTCGTGCTGTTCGTCACGGCCCCGGCCGCCGTCGCTTCGGCGACGGGAGGCGGGCAGACGATCGCTGGGTCCGCTGTCGGCCCACGGATCGTCCAAGGGCTCGGAAATGCTCACCGAGCCACCTCCTCCCGTCCGCACGGCGGACCTCGCCGTGCCCTCTGTTGTACGGCACGACACTGACAGTTGAGAGGCCCAACTCCGCTTCTGGCGCGTCGGTTTTGTGACGTTTCCCAGGCCGAGGGAAGGAGCGGGCGCCGGACAACGGTAGGCCTGTCGGCACCGTCAGCCAATCTGGTTATCCACAGGCCATGTGGACGACGGCCCGGATGCTGTGGAGAACCTGCCGAAACCTGTGCACGACGCGGTGGACAGCCCTGTGAACAAGCCCTCGATCCCGCCGAGTGCAGCGCTTTGACCTGCACCTTTACCGTCCACCGGCTGTGCAGAAGAAAAACTTCCCCAGTCGGATCAAGATCGCCTCGAACGGTGCGCTCATGTGCACGGTTCGAGACCGGAAGTAAGGGTCAGTCAGCAATTGCATCTCTTACCTGTGGACGATTAGATTAGTGCTCATGACACAGGCTCCAGCGATCCCCCAGGCCACCCGCCGCCGGCACGACCGAGAGATCGTCGCGCTGGCCGTCCCGGCCTTCGGCGCACTCGTCGCGGAGCCTCTGTTCGTCATGGCCGACAGCGCCATCGTCGGCCACCTCGGGACCGCCCAGCTCGCCGGTCTGGGCGTGGCCTCGGCCCTCCTCACCACCGCCGTGAGCGTCTTCGTCTTCCTCGCCTACGCCACCACGGCCGCCGTGGCCCGGCGCGTCGGCTCCGGCGATCTCCAGTCAGCCATCCGTCAGGGTATGGACGGCATCTGGCTCGCCCTGCTCCTCGGAGTGGCGGTCATCGCCCTCGTCCTCCCGTTGGCTCCGGGCATCGTGGACCTCTTCGGTGCCTCCGCCACCGCTGCCCCCTATGCCACGACGTATCTGCGCATCTCCGCACTCGGCATCCCGGCCATGCTGGTCCTCCTCGCCGCCACCGGTGTGCTGCGCGGCCTGCAGGACACCAGGACCCCGCTGTACGTCGCTGTCGCAGGCTTCGTCGCCAACGCCGCACTCAACGCGGGACTCGTCTACGGCGCCGGACTCGGCATCGCCGGATCCGCCTGGGGCACCGTCATCGCACAGTGCGGCATGGCGGCCGTCTATCTGGCCGTGGTCGTGCGTGGGGCCCGCAAGCACGGGGCCTCCCTGCGCCCGGATGCCGCCGGCATCCGGGCCTCGGCTCAGGCCGGAGTTCCCCTGCTCGTCCGCACGCTGTCGCTGCGGGCGATTCTCATGATCGCCACGGCTGTCGCGGCACGCCTCGGTGACGCCGACATCGCCGCCCACCAGATCATCCTGTCCCTGTGGAGCCTGCTGGCCTTCGCCCTCGACGCGATCGCGATCGCCGGGCAGGCCATCATCGGCCGCTACCTCGGCGCGAACGACGCCCACGGCAGCCGCGAGGTCTGCCGCCGCATGGTCCAGTGGGGCGTAGCCGCCGGTGTCGTACTGGGCCTCCTCGTGGTGGCCGCCCGGCCGCTGTTCCTCCCGCTGTTCACCAGCGACTCCGTGGTCAAGGACGCGGCACTTCCGGCACTGCTGATGGTGGCCCTCTCCCAGCCCGTCTGCGGAATCGTCTTCGTGCTGGACGGAGTCCTGATGGGCGCTGGGGACGGGCCGTATCTGGCCTGGGCGATGGTGGCGACCTTGGCGGTGTTCGCCCCGGTGGCGCTGCTCGTCCTGACGCTGGGCGGGGGCCTCACCGCGCTCTGGGCGGCTATGACGCTCATGATGACGGTCAGGATGCTGACTCTCTGGCTCCGCGCCCGCTCGGGCCGCTGGATCGTAACGGGTGCGACGCGCTGACCGTTTCACGTGAAACATGCAGCGCCCCGCGCACAGCCGCACTGAGACCGAACGCGAAGAGGGGCCGCCCCGTAGGAGGCGGCCCCTCTCAACTGCTCAAGCCGAGCGCAGCGTCACGCCGCGACGACCTCGATGTTGACCTTGGCGGCAACCTCGGGGTGCAGACGCACGGACGTCTCGTGGGCGCCCAGGGTCTTGATCGGGGCGGACAGCTCGATGCGACGCTTGTCGACCTCGGGGCCACCGGAAGCCTTGATCGCGGAAGCGATGTCGGCCGGGGTGACGGAACCGAAGAGACGGCCGGCGTCGCCGGAGCGGACGGCCAGGCGGACCTTGACGCCCTCGAGCTGGGCCTTCACAGCATTGGCCTGCTCGATGGTCTGGATCTCGTGGATCTTGCGGGCGCGGCGAATCTGCTCGACGTCCTTCTCGCCACCCTTGGTCCAGCGGATAGCGAACTTCCGCGGGATGAGGTAGTTGCGAGCGTAACCGTCCTTGACGTCGACGACGTCGCCAGCGGCACCGAGGCCGGAGACCTCGTGGGTGAGGATGATCTTCATTAGTCGGTCACCCTTCCCTTAGCGCGCGGTGGACGTGTAGGGCAGCAGCGCCATCTCACGGCTGTTCTTGACGGCCGTGGCGACGTCACGCTGGTGCTGCGTGCAGTTGCCGGTAACACGGCGGGCACGGATCTTGCCGCGGTCGGAAATGAACTTCCGCAGCATGTTCGTGTCCTTGTAGTCCACGTACGTGACCTTGTCCTTGCAGAAAGCGCAGACCTTCTTCTTCGGCTTGCGCACAGGCGGCTTCGCCATGATGTTTCTCCTGTGTGATCAAGAAGTGGGGATGCGAGCCCTAGAAGGGGGGCTCGTCCGAGTAGCCGCCACCGCCGCCGGAGCCTCCGCCCCAGCCGCCGCCGCCCTGGTTGCCACCGGCGGGAGCGCCGGTCGCCCACGGGTCGTCGGCAGGAGCGCCGCCCTGCTGCTGACCGCCACCGGGGCCACCGCCCCAGCCGCCGCCCTGCTGGCCGCCACCGCCGCCGTAACCACCCTGGCCACCGCGAGCACCACCGGCGGCGGTCTTGGTGACCTTGGCCGTGGCGTTGCGCAGGCTGGCGCCGACTTCCTCGACGTCCAGTTCGTAGACCGTGCGCTTGACGCCCTCACGGTCCTCGTAGGACCGCTGCTTCAGCCGGCCCTGCACGATGACGCGCATGCCTCGCTGGAGCGACTCGGCGACGTTCTCCGCCGCCTGACGCCAGACCGAGCACGTGAGGAAGAGGCTCTCGCCGTCCTTCCACTCGTTCGTCTGGCGGTCGAAGGTGCGGGGAGTGGACGCGACGCGGAACTTCGCGACCGCCGCACCGGACGGGGTGAAGCGCAGCTCGGGGTCATCGACAAGGTTGCCGACGACCGTGATGACGGTCTCGCCTGCCATGGGGGTACCTCTCGGCGGGTTTGCTGCTCTGGCTGCTTGTTACTGCTACTCGAATCCCGAGATCAGCTGAGCGGGAAAGCTCAGTGGGTCTCGGGGCGGAGGACCTTGGTCCGGAGGACCGACTCGTTCAGGTTCATCTGGCGGTCGAGCTCCTTCACGACCGCAGGCTCGGCCTGCAGGTCGATGACCGAGTAGATGCCCTCGGGCTTCTTCTTGATCTCGTACGCGAGACGACGACGGCCCCAGGTGTCGACCTTCTCCACCTTGCCGTTGCCCTCACGGACGACGGAGAGGAAGTTCTCGATCAGGGGGGCGACAGCGCGCTCCTCCAGATCGGGGTCGAGGATGACCATCACCTCGTAGTGACGCATGTGGAACCCACCTCCTTTGGACTCAGCGGCCACGGTCGTTCCGTGGCAGGAGGGTTGTGATGCGTACGCAACGGTATCGGCCACCACTGACAATCGGGGGCTCCTCGGGGGGATCCCCGCAGCGGCCTGGGCAGACACCGGTGCAGCGGTACAGACTACCCGCACACGTGCTTCCGGTTGAAATCCGGCGGTGGGGGCCCTTCAATCTGTACACATCGGGTGTGTATGGCGCTACAGTGCGCCGCGATCCGCAGGAGGTGCCTCATGGCACAGCAGGCATTGCGACCCAACACCGCCGGATCCTTCTTCGCCACCGACGGCAGGCCTCATCCGCTCCAGGACACCCTGATGGTGGCGACGCTGGCCCTGGGCCTGATCGCCTTCATCACGTCCTTCTTCCACGGCCTTCACCTGCTCTCGTCCTGGGCCGGCCTGGTGGGGATCATCACCGGCCTGTACGGGCAGTGGGTCTCGGAGACCACGCGGGAGCGGACCGGGCTGATCCTGGGTCTCGGTGCCGCCGGAGTCGGCTTCATGCTCGGCATGTCGAACGGCGGACTGTTCGGCGGCCTCATCGGCTGACCCGTCCGGCCGTCGGTCCGGCACCTTCTCCGACACCGTGAAAACGCCTCGGCGGCCAGAAGCCGGGGCGAAGGTGCCGTACGCCCCAGTCGGGGTGCTCGCAAGGCGCAGTAGGCTTCGGCGCGAGAGCCGGAGCCCCTGAACCCATGGGGACACACCAGCCCGAGGAGCGCCCCGACATGAGCCTGACCCTGAGGACCATCAGCCGCGAGCAGCATCTGGCCTACATCCAGAGCCTGCCGGCGGCGAGCCACATGCAGGTCCCGGCCTGGGCCGATGTGAAGGCGGAGTGGCGCTCGGAGCACCTCGGCTGGTTCGACGAGCGCACCAGCGAGATGGTCGGCGCCGGCCTGGTCCTCTACCGTCAGCTGCCCAAGATCAAGCGCTACCTCGCCTATCTCCCCGAGGGCCCGGTCATCAACTGGTTCGCGCCGAATCTGGACGACTGGATCCAGCCGATGCTGGCGCACCTCAAGCAGCAGGGTGCCTTCTCCGTGAAGATGGGCCCGCCGGTGATCATCCGCCGCTGGGACGCGGAAACCATCAAGCGGGGCATCCAGAGCCCGGACGTGAAGCGCCTGCGCGACATGGAGGCCGACTTCATCGAGCCGCGCGCCTTCGAGGTGGCCGACAAGCTGCGCCGCATGGGCTGGCAGCAGGGCGAGGACGGCGGGGCCGGCTTCGGTGACGTGCAGCCCCGCTACGTCTTCCAGGTGCCGCTGGCGGGCCGCTCCCTGGAAGAGGTCCACAAGAACTTCAACCAGCTGTGGCGCCGCAACATCAAGAAGGCCGAGAAGGCCGGCGTCGAGGTCGTCCAGGGCGGCTACCAGGACCTCGCCGAGTGGCAGCGGCTGTACGAGATCACGGCCGTGCGCGACCACTTCCGGCCCCGCCCGCTGTCGTACTTCCAGCGCATGTGGACGGCCCTCAACACCGAGGACCCCAACCGGATGCGGCTGTACTTCGCCCGCCACAACGGCGTGAACCTGTCCGCCGCGACCATGCTGATCGTCGGCGGCCACGTCTGGTACTCCTACGGCGCCTCCGACAACATCGGCCGTGAGGTCCGCCCCTCGAACGCGATGCAGTGGCGGATGCTGCGCGACGCCTACGCGCTCGGCGCCACCGTCTACGACCTGCGCGGCATCTCCGACTCGCTGGACGAGACGGATCACCTGTTCGGCCTGATCCAGTTCAAGGTCGGCACGGGCGGGCAGGCCGCCGAGTACCTGGGCGAATGGGACTTCCCGCTGAACAAGCTGCTCCACAAGGCGCTCGACATCTACATGTCGCGCCGCTGAGCCGCAGGCGTTTGATTCGATAGGCTTCACAGCTTTCGCACCTCTGATTCACCGCAGCCACGAGAAAGGTTCCGGGTCCGGCCATGGCGCTCACGCTTTACGTCGACACCGCGCGCTGGCGGGCGCACCACAAGCACGTGCAGGAGCAGTTCCCGGGCCTCGTCCCGGTCTGCAAGGGCAACGGCTACGGCTTCGGACACGAACGACTGGCCGAGGAGGCCAGGCGCCTGGGTGCGGACATCCTCGCCGTCGGCACCACGTACGAGGCCGCGCGCATCAAGGACTACTTCAGCGGTGACCTGCTGGTGCTGACGCCGTACCGGCGCGGTGAGGAGCCCGTCCCGCTGCCGGACCGGGTGGTCCGCTCGGTGTCGTCGATCGACGGCGTGTACGGCCTCGTGGGCGCCCGTGTCGTCATCGAGGTGATGTCCTCGATGAAGCGGCACGGCATCAGCGAGCAGGACCTGCCGCAGCTGCACCAGGCCATCGAGAACGTCCGGCTGGAGGGCTTCGCCATCCACCTGCCGCTGGACCGCACCGACGGCTCGGACGCCGTCGAGGAGGTCATCGGCTGGATGGACCGGCTGCGGGCGGCCCGGCTGCCGCTGCACACCATGTTCGTCAGCCACCTCAAGGCCGAGGAACTCGCCCGGCTCCAGCAGCAGTTCCCGCAGACCCGGTTCCGCGCCCGCATCGGCACCCGGCTGTGGCTGGGGGACCATGAGGCCACCGAGTACCGCGGCGCCGTCCTGGACGTCACGCGCGTGGCCAAGGGCGACCGCTTCGGCTACCGGCAGCAGAAGGCGGCCTCCGACGGCTTCCTGGTGGTCGTGGCAGGCGGTACGTCGCACGGGGTGGGCCTGGAGGCCCCGAAGGCCCTGCACGGCGTCATGCCGCGCGCCAAGGGTGTTGCACGGGCCGGCCTCGCCACGGTGAACCGGAACCTTTCTCCGTTCGTCTGGGGCGGCAAGCAGCGCTGGTTCGCCGAGCCGCCGCACATGCAGGTGTCGATCCTCTTCGTCCCGTCGGACGCCCCCGAGCCGACGGTCGGGGACGAGCTGGTGGCCCATCTGCGGCACACCACCACACAGTTCGACCGGATCGTGGACCGCTAGTCCCGGCTGCCGAAGCGAAAGGCCGTACACGACGTTCGTGTACGGCCTTCTTCATGCCCACCGAGGGCCCGGACGTGGTGCCGAGGGGACGCCGAGGAATGCCGAGAGGGTGTTCGCTCAGAGCGAACGGTCCTCGTGCGACGGCGGTTCCGGCCTCCCCCAGTCCACCTGAGGAGCGTCGAAGTGGGCGGCGTGCCGCGGGGGATGGGCCGCCGCACCGAGCACGAAGACGTCCTCCGCGCCGTCGAGCACCCCGCCCGAGGGGTCGTCGTCGCCGGACCGGCGCACCGCGTCCCGCTCGGGCATGAGGATGTCGCGTACGACGACGGCGCACAGGTACAGCGTGCCCAGCAGGTGCAACGCGATCGCCCAGTGGTAGCCCTGCGTCGGTAGACCCTTGTGGGCGTCTCCGCTGGTCGTGTAGGCGAGGTACATCCAGATGCCCAGGAAGTACGCCACCTCGCACGCCTGCCAGATCAGGAAGTCCCGCCACTTGGGCCGGGCGAGGACGGCCAGCGGCACCAGCCACAGGACGTACTGCGGGGAGTAGACCTTGTTGGTGAGGATGAAGGCCGCCACCATCAGGAACGCGAGCTGGGCGAAGCGCGGCCGGCGCGGAGCGGTGAGGGTGAGTGCCGCGATGCCGAGGAAGCACAGCACCACCAGCACGGTGGCGGAGGTGTTCACGAAGTCGGTGGTGGGCGGGTTGCTGGAGTTCTGCGCCCAGATCAGCCAGAAGGAGCCGAAGTCGACACCCCGGTCGTGGCTGAACGTGTAGAACTTCGACCAGCCCTGGAAGGCGAAGTACATCACCGGCAGGTTCACGACGAGCCAGGCGACGACGGCTCCGCCCACGGCCTGGAAGAACTCCCGCCACTTGCCGGCCCGCCAGCACAGCACCAGCAGCGGGCCGAGCAGGAAGACGGGATAGAGCTTGGCGGCCGTGGCGAGCCCCAGGAGGACTCCGAAGGCGACGGCGCGCCCCCGCGACCACATCAGCATCGCGGCGGCCGTCAGAGCCACCGCCAGCAGGTCCCAGTTGATGGTGGCGGTGAGGGCGAAGGCGGGCGCCAGAGCGACCAGCAGGCCGTCCCAGGGGCGTCGGCGGTGGGTGCGGGCCACACAGACGGCGATGGCGGCCGCACAGGCCATCAGCATCCCGGCGTTGACGAACCAGTACCACTGCTCCTGGTGCTGGATGGTGCCGCTGCCGGGCGTGAGCCAGGCGGCCACCTCCATGAACACACCGGTCAGCACCGGGTATTCGAGGTAGTCCATGTCGCCCGGGAGCTTGTCGAAGTACGGCACCAGCCCGTCGGCGAAACCGCGCCCCTGATAGAGGTGCGGGATGTCCGAGTAGCAGGCATGCGTGTACTGCGAGCTGGCGCCGAAGAACCAGGCGCTGTGATAGCAGGGCGCCTTCTGGACGAGGCCGAGCGCGAACATGCCGATCGCGACGAGCGCGACGACCCGTACGGGAGTCCACCAGGTCGTCCCGAGCAGGGCGCGCCGCCCGATGGGGCCACCGATCAGCTCACTCCCGGCCGCGGCGACCTCGTCCTCCCTGGTCGGCCGCACCGGCTCCGCACCGGCAGGCCGCACGGGCTCGGGCTCGTGCACGCTCGCGGGCGTCATCTCTGCACTGGGCATGGGCCACATCCTGCCGTACCTGTCTAGGAATACGCCGAGGGCCGCCGCACCTCGTGGATGCGGCGGCCCTCGTTTCACGTGAAACACCCTTGGCGGGCGATATGACCACCAATCGGTCAGACTGCCCGGCTAGCCGGTCTGACCTGCGAAGATGCCTCCGTTGCCGTTGCCTTTAGTGGTGCCGCTCGTATCCGTGGGTGTCGGACTGGAGCTGACACCCCCGTCCGTCGTACCGCCGTCCGTGCCGGTGGGGACGCACTTCCAGTTGTTGCAGGGCTGGCTCACCGTGGGCGACGGCGAGGTGGCCGTCTCGCTGGGCGTGGCGCTCGGCGTCTCGCTGGGAGTCTCACTCGGTGTGATGGTGACCGACGGAGTCGGCGAAGGCGCGCCCACCTCGTCCTGGACCTTGCCGATCTCGGTGGCTTCCGGGAAGCCCAGGTCGTTGCTCCCCTTCAGCGCGGCCTTCATGTACTCGGTCCACACCGACGTCGGGATGTCACCACCATGGATCGACGGCACGCCGGCCGTGCCGTTCATGGAGAGCAGCTCGTGGTCCTTCGGGTTCTCGCGGAACATCGCCACCGAGGTGGACAGCTGCTGGGTGTAGCCCACGAACCAGGCCGACTTGTTGCTGTCGGTGGTACCGGTCTTGCCCGCCGCCGTACGGCCCAGGGCCTTGGCGTTCTGACCGGTACCGTTCTGGATGACGTTCTGCAGGACGTCCGTGACGTTGTTGGCGATGTTCGAGTCCATCGCCCGCTTGACCTTGGGCTTCTCGAAGCCGGGCACGTCCACGCCGTCCTTCTTGACACTGGTCACCGAGTACGGATCCGCCTGCTTGCCGGACGCCGCGAAGGTCGCGTAGGCGTCGGCCATACGGATCGCGCTGGGAGTGGACGTACCGATGGCGAACGACGGGTTGAGGTCCTTCGACATGCTCTGGGGGAGGATGCCGGTCGAGCCGGCCACGTCCCGGACCTTCGACATCCCCACGTCCATGCCGAGCTGGACGAACGGCGTGTTGATGGACTGCTCCATCGCCTTGCGCAGGGTGATGTAGCCCCAGCGATGGTCACTCTCGTTGCGCTGGTAGAACGGCGAGCCGTCCTTCTTCAGGACGGTGGAGCCGTCCTGGTTCAGGACCTTGAGCTTGTCGTTGCCGTTGTACTTGCTCAGCGGCGAGAGGCCCTCGGGTTGGGTCTTGTACGTCCCGTACTCCATGGCCGCGGCCAGCACGAACGGCTTCCACGTCGAACCGACGGGGACACCCGAGGTGTCGGCGTTGTTGGTGAAGTGCCCGTTCTCGTAACCGTCACCGCCGTAGAGGGCGACGATCGCGCCGTCGTTGGGCACCACCGAGGCCGCACCGAACTGGACGTACTTGTCCAGGTCGCGGCGCTTCGGGTCGAGGCGCGACTTCTGGATCTTCTTCACGGCCGCGGCCAGGTCGTTGACCTTGTTCTTCTTGAAGGTCGTGTAGATCTGGTAGCCGCCCCGGTCGAAATCCGCCTCCGAGATGTCGGAGTGGCTCAGGACGTACTTCTTCGCCGTGTCGGCCAGGTAGCTGATCTGGCCGGTCATGCCCTTGGTCGCCTTGCGGCCCTGGGGCTCGGGGTACTTCTTGAGGGCGTCCTGGTACTGGGCGTCGGAGAGGTGCTTGTCCTTGTGCATCTCACCGAGGATCCAGCGCCACCGCTCCTGCGAGCGCTTGGTGTTGGCAGCCTGGGTCGCCGATTTGTCCAGGTCCGGGTTGCCCGCCGGGTCGTAGTAGGTCGGGCCCTTCAGCAGCGCCGCGAGGACGGCACACTGGCTCGGCGTGAGCTTGACCGCGTCCACGTTGTAGTAGGTCTGGGCGGCGGCCTGGATGCCGTAGGCACCGCGGCCGTAGTACGAGGTGTTCAGATAGCCCTGGAGGATCTGCGGCTTCTTGAGCTTGGCACCCACCTTTATGGAGATGAACATCTCGCGGAACTTGCGGGTGACGGTCTGGTCCTGGCTCAGGTACGTGTTCTTGACGAACTGCTGGGTGATGGTCGAACCACCCTGCGTCTGACCGCCTCGCGCCATGTTGGCCAGGGCTCGGACGATACCCATGGGGTCGACACCCGAGTCCTTGTAGAAGCTCTTGTTCTCGGCCGAGATCACCGCGTACTGCATGGCCTCGGGGATCTTGTCGATGGTGACGTTCTGGCGGTTGACGCCGGTGCCGGTGGCCACCATCCGAGTGTTGTCGGCCCAGTAGTAGACGTTGTTCTGCGACTGGGCGGCGATGTTCTCGCTGGGGATCTGCACCATCGCGAAGCCGATGCCGACCATGGCGACGAGAGCGCCGACGAAGCCGATGAACAGACCCGAGACGAGCTTCCAGGACGGCACCCAGCGGTGCCAGCCGTACTTGCCCGCCCGTGGGTAGTCGATGAATCGCTTCTTGCCGGGCGGTGCCGCCGCACGGCCTCTGCCGCGTCCGGGCCCGGTCGGTCCGCCCGGACCGCCGCGCCGGCCGCCCGGACCTGCGTTGTCGGCGGTACGGCGCCTGCCGCCGCCTCTCTGCGCCGCCCGGCGTGCCTCGGCGCGGCTGCCGTAGGGGCGCTCCTCACCCCCCGAGCCGTAGGAGTCCGACCCATGGGAACTGGAACCATAGGAGTCGGCAGAAGACCCGGTGGCGCCTCGCGGTGCCGCACGGCGGCCGGAGGACGGGCCGGGCTGGCCGCGTCGGGCCGCGGCACGTCCGCCTCCCTGCGGCGGCGGCGGTTTGCGACGGTGCTCGCTCATCGAACGATTACTCCTCGGGCAGGCGCACCCGTGCGCGCCTGGAACGGCGGCTGGTTTCCGGTCCCCCCGAAGTACGGATGTGGTCGGTTCCGCATTCACCCGTACTGCACCGGGGACGACGACGCCCCCCAGGCGTCACTTGGTTCCCGGTGGTCTGCATGCCGCACAGACTACGCACCGCCAAAACCTGCCGAGCCCCGAGGTTCACCCCAAAACAGGCAACTCGCTTCCTACGAATCGGTGATGTGATCCCGTTCACCGTCCTCCCTCTTGTCGCATGCGGAAGGCCGTTCTATCGTCGGGATGTATCGAGTCGATACATCAGCGCGAGATAAAGACGCTGCGGACCGAGAGGAGGCGATCATGAGCCGGCGTTCCGGCATCCTTGAGTTCGCCGTACTCGGGCTGCTGCGCGAGTCCCCGATGCACGGCTATGAGCTGCGCAAACGACTCAACACGTCGCTGGGTGTGTTCCGGGCGTTCAGCTACGGGACCCTCTACCCCTGCCTCAAGACGCTGGTCGCCAACGGCTGGTTGATCGAGGAAGGCAGCACCCATGACGACGCCCTCGCCGCTCCCCTCGCCGGACGCCGCGCGAAGATCGTGTACCGGTTGACGGCAGAAGGTAAGGAGCACTTCGAGGAGCTTCTTTCACAAACCGGTCCTGACGCTTACGAGGACGAGCACTTCGCCGCACGGTTCGCCTTCTTCGGGCAGACGTCGCGTGATGTGCGTATGCGCGTGCTGGAGGGCCGGCGCAGCCGCCTGGAGGAGCGCCTGGAGAAGATGCGCGCCTCCCTGGCGCGCACCCGGGAGCGCCTCGACGACTACACGCTTGAGCTCCAGCGCCACGGGATGGAGTCCGTGGAGCGCGAAGTGCGCTGGCTGAACGAGCTCATCGAGAGCGAGCGGGCCGGTCGGGACCTGAAGGGTTCCGCATCCGGGGGGTCCGCTCAGCAGGACACCACAACTGGAGCGACGGGCGGCCTGCCCCGTCCCGGGGAAACCCCCCGGACGGATACGCCCGGCGACACCGCCACGTGAGACCCACTCAGGGCCTCACTCGTACACACAGGGAGCAACCGGAATGGGTTCGGTTCGCGTAGCCATCGTCGGCGTGGGCAACTGCGCCGCGTCGCTGGTGCAGGGAGTCGAGTACTACAAGGACGCCGACCCGGCGTCGAAGGTCCCCGGCCTGATGCACGTGCAGTTCGGCGACTACCACGTCGGTGACGTCGAGTTCGTCGCCGCCTTCGACGTGGACGCCAAGAAGGTCGGCCTCGACCTCGCGGACGCGATCGGCGCCTCCGAGAACAACACCATCAAGATCGCCGACGTTCCGAACAAGGGCGTCACGGTCCAGCGAGGCCACACCCTCGACGGCCTCGGCAAGTACTACCGCCTGACCATCGAGGAGTCCGCCGAGGAGCCGGTCGACGTCGTCCAGGTCCTCAAGGACAAGCAGGTCGACGTGCTCGTCTGCTACCTGCCCGTCGGTTCCGAGGACGCGGCGAAGTTCTACGCCCAGTGCGCCATCGACGCCAAGGTCGCCTTCGTCAACGCCCTTCCGGTCTTCATCGCCGGCACCAAGGAGTGGGCGGACAAGTTCACCGAGGCGGGCGTCCCGATCGTCGGTGACGACATCAAGTCCCAGGTCGGCGCCACCATCACGCACCGCGTCATGGCGAAGCTGTTCGAAGACCGTGGTGTGCGCCTCGAGCGCACGATGCAGCTGAACGTCGGCGGCAACATGGACTTCAAGAACATGCTCGAGCGTGACCGCCTGGAGTCCAAGAAGATCTCCAAGACGCAGGCCGTCACCTCCCAGATCCCCGACCGGGACCTCGGCGAGAAGAACGTCCACATCGGCCCGTCCGACTACGTGGCCTGGCTGGACGACCGCAAGTGGGCGTACGTCCGCCTCGAGGGCCGCGCCTTCGGCGACGTCCCGCTGAACCTGGAGTACAAGCTCGAGGTCTGGGACTCCCCGAACTCCGCCGGCATCATCATCGACGCCCTGCGCGCCGCGAAGATCGCCAAGGACCGCGGCATCGGCGGCCCGATCCTGTCGGCGTCGAGCTACTTCATGAAGTCCCCGCCGGTCCAGTACTTCGACGACGAGGCCCGCGAGAACGTCGAGAAGTTCATCCGCGGTGACGTCGAGCGCTAGCTCGACACAACGCGGTGCGCTAGTCGACACCACGCGGTGCGCTAGTCGGCACCACGCGGTGCGCTAGTCGGCACCACGCGGTGCGCTAGCTCGACAGCCAGCACACCGCACAGAACGCTCCTGCCAGGGCTGTGAGGGTCCCCGGGTTTCCTGACCCGGGGACCCTCGGCATATGTGAGGCTTTGCTCCATGCCCGTCGTCCGTGACCTGCGCGTCCTGCTGCGTCTGCGGGACTTCCGACGCCTGCTGTCCGTACGCCTCCTCTCGCAGGGCGCCGACGGCGTCTATCAGGTCGCGCTCGCCGCGTACGTCGTCTTCTCCCCGGAGAAACAGACCTCGGCCGTGGCGATCGCCTCGGCGATGGCGGTCCTGCTGCTCCCTTACTCGCTGGTCGGTCCCTTCGCGGGCGTCCTGCTGGACCGCTGGCGCCGCCGCCAGGTCCTCGTGTACGGCAACCTGCTGCGCGCACTGCTGGCGGCGGCCACCGCCGTGCTGATGGTCAGCTCGGTGCCGGACTGGCTGTTCTATGTCTCCGCGCTGTGCGTCACGGCCGTCAACCGCTTCGTCCTCGCCGGGCTGTCGGCCGCCCTGCCGCGCGTGGTCGACGCCGAGCGCCTGGTGATCGCCAACTCCCTGTCCCCGACGGCCGGAACACTCGCCGCGACCGCGGGCGGCGGCCTCGCCTTCCTCGTACGGCTCGTGGCGGCGGGCTCCGATGCCGCGGTGGTCCTGCTCGGCGCTTTCCTCTATCTCTGTGCCGCGCTGACCTCACTGAGGATGGCTCCCGCGCTGCTGGGCCCCGACCGGCTGCCGACGCAGCCCCACCTGCCGACCGCGGTCGCCGACACCGCACGCGATCTGCTCGCGGCCGTGCGGCACCTGGCCGAGCCCCGGCGCCGGGAAGCGGCCTGGGCGCTGGCCTCGATGACGCTGATGCGCTTCTGCTACGGCGCGCTCCTCGTCCTGCTCCTCATGCTGTGCCGGTACACCCTCGCCGCGACCCCGGACGAAGGACTCCGGCTGCTCGGACTCGCCGTGGCGGTGTCCGGCGCGGGCTTCTTCGCGGCCGCCGTGGTGACACCGTGGGCGGTGGGCCGGCTCGGCCCCGGCCGCTGGATCGTGGTCTGCTCCGGTGTGGCCGCGGTTCTGGAGCCTGCGCTGGGTCTGCCGTTCGCCACCGGCCCCCTGATGGTCGCGACCTTCGTCCTGGGGTTGATCACTCAGGGAGCCAAGATCGCCACGGACACGATCGTCCAGTCCTCGGTCGAGGACGGTTTCCGGGGCCGGATCTTCTCCGTGTACGACGTCCTCTTCAACGTCGCCTTCGTGGGCGCTGCCGGAGTGGCCGCCCTGATGCTCCCGCCGGACGGCCGGTCAGCGGTGCTGGTGGTGTTCGTCGCCCTGATCTACGGCGGGGTCGCGGTGGCCATGGCCCGCTTCGAAGCGCGCCGAGACAGCAGTGGGGGCGATGTTTCACGTGAAACATCGCCCCCTCGCTAGGCCCTCGGTCATGTTTCACGTGAAACATGCCCCGTCCACGGCCTCAGCTCTGTTCGGCCCACCACTCCTTGAGGGCCGCCACCGCCGCATCGTGCTCCATCGGACCGTTCTCCAGGCGCAGCTCCAGCATGTGCTTGTACGCCTTGCCGATGACGGGTCCGGGGCCGACGCCCAGGATCTCCATGATCTGGTTGCCGTCGAGGTCCGGGCGGATCGAGTCCAGCTCCTCCTTCTCCTGGAGCTGCCCGATGCGCTCCTCCAGGCCGTCGTAGGCCCGCGACAGCGCGGCCGCCTTCCGCTTGTTCCGCGTGGTGCAGTCGGAGCGGGTCAGCTTGTGCAGGCGGTCCAGGAGCGGGCCCGCGTCACGGACATAGCGGCGCACCGCCGAATCCGTCCACTCGCCGGTGCCGTAGCCGTGGAAGCGCAGGTGGAGTTCGACCAGACGCGAGACGTCCTTCACCAGGTCGTTGGAGTACTTCAGAGCCGTCATGCGCTTCTTGGTCATCTTCGCGCCCACCATCTCGTGGTGGTGGAACGAGACCCGGCCGTCCTTCTCGAAGCGGCGGGTGCGCGGCTTGCCGATGTCATGCAGCAGCGCGGCCAGGCGCAGCGTGAGGTCGGGGCCGTCCTCCTCCAGCGCCATCGCCTGCTCCAGCACGATCAGCGTGTGGTCGTAGACGTCCTTGTGCCGGTGGTGCTCGTCACGCTCCAGGTGCAGGGCCGGCAGCTCGGGCAGGACGTGGTCGGCGAGCCCGGTGTCGACCAGAAGACTCAGACCCTTGCGCGGGTTCGCGGAGAGGATCAGCTTGTTCAACTCGTCCCGCACCCGCTCGGCCGAGACGATCTCGATCCGCCCGGCCATGTCCGTCATCGCCGTGACGACCTCGGAAGCCACTTGGAAGTCCAGCTGGGCGGCGAACCGGGCGGCCCGCATCATCCGCAGCGGATCGTCCGAGAACGACTCCTCGGGCGTACCGGGGGTGCGCAGCACCCGGGCCGCGAGGTCCTCCAGGCCGCCGTGCGGGTCGATGAACTCCTTCTCCGGCAGCGCCACGGCCATCGCGTTGACCGTGAAGTCCCGACGGACCAGATCCTGCTCGATGGAGTCGCCGTACGACACCTCGGGCTTGCGCGAGGTGCGGTCGTACGCCTCGGACCGGTAGGTGGTCACCTCGATCAGGTAGCCGTCCTTCTGCGCCCCGACCGTGCCGAAGGCGATCCCGACCTCCCAGACGGCGTCCGCCCAGGGCCGCACGATCTTCAGTACGTCCTCGGGGCGCGCGTCGGTGGTGAAATCCAGGTCGTTGCCGAGCCGGCCGAGCAACGCGTCGCGGACCGAGCCGCCCACCAGGGCGAGCGAGAACCCGGCCTCCTGGAAACGGCGGGCGAGATCGTCGGCCACGGGGGCCACCCGTAGCAGCTCGCTCACAGCGCGTTGCTGCGCCTGGCTCAGGGCAGAGGGATTGTCATCGATGGGGTTCGGCACAACAGAAGAGGGTACGTGGCCCCGGCGCCCCGGGGCGCCTCGATTGGACGGGCACGGATGCCTCCTGCCATAAGCGCACAAGGGCTGCGCTTACGGCGTACATCCGCTCTCCCCTCGATACTGGATATAGAGGACGGGTCGCTACTGCCCCACGATCTTGCGGAGCAGACCGCGGCACTTCACCTCAGCGCGCCTCGTTACCATGCGTGGACGCACATTCCGACGACCACTGACGACGACGAGGGACGGGCGAGCGCGTGGCCGAGGCGGCTGACTTCCAGGGGACCAGTGCCTCACCGGTGCGCCGGTGGCTGCGGCGCACCGGAGGACTGTTCGCCGGTGTGCCCCTGCTGGCCGGGCTCCTCCAGCTGCCCGCCGCGGGGCCGGCACAGGCCGCTTCCTCGGACGCCGTGTCCGTCTCGGTGGACTCACTCAGCCCCAGCGCCCCCACGGACGGCGACACGCTGACCGTGTCCGGCACGGTGACCAACAACGGCAAGCAGGCCGTCACCGGCGCCCACGTGGGCCTGCGGGTGGGTCGCATGCTGAACACGCGCTCGGCGATCGACGGGGTCGCCCAGCGCTCCGACGACCTCCAGAGCACCACCGGCACCGAGGTCGGCGGAAAGTACGAGGAGAAGTTCGCCAAGCTGGCCCCGGGCGTCGCCGAGCACTTCAGCATCTCGGTCCCGGTGGACAAGCTGGACCTCGGCGACGACGGCGTCTACGAGTTCGGCGTCGCCCTGTCCGGCCAGACCGCCGCGCAGCCCTGGGAGCAGGTGCTCGGCGTCCAGCAGACGTTCCTGCCGTGGCAGCCCTCCGAGGCCGACACGAAGACGAAGACGACGTTCCTGTGGCCGCTGATCTCCACCGTCCACATGACGGCCCGGACAGGTGCCGGCGAGCTGCAGACGCCGGTGTTCCTCAACGACGACCTGGCCAAGGAGCTCGCCCGGGGCGGTCGGCTGGCGCAGATGCTGGAACTGGGCAAGGACCTCGACGTCACCTGGGTGATCGACCCGGACCTGCTGGCGTCGGTGGATGCGATGGCGGGCAACTACCGCGTCCAGGGCGAGGGCAACACCACCACGGCCGGCACCCACCAGGCGGTCGCCAAGCAGTGGCTGGCCGGCCTGCAGAAGGCCGTGGCGGGCAAGGAGGTCGTCGCCCTGCCCTTCGCCGACCCGGACCTGGCCTCCCTCGCGCACAACGGCACCAGCGTCACCGGCTCGCTCAGCCACCTCAAGGACGCCACCGACGTCGCCGCCACCACCGTGAAGACCGTGCTTCATGTCACACCGAGCACGGACTTCGCCTGGCCGGTGGAAGGCGCCGTGGACCCGTCGATCATGAAGGTCGCCACCTCGGCCGGTGCCGACCGGGTGATCGCCCGCAGCGACAGCCTCCAGGAGACCGCCGGGCTGTCGTACACGCCCTCCGCCGCCCGCCCCGTCGGCGGCGGTACGACGGCGGTGGTGGCCGACGCACGGCTGTCCACGGCCTTCGCGGGCGATCTGACCAAGGCGGACTCGGCCACGCTCGCCGTGCAGGAGTTCCTGGCGCAGAGTCTGGAGGTGAACGCGCAGACGGACGAGCAGCGCAGCATCGTCGTCGCTCCGCAGCGCATGCCGTCGGCGAGCCAGGCCCAGGCGATGGCGACGGCGCTGAAGGCGCTCCAGGACGGCACCTGGTCGCAGTCGCAGAACCTCACCGCGGCCGCCAAGGCCAAGCCCGACCCGGACGCCACCACGCGCATCCCGTCCACGTCCGCCTACCCCTCCTCGCTGCGCAAGCAGGAGCTGCCCAGGACGGCCTTCGAGCAGATCGCGCGCACCCAGGAGAAGCTCGACAACTTCAAGGTGATCCTCAGCGACCAGTCCCGCGTGGTCACCCCGTTCGGCAGGGCCATAAACCGTGAGATGTCCACGTCGTGGCGAGGCCGCGGCACCCAGGCGGACAGCTTCCGGGGCGACGTGGAGAACTGGCTCGACGAACTGGCCGACCAGGTCAAGCTGATCGAGAAGTCCGAGACCAAGCTCTCCGGGCGCAGCGCCACCATCCCGGTGACCGTCCAGAACAACCTGGTCCAGCCCGTGAACCACCTCGTGCTGCGGCTCACCTCGACGAACCCGACCCGCCTGAAGATCGGCGGCAAGGCCTACTACGAGCAGCGCGTCGAGGTCTCCGGCGGCCACAGCCAGTCCGTGAAGTTCACCACCTCGGCCAACGCCAATGGCCGGGTATCGGTCTACGCCCAGCTGTACACCGAGGACGGTCAGGAATACGGCGACCAAGTCCAGTTCGATGTGAAGGTCACCGAGGTCACGCCCACGGTCATGCTGGTCATCGGCGGCGGCGTGCTCCTCCTCGTCCTGGCCGGCTTCCGGATGTACACCCAGCGCAAGCGTGCGGCCGCCCGTCAGGCCGAGGACGACGGCCCCGACGCCGCGGAGGAGGACACCGGCGAGAAGCCCGGGAACCCCGGGGCCCCCGGGGACCGTCTCCCGGAGGAGTCCGACGCCCCCTCCGGGGCAGACGACCCGGAGCAGCCGAGTGACCCTGCACCGGACACCGCACCGGAAAGCGCCGACCCGTCCGGGACGGGTGAGAGAGTGGACCGTTGAGCGATGTCGTGGCCGGTGTGGCCCGGGACGATGAGGTGGGGTAACCATGAACGCGCCGTACGACGGTGACCGCGCTCCGGGCGCAGCCGGCTCCGGCTACCCCGAGCCGACGCCCGAGCCCGGGCAGGTGCCGCCGCAGCACGCTGCGGACATGTACCTCCAGGACGCCTACGACCAGGACCCCTACCGAGACCACGATCTCGCCGCCCAGGACCCGGTCGCCGAGGCGCTCTACGACCGTGCCGCGCACCCCCCGCCGCCCCCGGGCACGTACGAGCAGCAGCAGCCGTTGTACGGCCAGCCGGCCCAGTCGCCGTACGCCCCCGACCCGCGCGTGTGGGCGCAGACCCCGGCGCCGGAGCCGGAGGGCGCGGCCCAGTACCTGCCGTACGGTGACGACCCCCGTACGACCCAGTTCGTGGGCGTGGACGACCTGGTGACGCACTCCGGCGAGGAGTACCACCAGCCCGACGCCTTCGCGCATCTCTTCCGGGACCAGCAGCAGGGCGGTACGCCCGCGCCGATGGATCCCCCGGCCGTTCCCGGCACGGCTGCCGTGCCGGGCCCCGGGCAGGGCCCAGCGGCTCCGTACCCGGCGCCGCCGCACGCCCCCCAGAGCCCGCAGTACGCGAACCAGTACGCCGAGACGCCGTACCAGGCCGGTCCGCCCGCCCCCGGGCAGCCGCTCCAGCCGCCGGTGCCGGCCCCGGCCTCAGCTCCCGAGCCCGCCGGTCCGTCCGCTGCCGCGGAGGCATCCGCACCCCCGGCTCCCGTCCCGAAGAAGGGCGGGAAGGCCGCCGGGCTGCTCAAGTCCAGCGCGGTCATGGCGGCGGGCACGATGGTGTCCCGGCTCACCGGTTTCATCCGCTCCGCGCTGATCGCGGCCGCGCTGGGCCTCGGCTTCCTCGCCGACTCCTTCCAGGTGGCCTACCAGCTGCCGACGATGATCTACATCCTCACGGTCGGCGGCGGTCTCAACTCCGTCTTCGTGCCCCAGCTGGTGCGCTCGATGAAGGAGGACGAGGACGGCGGCGAGGCCTTCGCCAACCGTCTGCTGACCCTCGTGATGGTGGCCCTGGCCGCGCTGACCGCCCTCGCGATGCTCGCGGCGCCGCTGCTGGTGCGGGCACTGTCTCCCACCATCGCCGACAACCCTGCGGCCAACGACGTCGCGGTCACCTTCACCCGCTACTTCCTGCCCTCGATCTTCTTCATGGGCATCCACGTGGTGATGGGTCAGATCCTGAACGCGCGCGGGAAGTTCGGCGCGATGATGTGGACGCCGGTCCTGAACAACATCGTCATCATCATCTCGCTCGGCGCGTTCATCTGGGTCTACGGCACCGCAGCCAACTCCCACCTGGGCGTCGACAACATCCCGCCGCAGGGTCAGCGACTGCTCGGTGTCGGTGTGCTGCTCGGCCTGGTCGTCCAGGCCCTCGCGATGATCCCCTACCTGCGCGAGACCGGATTCCGGATCCGGCTGCGCTTCGACTGGAAGGGCCACGGCCTGGGCAAGGCCGCGATGCTCGCCAAGTGGACGATCCTGTTCGTCCTCGCCAACCAGGTGGGCGCCATGGTCGTGACGCAGCTCTCCACCGCTGCCGGCGACGCCTCCGGTGTCAAGGGCACCGGCTTCGCCGCCTACGCCAACGCCCAGCTGATCTGGGGCCTGCCGCAGGCCATCATCACGGTGTCCCTCATGGCCGCGCTGCTGCCGCGCATCTCCCGCTCGGCCTCCGAAGGTGACGGCGGCGCCGTCCGTGACGACATCTCGCAGGGCCTGCGCACCACCGCGGTCGCCATCGTGCCCATCGCCTTCGGTTTCCTCTCGCTCGGCATCCCGATGTGCACGCTGATCTTCGGCTCCGCGGGCACCAGCTCAGCCGTCAACATGGGTTACATGCTGATGGCCTTCGCCCTCGGCCTGATCCCGTACTCCGTGCAGTACGTGGTCCTGCGCGCCTTCTACGCCTACGAGGACACCCGGACGCCCTTCTACAACACCGTCATCGTGGCGGCGGTCAACGCGGGCGCCTCCGCGCTCTGCTACTTCCTGCTGCCGGCCCGCTGGGCGGTCGCGGGCATGGCCGCCGCGTACGGCCTCGCCTACGCGATCGGTGTGGGCGTCGCCTGGCGGAGGCTGCGCAAGCGGCTCGGCGGTGACCTGGATGGCGCACGGGTGCTGCGGACGTACGCGCGGCTCGGTATCGCCTCGGTACCGGCGGCCCTGCTCAGCGGTGCGGCCTGCTACGGCATCGGACACACCCTCGGTCAGGGCGTCATCGGATCCTTCGCGGCGCTGGTCGTCGGCGGTGCGGTCCTGCTCGGCGTCTTCTTCGTGGCCGCCCGCCGGATGCGGATCGACGAACTCAACTCGCTCGTGGGCATGGTGCGCGGGCGTCTGGGTCGCTGAGGCGGGGGTAGGCGCACAACCATCGTCCGCAGCTGTGTGTCGTGCATAGCGGCGGACTGTGGGCACAATTGGATTCGGCGTCGGACAGCGTGCAACGGATGGGGAGGCAGGGACGACGGTGGCGGAACGGAGCACGGCTGCCGTCGACGTGGCAGACAACAGCGGCGAGCAGCCGCTGACCGCCAAGGCGGACCAGTCCACGGCCGACGGGGTGGCCCAGAACCCGGAGCGGGACACGGACAGCGAGGGGCAGGGGAGCGGCGGGACGGACGGTCACGGAAAGAAGGCCTCACCGCCAGAACTGCACAGCGGTCACAAACTCGCCAGACGCTACCGTCTCGAGGAGTGCGTCACCCGTCTGGACGGATTCAGCAGCTGGCGTGCGGTCGACGAGAAACTCCGTCGCGCCGTCGGCGTCCACATCCTTCCCGCGGACCATGCGCGGGCCCGGTCGGTGCTGGCCGCCGCCCGTTCCTCGGCGCTGCTCGGCGATCCACGCTTCGTCCAGGTCCTGGACGCCGTCGAGGAGAACGACCTCGTCTACGTCGTGCACGAGTGGCTGCCCGACGCCACCGAACTGACCGCGCTGCTGGCGGCCGGCCCGCTGGAGCCGCACGACGCCTACCAGATGGTCAGTCAGGTCGCCTCTGCCATGGCCGCCGCACACCGCGAGGGCCTCGCCCATCTGCGGCTGAACCCGAACGCCGTCCTGCGCGCCTCCACCGGTCAGTGGCGCATCCGCGGCCTCGCCGTGAACGCGGCGCTGCGCGGCATCAGTTCCGACACCCCGCAGCGCACCGACACCGAGTCGATCGGCGCCCTGCTGTACGCGGCGCTGACCCAGCGCTGGCCGTACGAGAACGACGCCTACGGCCTGTCCGGCCTGCCCAAGGACATCGGCCTGATCGCCCCGGACCAGGTGCGCGCCGGGGTCCACCGCGGCCTGTCCGAACTCGCCATGCGCGCCCTCGTCAACGACGGGGCCACCGCGTCCCGGCACGAGGCTGCGTGCACGACGCCGGAGGAGCTGGTCAAGGCGATCGGTGAGATGCCCCGCATCCGCCCGCCGGAGCCGGCGTTCACAGCCCCACCGGAGTACCAGCGCACGACGTACCAGCAGGGCACGTACGGCCGCCCTGCAGCGCGCCCCGGTGCCACGCAGCCGATCGTGGCCCCGCCGCCCCCGCTGCAGAGCCGCACCGGCAAGGCCCTGAAGTGGGCTGTCTCGGCCCTCCTCATCGCCGCCCTGGGTCTGGGCAGCTGGCAGCTGGCGGACGCCTTGATGGGCCAGGGCGACAAGTCGGACGACACCAACAAGACACAGGTTCAGGACGGCGGGGACAAGGGCCCGAAGAAGCCGGCGTCCGGCACTCCCGTCCCCATCAAGGGCGGCCGCGACTTCGACCCGTTCAGCGACGACCGCTCTGAAAACCCTGATGACATAACGAAGGCCTTCGACAACAGCCCGTCCACCAACTGGGAGACGAGCTTCTACCTGAGCCCGGAGTTCGGCAATCTGAAGCCGGGCGTCGGGATGGTCCTCGACCTCGGTAAGGTCCAGCAGGTCGGAAAGGTGACGGTCACCTTCGTCGGGCAGACTTCGGTCGAGCTCCGTGCCGCCGGCGCGGACGCGGGGTCGGAACCGACATCGCTTGACGCCTATACCAAGGCTGCCAGCGGATCGGGCACGACGGTGGTGCTCAAGCCTGGCACGTCCCTCAAGACCCGGTACCTCCTGGTGTGGCTGACCAAGCTGCCTTCAGACGGGGGAGACCACTGGCGGGGCAGAGTGGCAGACATCAAGGTGACCAGCTGAGGTCTCCGCTCGGGAGGGGATGATGGCAGAGGGCGCCGGATACGACGGAGTGAGCGACCAGGATCTGCTCGCCCGCCATGTGGAAGGCGACCCCGATGCCTTCGGTGAGATCGTGCGGCGGCATCGGGACCGGCTCTGGGCGGTGGCGCTGCGGACGCTGGGGGACCGGGAGGAGGCCGCCGACGCCGTCCAGGATGCGCTGGTGTCCGCCTACCGGGCCGCGCACACCTTCCGAGGGCAGTCGGCCGTCACGACCTGGCTGCATCGCATCACCGTGAACGCCTGCCTGGACCGGGCCCGCAAGGCCGCCTCCAGGAAGACCGCTCCGGTCGACGACACCGAGCGGCTGGAGCAGCTGCTGGAGCCGCACGAGTCGGCCTCCGCTCCTGCCGAGCGGAACGATGTGCACCGCCAGCTCCTCGAGGCGCTCGGCACGCTTCCGTATGAGCAGCGTGCGGCTCTGGTCCTCGTGGACATGCAGGGCTACCCCGTGGCCGAGGCCGCCCGGATCCTTGATGTGCCGACGGGGACGGTGAAGAGCCGGTGCGCCCGAGGCCGGGCCAGACTCCTTCCGCTCCTCACCCATTTGCGGCCCGGAAGCACCGGTGACGAAAAAGAGCCCGAGCCGGGACGGAACCGGGTGGAAGGGAAATCCGTCCCACCTGCGGCAGGTCCTCATGACAAGGGTCCGGGACGTACGGGTCCGAGCGATTCAACCGCAGTGAAGGGCGGAGGTGGGCGAGCGTGACTTACTCGACAGACACGGCCGGGCACCCGGACGTCGCCGAGATCTCCGACCTCACCGAAGGCCTCCTCCCACCGGACCGGAGCACGGAACTACGGCGCCACCTGGAAGGGTGCGAGCTGTGCGCGGACGTGCATGCCTCGCTGGAGGAGATCCGGGGGCTGCTCGGCACCATGCCGGGCCCAACGCCCATGCCCGCGGACGTCGCCGGGCGTATCGACGCCGCCCTCGCCGCCGAAGCGCTGCTTGCCTCCACCGCACCTGAAGCCCTGGACGCACCTCTCCTCGTTTCCGCATCCGAAGAGCCGGCACGCACGGGCGGTCATGTTTCACGTGAAACATCGGTCCCGTCGGACCGCCCCCTCGGGCGCCCCAGTGGATCTACCGGCCCGGGACGGAAGGGACGCGAGCGCGGCCGGCGCCGCAGGACCGTCGCCCTGGGTGCCGTTCTCACCGCCGCCGTCCTGGGGGCCGGGTCTCTCGTCCTCCAGTCGCTCGTCAGCGGTGGCTCCGACACAACGGCTCACGGTCGGCCGACACCGGCCGCCAGCGCGTTCTCCGGGGACAGCGTGCAGAGCCAGGTGAAGGACCTGCTCGCCACGAAGAAGGGCACGGAGCGGGGCTCCGAGAGCCAGCGGCCGCGCTCGGGCATCGACTCCCAGCAGAACAGCCCCGGGTCCACGCAGAGCGCGAACACCCTCATCCAGACCCAGCCCTCGGTTCCCGACTGCGTCCGGAAGGCGATCAACAGCAGCGACGACGCCCTCGGTGCCAAGACCGGTACCTATGCCGGCAGGAGTGCCTATCTCGTCGTGATGCCCGACGCCGGCGACAACACCCGGGTCACGGCCTATGTCGTCGACGCGGACTGCGTCCACCAGGACCCCTCGTCCGCCGGCAAGGTCCTGCTCAAGCAGTCCCTCCCTCGAACCTGAGTCCGGAGAGGATTCGTCTCCGTCTGTGCGGTCATCCGTACCGTGTGCCATCCCCGTGTGCCCGGACACACCGGGAATGCGCGCCCCTTAGGATCCGTTGGGTGGGGTGAGAGTTCTGAAAGGGGCTCTCACCGGTCGACTGACGCAGACCAGAGACGAGGAACCAAGCCGTGAGCGACGTCCGTAACGTGATCATCATCGGCTCCGGGCCGGCAGGCTACACGGCGGCGCTCTACACCGCGCGCGCTTCGCTGAAGCCCCTGGTGTTCGAGGGGGCCGTCACCGCCGGTGGCGCGCTGATGAACACCACCGAGGTGGAGAACTTCCCGGGCTTCCGCGACGGCATCATGGGGCCTGAGCTGATGGACAACATGCGGGCGCAGGCCGAGCGCTTCGGCGCCGAGCTGATCCCGGACGACATCGTCTCCGTCGACCTGACCGGTGAGATCAAGACCGTCACCGACACCGCGGGCACGGTCCACCGGGCGAAGGCTGTCATCGTCACCACCGGCTCCCAGCACCGCAAGCTCGGCCTCCCGAACGAGGACGCGCTCTCCGGCCGGGGTGTCTCCTGGTGCGCCACCTGTGACGGGTTCTTCTTCAAGGACCAGGACATCGCCGTGATCGGCGGAGGCGACACCGCGATGGAGGAGGCCACCTTCCTCTCGCGGTTCGCCAAGTCCGTGACCGTCGTCCACCGCCGTGACTCCCTGCGCGCCTCCAAGGCGATGCAGGAGCGTGCCTTCGGCGACCCGAAGATCAAGTTCGTCTGGGACAGCGAGGTTGCCGAGGTTCAGGGCGACCAGAAGCTCTCCGGTCTGAAGCTGCGCAACGTCAAGACCGGCGAGCTCTCCGACCTGCCGGTGACGGGCCTGTTCATCGCGATCGGCCACGACCCGCGCACCGAGCTGTTCAAGGGCCAGCTGGACCTGGACGATGAGGGCTACCTGAAGGTCGCCGCCCCGTCCACCCGCACCAACCTGACCGGTGTCTTCGCCGCCGGTGACGTGGTCGACCACACCTACCGGCAGGCGATCACCGCGGCCGGCACCGGCTGCTCCGCCGCCCTCGACGCCGAGCGCTTCCTCTCCGCCCTCGCGGACGAGGACAAGGCCGAGGCTGCCGCCACCGTCTGACCTTCCCCCTCCCTCGCCCCACCGCAGAAGATAAGGAGCCCACCGTGGCCCTGAAGAGCACGACCGACGCGTCCTTCGACGAGGACGTCCTCAAGAACGACAAGCCCGTCCTGGTGGACTTCTGGGCCGACTGGTGCGGCCCGTGCCGCCAGATCGCTCCGTCCCTTGAGGCGATTGCCGCCGAGCACGGCGACAAGATCGAGATCGTCAAGCTGAACATCGACGAGAACCCGGGCACGGCCGCCAAGTACGGCGTCATGTCCATCCCGACCCTCAACGTCTACCAGGGCGGCGAGGTCGTCAAGACGATCGTCGGTGCCAAGCCGAAGGCTGCGCTCGTGCGCGACCTCGACGAGTTCATCGCCGAGTGACGTTTCACGTGAAACACGAATGGGCCAACCCCTCTGGGTTGGCCCATTTGCATGAGGCCCTCGGCTGACGCCGGCCTCTACAGCGGCCGCAGCACCGGTTCCTTCTGTACGGCTCCCAGCAGCCGGTCGAGCGCCATCTCCACGTCTTCCTTCCAGGAGAGCGTCGAGCGCAGCTCCAGCCGCAGACGGGGGTGCGTGGGATGCTGCCGGACCGTCTTGAAGCCCACGGCCAGGAGATGGTCGGCGGGCAGCAGACAGGCGGGCTCCCTCCAGCGGGCGTCACCGAACGCCTCGATCGCCTTGAAGCCCCGGCGCAACAGGTCCTTGGCCACCGTCTGGACCATCACCCGGCCCAGCCCCTGCCCCTGGTAACCGGGCATGATGAACGCCGTCATGAGCTGGACGGCATCCGGTGAGACCGGACTCGTCGGGAACGCCGTGGAGCGCGGGACGTAGGCCGGCGGCGCGTAGAGAACGAAGCCCACGGGAACGTCGTCGACGTAGACCACCCGGCCGCACGATCCCCAGTCCAGCAGGACGGCGGAGATCCAGGACTCCTTCTCCAGCGCGGAGGTGCCCGCCTTTACCGCGGCTTCGCCGCTGACGGGGTCGAGCTCCCAGAAGACGCACGAGCGACAGCGCTTGGGAAGGTCCTGAAGGTTGTCCAGCGTGAGCGGTACGAGCCGGCGCCCCATGAAGGCTGTTCCTCGCTTCCTTCGCCCGCTGCGTCGCGAGCGGCTGTCAGAGCGCTGCGTTCCCTGAGCAGGCTGCCGACGAATCCGCCGACGGCCCCAAGGCCCAAGCCAGCGCTCACCAGTCCGGTGCGGCTCATCGATCGCATGGCCCCTGTCTCCCCACTCAGAGATCCGCCAGGTGGATGCGCCATACCCATCCGCATCGTATCCACGAAGCGATTCCCCCGATACCTGCCTCAAAGCAAAGAGCGGACCGCGTTCCGGTACACACCGGATGCGATCCGCTCTCCTGCACCCTCGGCGGGACCGCCGGAGGTTTCAGTCGTCCTGCTCCTCGGAGTCGCCGTCGTGGAGACCCTTCTGCAGAACCGGCCCCTCGCCCGGGGCGAGCGAGCCGAGGATCCGCTCAAGGTCCTCCATGGAGGCGAACTCGACGGTGATCTTGCCCTTCTTCTGACCAAGGTCGACCTTCACCCGGGTCTCGAAGCGATCCGACAGCCGGGTGGCCAGCTCGCTCAGCGCCGGGGAGACCCGGGCACCGGCCCGCGGGCCCTTGGAGCGCTGGGTCGTCTGGGGCCGCGAACCCATCAGGGTCACGATCTCCTCGACGGCCCGCACCGAGAGGCCCTCGGCCACGATGCGATGCGCCAGCCGGTCCTGCTCGTCCGAGTCCTCGACGGACAGCAGCGCCCGGGCGTGACCGGCGGAGAGGACCCCGGCGGCGACCCTGCGCTGGACGGCCGGCGACAGCTTCAACAGCCGCAGGGTGTTGGAGACCTGCGGACGGGAACGCCCGATGCGGTCCGCCAGCTGGTCGTGCGTGCAGTTGAAGTCCTTCAGCAGCTGGTCGTAGGCGGCCGCCTCTTCCAGCGGGTTCAGCTGCGCCCGGTGCAGGTTCTCCAGCAGCGCGTCCAGAAGGAGCTTCTCGTCATCGGTGGCCCGGACGATCGCAGGGATGGCCTCGAGGCCGGCCTCACGGCAGGCCCGCCAGCGGCGCTCACCCATGATCAGCTCATAGCGGCCGGGACCCAGCTGTCGTACGACGACAGGCTGGAGGAGACCGACCTCCTGGATGGAAGTGACCAGCTCCTGCAGCGCGTCCTCGTCGAAGACCTCACGCGGCTGGCGCGGGTTCGGCGTAATGGCGTCGAGGGGCAGCTCGGCGAAGTGGGCGCCCACCGGAGGCGCCGGAGCCTCTGCGGCAGGGCTCACCGAGGGCTCCTCGGTTTCATGTGAAACAGGCGGCAGCATGGCCACCTTCGCCGCGGCCACCCCGCGGTCGGTCGTCAGCACCGGGACCGCTGCCGGGGACGTGGACGTCCCACTCCCCATCGCGGCAGGAGCCGGGTTCTTCTCGGTCGGGGCAGCAGGGATCAGCGCGCCGAGTCCACGGCCCAGCCCCCTCCGTCGCTCGCTCACTGGATCCCCTCCACCATGCTCTGGTCGTTCTGGGCGCCGATGTGGGCCTGGCTGGCGTCATAGCTGATGCCGATGCCCCTCAGCGCGATTTCTCGGGCCGCCTCAAGATAGGAGAGGGCACCGCTCGATCCAGGATCGTAAGTCAGCACCGTCTGCCCATAGCTCGGCGCCTCGGAGATACGGACCGAGCGGGGAATGCTCGTCCGCAGCACCTCGTCACCGAAGTGGGTGCGCACCTCTTCCGCGACCTGCGAGGCGAGACGCGTCCGGCCGTCATACATGGTGAGCAGGATGGTCGACACATGCAAGGTGGGGTTGAGGTGCCCCCGCACCAGGTCGACGTTGCGGAGCAGCTGACCCAATCCCTCCAGCGCGTAGTACTCGCACTGGATGGGGATGAGGACCTCCTGGCCCGCGACGAGCGCGTTGACCGTCAACAGGCCCAGCGAGGGCGGGCAGTCGATGAGGATGTAGTCCAACGGCTGCTCGTACGCCTGGATCGCGCGCTGCAGCCGGCTCTCACGGGCCACCAGAGACACCAGCTCGATCTCCGCACCGGCGAGATCGATGGTGGCAGGGGCGCAGAAGAGGCCTTCGACATCGGGGACGGGCTGGACGACCTCGGCCAGCGGCCTGCTCTCCACCAACACGTCATAGATGGACGGCACTTCCGCGTGATGATCGATACCCAGCGCCGTGGACGCATTGCCCTGCGGGTCGAGGTCGATCACCAGAACGCGGCCGCCGTGCAGAGCCAGCGAAGCAGCAAGGTTGACGGTCGTCGTGGTCTTGCCCACGCCACCCTTCTGGTTGGCGACCACGATGACTCGGGTCTGCTCGGGACGCGGCAGGCCTTCGCCGGCGCGGCCCAGAGCCTCCACCGCCAGTTGGGCAGCGCGACCGATGGGAGTGTCGTCCATCGGAGGCGGTGTTTCACGTGAAACATCCGCCCCCATCGACTCGGTACGGGGACCGGGGACCGGATCGGTCATCGGTCCCGCGATGTTGGCGTCGGACCGCACGGATTCACTCTCCTCGACTTCAGGCTCGCAATGAACAGAGCCTCCCATGTCTTCGGGGTCGTGAACCAGTGAGGCCTGGTGTTCTGTGGAGAAATCCACCTCTGTGGACAACTCCGGTGCCTCTCCGAGTGAACCAAGAGGCCTCCGGTCGCGAGGTTCGGCCGCGGCGCGGCCGCGACTGATGATGCCGTGCAGCAGTGAGCGACGTTTCACGTGAAACACGATGCACAGCCGCGGCGGCCGGACCTTCGCGACACTCCGGCTTGCGTACGTTTGGCAGCTTGTGTGGAGTACGTCTCACCTATCAGCGACGTCGCCGCGCCCGCCCCGTCCGGGCCGCCTTGGCCCGCTTGGCCGCGAAACGCACACCGCCCGGGCTCTCTCCCACCTCGACCCGCACGACCGTGGACGGGGGATCCACCACGCCCTCGCCCACGTGCAGGATGGAGGTCGACACCGCACCGAGCTTGCTGAGTGCGGTAGCCGCCGCCTTCAGCTCCTCCTCGGCGGTGTCCCCCTTGAGCGCGAGCATCTCGCCGTACGGGCGCAGCAGCGGGATGCCCCAGGTGGCCAGACGGTCCAGCGGGGCCACGGCGCGGGCCGTCACCACATGGACCGGCGGCAGCTTGCCCATGACCTCCTCGGCCCGGCCGCGCATCACGGTGACGTGATCCAGGCCCAGCAGCTCGACGACCTCGGTGAGGAAGGTGGTGCGCCGCAGCAGGGGCTCCAGCAGGGTGATGTTCAGGTCGTCCCGGACCAGGGCCAGCGGAATGCCCGGCAGGCCGGCGCCCGAGCCGACGTCGCACACCGTCACCCCCTCGGGGACCGCTTCTGAGAGCACCGCGCAGTTCAGCAGGTGCCGCTCCCACAGGCGGGGCACTTCGCGTGGGCCGATCAGGCCACGCTGCACGCCCGCCTCGGCGAGCAGCTCCGCATAGCGGACCGCATCGGCGAAGCGATCACCAAACACTTCCCGCGCCTGCTCGGGCGCGGGGGGAAGCTCCGCTGCCTCCGTCACGGGGACCGTCCTTCCGTACAGCGCCGGCGCTTCGCGCACCGGCCACCAGAACTACCAGGCTGACAAAGTTCGGCCCCGTCTGCAGGCAGACGGGGCCGGTGAAACGTGAGGGACCGATCAGGCGGGCAGCACGACGACGAACCGCTGCGGTTCCTCGCCCTCCGACTCGCTGCGCAGCCCGGCGGCCTTGACCGCGTCGTGCACGACCTTGCGCTCGAACGGGGTCATTGGCTTGAGCTTCACGGGCTCGCCGGTGTTCTTGACATCGGCGGCGGCCTTGGCGCCCAGCTCGGACAGCTCGGTGCGCTTCTTGGCGCGGTAGCCCGCGATGTCCAGCATCAGACGGCTGCGGTCACCGGTCTCCCGGTGCACGGCCAGGCGCGTCAGCTCCTGCAGTGCCTCCAGCACCTCGCCGTCGCGGCCGACCAGCTTCTGCAGGTCGCGGCTGCCGGTGTCGCTGATGATCGACACGGAGGCGCGGTCGGCCTCGACGTCCATGTCGATGTCGCCGTCGAGGTCGGCGATGTCCAGCAGACCCTCCAGGTAGTCCGCCGCGATCTCGCCCTCCTGCTCCAGGCGGGTGAGGGTGTCTGCACCCTCGGCAGCAGCGGAGGTGGTGCCTTCCGTCACGGGATGGGCTCCTTCTTACTTCTTGGACGGGGACTTGGGCCGCTGCGGGCCACCCTTGCGCTGGCCGGACTGGGCCTTGCTGCGGGTGCCGGAGCCGGGCTTCTGAGGCTGCTTGGCAGCGGCGGGCTTGGCGTCCTGCGGCTCGTCGGCGTCGGACTTCTCCAGCGAGGTGGTCGACGTCTCGTCGCCCGCCTGCTTCCCGCCGGACTGGCGCTGGGCCTTGGTCTGACGCTTGGGCTGCTGGCGCCGGGCGGCGGCGGTGGTCGCCGTCGTACCGTCCTCGGTCTGCGCCACGGCCTGGCTCTCGCTCTTCACCACGGTGCCGTCGGCCTGGGCCGCGAGGCCCGCCTTGCTCAGGCCGTTGATGAACTTGCGCTCGAACTCGTTGCGGTCGCGGCCCTTGGCGACGATCGCCTTGACGATGGTCTTCTCGCTGCGGCGACGGATCTTGCCGTGGTGCGTGACGTGCTTGGTGAGGCGCTCCAGGTAGGCGGCCTGGGCCTTGGAACCCGGGGTCGGGTTGTTGTGGATGACGTACATCTGCTGGCCCATGGTCCACACGTTGGTGGTCAGCCAGTAGACCAGGACACCGACCGGGAAGTTGATACCGAAGACGGCGAACATGATGGGGAAGACGTACATCAGCATCTTCTGCTGCTGCATGAACGGCGTCTTCACCGTGGTGTCGACGTTCTTCGTCATCAGCTGGCGCTGCGTGTAGAACTGCGACGCCGACATCAGGACGATCATGAGCGCGGTGACGACCCGCACATCGGTGACCGTGGCGCCCAGGGCCTCGACGGTGGAGGCGCTGTCCTTGAACTTCGCGGCGAGCGGGGCCCCGAAGATGTGCGCCTTACGGGCGCTCTCCAGCAGCGATTGGTTGATGACGCCGATGGTCTGCCCGGACGCGATGCCGTTGAGCACGTGGTACAGGGCGAAGAAGAACGGAGACTGCGCCAGGATGGGAAGGCACGAGGAGAGCGGGTTGGTGCCCGACTCCTTGTACAGCTTCATCATCTCTTCGGACTGGCGCTGCTTGTCGTTCTTGTAGCGCTCCTGGATCTTCTTCATCTCGGGCTGGAGCGTCTGCATGGCCCGGGTCGCCTTGATCTGCTTCACGAAGAGCGGGATCAGGCAGATGCGGATCAGGATCACGAGGGACACGATCGACAGGCCCCAGGCCCACCCGGTGTCGGGGCCGAAGATGGCGCCGTACACCGTGTGGAACTGGACGATGACCCAGGAGACAGGTGTCGTGATGAAGCTGAAGAGGCTGGCAATCGTGTCCACTAATCATGCTCCTTGGGCATGGGACGAGGTCTCTGCGGCCGGGCTCGAGGGAAGCCCGGAGTGAGGCTTCTCCTCGGTGGCCGGTTCGGCGGCGGAGGTCCCGCCCTTGCGTGCGCGCCAAGCGTTGCGCAGCATTTCGTGCCACCGCGGGCGCTTGCGCGGCGGAACATGGTCCACACCGCCGAGCGACCACGGATTGCACCGGAGGATGCGCCAGGCGGTGAGTGCCGTTCCCTTGATCGCACCGTGCCGGTCGATGGCCGTGTAGCCGTAGTGGGAGCACGACGGGTAGTACTTGCACACCGGCCCCAGCAGGGGACTGATCGTCCACTGGTACAGCTTGATCAGAGCCAGCAGCGGGTACTTCATCGCGCGCCCCCTCCCAGCAGCCGCTCGAGGGCGGCATCCAGGTCTCGGGCCAGCTGTGCGTGGTCTGCGTCGCCCGCTCCGGGCAGCGCTCGTACGACTACCAGGCTACCGGGGGCAAACAGGACGACTCGGTCACGCATCAGGTGGCGCAGTCTGCGCTTCACTTTGTTGCGCACGACCGCCCCACCCACAGCCTTGCTCACGACGAAACCCGCACGCGTCGGGGGAGCGCTCTCCCCAGGCGCATGCGGGTCCGTGGCACCGCTACGAAGGTGGACGACGAGAGTCGGGCGGCCAGCCCGACGGCCCCGTCGTACCGCGGTCGCGAAGTCCTCGCGCCGCCTCAGCCGATGCTCGGTAGGCAGCACGACGTCATGACCTGATCAGGATCAGGCGGACAGGCTGGCGCGACCCTTGCTACGGCGGTTCGCGAGAATCGCGCGGCCGGCACGGGTGCGCATCCGCAGGCGGAAGCCGTGGGTCTTCGCGCGACGACGGTTGTTCGGCTGGAAGGTGCGCTTGCTCACTCGGGGGCTCCAGAAATCAAATCGGTGGCGGCGGGTGCCGTCCTGGCTGTCACCGTGCGCCCACGAGTAGCTCGCGTCACGCCCGAGTGCACCGCTTCCCGATCACCTGACGTGACCTGTGCCCTTCGGAGGCAGGCGGCAGCAGCCATCGACAACTCGACCTGGTTACGGTACGCGCGGCTACGCCATCCGGTCAAACCGGGGGCAGCCGAGAGACACTATCCACAGGCTGGGGACAACAACTTGAACCGTACCCGCCGCGCTGACTACCGTGGCTGGACTCCGATTCGTTTCCCTTATCCCCGCCCGAGCGGGATTGCCCCCGCCCACCCATCCCGGATTTCATCCCGACCCGTCCCACAACCACACGTTCGTGGGACCTGTGAGAGAGCGTGCCCTGTGGCTGACGTACCTGCCGATCTTGCCGCAGTGTGGCCACGAGTACTCGAGCAGCTCCTCGGTGAGGGCCGCGGACAGGGTGTCGAGGCGAAGGACGAGCACTGGATCCGGCGCTGCCAGCCGCTCGCGCTGGTCGCGGACACCGCTCTGCTCGCCGTACCGAACGAATTCGCGAAGAACGTACTGGAGGGGCGTCTCGCACCGGTCGTCAGCGAGACGCTGAGCCGCGAGTGCGGCCGCCCCATCCGCATCGCGATCACCGTGGACGACTCCGCGGGCGAGCCGCCGGCCCCGCAGGCGCCCCCCGCCCAGCCGCAGCGGCAGCCGCGCTACGAGGAGCCGGAGCTGCCCTCCGGACCGTACGACGGCTACGGCAGGCACCGTGCCGCCGAACCGCTCCCGGGCAGCGAGCCGGCCTCCCGCGGGGACCAGCTGCCGACCGCCCGGCCCGCGTATCCGTCCGAGTACCAGCGGCCCGAGCCCGGCGCCTGGCCGCGCACCGGACAGGACGAGTACGGCTGGCAGCAGCCGCGCCTCGGCTTCCCCGAGCGCGACCCGTACGCCTCGCCGCCGCAGGACTCCTACGGCTCCTCGGGGCAGGACACCTACGGCTCGCCGTCCCAGGACTACCGCCCGAAGGGCATGGAGCGCCCGTCGTACGACCAGCAGCGCGGCGACTACGACGCCCCGCGCCCCGAGTACGACCGTCCGGACTACGACCGCTCGGAGTACGAGCGCCTGGACTACGACTCTCCGCGAGCGGAGTACGACCAGCGCGACCCCGTCCGCCGTGAGATGCCCGACCAGTCGGCCGGTGCCGGCCCGGTGCACCGCGGCGGTCCCGGCCGCCCGGACCTGCCGCCGCCCGGCGGGAGCGGTGCGCCCGGTCCGCTGGCCGCGAAGCCCGCGCCGGCGAGCGGTCCCGGTGAGCCGACCGCGCGACTGAACCCGAAATACCTCTTCGACACGTTCGTCATCGGCGCCTCCAACCGGTTCGCGCACGCGGCCGCGGTGGCCGTCGCCGAGGCGCCCGCGAAGGCGTACAACCCCCTCTTCATCTATGGGGAGTCGGGGCTCGGCAAGACGCACCTGCTGCACGCGATCGGGCACTACGCGCGCAGCCTCTACCCGGGCACGCGCGTGCGGTACGTCAGCTCCGAGGAGTTCACCAACGAGTTCATCAACTCCATCCGCGACGGCAAGGGCGACAGCTTCCGCAAGCGCTACCGCGAGATGGACATCCTGCTCGTCGACGACATCCAGTTCCTAGCGGACAAGGAGTCGACGCAGGAGGAGTTCTTCCACACCTTCAACACGCTCCACAACGCGAACAAGCAGATCGTGCTCTCCAGCGACCGGCCGCCCAAGCAGCTGGTGACGCTGGAGGACCGGCTGCGGAACCGTTTCGAGTGGGGTCTGATCACCGATGTCCAGCCGCCCGAGCTGGAGACGCGCATCGCGATCCTGCGCAAGAAGGCGGTGCAGGAGCAGCTCAACGCCCCGCCGGAGGTACTGGAGTTCATCGCCTCCCGGATCTCACGGAACATCCGTGAGCTGGAGGGCGCGCTGATCCGGGTGACGGCGTTCGCCTCGCTCAACCGGCAGCCGGTGGACCTGGGCCTCACCGAGATCGTCCTCAAGGACCTGATCCCCGGGGGCGAGGACTCGACTCCCGAGATCACCGCGTCGGCCATCATGGCGTCGACCGCCGACTACTTCGGCCTCACGGTCGACGACCTGTGCGGCACCTCGCGCGGCCGCCAGCTGGTCACGGCCCGTCAGATCGCCATGTACCTGTGCCGTGAGCTGACGGACCTGTCCCTGCCGAAGATCGGCGCGCACTTCGGCGGCCGCGACCACACGACCGTCATGCACGCGGACCGGAAGATCCGCGCGCTGATGGCCGAGCGGCGCTCGATCTACAACCAGGTGACCGAGCTGACGAACCGCATCAAGAACGGCTGACGGCAGCCACAGGCCGACACTGAGGGCGCCCTCGGGAGGACATCCCGGGGGCGCCTTTTCGCATCCGGGGGCAGCCGATCTCGCATCCCCCGGTCGACCGATCTCACGTCCCCCGGCCGGCCGTTTTCGCGGCTCTGGCAGTCGTCCTTCGGGTCCTCTGGCAGCGGCTCTCGCGTCCCCGACGGCCCACCTTCGCGCCCCTCGCCGCCGACCTTCGCGCCCCTCACCGACGTTCTTCACATCCCCGGCTGCCGTTCGTCGCAACGACCCTGGCGGCCGTCCTCCGCTTCCCCCGGCCGCCGTCCTCCGCATCCCCTGGCGGCCGTCCTCCGCATCCCCAGCCGACCGTCCTCCGCGCCCCAGGCAGCCGCCGGCACCCCTCATCGCGTCCTGCCGACGGCTCGTCGCCGCGCCGTGGGCGTCCCTCCCCGGCCACCGGGTGTTCGATTAAGTGCCTGGTTACGGCCACTCTCCACAGATTCGGTGAGTTTCTTCCGTCCACATCCTGGGGACTGTGGAGTTGTCCCGAACTGCATCCACAGGGAGCCTGGGGAAGCGGCGTCCGCCCAGCTCAGCTGCCTGTGGAATCGTGGACGAACGATCTCCACAGACTGTGGACGAAGCGGAGATCCACAGACTGTGGACGAAGTTTTCCACGGGAAGCCCACAGGCTGAGGCCGGTTGTCCCCAGCGAATCCCAGCTTCTCCACATGGCTGTCCACTGTTCGGCAACGTGACGCACCCTCTCACCGCGTCGAGTGAAAGCCGTCACACGAAGCTGCCGGGTTGGGGTGTGGGAAACGTGGGTAAACCTGGGGACACAGCTGGGGAGAACTGCCCTCAAGCTGTGGGCGGTGTGTGCAGAACTTTCTGTTCTCCACAGAGACCCCGAGTTGTCCACCGCCTCCACCCACAGGGTCAGTGGACAAAATTCCCGCTCTGAGCTGGGCAAACGTGGTTATCCACGGTATCCACAGGCCCTACTACTACTCCCAACTAGAGAGAGCTCGGAATCCGTTTCGAAGCGGGGCCTGTGCACAACTCGCGCTCTCGAGCCCGGCTGCCCCTCGGAGCGACTTGACCCCGACAGGCACCTACTGTCAGTGCGGTGCGTCAGACTGGTCCCCGGTGTCCTTCCCTTCGCAGTGGGCGGTGACACCGAGTCGGAGGACTCAGTAGCAACAGCAGGAGGCGGCTTACGGTGAAGATCCGGGTGGAACGCGACGTACTCGCGGAGGCAGTGGCGTGGGCTGCACGCAGCCTCCCGGCCCGTCCGCCGGCGCCTGTCCTCGCCGGCCTCCTGCTGAAGGCCGAGGACGGCCAGCTGAGCCTGTCGAGCTTCGACTACGAGGTCTCCGCTCGCGTGAGCGTCGAGGCCGAGGTCGAGGAGGAGGGCACGGTCCTCGTCTCCGGCCGCCTGCTCGCCGACATCTCCCGCGCTCTCCCCAACCGCCCGGTGGAGATTTCCACAGACGGTGTACGGGCGACCGTGGTCTGCGGCTCCTCGCGGTTCACACTCCACACCCTGCCTGTGGAGGAGTACCCGGCGCTGCCGCAGATGCCGACCGCGACGGGCACCGTCCCCGGCGAGGTCTTCGCCGCCGCCGTGTCCCAGGTGGCCATCGCCGCCGGCCGTGACGACACGCTGCCCGTCCTCACCGGTGTGCGCATCGAGATCGAGGGTGACACGGTCACCCTGGCCTCCACCGACCGCTACCGCTTCGCGGTCCGCGAGTTCCTGTGGAAGCCGGAGAACCCGGACGCCTCCGCGGTCGCCCTGGTCCCGGCCAAAACGCTCCTGGACACCGCCAAGTCGCTCGGCGCGGGCGACAACGTCACGCTGGCGCTGTCCGGCTCGGGCGCGGGCGAGGGCCTGATCGGTTTCGAGGGTGCGGGCCGTCGTACGACCACGCGTCTGCTCGAGGGCGATCTGCCGAAGTACCGCACGCTGTTCCCGACCGAGTTCAACTCCGTCGCCGTGATCGAGACCGCCCCCTTCGTGGAGGCCGTCAAGCGTGTGGCCCTGGTCGCCGAGCGGAACACCCCGGTGCGGCTGAGCTTCGAGCAGGGCGTGCTGATCCTGGAGGCCGGCTCCAGCGACGATGCACAGGCTGTGGAAAGGGTTGACGCCCAGCTGGAGGGCGACGACATCTCGATCGCCTTCAACCCGACCTTCCTGCTGGACGGTCTGAGCGCCATCGACTCCCCGGTGGCCCAGCTGTCGTTCACGACGTCCACCAAGCCCGCGCTGCTCAGCGGCAAGCCGGCGCTGGATGCCGAGGCGGACGAGGCCTACAAGTACCTGATCATGCCGGTGCGGCTCAGCGGCTGAGCGGCCGTCGGCTGGGGGTGTGGGGGTTATCCCCCACAAGACCGCAGTATGCCGGTGCGGCTCAGCGGCTGAGTCATTGCGCCTGCCTGGTGCGGCTCGGCACTGAGCCGTAGCCGCCGGTATCCACAGGACAAAGCCCCAGGTGAGGGCATACGTATGAGCGCGTATGCCCACAGCTGTGCGGGAGGGTCCGGGACTAGGCTCGGACCCGGGTACGCAGGTGCCCGACACGCCACACAGCAACCTAAGGAACACAACTGATGGAGCTCGGTCTCGTCGGCCTCGGCAAGATGGGCGGCAACATGCGCGAGCGGATCCGCCGCGCGGGCCACACCGTCATCGGATACGACCGCAACGCCGACCTCGCGGACGTCCACAGCCTGGAAGAGCTTGTGGGCAAGCTCAGCGGGCCCCGCGTGGTCTGGGTGATGGTCCCGGCCGGCGAGGCCACGCAGTCCACGATCGACCAGCTCGGCGAACTGCTGGAGCCCGGTGACGTGGTTGTGGACGGCGGCAACTCCCGCTGGACGGACGACGAGAGGCACGCCGAGGAGCTGGCGGCCAAGGGCATAGGCTTCGTCGACTGCGGTGTCTCCGGCGGCGTCTGGGGCCTGGAGAACGGGTACGCGCTGATGTACGGCGGCGACGCCGAGAACGTCGCCAAGGTGCAGCCGGTCTTCGACGCGCTCAAGCCGGAGGGTGACCTCGGCTCGGTGCACGCCGGCAAGGTCGGCGCGGGCCACTTCGCGAAGATGGTCCACAACGGCATCGAGTACGCGATGATGCAGGCTTACGCCGAGGGCTGGGAGCTGCTGGAGAAGGTCGACTCCGTGGAGAACGTCCGCGAGGTCTTCCGCTCCTGGCAGGAGGGCACGGTCATCCGTTCCTGGCTGCTGGACCTCGCGGTGAACGCGCTGGACGAGGACGAGCACCTCGGACAGCTGCGCGGTTATGCACAGGACTCCGGTGAGGGACGCTGGACTGTGGAAGCCGCCATCGACAACGCGGTGCCGCTTCCCGCGATCACCGCGTCGCTGTTCGCGCGGTTCGCCTCGCGGCAGGAGGACTCGCCGCAGATGAAGATGATCGCCGCGCTGCGCAACCAGTTCGGCGGCCACGCCGTAGAGAAGAAGTAATCCACAGGGTCGCCTCCGCGATCCACAACCCTGGGGGAGGTCGGCGAACGACCATGCACGTCACGCATCTTTCGCTGGCCGACTTCCGCTCGTACGCCCGGGTCGAGGTCCCGCTCGACCCGGGCGTCACCGCCTTCGTCGGCCCCAACGGGCAGGGCAAGACCAATCTGGTCGAGGCGGTCGGTTATCTCGCCACCCTCGGCAGCCACCGCGTCTCCTCCGACGCTCCCCTGGTCCGCATGGGCGCCGAGCGGGCCGTCATCCGGGCTCAGGTCCGACAGGGCGAGCGGCAGCAGCTGGTCGAGCTGGAGCTGAACCCCGGCCGGGCCAACCGTGCTCGCATCAACCGGTCCTCGCAGGTCAGGCCGAGGGACGTGCTGGGGATCGTACGGACCGTGCTGTTCGCTCCGGAGGACCTCGCGCTGGTCAAGGGTGATCCCGGTGAGCGGCGCCGGTTCCTGGACGAGTTGATCACCGCGCGCTCGCCGCGCATGGCGGGTGTGCGCTCGGACTACGAGCGGGTGCTCAAGCAGCGCAACACGCTCCTCAAGACCGCGGCGCTGGCGCGCAGGCACGGCGGCCGCTCCATGGACCTGTCCACGCTCGACGTGTGGGACCAGCATCTCGCGCGCGCGGGCGGCGAGCTGCTCGCCCAGCGCCTGGACCTGGTCGCCGCGCTGCAGCCGCTGGCCGACAAGGCGTACGAGCAGCTGGCCCCGGGCGGGGGTCCGATCGCGCTGGAGTACAAGCCGTCCGCGCCCGGCGAGGCGCACAGCCGCGAGGATCTGTACGCCCAGCTGATGGCGGCGCTCACGGAGGCGCGCAAGCAGGAGATCGAGCGGGGTGTCACCCTTGTGGGCCCGCACCGGGACGATTTGATTCTCAAACTCGGTCAGCTGCCCGCCAAGGGCTATGCCTCCCACGGCGAGTCGTGGTCCTACGCTCTCGCCCTGCGCCTGGCCTCGTACGACCTGCTGCGCGCGGAGGGCAACGAGCCGGTGCTGATTCTCGACGACGTGTTCGCCGAGCTGGACGCCCGCCGTCGTGAGCGGCTGGCCGAGCTGGTCGCGCCCGGCGAGCAGGTGCTGGTCACCGCCGCTGTGGACGACGACGTACCGCATGTACTGGTCGGCGCCCGCTATGCGGTGGCCGATGGGACGGTGGAGCGCGTATGAGCACCGAAGAACCCACCCCGAAGGACCCCGGGAAGTCTGCGGAGCCCTCCGGTGTCGACCTCGCGCGCGTGGCGTTGCGCGCCGCGAAGGAGCAGGCACGCGCGCGTGGCGACGCGGCGCGGCAGAAGAAGCAGGCGCGGCGCGGTGGCGGTCTGCGCTCGGGCGCGCGCGCCGACGGACGTGACCCGATGGCGCTCGGTGCCGCGATCAACCGGCTGCTCAACGAGCGCGGCTGGGAGACGCCGGCCGCGGTGGGCGGTGTCATGGGCCGCTGGCCGCAGATCGTCGGTGAGGATCTGGCGAAGCACTGTGTGCCGCAGCGGTACGACGAGGACGAGCGGGTGCTGTCCGTGCAGTGCGACTCGACCGCGTGGGCGACTCAGCTGCGGCTGCTCGCCCCGACCCTGGTCGCCCGGCTCAACGAGGACCTCGGCCACGGCACGGTCCGTCTGCTCAAGGTCAACGGTCCCGGCGGTCCCGCCCGGCGTTACGGCCCGCTGCGGGCTCCGGGGAGTACGGGCCCGGGCGATACCTACGGGTGACGTACCTCACGTCGCGCGGTCGGCGCGTGGTGCCGTCGTACCCCTTGTCGCGGCCCTGTGCGCAGGTCCGGATCGCGAGCTGACCCCCCAGTAGCCAAGGGTTGACGGCCCGAAGCGCTGAGTGGCGCTGTGAGCCCCTTGGAGCCCCCATCCGTATATCGGGACCCGGCGGAGACCGGTTGAGGGCGGCACATGAGGACTCAGGTACCGGCAAACCCCCATCACTGTCGGCGCTACCGGTAGACTGGAAGCCAATCCCGCCCCAATCGTGGGGACCGCCCGGGAAAAGCTGAGCAACGCTGATCAAGGCTTACCAACGCAACATGCCGCAGCCGCTCCGGCAACCCTCCCCCAGAGGGGGGACCCCCAGGAGCCCGGCTCGTGCTGTGCCAGTGCCAGAAAGGGCGCTTCGTGGCCGATTCCGGCAACCCCAACGAGAACATCCCGTCCACCGACGCCGGCGTGAGTGCCGAGGCCACCGCCTCTGCGTCCTACGACGCCAGCGCCATCACCGTGCTCGAAGGGCTGGACGCGGTCCGCAAGCGGCCCGGTATGTACATCGGCTCCACGGGCGAGCGCGGTCTGCACCACCTGGTGTACGAGGTCGTAGACAACTCGGTCGACGAGGCGCTGGCGGGCTACGCGGACACCATCGACGTGACGATCCTCGCCGACGGCGGCGTGCGCGTCGTCGACAACGGCCGCGGCATCCCGGTGGGCATCGTGCCCTCCGAGGGCAAGCCGGCCGTCGAGGTCGTGCTGACCGTGCTGCACGCGGGCGGCAAGTTCGGCGGCGGCGGTTACGCCGTCTCCGGCGGTCTGCACGGTGTGGGTGTGTCCGTCGTGAACGCGCTGTCCACGAAGGTCGCCGTCGAGATCAGGACGGACGGTCACCGCTGGACGCAGGACTACAAGCTCGGCGTCCCGACGGCCCCGCTCGACCAGCACGAGGCGACGGACGAGACCGGCACTTCGGTCACCTTCTGGGCCGACCCCGACATCTTCGAGACCACCGAGTACTCCTTCGAGACGCTGTCGCGGCGCTTCCAGGAGATGGCCTTCCTCAACAAGGGCCTGACCATCCGGCTCACCGACGAGCGTGAGTCGGCGAAGGCGACCAGCGGTGCGGACGAGGCGGGCGCGGACGAGAAGGCCGAGGTCAAGACCGTCACGTACCACTACGAGGGCGGCATCGTCGACTTCGTGAAGTACCTGAACTCCCGCAAGGGAGACGCGGTCCACCCCACCGTGATCGACCTGGAGGCCGAGGACAGGGACAAGAGCCTGTCCCTCGAGGTCGCCATGCAGTGGAACAGCGGCTACAGCGAGGGCGTGTACTCCTTCGCGAACATCATCCACACCCACGAGGGCGGTACGCACGAGGAGGGCTTCCGCGCGGCCCTCACGAGCCTGATCAACAAGTACGCGCGCGACAGGAAGCTGCTGCGCGAGAAGGACGACAACCTCACCGGTGACGACATCCGTGAGGGTCTGACCGCGATCATCTCGGTCAAGCTGAGCGAGCCGCAGTTCGAGGGTCAGACGAAGACCAAGCTGGGCAACACGGAGGCCAAGACCTTCGTGCAGAAGGCGGTCTACGAGCACCTCAACGACTGGCTGGACCGCAACCCGGTCGAGGCCGCGGATATCGTCCGCAAGGGCATCCAGGCGGCCACCGCGCGTGTGGCGGCCCGCAAGGCCCGTGACCTGACCCGTCGCAAGGGCCTGCTGGAGAGCGCGTCCCTGCCGGGCAAGCTGTCGGACTGCCAGTCCAACGACCCCACCAAGTGCGAGATCTTCATCGTCGAGGGTGACTCCGCCGGCGGCTCGGCCAAGTCCGGCCGCAACCCGCAGTACCAGGCGATCCTCCCGATCCGCGGCAAGATCCTCAACGTGGAGAAGGCCAGGATCGACAAGATCCTGCAGAACCAGGAGATCCAGGCGCTGATCTCCGCGTTCGGCACGGGTGTGCACGAGGACTTCGACATCGAGAAGCTCCGCTATCACAAGATCATCCTGATGGCGGACGCCGACGTCGACGGCCAGCACATCAACACCCTGCTGCTGACCTTCCTGTTCCGCTTCATGCGGCCGCTGGTCGAGGCCGGGCACGTGTTCCTGTCCCGTCCCCCGCTGTACAAGATCAAGTGGGGCCGGGAGGACACCGAGTACGCGTACTCGGACCGTGAGCGCGACGCCCTGCTGGAGATGGGCCGTCAGCGCGGCAAGCGGGTCCGCGAGGACTCCATCCAGCGCTTCAAGGGTCTCGGCGAGATGAATGCCGAGGAGCTGCGCGTGACCACCATGGACATCGAGCACCGTGTCCTCGGTCAGGTCACCCTCGACGACGCCGCCCAGGCCGACGACCTGTTCTCGGTCCTGATGGGCGAGGACGTCGAGGCCCGTCGCGCGTTCATTCAGCGCAACGCCAAGGACGTCCGCTTCCTCGACATCTGAGTCGGTCTCAGCTGACCGCACCAGAAAGGATCTTCACCAGCAATGGCCGACGAGAACACTCCTGTCACCCCTGAAGAGGGCGGCGACGTCGTGATGCGCATCGAGCCCGTCGGGCTCGAGACGGAGATGCAGCGCTCGTACCTGGACTACGCGATGTCCGTCATCGTGTCCCGCGCGCTGCCCGACGTCCGGGACGGTCTCAAGCCCGTCCACCGCCGTGTGCTGTACGCGATGTACGACGGCGGTTACCGCCCCGAGCGCGGCTTCTACAAGTGCGCGCGCGTGGTCGGCGACGTCATGGGCAACTACCACCCGCACGGCGACTCCTCGATCTACGACGCCCTGGTGCGCCTCGCCCAGCCGTGGTCGATGCGGATGCCGCTGGTGGACTCCAACGGCAACTTCGGCTCTCCGGGCAACGACCCGGCGGCCGCCATGCGCTACACCGAGTGCAAGATGGCGCCGCTGTCGATGGAGATGGTCCGCGACATCGACGAGGAGACCGTCGACTTCACGGACAACTACGACGGCCGCTCCCAGGAGCCGACCGTCCTGCCCTCCCGCTTCCCGAACCTGCTGATCAACGGCTCGGCCGGTATCGCGGTCGGCATGGCGACCAACATCCCGCCGCACAACCTGCGCGAGGTCGCGGCCGGCGCCCAGTGGTACCTGGAGAACCCGGAGGCCACGCACGAGGAGCTGCTGGACGCGCTCATCGAGCGGATCAAGGGCCCGGACTTCCCGACCGGCGCGCTGGTCGTGGGCCGCAAGGGCATCGAGGAGGCGTACCGCACCGGCCGCGGCTCCATCACGATGCGCGCGGTGGTCGAGGTCGAGGAGATCCAGAACCGCCAGTGCCTGGTGGTGACGGAGCTGCCGTACCAGGTCAACCCGGACAACCTGGCGCAGAAGATCGCCGACCTGGTGAAGGACGGCAAGGTCGGCGGCATCGCGGACGTCCGCGACGAGACGTCGTCCCGTACGGGCCAGCGCCTGGTGATCGTCCTCAAGCGGGACGCGGTCGCCAAGGTCGTCCTGAACAACCTGTACAAGCACACCGACCTGCAGACGAACTTCGGCGCCAACATGCTGGCGCTGGTCGACGGCGTGCCGCGCACCCTCTCCCTGGACGCGTTCATCCGTCACTGGGTGACGCACCAGATCGAGGTCATCGTCCGCCGGACCCGCTTCAGGCTGCGCAAGGCCGAGGAGCGCGCCCACATCCTGCGCGGTCTGCTGAAGGCCCTGGACGCCATCGACGAGGTCATCGCGCTGATCCGGCGCAGTGAGACCGTCGACGTCGCGCGCACCGGCCTGATGGGCCTCCTGGAGATCGACGAGATCCAGGCGAACGCCATCCTCGAGATGCAGCTGCGCCGGCTGGCCGCCCTGGAGCGTCAGAAGATCGTCCAGGAGCACGACGAGCTCCAGGCGAAGATCACCGAGTACAACCAGATCCTGGCCTCCCCGGTCCGCCAGCGCGGGATCGTCAGCGAGGAGCTGGCCGCGATCGTCGAGAAGTACGGCGAGGACCGCCAGACCAAGCTGATCCCGTACGAGGGCGACATGTCCATCGAGGACCTGATCGCCGAGGAGGACATCGTCGTCACCGTCTCGCGCGGCGGTTACGTCAAGCGGACGAAGACGGACGACTACCGGGCGCAGAAGCGCGGCGGAAAGGGCGTGCGGGGCACGAAGCTGAAGGAAGACGACATCGTCGACCACTTCTTCGTCTCCACCACGCACCACTGGCTGCTGTTCTTCACGAACAAGGGCCGGGTGTACCGGGCGAAGGCGTACGAGCTGCCCGAGGCCGGCCGGGACGCGCGCGGCCAGCACGTGGCGAACCTGCTCGCCTTCCAGCCGGACGAGGCGATCGCCGAGATCCTCGCGATCCGTGACTACGAAGCGGCGCCGTACCTGGTCCTGGCCACCAAGTCGGGCCTGGTCAAGAAGACGCCTCTGAAGGATTACGATTCGCCCCGCTCCGGCGGTGTGATCGCGATCAACCTGCGCGAGCGCGAGGACGGCTCGGACGACGAGCTGATCGGTGCCGAGCTGGTCTCGGCCGACGACGATCTGCTTCTGATCAGCAAGAAGGCACAGTCGATCAGGTTCACCGCCTCGGACGACACCCTGCGCCCGATGGGCCGCGCCACCTCCGGCGTCAAGGGGATGAGTTTCCGTGAGGGCGATGAACTTCTGTCGATGAATGTTGTTCGACCCGGTACGTTCGTGTTCACTGCCACGGACGGCGGGTACGCGAAGCGGACCGCTGTCGACGAGTACCGCGTCCAGGGTCGCGGCGGCCTCGGCATCAAGGCCGCCAAGATCGTGGAGGACCGCGGTTCTCTCGTCGGCGCGCTGGTTGTCGAGGAGAACGACGAGATCCTCGCGATCACCCTGTCCGGCGGTGTGATTCGTACGCGAGTCAACGAGGTCAGGGAGACGGGCCGTGACACCATGGGCGTCCAACTGATCAACCTGGGCAAGCGCGATGCCGTGGTCGGTATCGCACGTAACGCCGAGGCGGGGCGCGAGGCGGAGGAGGTCGACGGCGAGGTTGCCGTCGACGAGACCGCCGAGGGTGCCGCGACCACCGGCACGGACGAGGGTGAGGCGCCCTCGGCCGAGTAGGCACGAGGAGTGAGTCATCGTGAGCGGAGCCACGGGCGCGGGATCGGCCGGTACCTCTGTGGGTACGGAAACGGACGGCGGCGGCCGTGGCTCCGCCGCGCGTGCGGCGGACCCGCACACGACCCAACTGCGCAAGATCGAGGCAGGCACGGCCGACTCGCCCTCGCCCGACACGGATGGATCCCAGGGGGGAACTGTGACGGACACCCGCGGCCCGAAGACCCAGCCCGGCCCCGCCGAGCGGCAGCAGGCGTCCCCGCTGCCCGGTGAGCGGCGCCCCGAGTCCGCTGAGCCCTACCACCCGCCGCAGGCCTATCCGGCGCAGGCTCCCGCCGGGGCCGTACGCCGGCCGCGCACCGGTGCGAAGACGGCGCCGCGCACCCGCAAGGCCCGGCTGCGGGTCGCCAAGGCCGACCCGTGGTCGGTGATGAAGGTCAGCTTCCTGCTCTCCATCGCGCTGGGCATCTGCACGATCGTCGCCTCGGCGGTGCTGTGGATGGTCATGGACGCGATGGGCGTGTTCTCCACGGTCGGCGGCACGATCTCGGAGGCCACCGGTTCCAACGAGGCGAACGGCTTCGACCTCCAGGCCTTCCTCTCGCTCCCGCACGTCCTGACGTTCACGTCGATCATCGCGGTGATCGACGTGGTCCTTGCGACGGCGCTGGCCACCCTCGGCGCGTTCATCTACAACCTCTCCGCGGGCTTCGTGGGCGGCATCGAACTGACGCTGGCCGAGGACGAGTGACCCCACCTGCCGGGCTCTCCTGACAGTCCCCCGACAACCGATTTTGGGACTGCCGCCCTCGTGCGCTAATCTTCAGGAGTCAGCGCGCGGGACACATACCGCAGAGCGCGGCGGGGCTATAGCTCAGTTGGTTAGAGCGCATCCCTGATAAGGATGAGGCCACAGGTTCAAATCCTGTTAGCCCCACCAGCGAAAAGACCCCCGGATCATTGGTCCGGGGGTCTTTTGTTGCCGGGCTTTCCGGTCACGGAACCATCGGGCGGGCCAACGTTCACTGCTTTGCACTCTTGCCCCAACGGGCCACGGTCGCGCGGGAGATCCCGGTGAGTTCGGCAAGGCGGCGACAGGGGACGCCGACGAGGTAGCGGTTGAGTGCGGCCAGTCGGCTTCACTCTTCCCCGACAAGACCGCGGGCAAGAAAAAAGTGGCACGAGCCCCCCGCCTGCGGTTCTCGTGGGCGGAGGGCTTCGTTCACGCAGTCAGGGGGACCTGGTGGATCTCGTCGGCCCGGTGACCAGCGCGTTCGTGGATGCGCTGGACCGCTTCAGCGGAGGGGGCCTCAGAGAGGCAGTAGACAGTGCCGGACTCCGGGTCCGCCCAGGTCTTCTCGAAGTGGACGCCCTCTTCCTTCTCGATGGCGAGATCGGCCCCGTGGGCCTGCTTCAGCTGGTCGGCCGTGATGCCGTTCATCCCGTGATGGACATCCATGAACTGGGGCATGGCGTCGCGCCTCCTTCCGGCTGTCGCGTCCCGGCGAATGGCCGAGTCGCTGTGGGGTCCGTTATCTCCATCCTGTGCCCGTACCAACGTGATGGCGACCGTGCAGGCCCGGCCAGCGGGTGCCCAGCACAGTGACCACCGGGCAGGAGGAGGTCCGCGTGTGGCGGCTGACACCAGTGGCTGACACCAACAAGTGCGAACGGCAGCGGTCGAGGCCGGACCTCAGTGAACGATCGGCCGAGGCGCAGGGCCGGTTGGTCGACCCTGCGGAACCCTCGCGGAACGCACGGCTTCCGCTTCACGGTACGAAAAAAGGCCCGACCGCTGGCGACGGGGGATGCACCAGCGATCGGGCTATGGCCAAGGGTAACAAGGTTGAGCCGCTTGCGGGAGATAACGGGCCTGTTGGTTGGGGTAGTTGGCTGATCTTGATCGGTCAGTCGGCGCACGGAGGGTCGTACGAGAGACGCGGGAGGTACTCGTGCCACCTCTGCGGGGTCAGAACGTCCCTGGTCACCGTGCAGATGTGTGCGATGGCCGCGTCGGCGTCCAGGCGCCACAGGCGGATCGTGTCGGCGCCGCTGGACACCCCCAGGACATGGCTGTCGGGGCTGAAGGACAGCCAGTTGCCCGTCTTGGCGTAGGGGCTCATCGACTGGCCGATGGGTGTGGCCGACGAAGGACGGGTGACGTTCCAGAGCCGGACCGTGTTGTCGTCGCCGCCGCTCGCCAGGGTCCGGCCGTCCGCGGTGAACGTCAGCGAGGTGACCGCCTCGGTGTGGCCGGTGAGGGGGGAGCCGAGCGCGGTCGCGGCCCGGGGGTCGGTGACGTTCCACAGCCGTACGGTGTCGTCGTCGCTGCCGCTGACGAGGGTGCGCCCGTCGGGGCTGTAGGCGAGAGCGTTGACGGGGCCGGAGTGCCCGGTGAGCGGATGCCCGATCCGGGTGACATGGCCGGGGTCGGTCACGTTCCACAGCCGGATGGTGAGGTCCGCGCTGCCGCTGGCGAGGGTGTGCCCGTCCTGGCTGAAGGCGAGGGCGTTGACGTAACCGCGGTGGCCGGTGAGCGGCTTGCCGAGCGGGACGGTGCGGGAGGGGTCGGTGACGTTCCACAGCTGGATGGTGCGGTCCTGGTAGGCGGTGGCCAGGGTGTGGCCGTCCGGGCTGTACGCCACCGTGTGGAAGCCCGCGAAACGGGTGCGCAGGGCGATGGGCTGCCCGGCGGGGACCGGACGGGCCGGGTCGGTGACGTTCCACAGGTACAGCGTCCCCGTCCCGTTCAGTACGGCGAGGGTGCGGCCGTCGGGGGAGAACATCATCGAACGGTGGCCGCCGTCCGCGCCCATGAACGGCTTGCCCAGCGCCACCGGCCGGTCGGGCGCCGCCACGTTCCACAGCCGGACCCTGCCGTCGCGCGCGGCTGTGGCCAGCACCTTGCCGTCCGGGCGGAACGCCCCGCTGCGGCCGGTCATGTCCCGTGTCGGTACCGACCACAGGCGGATCTTGCTGTCACCGCTGCCGGTGGCGAGGGTGCGGCCGTCGGGGCTGAACCCCAGCGCGAACATCTCGCCGCTGCTGCCGACGAGCGACGCGCCGACCTGTGAGGGGGAGGCCGGATCGCCGACGTTCCACAGGCTCGCCGTGCTGTCCGCGCTGGCCGCGGCGAGCCGGCCGCCGTCGGGGCTGAAGGCCACCGACCAGATGGGGCCGGTGTGCCCGGTGAGCGGTGAGCCGATCGGTGCCGCGTGCGCGGGGTCGGACACGTTCCACAGCCGGATGGTGTCGTCCGCGCTGCCACTGGCGAGGGTGCGCCCGTCGGGGCTGAAGGCCACCGAGTGGACGATGTCCGTGTGGCCGCTCAGCACCGTGGGCAGGGCCTTGGGGTGCCCCGGATCGGCGGTGTTCCACAGCCGGATCGTGTCGTCGTCGCCGCCCGCCGCGAGGGTGCGCCCGTCGGGGCTGAACGCCACGCAGCGCACCGCCGCCGTGTGGCCGCCCAGCGTGCGCAGCTGCCTGGGCCGGCTCGGGTCGGCGACGTTCCACAGGCGGACGGTGCGGTCCTCGCTCGCGGAGGCCAGCGTGTGTCCGTCGGGGCTGAAGGCGACCAGGTAGATGGTGCCCGTGTGGCCGGTCAGGGGCCGGCCCAGCGGTACCGGGTGGGCGGGGTCGCGCACGTCCCACAGCCGGATGGTGCCGTCGTCGCCGGCGCTGGCCAGGGTGTGTCCGTCCGGGCTGAAGACCGCGCTGCTCACCCAGCTGGTGTGTCCGGTGAGGGGCTTGCCGAGCGCCTTGGGGTGGCTGCGGTCGGCGACGTTCCACAGGCGGACGGTCCGGTCGTAGCTCGCCGTGGCCAGTGTCTTGCCGTCGGGGCTGAAGGAGGTGAGGTAGACGGCGCCGGTGTGGCCGAGCAGGGGGGTGGCCAGGGGCGCGTTCACGATCGAGATCAGGCGGCTGTACGTCCCCTCGTCGCCCGGCCGCAGGCGGTGGGCCACCAGGTCGAGCTGGGCGGCCAGCGAGGGGTCCGTGTGCTGGACCCGGTCCGCCTCCGCGAGCACCTGTTCGAACACGGCGTCGTCCCGCTGCTGCCACGCCACCACCGCCGAACCGGCGGCCAGCACGGCGAGGACGACCAGCGCCGCCACGGCCCCGCGGCTGATCAGGACCGTCCGCCTGCGCAGCCGGACCGAGGCGGCCAGGAACTGCACCGCGCTGCGGGTCAGATAGGTGTCCCCGGCGGACTTCGCCCAGCCGCGGGCCTGCTCCAGGCGCGAGCCGCGGTAGAGCAGTGAGCTGTCCCGGCCCGAGTCCTCCCAGGTGTGGCCGTCCTCCTCCAGCCGCTGGCGCACCAGATGGTCGCTGCGGTCCTCGTCGATCCAGTGGCGCAGCCGTGGCCAGGCGTGCAGCAGCGCCTCGTGGGTGATCTCCACGGTCTCCGCGTCGAGCGTCACCAGCCGGGCGCGGACCAGGGCTTCGAGCGACTCCTCGGTCTTGCCGGGGTCCGCCGCCTCCTGCGCCAGCTGGCGCCGTGTGCCGCGCCTGCGCGTGGCCTGGGTGTCCTCGCCCAGCCGGACGAGCCGCAGCAGGAGCAGCCGGGCGGCCGTGCGGGCGGCGGGGTCGAGGCTGGACCAGGCGCGCTCGGCGGTCGCCGCGACCGCGCCCTGGATGCCGCCGGCCGCGCGGTAGCCGGCCAGGGTCAGCCGCCCCGACTTGCGGCGCTGCCAGGTGGCGAGCAGGGCGTGGGAGAGGAGCGGGAGCACTCCGGCGTCGTGTGCGCCGCGCGGGCCGTCGGCGCTCACCTCCCGCACGATCAGCTCGGCCAGCCCCGGCTCCAGCTCCAGTCCCACGGCCTTGGCGGGTCCGGTCACCGCCTCGCGCAGCTCGGCCGTGGTCAGCGGCCCGAGCACCATGTGCCGGTGCTGCAGCGCGTCGGCCAGCTCCGGATAGACCAGGCACTGCTCGTAGAAGTCGGCGCGGATACCGAGGACCACGACGACGGGCGCGGGGCCGGGCGAGTCCGCGGGCGGGGTGCAGGCCGCGTGCAGGAACTGGAGGAAGGTGCGGCGGTCGGGTTCGTCGGGGCAGAGGGTGAAGGTCTCTTCGAACTGGTCGACGATGATGACCGGGCGGGTGGCGGGGGACGCGTCCGACGGGGGCGCCGTGGAGGCGGCGGCAGAGGTGGCCGTGGAGGCGGCGGCAGAGGTGGCCGTGGAGGCGTCGCCGGACGCGGTCTCGTCCGAGGTGTCCGGTGCGTTGGACGCGTTGGACGCTGTCTCCCGGTGCGCCCACGCCATGACCGCCTCGCGTACCGCCTCGGCGAAGTGCGGGGCGTCGGATCCCGGTGCAGCCGGGTTCTCGGCGGCGTCCTCCTCGGCCTGCCGCGCCTTCGCGGCGAGGGAGGCGAGTTCCGGGATGCGGCGGGTCAGCTCGCCGAGCGGATCGGCGCCCGGCACGAACTGGAGCACGGCGCCCGGCCGGCCGCCGCCGTCCCCGAGCGCACCGCTCTCCACCGCGGGCACCAGGCCGGCGTTCAGCAGCGACGACTTCCCGGCCCCCGAGGCGCCGACCAGCATGATCAGGCCGCCCGACCGCTCCGCCGCGCGCAGCTGGGCCACGAGGGTTTTTGTGCTCCGCTCCCGCCCGAAGAACCAGCGGGCGTCCTCCTGGCGGTAGGGGGCCAGTCCCCGGTAGGGGCACACACCGCCGGCGACGGGCGGGGCCTCGGCCGGTGCCTGCCGGTTCTCCTCCGGGGGCACCGCGGGGCGCTCGCCGGCCGGATCGGCCAGCGCGCGCTCCCACAGGCGCTGCCACTGCGCGAGGTCGTACAGGCCGCTGGAGACGGGAACGGGACGGGCGCGCCGGGCCTCCGGGATCAGGATCTGCAGGACGGCCGCGAGGGCGGCGAACTGGGCCGGTACGTTCTTGGCCCGCCGCCAGTCGCTGATGCGCTGGGCGGACACCCGCACGGGGCGTCCGCGCTCGTCCACGCGCTGCAGTCGTACGACCGACTCGGACACGCTCTTGAGGGGAGGGTTGCCCGCCTCCTTGTAGAGCAGCGCGAGACGCTCGGCGAAGGCCACGCGTGCCCCTGAGTCGGAACCCAAGGTCCCACCCCTTACTCCCCCCGTGTCTGAACGTCCGGACCGGAAAACTCACCCTATACGGCTGACCTGCGGTTACGTCGGGGTCCGGAGACCGGAACCTCCTCGTCGTGGACGACAAATGGCAGGATCACGACGCGGTGTCCGCCGCATCACACACCGTCCGGACAGGCCACCGGCTCAGAGCTCGGAAAGACACCCAGGGCGCCGAACGTTCTCGGTCAACTTTCCCGAGAGCGCCGGCGACATCGATGACATCCAGCGACATCACGGACACGCACTTCGGTCCGCGCCGACGCGCCGACGCGGCACGGATCGACGACACCCGCTCCGTTCGGCACCGGCCCCCACGTGGGGAGGGGCCGGTGCCGGACGGGCCGGGTACCGCTACCTCCTGGACGATTGCCTGATCGCCTCCTAGACGATCCACCCCGCCGTGCGGGCGGCGGCGACGGCATGGTGTTCGGCCTCGTCGGCCGTGGCGTTCAGTGCCGCGTTCCGGCCGGGTGCCGGGCCGCCCGCGGCGGTTGCCGCCGCCTGGGAGGCGGTCAGGGCGGCGCGCAGGGCCGAGGCGGCGCCGGTGGTGTCGCGCGAGGCGGCCACCTGGGCCGCCAGGGCGGCCGCCGCGGCGGCGTTCCGGGCGCAGCGGGCGTCCGCCGCGGGATCGGGCGCACTCGCCGCCAGCGCGTCGAGCGATCCGGCCGACAGCCGCAGCGCGGCCGCGGCCCTGCCGACGGGGCTCGTCGGCACGAGCTGGGCGGCCTCCTGGGTGACGCCGGCGTGGCGGCAGGTGGCGACGGCACGGTCGTACGCGCTGCGGGCACGGTCGGCGTGGATCTTTCTCAGCGCCGCCGACGCCGCGGCCCTGGGCACTGCCTCTTCGAGTCCGCTCATCTTCGGTCTCCCTCTGCCGAGACGGCTCCGTGTGCTGTCGGGGACGGGGCGCGGGCAGGGTGCCATGCCGGCCGTGAAGAGGCCAGAAGCGTGCCGCGGATCGCCCTGGAAACCTGACGGTCCGTCAGCTAGGGTCGGCCCGCCTGCCGTTCCTGAAGGGGTGAGTGCCATGGTGAATCGTCCTGATTGCCCGCAACCTCCCGGTACCCCGCGCTGGGTCGCGATGTTCTACCAGCCCTCCCAGGCCTCCTGGCGGCTGGGCGCGGAGTCCCCCGACCGAGCCCCCGTGCTGTACGCCGTGGGAGACATGGCCCAGACCGTACGCGCGCGCGGAGACGACGTGACGGTCGCGGTGTGGGGCCCGCGGGACGGCACCTGGCACCGGTTCGACACCCCGGCCGCCAGGCCGTCCGCGCCCGAGGTGTCCCCGGCAGGCCCCGAGGAGCCGGCCAAGCTGGCCGAGCGCATGTCGGACCGCCGCCACCAGGTGCTCATGGCAGGCCTGAGCAAGGCGGGGCTGTACGACCTCTCCCCCGAGGACGCCGAGGCGGTGCGGGCGCTGGTCGACCGGCTCGACGAACCGACGGTCCGCCGGGTCGCCCACTGGCTCGCCGCCGCGGGCGCGCCGCAGCGCGGCTAGGATCCACCGGTTCACCGGGCGGCCCACAGGGCAGTGACGTCCTGAAAGTCACTCGAGGCTGGAGGACGTATGAAGGTCTTCGTCGAGCGCTCCGTGTGCTACGGCTCCGCCGAGTGCGCGCACCGGGCCCCGTCCGTGTTCGCGTTCGAGGACGAGTACGGCGTGGTCCGGCCCGGCCGGGAAGAGTCCGGGGACGATCCGCAGGTGCGCGAGGCGGCCGAGAAATGCCCCTCGCAGGCCATCGTGCTCACCGGACGAGACGGAGCGGGCCCCGGTCAGCCACCGGCGGGGTAGGTCCACCCGAAGTCCGCCAGCGCCCGCGCCCTGGCCTCTGCCACGGCCATGCGCGCCGCCCGCTCGGCCGGGTCGACATGCGAGGCCTGCCCGGTCGCCTGCCCCTCCCACTTCCGGTACAGCAGCCCCACCTCGGCCGAGAACCAGCCGCGGCTGACCGCGTTGAGCGCCAGCAGCAGGCCCGTGTCCTCGGAGGCGGGCAGGGCCATCCAGCCGCCCAGGGCCGTCAGCAGGTCCCGGCGGACGAAGAGCGTCGCCGGATGCACCTGGGCCCGGAACCCGTTCTCCTTCCAGAAGCGCAGGACGGCCCCGCGCTCGACCGGGCCGTCGTCCGGGTCGCCGGGGAAGCCGGCCGTGGTGCCGCCGGGCAGCAGGTCCAGGACCCGGGAGGTGGTCCAGCCGATCGTGCGGTCCGCCTCCAGCACGGCCAGGTCGCGGGCGAGGGCGCCGGGCGGGAGCTGGTCGTCGGCGTCCAGGACCTTCACGTACTCCCCGTCGGCGTGCGCCAGCGCGATCGTGCGGGCGACACCGGGCCCGCCCGGCCGGCCCTGACGGAAGCTCACCCGCTCGTCGTCCGGGACGTAGGGGCGGACCGCGTCCGTCGTGCCGTCCTCCTGGATCACCCAGTCCCACTCCCAGCCGTCCGGAAGCCACTGCTCGCACAGGGACTTGTAGGCCTCCGGCAGGAAGCGGGCGGACGGGGCGTGGACAGCGGTGACTACGGTGATGCGCCGGGGCACGGCGGCATTCACCACCTTTCCAGACGAGTGGTGAAGAGCAGTTCCGTACGGTCGCCGGGCAGGACGACGTCGGAGACGTCCACGACGCGGCCGCGGGTGTCGTACGAGGTCTTCCGGACCAGGATCACCGCCGTGCCGGCCGGCAGCTCCAGCTCCCGGGTCTCCTCCGGGGTCGGCGGACGCGCGGTGAAACGTTCCTCGACGCGGTCGATCTCCACGCCCACGGTGGCGAGCTGGTGGTGGGTGCCGCCGGGCCAGGGCTCCTTGGACACGTCCAGGAGGTCGGGGTTGGCCGCCGCCACGGCATGCAGGAGATAAGAGGTGACGAGGCTGAAGGGGGCCGTCTCCGCCGCGACCCGGGTGCGGTAGCTGCGTTCGAGGAGCGCCGTGCCCTCCGGCACGCCGAAGACCTCGGCCAGCGGGCCGGGTGCCTCGATCGTGCGGTAGCGCGCGAGGAAGACGAGATCAGCCGGCACCAGACCGGTGTCGTGCTCCGTGGCGCCGGTCGCGGCCCGGGTGGTCCGGGGCTGCCGGGCCCGGTCCTTCTCCCACTGGTGACGGCCGCCGTCGCGCAGCATCCGGGTGCGAGGACGCCGTACGAACGTGTCGCGCCCGTGCGGCCTGTCGTCCGCGATCTCCTCGTAGGCCCTGGGCACGCGTCCAGGCTACGACTCCTGAAGAGGACCTGACGACTTGGCGGTCGTGGTCCCGTGAAACGCGCAAGACCCCCGGCCGGGGCCCGGCCGGGGGTCTGTTCGTGTCGACTGGTGCGTACGCAAGTCGCCGTCATGTCGAAACGTCTGCGGTCCTGCGTGCTGCCGCGCGGCTCAGGACGTGAGGGGTTCCGTGGACTGGGTCGCCGGGTCCGTCTGCGCTTCCGTCTCGTCGAGGGGGCGGTGCCGGCAGCCGGGGGACTTTCCGTGGGCCTCGGCCCCGATCCGCTGCTTCATCGTGGGGGGCAGGGACTTGCCATGGGACCAGGACCAGTGGTGCATCGCCGGGATCGTCGGGACCGTCCGTTGCGCGGTGGTGGCCTGCGGGCTCTCGGTCCGGGGCGCGGCCGTCGCGGCGGTGGCGGTGGTGGTGGCGAGTCCGAGCGCCGTGCACAGCGCGAGGAAGGCGGTGACGATGGCGGTCCACAGCTTCATGACCTTGTTCTGGGTCATGGCCCCTCACTTTCGGGTTGGGCGATTTGCGTACTTTCCTCATGATGTGTATGAGGTTCGCGAAGTGGTGGACCTCCGCCCGTGGCGCGTCGATGTTCTGATGAACACCACTCGGATGGACGCAAGAGGGTCGGAATGCCGTCAAAACCAGGTGAGGGAGTGCGAAGGGGGAGCAAAAGTCACGGTCCGTGGGGGTGTGATCACCCTCCGATCGGAGCGGCGCCGACCTGGTCTATTGCGCTTCCGGGGGCGGGAGTTGGGGGTCGACGCAGGTCACCGATCGATATCGGTCGGTGTGTATAGTCGGGCGCCAGAGGTCCCCTACGTCAAGGAAAGACGAGGTCGCGCGGTGAAGAAGCTGCTCCTGGTCGCACTGGCCGCCATCGGCGGGCTCCTCGTGTACCGCCAGATCCAGGCGGATCGCGCCGAGCAGGATCTGTGGACGGAGGCGACTGACTCCGTGCCCACGGGTTCGTGAGTACCGATCCAGAATCTGATCAGACCCCGGCCGCCTGCGCGGTCGGGGTTTTGTGTTGTCCGGGCGGGTCCCCCGCCACGGCTCGTGTTGCGGGTGCTCGACGGGTGGTGTAGGCGTTCCTGCGGGGCGCTCGGACACGGGGACGGACGGGGCGGGTGTTTCGGACGGCCGTACGGATTCCACGGATGGCGCAGGGGCGCCCGGGGAAGGATGGGCCACGGTCGGGTACGCGGCGACAGAGGGGTGGCACGTGCGGGGGCGAGGGCGTACGACGTGGTGGTGGGGCGGCCGGGCGGTCGTGACCGCTGTCCTGTGCGCCGTGGCCGCGCTGCCGGGCGGGATCGCGGCAGCCGGCGAGCCGGGGACGTACGCCTTCGCTCCGGATGCCCTGCCGGTCACCGGCGCGACGAGCCCCGCCGGCGCCCCACGGCTGGAGCCCGGCCGGACCTACCGCAGCTCCCTGCCCAGGAACGGCAGGCGCTTCTACCGCCTCGACCTCGCCACCGCGACCACCACGGCGTACGTCCCCGTCACCGCCGTACCCCCCGCCGACGCCACGGTCACGGCCACCGACGGCATCCGTGTATCGGTCCAGGACGCCTCGGGCGGCTCCTGCTCCAACGCCGCCGCCAGCTTCGGCGCCGCACGGAGCCCCCGTCCGGTCACGGCCCTGGCCGAGCGCGAGCCCGGCCGGACGCTGTGCCCGGGCGCGGGGACGTACTACGTACTCGTGGAACGCGTCGACTCCGGTACGGCGGACCAGGCACAGCCGTGGTACCTGGAGATCAAGCCGGTCACGGAACCCCGCCTGGCGAAGGCCGGGCCCACCACCGCGCCCCGGGCCTGGGACTCCGCCTCCCCCGAGCCCCTCGCCGGTGACCCCCGCGACCGGACCGGCGGCACCGGCTTCAGCACCGCTCGCCTGCTGGGCGAAGGGGTCTGGCGGACCCGCGTCACCCCGGGGCGGACCCTCTTCTACAAGGTGCCGGTCGACTGGGGCCGCCGGGTGCACGCCGTCGCCGAACTGGACGGCTCCACGAGCGGCCACGGCTATGTCGGCGGCGCCCTGAACCTGTCGCTGTACAACCCGGTCCGCGGGCTCGTCGACGACACCTCCCTCGGTTACACCGGCACCCGCAAGCCCGTCGCCCTCGCACCGCTGCCGCCGGTCGAGTACGCCAACCGGTACGCCGTGCTCACCGGGGAGAACGCGATGCGATTCGCCGGTGACTACTACCTGGTCGTGCACCTCAGCAAGCAGATGGCCGACACCTTCGGGCAGGGGCCGTTCGACGTGACGCTGCGGGTACGGCTCGACGGGCAGGCGCAGAGCGGGCCCCGGTACGCCGGGCGACCCGTGCCGGACGACGTCTTCACGCTCACGGCGCAGGACCGGGCGGCGGCGACCGGGAGCACCGGCGGCGGTGACACCGCGATGCGGGCGCTCGCCGTCGGGGGGATCGGTACCGGGACCGCGCTGCTGCTGGTGCTGGGCGTGTGGACCGTGGTGGCCCGGCGGGCTCAGACGCGGGTCAGTGCCCAGAAGCCCACGGCGTAGCAGGCCAGCGCCAGAAGCAGGATCGGGATCGCCGCCTTGGCCGGGGGGCCGGGGCGGCGGGCGGCGCGGCGGGCCCGGCGGCCGTGCGCGCGGGGTGTTCCTGTCGGCTGCGCGCGAGGCGGAATCCGCGGGTCCTGCGCGGTGTACGAAGCGGTGGAGGTGTCGACGCGCGGCTGCGCCTGCGGGACCGGGGGCACAGGGGCTGCCGGGGCGGGTGGCAGGCCGGGCTGGGCGCCGGGGTGTGCCTGCTGGGCGTACGGCTGGGGGCTCGGGGTCGGCTGCGGGGGCGGGAGGTGGAAGCTGCCGGTGTCCGACATCGGGGGAAGCGCGGAGTGCTGCGAGTCGCTGTCGCTCAGGCGGGGGTCGGCTGCCGGTCTCTCGGTGCTGTCGGTGTCCGTGGCCGACTGTGCTTCCCGTACCCGGACTCCGGACGCGCGCTTGAGCGGGCCGTCGGGGCCGAACCCGGAGGGCAGCGGCCCGAGTTGGTCGAATATCTCGATCAACTCGTCGTCGGGGCCGGGCTCCGGCAGGAGTTCGGCGGCGGAGGCGAGCGCCTTGCGCGCTCCCGTGGCGGTGCGGAAACGGGCCGTCGGATCGGGCTGGAGCAGGGTGGCGACGACTTGCCACAGCGGCTCGGGAACTCCCTTGGGCGGGCCGGGAGTTCCGTGCTCCATGAAGTACTGCACCAGCGCCTTGGCGTCGGGCTTGGCACCTTCGAGCAGATACAGGGCGACCAGACCCACGGCGAACAGGTCGGCGGGAAAGTCCGGGTCGGCGCCCAGCATCTGCTCGGGCGCCAGGTAACCGGGCGTCCCCACCACGAGGTTGGTCTCCGTCAGCCGTGGTTCACCGAACCGCATGGCGATGCCGAAGTCGGACAGCCTGAGCCGCGGCCGGCCGGTGCCGGTGGCTTCGAGCAGCAGGTTGGCGGGCTTGATGTCCCGGTGGACGACCCCTTCCGCGTGCACCGCGGAGAGCCCCGACAGGAGCTGGTCGAGCAGGAGGCACACGTACGCCGGCGGCAGCGGTCCGTAGTCGCCGACGAGGTGGACCAGCGAGCCGCCCCCGACCAGGTCCATGGTGAACAGGACCTTGTCGTCGTCGGCGGCCCAGCTGGCCGGGGCGAGGACATGGGGGTGGTCGATGCGCAGCGCCTGTTCCCGTACGAAGCGCAGCAGCGAGTGGGCGTCACGCTGCTGGAGCACCTTGGCGGCCACATAGCGCCGGCGCCGGTGGTCCCAGGCACGCCACACCGCGCCCGCGCCGCCACGCCCGATCGGGTCGGCCAGCTCGTACCGGCCGGCGAAGACCTCACCCATGACAGTTCGCCGCTCCTCCCCCTAGCCACGCGTTTCCCCTCTACCCCGTCTACCCCCTGTGCCCCCTGTATCCCCCCTCTTACGACCCTGAGCCCGGCCTCGGACCCCCTCCGAGGAACCGGGCCCAGGGGTCAGTTCTGGTGGGACTGGTAGTGCGCGACCGCGTCCGAGGTGCGGCCGGCGCCGTAGACCCGGAGGAACTCTGCCAGTTCGGGGTGGCTCGGGGCGAGGGTGTCGGCGGCCTCGATGATGTCGCCGGCGGCGGCCACCGAGCGCAGCAGCGACTGGATCTCGCGCACCACGCGCTTGACCGTCGGCGCCCCCGAACCGCTCGTGGTGTGCGTGGTGTTGCTGAGCACGGATCCCCCCTGGGACTTCTTGATCTCGTCCATCCGGTCGGTCGCCTCGGCCGCGCTGACGCTGCCGTCCGCGACCTGTGCCGCCAGCTCCTGCAGCAGCTGCACCCGCTGGACCACCGCGGGATTGCCGATCTTGGCGCGCTGGCCGCTCATCAGCTGCGACAGCATCGGGGCCGACAGGCCCAGTACCGCCGCGAGACGGGCCTGGTTGAGCCCGAGATCGTCGATGAGCTTACGGAAGAGCGCCCCCAACGGCTCCCCGTACCAGTTCCGCTGCAGCTCCCGCGCTCTCGCGGTCGCTTCCTGCTGTGCGGCGTCCATTGCGTCTCCCCATCGCTTCCCCAAAAAATCCGCGGTTCGCTGTAGCGAACCACGACGAGCATCTTACGGAGAGTGGTCATCCGCGGGGACCCCCAATCTTTTTGCGGGATACGGGGGGTGACCCGGTACTCTGGTCTGCGGCGCCCGCCGGAACGCAAGATCCGGCTGACGCTTCCCTTCCCGGGGCCTTAGCTCAGTTGGTAGAGCGCCGTCTTTGCATGGCGGATGTCAGGGGTTCGACTCCCCTAGGCTCCACAGCGTATGACCCCTCTGACCTGCGGAAACGCGGTCAGGGGGGTTCTTTTGTGCCGATTTTCCGTGCGTGCGTGTCCGGTTCTCAGCCCGCTGCTGCCTCGCGCCGGGCCAGGATCGCGGCTCGACGCTCCTCGAACCGGGCGGCCTGTGTATCCAGGCTCTCCAGAAACGCTCCCAGCTCTTCCTGGGCTTTCAGGCCGTCCGGGCCGAGGCCGGCGATGTCCAGGACCCTGAGATGGCGGAGCACCGGCTGGAGCACGTCGTCGTGATGGACGCGCAGGTTGTAGACGCCGCCGAGGGCGATCCGCGCCGCCGCCCGCTCGAAGCCCGGCATCCCGTGGCCCGGCATCCTGAAGGCGGTCACCACCTCGGCGATGGCCCGCATCGCCTGGTCCGGGGCGAGTTCCAGGGCGGCCATGAGCAGGTTGCGGTAGAAGAGCATGTGAAGGTTCTCGTCCTTGGCCACCTGGGCCAGCATGCGGTCGCAGACCGGGTCGCCGGACAGGTGACCGGTGTTGCGGTGGGAGATGCGGGTGGCCAGTTCCTGGAAGGCGACGTAGGCCACGGTATGCAGGGGCGAGTGCCGGTTGTCGGAGACGAAGCCCGCGCTCATGTGCGTCATCCGGGCCTGTTCCAGGGCGGCCGGGTCGACGGCGCGGGTGGCGAGGAGGTAGTCGCGCAGCACCATGGAGTGCCGGGCCTCCTCGGCGGTCCAGCGGTGCACCCAGGTGCCCCAGGCGCCGTCGCGCCCGAAGAGGGTGGCGATCTCGTGGTGGTAGCTGGGCAGGTTGTCCTCGGTCAGCAGGTTCACCACCAGCGCGACGCGGCCGACCTCGGTGAGGGGCGACTGCTCCGGTGACCAGGGCTCGCCGCCCAGCGGTCCGTCGAAGTCCCGGCCCTGGCTCCACGGCACGTACTCGTGCGGCATCCACTCCTTGAACACGCTCAGGTGCCGGTTGAGTTCGCGCTCCACCACCTCTTCCAGCGCGATCAGGAGTTCGGCGTCGGTCCAGGTGAGACGGGCAGGGGGCATGGGTCGAGGCTCCAGTTGTCGGTGTTGCGTGAAACCTACGGTTGCGTAGGTCGGTCACCGTGTCCGCACGGAGCGGATGGCGGCTAGGGCCGTTCGGCCCTGGAGACCGGGGCCCATGGGGCATTTCACACAAGTGTTTTACTGGCGTGCCTTTTCGGCTGTGCGAGATGTTCACGCCCATTTCCGACAGGAGCCGTGCCGATGCCGTGCCCACCCCGTCCGCTCCGACCGCCCCGGTTCCCGCGTCTGCCGCGCCTTGCTCTGTACGCGTGCGGCGCCTGTGTGGGGAGCCGCTGATGGCGCCGGCACCTGACACGGGAGGCGGCGCGGCGGGCCCGCTGCGCGAGGACTATCACGCCCTGTTGGCGCGGCACGAGGCGATGCGGCTGCGCCGTCGGCTGCTGGCGGCCGGGCCGTCGTCGAGGACAGGCGGAGCCGCTTCGCCCAGGACCGGGGAGGCGTACGACGGCGTGGCCGACCAGCGGGTGATCCTGCGGGACCTGCACCTGGTCACGCCTTTCGACGAGTTGATCGCCCACCTGTATACGGCGATGTTCGAGCGGCGTCCCTACCTGCGGTCGCTGTTCCCCGACTCGATGGAGTTCCAGCAGGCCCATCTCGCCAGGATCTTCACGTACTTGATCGACCATCTGCACCGTCCTGCCGAAGTAGCCGCCTTCTTACGTCAGTTGGGCAGTGATCACCGCAAGCTCGGGGTGCGTGCGGCGCACTACGAGACGTTCGAGCAGGCGCTGTGCGAGGCGTTGCGCCGCCACGCGGGCGAGCGGTGGAGCCAGGAGCTGGAGGGGGCCTGGCTGCGGATGCTGGGGTTCGCCGTCGCGGCCATGGTCGACGGTGCGGAGGCGGCGGTGGCCGAACCGCTCTACTGGAACGGCGTGGTCTGCGCGCACGAGCGGCGTCGCCCCGACCTCGCCGTCCTCCGCGTCCGAACGTCCGAGCCGTACCCCTACCGGGCCGGGCAGTACGCCGCCCTGGAGTCACCGCTGCTCCCGCAGACCTGGCGGCACTACTCCCTGGCCTGCGCGCCCCGGCCCGACACGGAGCTGGAGTTCCACGTGCGGTGCACCGCCCGGGGCGGGCTCAGCGAGGCGCTGGTGGAGCACACCCGCGTGGGTGACACGCTGCGCCTGGGCCCGGCGCGGGGCCGGCTGACAGCCGACGGTGAATCCGCCGCCGCCCGCGACGTCCTGCTCGTGGCGGGCGGTACCGGGTGGGCGCCGCTCAGGGCCCTGCTCGAGGATCTGGCCGCCCGCCGTGAACCCGGCCGCGCCGTCCATCTCTTCCTCGGCGTCCGCCGGCCCGACGACCTGTACGACTTGCCGGCCGTGGCCGCACTGGAGCGGCGGTGTCCTTGGCTGCGCGTGATCCCCGTGATCACCCGGGGACCGGGGACCGGTCAGGACGCGACGGTGGCCGAGGCCGTGGCCCGCCACGGCGACTGGTCTCGGCACGTGGCGTGCCTGGCGGGCCCGCCCGCCATGGTCGGTGCCGTGGCAGACGTCCTGGCCGCCATGGGCATGCCCGCCGAGCGGATCCGCCACGACCCCGTCACAGACCTCGTCGCGGACGCCGGCGCAGAGCGTGAAGGAGCGGACTCATGAACGGCACGGACACCGCGAGCGGTGCCCATGCCGTCGTCATCGGCGGCGGGATCACGGGGATGGACATGGTCTCGGCGCTACGACGGCTGCTTCCCCTCCGACTGGGCCGCCTGCAGGTCGGCGAGCAGTTCCGCCTGTCCCGCCAGCACGCCCGACAGGATCGTGCGCGCCACCCGCAGCAGTTCCGCCACTTCCGGGCTGGTCAGCGAGTAGTACACGTTCGAGCCCTCCTTGCGGGTCCGCACCAGGTTGGCCCGCCGCAGCACGGCCAGCTGCTGGGACAGGTGCGCGGGCTCGATCCCCACCTCGGGCAGCATCTCCGCGACCGCGTGCTCGCGCCGACTCAGCAGTTCCAGGACGCGTATGCGGGCCGGGTGGCCGAGCGTTTTGAAGAACTCGGCCTTCATCTGGTAGAGCGGCGTACTCACCGTGCCGTCCCCTCCCCGGCGCAGCACGGCCCCACCGGCCGGACCACTCGCCATCGCATCCACGCACTCGTCACGAACATGCGACCCATCCTCGCGCGCGGCAGCGGCAGAACCGAACCCGCGCCGAGGAGGCGGTCGCCACAGGCGCGGTGAGCCGGTTCAGACCTTCTTGACCACGCTGGACTTCAGCTGCATGGCGCCGAACCCGTCGACCTTGCAGTCGATGTCGTGGCCGTCCACGCCGTCGACGAGCCGGATGTTGCGCACCTTGGTGCCCGCCTTGATGCCGGTCGGGCTGCCCTTGACCTTGAGCGTCTTCACCACGGTCACGGCGTCGCCGTCGGCGAGCACGTTGCCGACCGCGTCCTTGATCACCCGGTCACCGCCCGCGTCGGCCGATCCCTCGGACGTCGACCACTCGTGGCCGCATTCGGGACAGACGAGGAGTGCGCCCATCTCGTAGGTGTACGTACCGGAGCATTCGGGGCAGGAGGGGAGGTTTTCACTCATGGGAACAGTCTCTTTCATTGAGCCTTTTCAGCGCTGCCGCTCCAGGGTGAGGACGGCTGCGGCGATTGACGACATTCGATTCGGGCTGCATCGTGCCCTGCGGAAGATCCGCCACGACTTCAGTC
>NZ_JBIAWE010000013.1:0-295560 GCF_042895235.1 Streptomyces sp. NPDC001410
ATCAACATATCTGGCGTTGATTTTTGGCACGCTGTTGAGTTCTCAAGGAACGGTCGCTTCCTTTGTACTCACCCTCTCGGGCTTTCCTCCGGGCTTCCCTTCGGTGTTTCCGACTCTATCAGATCCTTTCGGCGTCCGATTCCCGGTCGGCGGGTTTGTCTTCCCGGCTGTTGGGCCGTTCCGACGAGTGAGACTTTAGCGGATTCCCGGCTCCCGAGCTAATCGGGGGCTGCGTCCTTTCGAACGCGGATTCCTCATTTCGCAAATATGCACGCCGAAGCACACGACGACGGGTCGCCGATTGCTGGCTGATACTTGCGGAATGGCTGTCCGGGGACCGACCGGAGTCGGCGCTCACGTCGGACAACCCGGAGAACATTACGGATCGGGGAACCCCGTGTCAACTTTGGTCCTGGGGCTTACCCACCGAGCACGTCGGCACGGACGAAGGGGCCGGCTCCCGAGGAGCCGGCCCCTTCTGACCTGCGCGCTTGTTACACGTTGAAGCGGAACTCCACCACGTCCCCGTCCTGCATCACATACTCCTTGCCCTCCATGCGGGCCTTGCCCTTGGCGCGGGCCTCGGCGACCGAGCCCGCTTCGAGCAGGTCGGCGATGGAGATGACCTCGGCCTTGATGAAGCCCTTCTGGAAGTCGGTGTGGATCACACCGGCCGCCTCGGGGGCCGTGGCGCCCTTCTTGATCGTCCAGGCGCGGGACTCCTTGGGGCCGGCCGTCAGGTAGGTCTGCAGGCCGAGGGTGTCGAAGCCGACGCGGGCGAGGGTGGCCAGGCCCGGCTCGTGCTGGCCGACGGACTCCAGCAGCTCAAGGGCCTCCTCCTCGTCCAGCTCGGCGAGGTCGGCCTCCAGCTTGGCGTTCAGGAAGATCGCCTCGGCCGGGGCGACCAGGGCGCGCTGCTCGTTCTTGAAGTCCTCGTCGATCAGCTCGTCCTCGTCGACGTTGAAGACGTAGAGGAAGGGCTTCGTCGTGAGCAGGTGCAGGTCGTGGAGGAGTTCGTTGCGCTCGGTGCCCTGGACGATGCCGTGCGCGAAGAGCGTGTCGCCCTTCTCCAGGATCTCCTTGGCCTCCTCGACGGCCTTGACCTTGGGCGCGACGTCCTTCTTGATCCGCGACTCCTTCTGCAGGCGCGGCAGGACCTTCTCGATGGTCTGGAGGTCGGCGAGGATCAGCTCGGTGTTGATCGTCTCGATGTCCTCCTTGGGCGAGACCCTGCCGTCGACGTGCACGACGTTCTCGTCCTTGAAGGCGCGGATGACCTGGCAGATCGCGTCGGACTCGCGGATGTGCGCGAGGAACTTGTTGCCCAGGCCCTCGCCCTCGGAGGCGCCGCGCACGATGCCGGCGATGTCGACGAAGTCGACCGTGGCCGGAAGGAGTCGCTCGGAGCCGAAGACCGACGCCAGCTGGGCGAGGCGGGGGTCGGGGACGCCGACCACGCCGACGTTCGGCTCGATCGTGGCGAATGGGTAGTTGGCCGCCAGCACGTCGTTCTTGGTCAGGGCGTTGAACAGGGTCGACTTGCCGACATTCGGCAGGCCGACGATTCCGATCGTGAGCGACACGTTGCGACTTCCCGTAGATGAGAGGGGCCAGGGGCTGCCAGGGGCCAGAGACACTGACCGATCCACCAGTCTACGGCGTCGGCGGTGGTGGGCTCACGGGAGCGTCGAACGCCTGGCCAAGCTCTCCTCATCGGCGTGTCTGAGGGGCGATTCGGCACATTAACCGACCTAGGTTGGTCCAGTGGAGTATCACAGGACGCGACCCCCGAACCACGGACCACGCCGCGGCACACCCCGCCCGCCGCTGCCGCCGCAGGCACGGCGGCCGGCTGGTGAGCGCAGGCCCGCGCCGGGTGCGCAGCGGGGGGCGCGGCCGGTACGGACCGCCCGGCCGGTGCCCCCCGGTCCGGTGCCGGGCCCCCGGCTCACCGGGCTCGGCGGGGGGCTGTTCTGCACGGTCGTGATGTTCCTGCTCGGCTTACTGGACCAGCTGCTGTTCGGTTCGTCGCTGACGCTGTACGGGGTGCTGTTCCTGCCGGTGTGCGTGCTGACCGCCCTGTGGGTGCGGGGCAGTGATGTGCTCACCGCGCCCGTTGTCGTACCGATCGCCTTCGCGGTGGGGCTCTTCCCCGCCGTCGACGGCAGCGGGGGTCTGCTCGGCCGGCTGGTGGGGCTGGTCACCGGGCTCGCCACGCAGGCTGGCTGGCTGTACGGGGGGACGCTGATCTCGGGAGTGATCGTGCTCGTGCGCCGGGTGCTGTGGGTGCGGGCCCGCAGGCGCCGCACCTGAGCACCGCTCCGCTATCCCGCGTGGTCGTGCGCCGCGCGCATCGCCGCTCCGACGATCCCCGCGTTGTTCTGCAGCTGGGCGGGCACGATCTCGGCCTGGACGCCGTCGATGAGGTGCAGGAATCTGTCCGCCTTGCGGCTCACCCCGCCGCCGAGGATGAACAGCTCGGGCGAGAAGAGCATCTCGACGTGCGCGAGGTACTTCTGTACGCGGCGGGCCCAGCGCTCCCAGCTCAGCTCGCCGTCCTCCTTGGCCTTGCTGGAGGCCCGCGTCTCGGCGTCGTGGCCGTTCAGCTCCAGGTGGCCCAGTTCGGTGTTGGGCACGAGGGTGCCGTCCATGAAGACGGCGCTGCCGATGCCGGTGCCGAAGGTGAGCAGGATGACGGTGCCCTTGCGGCCCTGGCCGGCGCCGAACTGCATCTCGGCGACGCCCGCCGCGTCCGCGTCGTTGACCACGGTCACCGGCAGGCCGCCCAGCCGGTCGCTGAACAGGGCGCGCGCGTCCGTGTCGATCCAGCTCTTGTCGACGTTGGCCGCCGTACGGACCGTGGCGCCGCCGGTGACCACTCCGGGGAAGGTCAGGCCCACCGGGCCCGTCCAGCCGAAGTGGTCGACGACCTGCTTCACCCCGTCGGCCACGCTCTCGGGCGTCGCCGGGCGCGGGGTGAGCACCTTGCACCGCTCCTGGGCCAGGTCGCCCTTGTCCAGGTCCACGGGAGCGCCCTTGATCCCGGATCCGCCGATGTCCACGCCGAAGATCTGCATGGCTCCACGTTACGTCGGGCGACTGACAGTCACGCCCCGGATGTACGGACGGTCACGCGTCCGACGTACCCGATCCGCCGCGCTCGGCGACCAGGGCGGCCGCCTCGTCGCGCAGCTCACGGCGGAGTTCCTTGGGCAGCGAGAAGGTGATCGACTCCTCGGCCGCCTTGACGATCTCGACGTCGCCGTAGCCCCGCTCGGCGAGCCACTCAAGGACCTCCTCGACCAGGACCTCCGGGACGGAGGCGCCGGAGGTGACGCCGACCGTGGTGACGCCCTCCAGCCAGGCCTCGTCGATCTCGCTGGCGAAGTCCACCAGGAAGGCTTCGCGGGAGCCGGCGAGCTTGGCGACCTCGACGAGCCGCTTGGAGTTGGAGGAGTTGCGCGAGCCGACCACGATGACCAGCTCGGCCTCGGCGCCCATCTGCTTCACGGCGAGCTGGCGGTTCTGGGTGGCGTAGCAGATGTCGTCGCTGGGCGGGGAGACGAGTCCCGGGAACTTCGTCTTCAGGGCGTCGACGGTCTCCATGGTCTCGTCCACGGAGAGGGTGGTCTGGGACAGCCAGACGACCTTTGACTCGTCGCGGACCGTGACCTTGGCGACGTCCTCGGGGCCGTCGACCAGCTGGATGTGGTCGGGGGCCTCGCCGGAGGTGCCGATGACCTCTTCGTGGCCCTCGTGGCCGATCAGGAGGATGTCGTAGTCCTCGCCCGCATAGCGGAGGGCTTCCTTGTGGACCTTGGTGACCAGCGGGCAGGTCGCGTCGATGGTGGTGAGGCGGCCCTGCCTGGCTTCCTCGTGCACGACCGGGGCGACGCCGTGCGCCGAGAACATCACGATGTTGCCCGGCGGCACCTCCTCCGTCCGCTCGACGAAGATGGCGCCCTTCTTCTCCAGGGTCTGCACGACGTACTTGTTGTGGACGATCTCGTGCCGGACGTAGATCGGGGCCCCGTACTGTTCCAGGGCCTTCTCGACGGCGATCACGGCACGGTCCACACCGGCGCAGTAGCCCCGGGGGGCGGCGAGCAGGACACGGCGGCCAGGCGAAGCGGTCATGGGACCCATCGTAAGGGTGCGTTCGGCGGGCCCGAGATCGCGTGCCCGTCCCCTTCAGGGGAAACCGGTCACTATGTCCGACACCGGCACGGCGGTATGTCAGTACCGGCCACTACGCTCGCCGCATGGCTGTGAACACGTCGCCCGAAGCGCCGCTCCCCGTCGGTGAGGTCTCGCGGCTGATCGGGGGCTGGATCGAGCGGCTCGGGGCCGTGTGGGTCGAGGGGCAGATCACGCAGTTGTCGCGGCGGCCGGGTGCCGGGGTCGTGTTCCTGACCCTGCGGGATCCGTCGCACGACATCTCCGTGAGCGTGACCTGCTACCGACAGGTGTTCGACGCGGTCGCCGACGTCGTCGGTGAGGGCGCCCGCGTGGTCGTCCTGGCGAAGCCGGAGTGGTACGCGCCGCGCGGGCAGCTCTCGCTGCGGGCCGCCGAGATAAGGCCCGTGGGCGTCGGTGAACTGCTGGCCCGCCTTGAGCAGCTGAAGAAGACGCTCGCGGCCGAGGGGCTGTTCGCGCCGGAGCGGAAGAAGCCGCTGCCGTTTCTGCCTCAGCTGATCGGGCTGGTCTGCGGACGCGCCTCCGCCGCGGAGCGGGACGTGCTGGAGAACGCCCGCCATCGCTGGCCCGCCGTCCGCTTCGAGGTGCGCAACGTCCCCGTACAGGGCGTGCACGCCGTCCCGCAGGTCGTGCAGGCCGTGAAGGAGCTGGACGCGATCGAGGACGTGGACGTGATCATCGTCGCGCGGGGCGGCGGCAGCGTGGAGGACCTGCTGCCGTTCTCCGACGAGCAGCTCGTACGGGCGGTGGCTCAGTGCCGTACGCCCGTCGTGTCGGCCATCGGGCACGAGCCGGACAACCCGCTGCTCGACCACGTCGCCGACCTGCGCGCCTCCACGCCGACCGACGCGGCCAAGAAGGTCGTACCGGACGTCGGTGAGGAGTTCGAGCGGGTGCGGATGCTGCGGGACCGGGCCCGGCGGTGCGTGGAGGCGTTGGTGGAGCGGGAGCAGCGGGGCCTGGCGCACGCCCTGGCGCGGCCCTCGATAGAGGATCCGCACCGGATGATCGATGAGCGCGCCGACCACGTGGCCTCCCTGCTGGACCGCGGCCGGCGCACCCTCGGCCACCTCCTGGACCGCGCCGACTCGGAGCTGACGCACACGCACGCGCGCGTGGTGGCCCTCTCCCCCGCCGCCACCCTCAAGCGCGGCTACGCGGTGCTGCAGAAGGCCGACGGTCATGTGGTGCGCGACCCGGAGGAGGTCGCGGAGGGCGAGGCGCTGCGGGCGCGGGTCGCCGAGGGTGAGTTCACGGTACGTGTCGATGTCTGATGTCTGATGTCTAGGGATGGGTGGATGACCGGCAAGGTGGATGAGGCGCTCTCGTACGAGCAGGCGCGGGACGAGTTGATCGAGGTCGTGCGGCGGCTGGAGGCGGGCGGCACGACGCTGGAGGAGTCCCTGGCGCTGTGGGAGCGCGGCGAGGAGCTGGCCAAGGTGTGTCGGCGCTGGCTGGAGGGCGCACGGGCCCGGCTGGACGCGGCGCTCGCCGAGGAAGAGGCCCAGGAAGAGGGCGAGTAGGCAAGAGCGGGGTGCTGTGAAGCGGATCACCACACCCCGCTTTTTGTTGAACGTTGAACTTCGCTTGCGTAAGGTCGGGTCCGTCAGCCGGTCACACCCCCGGACCGGACGCGCACCTGAGGAAGTCACGCATGTCTCTCGTTCTTGACCCCACCGCCCAGGACCTGCTGTTCCGCGAGGCCCGTACCGCGAACACCTTCACCGACGAGCCGGTGACCGAGGAGCAGGTCCAGGCGATCTACGACCTGGTCAAGTACGGCCCCACCGCCTTCAACCAGAGCCCGCTGCGCATCACCCTGGTCCGCTCCGCCGAAGCCCGCGAGCGCCTGGTGCAGCACATGGCCGAGGGCAACCAGGCCAAGACCGCCACCGCCCCGCTGGTCGCGATCCTCTCCGCGGACAACGAGTTCCACGAGGAGCTGCCGGCCCTCTTCCCGCACTTCCCGCAGGCCAAGGACGTGTTCTTCAGCGAGCGCCCCGCCCGTGAGGGCGCCGCCGCGCTGAACGCCTCCCTGCAGGCCGCGTACTTCATCATCGGCGTCCGCGCCGCCGGCCTCGCCGCCGGCCCGATGACCGGCCTCGACTTCGAGGGCGTCCGCAAGGAGTTCCTGGACGACGACCACACCCCGCTGATGGTCGTCAACATCGGCCGCCCGGGCCCGGACGCCTGGTTCCCGCGCTCGCCGCGCCTGGCGTACGAGGACGTCGTCACGACCGTCTGAGTCGCCCGAGTACGGCAGGAGGCCCCCAGCAGCGTCGCTGGGGGCCTCCTGCGTGTGCGCTCACGGGCGCGCTCACCGCACCTTCCGCGCGGGCGCGCTCACTGCATCTTCAGCGCCGCCGCCATCTTCGTCAGCTGGTCGAAGGAGGCCGTACCGGCGACCACCGTCGTGGAGCCGGGGGTGCCCTCCAGAACCAGGGCGTCGTAGCGGCCGCCGGTGTAGCGGGTCCAGGTGCGGTCGCCGATCTTCTCGGTCCGCTTGGTCGCCTTGGCGCCCTGCCCTGCCTGGTCGATGAAGTCGGCACGCTTCTTCTGCGTGGACTGCTCGACCTGCACGTACTGCCCGTCGGGGGTCTGGAAGCCGAGGTGCCAGCGGTCGGACTCCTCGCCCTGGTAGCGCACCGAGGTCGCCTTCCAGGTCCCCGGCAGCCCTTCCGGCGCGGCCACCGGGTAGCTCGCCGCGCGGCGCGCCGTGAGCAGCTCGACCCGGTAGTCGACCCGCTTCAGCTCGGGCGCGTGATCGTCGTGCGGGACGAAGAGGTAGATGACCGCCGCCGCGATCCCGATGAGGCCCAGGGAGAGAATCATGTCCCGGACCGTCTTCTGCTTGCCGTTCGAACCTGCCACGCCCCCTATCGTCGCAGGTGCCCGGAGCGCTCATCCGTGGGGTCCCCTGCTCATTTTGTCTACCTAACGATAGAGTCTGAGGCACACCCTCATCCGGCCGTCGTCGTATCAGAAAGGTGCGCTCCGATGACCGAGAATCATCATCTGCCGTCCGAGCTGGACGTTCCCTCCGAAGCCCCCGACCGCAACCTCGCCCTGGAACTCGTCCGGGTGACCGAGGCCGCAGCGATGGCCGCGGGCCGCTGGGTCGGACGCGGCGACAAGAACGGCGCCGACGGCGCCGCGGTGCGCGCCATGCGAACCCTCGTCTCCACCGTGTCGATGAACGGCGTCGTCGTCATCGGCGAGGGTGAGAAGGACGAGGCGCCGATGCTCTTCAACGGCGAACGCGTCGGCGACGGCACCGGACCCGAAGTCGACATCGCCGTCGACCCGATCGACGGCACCACGCTGACGGCGAAGGGCATGCCGAACGCGATCGCCGTCCTCGCGGCCACCGAGCGCGGCGCCATGTTCGACCCGTCCGCCGTCTTCTACATGGACAAGCTGGTCACGGGCCCCGAGGCCGCCGACTTCGTCGACATCGACGCGCCCGTGGCCGTGAACATCCGCCGGATCGCCAAGGCGAAGCGGTCCGCGCCCGAGGACGTCACCGTCGTCATCCTGGACCGGCCGCGGCACGAGGGCATCATCAAGGAGGTCCGGGAGGCCGGCGCGCGCATCAAGCTGATCTCCGACGGCGATGTGGCCGGCTCCATCCTGGCGCTGCGCGAGGGCACGGGCATCGACCTGCTGCTCGGCATCGGCGGCACGCCGGAGGGCATCATCTCGGCCTGTGCCGTGAAGTGCCTGGGCGGCACGATCCAGGGCAAGCTGTGGCCCAAGGACGACGAGGAGCGTGCGCGGGCGATCGACGCCGGGCACGATCTGGACCGGGTGCTGACCACCGAGGACCTGGTGCAGGGAGAGAACGTCTTCTTCGTCGCCACCGGCATCACCGACGGTGAGCTGCTGCGCGGGGTTCGCTACCGGTCCGAGACCGCCACCACCGACTCGATCGTGATGCGGTCGAAGTCCGGGACCGTGCGGCGGATCGACTCCGAGCACCGGCTGAGCAAGCTGCGTGCCTACAGCGCGATCGACTTCGATCGGGCGAAGTAGCACCCGAAGCCTGCAGCAGCAGGCAGAGTCTTGGGCGCCCTCGGTGCGGAGAGGGCGCCCTTGCTCATGCCTGGCCCGCTGTGCGGTTGCCTAGCCCGCTATGCGGTTCGCCGTCGCGCGTGCCGCCTTCTTCAGTTCCACCTCGCGCCTGCGCCGCCTGGCCAGGACCACTCGGCGTTCCGCTGCCGTCAGGCCGCCCCAGACGCCGTACGGTTCGGGCTGGAGGAGGGCGTGTTCGCGGCACTCGACCATGACCGGACAGCGCGCGCAGACGCGCTTGGCCGCCTCCTCGCGGGACAGTCGGGCGGCCGTCGGCTCCTTGGACGGGGCGAAGAAGAGACCGGCCTCGTCCCGCCGGCACACCGCCTCGGTGTGCCAGGGTGCGTCTTGGTCCCGGTCGCGCACGGGCACCCGCTGGGCCGGAACGGCAGCGACCTGCAAGGACGAATGCGGCGGTTGCAGCACGGTCTACTCCTGACGACGGCTTCGCGAGTGAGCGACGATGCAGCAAGGCCTACCCGCTGTGCGCGAGCCTATGCACAGCGTTTCCAACCGCAGGCGCACGGCGGCTTGTTCACGCCCCCGGGCACCTCAGCGGCAGTTCCGCGCCCCTCTGGTCACCGGCGGATTCGCGACCGTCAACGGTCCAGGTGTTTGCGCAGCTTCCTGTCGACCTTGCCCTGGACCCGGTCGAGGATGTCCGCCACGCGCCGGCCGCGCTTGGGCCGCGCCTCGACGTTGCCGAGCACGGCCCACCCGTCGACGTAGACCACGGGCGCGTCGGAGTCGACCGAATCCAGGGTGTCCACCTCGAAGTTGCCCAGTACACCGCCGCCCGTGCCGCGCAGCGAGACGTTCTCGGGGACGCGGATCTGGATGTCACCGAAGACCGAGACGGCCTTGATCACGACCTGCTGGTACTCGAAGATCGCCTCGCTCAGGTCGATCTCGACCGAGCCGAAGACCGAGTACGCGTGCAGCCGGCGGCCCGCGCGCCAGCGGCCCCGGCGCACCGCACTGCTGAAGACGGCCACCACGTTGGCGTCGGCCTCGGCGGGTATCGCGCCCGGTGCGGGGCGCGGCGGGACGGGCGTGTAGGCCGGGGGCGCGGGCTGCTGGTGGGCGGCCGGGAGGTCGCGGATGAAGACCTCCAGCTCGCCGACCGTCTTGGCGTGCAGCACCCCGTCCACGCGCTCGGCGTGCTCGTCCGCGGTCAGCCGGCCCTCGGCCAGGGCCTCGCGGAGGATGTCGGCGACACGGTCACGGTCGGCGTCGGAGGCGCGCAGTTCGGACACGAGCGGCGCGCTGTCCTGGGGCTGGGCGTGCTTCTGAAGGTCCACGACTGCAGCGTACCGAAACGCGATAGATCGCGACTAGGGGGCCGAGGCGACCCGCGTGTCCCGGAACTGAGCCTTACCTCACAGGTTCCGTGTCGGCGGCAGGTTCTACGCTGGGGAGGCCCGCCAGCGTCGGCGGGCAGCCGTCCGTCAGAGTGAGGAATGGGCTGAGATGCCTGAGTTCGCGTACACCGATCTGCTCCCCCAGGGCGAGGACACCACCCCGTACCGGCTGGTGACCTCGGAGGGCGTGTCCACCGTCGAGGGACCGGACGGGCGGACGTTCCTCAAGGTGGAGCCGGAGGCGCTGCGCAAGCTGGCCGAGGAGGCCGTCCACGACATCCAGCACTACCTGCGCCCGGCCCACCTGGCGCAGCTGCGCCGCATCATCGACGACCCGGAGGCGTCGAGCAACGACAAGTTCGTCGCGCTCGACCTGCTGAAGAACGCGAACATCGCGGCGGCGGGCGTACTGCCGATGTGCCAGGACACCGGCACGGCGATCGTCATGGGCAAGCGCGGCCAGAACGTCCTCACCGAAGGTGCGGACGAGAAGCACCTGTCGCACGGCATCTACGACGCCTACACCAAGCTGAACCTGCGCTACTCGCAGATGGCTCCGCTCACCATGTGGGAGGAGAAGAACACCGGCTCCAACCTGCCGGCCCAGATCGAGCTGTACGCGACCGACGGCGGCGCCTACAAGTTCCTGTTCATGGCCAAGGGCGGCGGCTCGGCCAACAAGTCCTTCCTGTACCAGGAGACGAAGGCCGTCCTGAACGAGGCCTCCATGATGAAGTTCCTGGAGGAGAAGATCCGTTCGCTCGGTACGGCCGCCTGCCCGCCGTACCACCTGGCGATCGTCGTCGGCGGTACGAGCGCCGAGTACGCGCTGAAGACCGCGAAGTACGCCTCCGCGCACTACCTGGACGAGATCCCGGCCGAGGGCTCGGAGCTGGGCCACGGCTTCCGGGACAAGGAGCTGGAGCAGAAGGTCTTCGAGCTGACGCAGAAGATCGGCATCGGCGCGCAGTTCGGCGGCAAGTACTTCTGCCACGACGTCCGGGTGGTCCGCCTGCCCCGCCACGGCGCCTCCTGCCCGGTCGCGATCGCCGTCTCCTGCTCGGCCGACCGCCAGGCCGTCGCGAAGATCACCGCCGAGGGCGTGTTCCTGGAGCAGCTGGAGACGGACCCGGCGCGCTTCCTGCCGGAGACCACGGACGAGCACCTCGAGTCGGATGGCGACGTCGTCAAGATCGACCTCAACCAGCCGATGGACACGATCCTCGCCGAGCTGACCAGGTACCCGGTCAAGACCCGCCTCTCCCTCACCGGCCCGCTGGTCGTGGCCCGCGACATCGCGCACGCCAAGATCAAGGAGCGCCTGGACGCGGGCGAGGAGATGCCGCAGTACCTGAAGGACCACCCGGTCTACTACGCGGGCCCGGCCAAGACCCCCGAGGGTTACGCGTCCGGTTCCTTCGGCCCGACCACGGCCGGTCGTATGGACTCCTACGTCGAGCAGTTCCAGGCGGCGGGCGGCTCCAAGGTGATGCTCGCCAAGGGCAACCGCAGCAAGCAGGTCACCGACGCCTGTGGCACGCACGGCGGCTTCTATCTCGGCTCGATCGGCGGCCCGGCCGCCCGGCTCGCCCAGGACTGCATCAAGAAGGTCGAGGTCCTCGAGTACGAGGAGCTGGGCATGGAGGCCGTCTGGAAGATCGAGGTCGAGGACTTCCCGGCGTTCATCGTCGTGGACGACAAGGGCAACGACTTCTTCCAGGACCCGGCGCCCCAGCCGACGTTCACCTCGATTCCGGTGCGGGGGCCGGGGCTGGCCTGATCGGTGGGCCGAGGCCGGACCGGCCTCGGCCCCTGTGTCAGTGGGGTACGCAGCCGAACCAGTTCACCGTGTCGCCTCTGGTGGTGTAGCCCATGCACCTGATGGTTCTGTCGTGCAGCGTCTCGGTCCGGTCGACCGGTCCGTTCAGATAGTCCGTCTTGTGGTGGGGCTGTACGAGGGTGTCGATCTCGACGGTGTACCAGCGGCGCCCGTTGGACGGCATGCTGCAGCCGTGGCCGGTCACGTTGCGGCTGGGATCACCGCTCCAGACGGGCCGTTCGGCGCGGTCGCAGTAGGCCCTGCCTCGGGCGTCGGCGGTGCCGGCGCCCGCACCCAGCAGGGCCGTCGCGCCTATGGATACCGCCGCGGTGGCGCCGAGCAGGCGCTTCGGAGTGAGGTTCATCGATCGGTCCTCCTGCCAGCCGTGGTGACGGCGGGGAGTCGCCATGTCACCTTGGGGTGATAGTCACATTTATCCGTGATGTTCGGCCCGGCAGCCGGTGGAGCTGTCCCCCGACCCGGTGACGTCGGTGGTGCCAATGCAGCAGGCGGCGCTCACCCCAGCCCCATGCGGCCCACGGTCCGGAACAACCGCCGTGCCCCGATCGCTGACACCGGCATGAGCGAATACCGCATCGAGCACGACTCCATGGGTGAGGTCCGGGTCCCCGCCCACGCCAAGTGGCGGGCGCAGACCCAGCGCGCCGTCGAGAACTTCCCCGTCTCCGGGCAGCGGATCGAGCGGGCGCACATCGAGGCGCTGGCCCGGATCAAGGCGGCTGCGGCGCAGGTGAACGCCGAGCTGGGGGTGCTGGACAAGGACGTCGCGGAGGCGATCCAGGAGGCGGCCGCCGAGGTCGCCGGCGGGAAGTGGGACGAGCACTTTCCCGTCGACGTGTTCCAGACCGGGTCCGGGACCTCGTCCAACATGAACACCAACGAGGTGATCGCCACCCTGGCCACCGAGCGGCTCGGCCGGGACGTGCACCCGAACGACCACGTCAACGCCTCGCAGTCGTCCAACGACGTGTTCCCGTCGTCCCTCCACATCGCCGCCACCGGCGCCGTCACCCACGACCTGATCCCGGCGCTGGAGCACCTCGCCGACTCCCTGACCCGCAAGTCCGAGGAGTTCGCGGACGTCGTGAAGTCCGGGCGGACGCATCTGATGGACGCGACGCCGGTGACGCTGGGGCAGGAGTTCGGCGGGTACGCGGCCCAGGTGCGGTACGGCGTCGAGCGGCTGCGCGCCTCGCTGCCCCGGCTGGCCGAACTGCCGCTGGGCGGCACGGCCGTCGGGACCGGGATCAACACGCCGCCCGGGTTCTCCGCCGCGGTGATCAGGGAGGTCGCGCGGGCCACCGGGCTGCCGCTCACCGAGGCCCGGGATCACTTCGAGGCACAGGGTGCCCGGGACGGGATCGTGGAGACCAGCGGGCAGCTGCGCACCATCGCGGTCGGGCTGACGAAGATCGCCAACGATCTGCGGTGGATGGCGTCCGGGCCGCGCACCGGGCTCGCCGAGATCCGGCTGCCCGACCTGCAGCCAGGCTCCTCGATCATGCCGGGCAAGGTCAACCCGGTGATCCCGGAGGCCGTGCTCATGGTCGCGGCCCAGGTGATCGGCAACGACGCGACCATCGCCACCGCCGGCGCCTCCGGGAACTTCGAGCTGAACGTCATGCTCCCGGTCATCGCGAAGAACGTCCTCGAATCCGTGCGGCTGCTCGCCAATGTCTCGCGGCTGCTGGCCGACCGCACCGTCGACGGCATCGTCGCCGACCGCGAACGGGCCCGCGAGTACGCCGAGTCGTCGCCCTCCGTGGTGACCCCGCTGAACAAGTACATCGGCTACGAGGAGGCCGCGAAGGTCGCCAAGAAGTCCCTGGCCGAGCGGAAGACCATCCGCGAGGTCGTGCTGGAGAGCGGTTACGTGGAGCGCGGCGACCTCACCCTGGAGCAGCTGGACGAGGCGCTGGATGTCCTGCGGATGACGCACCCGTAACAAGTGGTGCCGACCCGTTGAACCGTGACGCCCGCCGCAGCGTCGTATGCCTGCGGCACCTAATATCTGTGCATGACGGACGACGGAGCGGTGAGGCGAGTGGCGGCGGGGCCTGCGACGTACTGGACCCCCGGGACCCAGATCCTGTGGCGGTACCGGGAGAACGCCGGTGAGCGCTTCCACATCGCGCGGCCCGTCACCGTCGCCCGGGACGACGAGGAGCTGCTCGCGGTGTGGCTGGCGCCCGGCACCGAGTGCGTCAAGCCGGTGCTGGCCGACGGCACGCCCGTCCATCAGGAGCCGCTGGAGACCCGCTACACCAAGCCGCGTTCGGTGCAGCGGGACCGGTGGTTCGGCACGGGCGTGCTGAAGCTGGCCCGGCCCGGCGAGCCGTGGTCGGTGTGGCTGTTCTGGGAACCGGGCTGGCGCTTCAAGAACTGGTACGTCAACCTGGAGCAGCCGCTGGCCCGTTGGGCGGGCGGTGTGGACTCCGTGGACTACTTCCTGGACATCTCGGTGCACCCGGACCGCAGTTGGCACTGGCGCGACGAGGACGAGTTCGCGCAGGCCCAGCGGGACGGGCTGATGGACGAGGCGACCGCCGAGCGGGTACGGGCGGCCGGCCGGGCCGCGGTGGAGGCCATCGGCGCCTGGGGCCCGCCGTTCCCGGACGGCTGGCAGCACTGGCGCCCGGACCCCTCCTGGGCGGTACCGTCACTCCCCGAGGACTGGGACCGTACGCCCGCGCACGTGTCCTCATGAGACCCTTGATGCGCCCCCGGTCCACAACCGTAGGATCGTCCTCCGCAAGGGGGCGCGACAGTAACTACCGGAGCATGCACCGGGCCTGACCAAACGTCACCGAGGGGCGGCAGGACGTGAGCAAGGGGTACGAGGGCAACACCACCGGGGCCTGCCCTGGCCCGGGCGGGTTCGCCGACGGCACAGGAACGACCTCTGACCACGCCGGAATTCCGTTCCTGGGGCACGTATTCCGGGTATCGGGACTTCGGCGGGACCATCTGCGCGCCCGGCGCGCAGCCCCGGACGGATGGATTCGACACGCGTGACGGAGCACCCCACCTCCTACGAGCGCCCGCAGCCGGGCGCCGACCCCGCGGAGGCCCGCGGGGCGCTCTTGCGTACCCCGAAGCCGCACGGCACCTCGGCCTTACCGGCACAGGCCCGGGCGGACGGACCGCCCTCCGGCCCGGGGACGACCGCGCCCTGCGGCAAGGGGAACAAGGGGAAGGAGCCCCCAGTCAACGGCCCGGAGCACTCCCAGCCCGCCACCGCGGAACCGGACACCCACCGCCCGCGCCCCGCGCCGGAAGCCATTCCGCCGCAGCCGGGCGCCGAGGAGGAGCGGGCGCCGGGCGGCCAGGATCGCCGTACCGGGCGGGGACTACCGCCGGGGCGGCCGATGCCGATGCGGCGCGACGGGGACCGGCTCAGGTTCGTGGGCGCGGCGACCCGGCGGATCGCCCGTGGCATCGATCTGGACGAGATCGTGATGGGGCTGTGCCGCGCCACCGTGCCGACGTTCTCGGACGCGATCCTGGTCTATCTGCGCGACCCGCTGCCGGTCGGTGACGAGCGGCCCACCGGCCCGGTGGTGCTGCGGCTGCGCCGTACCGACCGGATACCGGACGAACGGGACACCGAGGGCCTGCTGCTCCCGCCGTTCCCGGAGCCGGAGCCCGAGTCGTCGGCGCTCTCCGAACTGTCGTCGCTGACGAGCGAGCTGTGCGAGGTGCGCCCGGGCGGCGCCCTGAACGAGGTGCTGCGCGGGGTGCGGCCGGTGTTCGCCGACGCGCCCGCCGCCCGGGCCGCGCTGCCCGAGCTGCTCGGCGAGGGCGGCGAGGCGGTCGTACCGAGCGGACAGCACGCGATCCTCGCGCCGCTGCGCGGCCGGCGCCGGGTGATCGGCGCGGCGCTGTTCCTGCGCCGCCCGGAGCGGCCGGCGTTCGAGGCGGACGACCTGCTGGTGGCCGCCCAGCTCGCCACGCACAGCGCGCTCGGCATCGACAAGGCGGTGCTGTACGGCCGGGAGGCCTACATCGCCGACGAGCTGCAGCGCACCATGCTGCCCGAGACCCTGCCCCGCCCGACCGGGGTGCGGCTGGCCTCGCGCTATCTGCCGGCCGCGGAGACCGCCCGGGTGGGCGGCGACTGGTACGACGCGATCCCGCTGCCCGGCAGCCGGGTCGCGCTGGTGGTCGGCGACGTCATGGGCCACTCCATGACCTCGGCGGCGATCATGGGCCAGCTGCGCACCACGGCCCAGACCCTGGCCGGGCTCGACCTGCCCCCGCAGGAGGTGCTGCACCACCTGGACGAGCAGGCGCAGCGGCTGGGCACGGACCGCATGGCGACCTGCCTGTACGCCGTCTACGACCCGGTCACGCATCGCATCACCATCGCCAACGCCGGTCATCCGCCGCCCGTTCTGCTGCACCTGGGCGGCCGCGCGGAGGTGCTCAGGGTGCCGCCGGGCGCGCCGATCGGCGTCGGCGGGGTGGACTTCGAGGCGGTCGAGCTGGACGCGCCGGCCGGGGCCACGCTGCTGCTGTACACCGACGGCCTGGTGGAGTCCCGGCTGCGGGACGTGTGGACCGGCATAGAGCAACTGCGCGAACGGCTCGCCGCGACCGCCCAGTTGACCGGTCCGGACCATCCGCCGCCCCTTGAGGCCCTGTGCGACGAGGTGCTGGACATGCTCGGCCCGGGCGACCGGGACGACGACATCGCGCTGCTCGCGGCCCGCTTCGACGGGATCGCGCCGAGCGACGTGGCGTACTGGTCCCTGGATCCGGGGGAGACGGCCCCCGGCCAGGCCCGTCGGCTGGCCCGCCGCGCGCTGGCCCGCTGGGACCTGGAGGAGCTGACGGACTCGGTGGAGCTGCTGGTCAGCGAGGTGGTCACGAACGCCGTGCGCTACGCCTCCCGGCCGGTCACGCTCCGCCTGCTGCGCACCGACGTGCTGCGCTGCGAGGTCGGCGACGACGTCCCCCAGCTGCCGCGGCTGCGACAGGCCCGGGCCACGGACGAGAACGGCCGCGGGCTGTACCTGGTCAACCGGCTGGCCCGGCGATGGGGTGCGACCCGGCTGAGCACCGGCAAGGTGGTCTGGTTCGAGCTGAACCGGGTCTGAGGGCCGGTCCGGTACGACGCGAAGGGCGCCCGGGGAGTCCCCGGGCGCCCTTTCCGTGCGCGGACTCTACTGGCCGCCGGTCCCGCCGTTGCCGAGCGGGCCGCCCGTGACGTCGCCCGTCGGCGTCCCGGTGGTCGGGGCCCCGGTCGTCGGGGTCCCCGTGGTCGGGGCGCCGGTGGTCGGCGTCTGGGTCGGCCTCTGCGTCTGCGTCGGCGTCGTGGACGGGGTCGTGGACGTCGGCGGAGCGCTGCTCGGGGTGTTCGACGGGGTCTGGGACGGGCTCTGGCTGTACGTCGGCGTGTCCGTCGGCTGGACGGCCGCGCCCTGAGTGGTGTTCAGGTCGAACTTGGCCTGGTCCGTGACGCCGAAGGTGTACGCCGCCCAGATCTGCGCGGGATAGGTGCCGCCGTTGATCCGACCGGGGGGCAGGAGCAGGCCGGTGGCGCCCATCATGGACACGTGGGCCTTGGTCTTGTTGTCCTCGCCGAACAGGCCGACGGAGGTGACCAGGTCGGGCGTGTAGCCGGTGAACCAGGCTGACTTGTTCTCGTCGGAGGTACCGGTCTTGCCCGCCACCTGCTGGCCGTTGCGCAGCGGGTTGTTCGCCACGTTCCTCTTGGCCGTACCGTCGTCGACCACGCCGGTCAGCACGGAGGTCACCGTGTCGGCGGCCGTGCGGCTGATGACCTGGCTGCCGAGCGGGTCGGGGATGTCGACCGAACGGTCCTTCTGCACCGCCGACTTGAGGATGCCCGGCGTCACCTTGTAGCCGTGGTTGTCGAACGTGGCGTAGATGCCGGCCATCTCCAGCGGGCTGGCCCCCATCGAGCCCAGCGTCTGCGCGGGCACCGCCTGCATGCCGTCGGTGTCCATGCCGAGCTGCTTGGCCGTGTCCATCACCTTGGTCATGCCCACATCGACACCCATCTGGGCGAAGACGGAGTTGACGGACTGGTTCATCGCCTTCTGGACGGTGATGGGTCCGTAGTCGACCTTGTCCTCGTTCGGCGGGCCGAAGCCGACCTTGCTGCCGTGGTCGACGACCTGGCGGCCGCTGGTGCCGTCGTAGACGGTGTTCGCGGCGATCGGCTTGCCGGTCTGCGTGGTGGCGTTGTTCTCCAGCGCGGCGGCGAGGATGACCGGCTTGAACGTCGAGGCGGGCTGGTAGTCGCGGCGCGTCGCGTTGTTGAAGTAGTGCTTGAAGTAGTCCTGACCGCCGTACAGGGCGACGATCTTGCCGTTCTTGGGGTTCACCGAGACGGCGCCGGCCTGGATGTTGCCGTCGACCTTGCGCTTCTTCGCGTTCAGCTTGCTGGTCAGCTGGGACTTGACCGCCTTCTCCAGCGCGGCCTGCTTCTTCCTGTCGATGTTCAGGGTGATGGTCCAGCCGCGGTCCACGACCGCATTCTCCGCCTCGGACTGCGTCAGCCCCTGCTGCTTCATGAGCTGCTGCTCGAGCTGCTGGTTGGCGAGCCGGACCAGGTAGCCCTTCTGGCCCTCTTCACCGGGCGTCCCCTTGGGGTCGTCGGGGATCGCTTCCTTCTTGAAGTTCATCGCCTGCCGCTCGGCGGGGTCGAGCCAGTGCTGCTTGACCATGTTGTCCAGGACGTAGTTCCACCGCTGCTCGACCAACTTCTTGCCCACGGGACCGGCGACCGCCCAGTCGTACTGGCTCGGCGCCTGGAGCAGCGCGGCGAGGTAGGCGCCCTCCTGGACGCTCAGTTCGGCCGCGTCCTTCTGGTAGTAGGCCTGCGCCGCGGCCTGGATGCCGTAGGCGTTGCGGCCGTAGTAGCTGGTGTTGATGTAACCCGCGAGGATCTGGTCCTTGGTCAGCCGGCGGTCCACCTTCAGGGAGATGACCATCTCCCTGAGCTTGCGGGTGACCGTCTGATCCTGGTTGAGGTAGTAGTTCTTGACGTACTGCTGGGTGATCGTCGAGCCGCCCTGGGTGCCCCGGCCGGTCACCGTGTTGACCAGGCCTCGGGCCAGGCCCTTCACGTCGATTCCGGAGTCGTGGTAGAAGGTCTTGTTCTCCGCCGCGACGAAGGTGTGCTGGACCGGCTTGGGCACCTTGTCCAGGTCCACGCTCTCGCGGTTGACCTCGCCCACGCGGGCCAGGACCGAGCCGTCGCTGTACTTGTAGACGTTGCTCTCCTGCTTGGCGGCGGCGTTGCCCTGCGGGACGTCGACGACCAGGTACAGCACGATGAAGCCGCCGATGCCCAGCAGGCACAGGCCCAGGAAGGTGCCGAGCATCTTCTTCCAGGTGAACAGCCGGCGTATTCGACCCTTGGCGGGCTTGGCACCGGCTGCGGGGGCGGAGCGGCGGCGTTTGGGCGACGCCGCGCGGTGACCGCGCTGCCGCGCTCGTCTCTCTTCCGCTCGTCCCATGGCTCTGTACGCTCCGCTTCCTCTCGGGGTCAGCTCAGAAAGCTAACACCCGTCTATATGACAAAGGGCGTCTGATCCGCTCTTTTACGGACGTGACAATCAGCACCCGCCCCAAAGGAACCGACGGTTATCACTGGCCCAAGGTTGCCTTCGGACGTAATGTGATATCACTTAGCTAGACCGAAGCTAGGCATGACCAGAACGGGGGATCCACCCATGTCCGCACATGACGTATCCGCGACCGCCGACGTACCCGAGATGCCCGCGCCACGCGTGCGGGAGTTCCAGGCACACAGCATCGGGGGCGGGCTCGCCCTGCTCCTCGGCCTGGTCGGGCTCGGCACCGCCGCCGCCCTGCTCGCCACCGCCTCGGCGGTCACCGCGCCCGGCGCCAAGGGCGGGCTCATCGCCGGCGGCATCCTCGTCTTCCTCGCCGCGGTCATCGCGATGCGCGGCCTGAACACGGTCGCGCCCGGCGAGGCCCGGGTCGTGCAGCTCTTCGGCCGGTACCGGGGCACGATCCGGCAGGACGGCCTGCGCTGGGTGAACCCCTTCACCTCGCGAACCCGGATCTCCACCCGGGTGCGCAACCACGAGACCGCCGTACTGAAGGTCAACGACGCCTACGGCAACCCGATCGAGCTGGCCGCGGTCGTGGTCTGGAAGGTCCAGGACACCGCCCAGGCGGTGTTCGAGGTGGACGACTACGCCGAGTTCGTCGCCACCCAGACCGAGACGGCCGTCCGGCACATCGCCATCGAGTACCCGTATGACGCCCACGAGGAGGACGGCCTCTCGCTGCGCGGCAACGCCGAGGAGATCACCGAGCGGCTGGCCGTCGAGCTCCAGGCCCGGGTGGAGGCGGCCGGAGTGCGGATCATCGAGTCGCGCTTCACGCATCTCGCGTACTCTCCGGAGATCGCCTCGGCGATGCTCCAGCGGCAGCAGGCCGGTGCGGTGGTCGCGGCCCGGCGGCAGATCGTGGACGGCGCGGTCGGCATGGTGGAGGCGGCGCTCGCCCGGATAGCGGAGCGGGACATCGTGGAGCTGGACGAGGAACGGAAGGCGGCGATGGTGTCCAACCTGATGGTGGTGCTGTGCGGAGACCGTGCCCCCCAGCCGGTCCTGAACACCGGGACCCTCTACCAGTGACGGTTCCCTCCGGGGGTTCAGCCCCTCAGCGTCGGCCTCAGCAGCGCAAGCAGGTGCTGCTGAGGCTGGACCCGTCGGTGTACGAGGCACTGGCGCGGTGGGCCGGGGACGAGCTGCGGTCGGCCAACGCGCAGATCGAGTTCCTACTGCGCAAAGCGTTGGCCGACGCCGGGCGGCTGCCGAAGGAGACGGGGCCGCTGCCGCGCCGCGGCCGGCCGCCCGGGGGCTCCGCCCCCGAACCCCCGTCGGTCTGAACGGTCTCGTCCTCAAACGCCGGACGGGCCGGTTGTCGTTACGGAACCATGACAATCGGCCCCCACCTGCCGTTCCACACCCTTCGCGCACCCCACGCCATGATCTACACACTCCGCGTATACATGGTGCGTATACACCGTGTGTAGAGTGCTGCCATGTCCATCGGTCACACCCTTCTAGGACTCCTGGAGTCCGGCCCCCGGCACGGCTACGACCTGAAGCGGGCCTTCGACGAGAAGTTCGGTCAGGACCGGCCGCTGCACTACGGCCAGGTCTACTCGACGATGTCCCGGCTGCTGAAGAACGGCCTCGTGGAGGTCGACGGGATCGAGACGGGCGGCGGGCCCGAGCGCAAGCGGTACGCCATCACCGACGCCGGCATCACGGACGTCGAGCGGTGGCTCGCGACCCCGGAGAAGCCGGAGGAGTACCTCCAGTCGACCCTCTACACCAAGGTCGTCCTGGCACTGCTGACCCACCGCAACGCGGCCGACGTCCTCGACACCCAGCGCTCCGAGCACCTGCGCAGCATGCGGATCCTGACCGACCGCAAGCGCAAGGGCGACCTCGCGGACCAGCTGATCTGCGACCACGCGCTGTTCCACCTGGAGGCGGACCTGCGCTGGCTGGAGCTGACCGCCGCACGCCTCGACAAGCTCCGTGCGGAGGTGGCCAAGTGATTCCTCCTCCGGGTTCCCTGCTCATAGCCCAGGACCTGCGCAAGGCGTACGGGCCGACCGTCGCGCTCGACGGCGCCGGGTTCTCCATCCACCCCGGCGAGGTCGTCGCCATCATGGGCCCCTCCGGGTCCGGCAAGTCGACGCTGCTGCACTGCCTCGCGGGGATCGTGCCGCCGGACTCGGGCTCGATCACGTACAACGGGCAGGAACTCGCGACGATGAGCGACGCCCAGCGCAGTGCGCTCCGGCGCTCCGAGTTCGGCTTCGTCTTCCAGTTCGGGCAGCTCGTACCGGAGCTGACCTGCGTGGAGAACGTGGCGCTTCCGCTGCGGCTGAACGGGACCTCCCGCAAGGCGGCCGAGCAGACGGCACTGGGCTGGATGGAGCGCCTCGAGGTCGACAACCTCAAGGGCAAGCGGCCCGGTGAGGTCTCCGGCGGTCAGGGACAGCGCGTCGCGGTGGCGCGGGCGCTGGTCACCGGGCCCCGGGTGCTGTTCGCCGACGAGCCGACCGGCGCGCTGGACTCCCTCAACGGCGAGCGCGTGATGGAGCTGCTGACCGACGCGGCCCGTTCGACCAACGCGGCCGTGGTGCTGGTCACGCACGAGGCGCGGGTGGCCGCCTACTCCGACCGCGAGATCGTCGTACGCGACGGGAAGTCCCGCGACATGGAGCGGGCCATATGAACGCCCGCCCGTCGCCCACCACCGCCCTACCCGAGGCGCTTCGCGCCGCCCCTCTTTATTCCAAGTGGTCCAGGGATCTGGCCATGGGGGGCCGGTTCGCCGTCAGCGGCGGACGCGAGGGCTGGGTCCGGGTGCTGCTGACGGCGGTCGGCGTCGGGCTCGGCGTCGCGCTGCTGCTGCTCACGACCGCCATACCGAACGCCCTGGCGGTGCGGCACGAGCGCGACGAGGCCCGCCTGGACTACACCTACGACCGGAAGCACAAGCCGAAGGCCGCCGACACCCTGGTGATCTCGGACGCCAACTCGAACTACCACGGCTCCGACATCCGCGGCCGTCTGGTGGAGCCCGAGGGTCCGCGGGCGCCGCTCGCACCGGGCCTGGCCAAGTACCCGGCACCGGGCGACATGGTCGTCTCCCCGGCGCTGAAGCGGCTGCTCGACTCCTCCGACGGGAAGCTGCTGCGCGGGCGGCTGCCGTACCGGGTGGTCGGGACCATCGGCGAGCCCGGGCTCATCGGCTCGCACGAACTCGCCTACTACGCCGGCGCGAAGAACCTGGCACCGCGCATCGACGGCTGGCAGACGGCCCGGATCAACGCGTTCGGGAATCCGCATCCGAGCCCGCCCGACAAGACGGACCCCGTGCTGATCCTGCTGGTGCTGGTCGTGTTCGTGGTGCTGCTGATGCCGGTCGCCGTGTTCATCGCCGCGGCCGTACGGTTCGGCGGCGAGCGGCGCGACCGCAGGCTGGCCGCGCTGCGGCTGGTCGGCTCCGACAGCCGGATGACCCGGCGGATCGCCGCGGGCGAGGCGCTCGCGGGTTCCCTGGTCGGGCTGGTCTTCGGCACCGTCTTCTTCCTGCTGGGCCGTCATCTCGCGGGTTCGGTCGAGATCCTGGGCATCAGCGTGTTCCCCAGCTATCTCAACCCGACGCCCGCGCTGGCCCTGCTGGTCGCCGTCACCGTCCCGGCGGCAGCGGTGCTGGTCACCCTGTTCGCGATGCGCGGGGTGGTCATCGAGCCGCTCGGCGTGGTCCGCACGGCCAAGCCCTCGCGGCGCCGGCTGTGGTGGCGGCTGCTGCTGCCGCTGGGCGGCCTCGCGATGCTCGCCCCGATGATCGGCCAGGGCCGCTCGAACGGCGACTTCAACCAGTACCTGGTGATCGGCGGCGTCCTGCTGCTGCTCGTCGGCGTGACCGCGCTGCTGCCGTGGGTCGTCGAGGCCGTGGTCGCCCGGCTCGGCACCGGCAATGTCGCCTGGCAACTGGCGGTACGGCGGCTGCAGTTGAACAGCGGCTCGGCGGCCCGCATGGTGAACGGCATCGCGGTCGCGGTGGCCGGTGCGGTCGCCCTGCAGATGCTGTTCTCGGGCGTCGAGAGCGACTACACCAAGGTCACCGGCCAGAACGTCGAGCGGACGCAGATGCAGGTCCAGAATGTGCGGGGCGGCGCGTTCGTCTCGGCCGCAGAGAAGCTCTCCGCCACCAAGGGCGTACGCAAGGCCACCGCGCTCGGCGTCCTCGAAGTCGCCGACCGGAGCTGGAACAGCAAGAGCGGACCCGGCGCCTCCACGAGCGTGACCGTCGGCGACTGCGCCGCGCTGCGCGAGGTGGCGCGGCTGACTTCCTGCCACGACGGGGACGTCTTCGTGGCGCGGGGCGGCGACAAGGGCATGGACGCCGACGCGGCGAAGCTCGCCAGGCCGGGCCGCAAGCTCTACTTCGACACCGGCGACGGCTTCTCCAAGGGCCCGGACTTCGTCTGGTCCGTGCCGAGCGGCCTGAAGCAGGTCCGCGCGACCAAGGGCCCGAACGACTACACGGACAGCGGCTTCCTGATGACCCCCGCCGCCGTGCCGCACCGGATGGCCGGCCTGGTCAGCGGTCAGGTGTACCTGTCGCTGGACGAGTCGGTGCCGGACGTGCACGAGTACGTCCGCAACACGGCGGCCCGGATCGACCCGCTGGCGGACACGATCGTGTGGTCGTCCACCGAGGAGTCCACGAAGTTCACCTCCATCCGGACCGGCCTGCTCGTCGGTGCCACCTGCGTGCTGGTGCTGATCGGCGCGAGCCTGCTGGTGTCCCAGCTGGAGCAGCTGCGCGAGCGCAAGAAGCTGCTGTCGGCACTGGTCGCCTTCGGCACCCGGCGGCGCACCCTGAGCCTGTCGGTGCTGTGGCAGACGGTGATCCCGATCGCGCTCGGCCTGCTGCTCGCCTCGACCGTGGGGCTGACGCTGGGCGCGGTGCTGCTGAAGATGGTGGGCGCGACGGTGGGCGTCGACTGGGCGAGCGTGCTGACGATGAGCGGCATCGGTGCGACGGTCGTCCTCGTGGTCACCCTGCTCAGCCTGCCGCCGCTGTGGCGGCTGATGCGCCCGGAGGGCCTGCGCACCGAGTAGCAGGCCCACCCCATGGGCCCTTCCCCGCCGGGAGGGGCCCATGTCCGCTTCCTCACAGGCTGTGCTCGCGCACCACCCTGCGCGCCTGGGCCAGCAGCATGCCGACGTTCACCGACTTACGGCAGACGACGACCGCGACGACGTCCTGCTGCTCGTTCATCCTGACGAACAGGTGGGTGAGGTTGTCGCTGTTGACGAGGATCTCCTGGAAGAAGTGGGTGTCGCCGGGGGCCCCGCGGCGCTCCTTGAAGATGTCCTCGATCATCACGACCGTACGCCCCTGGAACAGGTCGAGGGTGGCCCCGGCCAGCAGGTCCAGGACCTCGGGCGGGTGGTTGTCCACGGTCTCGTACGACAACAGCATGCCGGTGGACATGTCGACCACGCCGGCTGCGACGCAGTCGGGCGCGTTCGAACGGAGCGTCTTGACCAGGCTCATCACCTGGTCGGAGAAACCCGGGGTCATACGCTTCGTCGCCATCCCTTCACACTCCTTCGGTGGTCTTCTCGGTGAGGATCGAGCCGATGCGGTCGAGGGCCGGCCGGGTCACCTGGTTCAGGCTCTCCAGGTCGAGTCCCTCGTCACCGAGCACGACCATCAGCGCCGTGTCGCCGACGGCGTAGAACGCGGCACAGCCGTGGCTGCCGTAGGCCACCGTCTGCCGCAGCACCCCGCGCGAGGTGGCCTGGGTGGTACGGCGGGCGAGGCCGAGACCGGCCGCGGCGAGCGCCGCGAGCCCCTCCGGGTCTATCGACTCGGCGGTGTCGGCCGCGATGAGCAGGCCGTCGGCGGCCGCGACGGCGGTGTCGGTGATGCCTGTCACCTGTTCCCGAAGCCCGCGCATCTCCAGCGCCAGCGCTTCACGATTCATCTGGTGGAACTCCCTTGTTCTTTGATCGGGTTCAGCCGTCGCGGCGGGCCGTCCGCCCCTCTCACTCGGCGGTTGTGTGCCGTAGCCGGAAGAACCCTTTCCAGCTCGCCCCGTTCTTGGGCGGGGCGAGGGCTTCGGTGATGCCGCTGGCGCCGGGGTCGCGGCGCGGCAGGACGGTGGGCACGGGGGGCGGCTCGGGCGGTGGCTCGCGGTGCCGTACGGCCCGTACCCGTGCCTCCGGGGGCAGCCGGACCGGGATCTCCGCGGGCGCGTCGGCGCATTCCAGGAACCCCTCGGCGAGCATCCGCCCGACCTCCACCGTGACGGTGTAGACGCCCCGGCCGACACAGAAGGCCAGGTCACGTGGGGTGCGGCGGCCGTCGGCGTGGGCGAGCAGCTCCTGTTGCAGCGCGGTGAGCGGGCGGCCGGTCGGTGCGGCGGGCAGCGGGCGTTCCCGGTCGGGGCCGACCGGGTACGGCAGGGTGGCGAGGGCGGCGAGCTTGCGGGCCGCGTCCTGCACCAGCCGGGCCGGGGTCTCGCCGACGGTGACGGGGGCGTGCGGTTCGGTGCCGACGATGCGTTCGCAGCCGTCCACCCGGCCCGCGACGATGGCGAAGGCGGCGTCGTGGAGCGCCATCACGCACACCACCCTGAGCTGAGCGGCCCCGGCGTAGCCGCGGGCGACCAGCGCCGCGGCCGGCCAGCGCGCTCCGTCGGACTCCCGCACCAGCTCGGCCCACCGCTCGGCGCCGATGCGGTCGGTGCGCAGCAACAGCACTTCCGGGCCGGGGGAACCGGGACTCTCGGCAGCCACCACGAGTCCGTCCCGTAGGTGGAAGGTGCCGCCGGGCCGGCCGGACACCCGCAGCTCTCCGGTGAACTCCGCGTGCTCGCAGGCCGTGAGGGCGTGCGCCAGCCGGTCGTAGCCGACACGGCCCAGGGCGTCCCGAACGTCCGACATCACTCCCCTTGGCTCTTCGCACAGACGCGTGACGCGTCGCACTGAGGGGGTATGTGTATCAGTTCGTAGGCATATTCCGGTCAGGCCTTTCCGACCTGTCCCGAGCTGGCGGAAGTTGACGTTTGATGCCGTCCAACTCGCTTTACCGAAAGCTCATTTGATCGATTCGGGGCGGGGACGCCCGGCCCTCAGACACCTCGCTCGCACACCCGCACGGGCAGCGGACGCAGTGCCTCGCGCAGCGCGGTCGCCAGCTCCTCGTACTCCGCGCCGCGGGCCGCGCCGGTGCGCATGGCGAGGGCGACACGGCGGCTCGGGGCGGGCTCCGCGAAGGAGCCGGTGAGCAACTGGCTGCTGCGGGTGGTCTCCAGCTTGAGGGCGGTACGCGGGAGCAGGGTGCAGCCGAGGCCGCCCGCGACGAGCTGGACCAAGGTGGAGAGCCCGGCGGCCGTGGTGCTGACCGGCGCATCCGCCCGCCCCGCCTCCCGGCAGATGTCCAGGGCCTGGTCGCGCAGGCAGTGACCCTCGTCCAGGAGCAGCAGGTTGAGTTCCTTCAGGGCCTCGCGCGGGATCCCCTCGCGGCCGCCGAGCCAGTGGTCCAGCGGAGTGACGAGCACGAAGTCCTCGTCGAACAGCGGGAGTTCCACGACCCCGGGCACACCGAGCGGGACGGCCAGCAACAGCAGGTCGAGCCGGCCGGAGTTGAGGCCGTCGATGAGGTTCGCGGTCTGCTCCTCGTGCACCTGGAGGTCGAGCTGCGGGTACCGCTCGTGCACCAGGCGCAGCACGGTGGGCAGCAGGTACGGCGCGACGGTCGGGATCACCCCGAGCCGCAGCACACCGGTGAACGGCGCCCGGACCGCCTCGGCCTCCTCCAGCAGCGCCCCGACCTCGTCCAGCACCGCCTTCGCCCGTACGGCCAGCCGCTCGCCGGCGGGCGAGAGCAGCACCTTGCGGGTCGTACGCTCAAGGAGGGTCACACCCAGGGTCTCCTCCAGCGCCGAGACCGCGCCGGACAGGGCGGGCTGACTCATCCCGATCGCGGCCGCCGCGTCCCGGAAGTGCAGATGCTCGGCCACGGCGGCGAAGGCACGCAGCTGCGCGAGGCTCGGCTGCCTCCGCTTGCCGTTACTGATGGTCACTGATAACTCCCTCCGATCAACATGACCGAGTGTAGCTATTTCACTAATCAATGCACCCTGTGCCACCATCAGCAGCGTCCAACCCATACGAGAGAACGCCCCCAAAAGGGGCTTTTCTTCGCTGCAAGGAGAGCTAGTGCTCACTGTCGGTGACAAGTTCCCCGAGTTCGAACTGACCGCCTGCGTCTCGCTGGAGAAGGGCAAGGAGTTCGAGACGATCAACCACAAGACCTACGAGGGCAAGTGGAAGATCGTTTTTGCCTGGCCGAAGGACTTCACCTTCGTGTGCCCGACCGAGATCGCGGCGTTCGGCAAGCTGAACGACGAGTTCGCCGACCGTGACGCCCAGGTGCTCGGCTTCTCCGGTGACTCCGAGTTCGTGCACCACGCCTGGCGCAAGGACCACGACGACCTGCGTGACCTGCCGTTCCCGATGATGGCCGACTCCAAGCACGAGCTGATGCGCGACCTGGGCATCGAGGGCGAGGACGGCTTCGCCAAGCGTGCCGTCTTCATCGTCGACCAGAACAACGAGATCCAGTTCTCCATGGTGACCGCCGGCTCCGTCGGCCGTAACCCCAAGGAGGTCCTGCGGGTCCTGGACGCCCTGCAGACCGACGAGCTGTGCCCGTGCAACTGGAGCAAGGGCGACGAGACGCTCGACCCGGTCGCGCTGCTGGCCGGTGAGTGACCCATGTCGCTCGACTCGCTGAAGTCCCGCGTCCCGGACTACGCCAAGGACCTGAAGCTCAACCTGGGCTCGGTCATCGGCAACTCCGACCTGCCCGCGCAGCAGTTGTGGGGCACGGTGCTGGCGACCGCCATCGCCTCCCGTTCCCCCATCGTCCTGCGCGAGCTGGAGCCCGAGGCGAAGGCGAACCTCACGCCGGAGGCGTACACCGCGGCCAAGTCCGCGGCCGCGATCATGGCGATGAACAACGTCTTCTACCGGACGCGTCACCTGCTGTCCGACCACGAGTACGGCACCCTGCGCGCGGGCCTGCGGATGAACGTCATCGGCAACCCGGGCGTGGAGAAGGTCGACTTCGAGCTGTGGTCGTTCGCGGTCTCCGCGATCAACGGCTGCGGAATGTGCCTGGACTCGCACGAGCAGGTGCTGCGCAAGGCCGGGATCGACCGTGAGGTCGTCCAGGAGGCGTTCAAGATCGCCTCTGTGATTCAGGCGGTCGGCGTCACGCTGGACGCGGAGGCGCTGCTCGCTGAGTAGGCCGTCGTGCCGGGGCCTCGCTCACTCCTGGTGGGCGAGGCCCTCCGTGTTTTCCTGGGCGTCCCTGGGGGCTGCGCCCCCGGACCCCCTTTCGACCTCAACGGCCTCGTCCTCAAACTCCCCCAGAGGGGGCACCCCCGGACGGGCTGGTTGTTGCTGGACCTCCAGCGAATACTGGCGCAAGTACCCGACCACCGTGTTCGTGACCGCCACCAGCGGTACGGCGACCACTGCGCCGCCGATGCCCGCCACCATGCCGCCGGCCGCCACCGTGAGGACCACCGCGAGCGGGTGGACACGGACCGCACGGCCGAGGATGAACGGCTGCAGGATGTGCCCCTCGATCTGCTGGACCAGGAGCACCACCACGAGGGTCATGACGCCCACGAAGACGCCCTGGGTCACCAGCGCCACGATCACCGCGAGCGCGCCGGAGGCGACCGCGCCCACGAGCGGGATGAACGAGAACAGGAAGATGAAGACGGCCAGCGGGACGGCCATCGGCACATCCAGCCAGTAGATGCCGACGCCGATGCAGATGGCGTCGATCAGCGCGACCAGGACCGTGCCCCGGACGTAGGCCGTCAGGGTGTTCCAGGCGCGGGGGCCGGCGCCGGCCACGCCGGGGCGGGCCGCGGCGGGCACCAGCTTCAGGAACCACTGCCAGATGCGCTCGCCGTCGTAGAGCAGGAACAGCGTCGAGAAGAACACCAGCAGGATGCCGGTCAGGGCCTCGACGATGACCTGGACGCCCTCCAGGCCGGCCGACGTGATCTGGTCGGCGTTGGCGCCGATCGCCTCGCGGAGGTTCTTGGCGATCTGGTTGATCTGCTTGTCGGTGACGTGGAAGGGGCTCTTCAGCAGCCAGTTGCGCAGGTCGTCGATGCCGCCCTGGATCTGGTTGGAGAGCGTGTCGATGTTCTCCATGACCTGCCAGGTCATGAACCAGCCCATCAGGCCGATGACCACGAAGCCGAGGATGGCGGTCATCGCGGTGGCCAGGCCGCGCGGCACCCCGCGGCGCCTGAGCCGGGCGACCGTCGGCTGGAGCAGCGCGGTGATCAGCAGGGCGATGACGAAGGCGAAGACCACCAGTTGTACGGCGCTGATGACCCGCATGAGGACCCACACGGTGCCGGCGAGGACCAGCAGCCGCCAGCCGGCCTCGGCCGCGACGCGCACGCCCCAGGGCACGGCCTCGGCGGGGTCGGGGCGGGGACCGGACGGGGCGGCCGGCCGGGGCGCGGGCACCACCGGGTCGGGGGCGCGCTCGGCGAGGGCGGGTTCGGGGACGGTGTCCTTCTCCACCTCGGCACGGCGCTCGTGCAGCCGCTCGCTCATCTCGGTCAGCCCGGCGCCGAGTCGGCCGAGCCACCCTGGCACTCGCGACATGATCCGTCCTCTTCCCCCGCGTCCCCGGGTGTCTGCCACCACTCCCCCCTGGAGTCGTTCGGGTACGACCGTACAGGGCGAAAGCCCCTCCCCCTAGGACGGGGAGGGGCTGCGCAGGGTTGAGCGAAAGCCGGGCGGCCTAGTACCAGTGGTTGGCCTGCCAGAACGACCAGGCCTCACAGGGGCTGCCGTACCGGCTGTTCATGTAGTTGAGGCCCCACTTGATCTGCGTGGCCGGGTTGGTCTGCCAGTCGGAGCCGACGGACGACATCTTGGAGCCGGGCAGGGCCTGGAAGAGACCGTAGGCGCCGGAGGAGGCGTTGACGGCCCGGTAGTTCCAGCTGGACTCGTGGTCCACGATGTTGCTGAAGCACTGGAACTGGCCGCTGGCCACCATCTGGCGCGCCATCGCCTGGATCTGCGCGACGCTGTAGCTGCTCTGCACGGGGAAGCTGGAGGAGTCGCGGGTCGACCGGGTGGTCGCCTTCTGCGCCTCCGCGCGAGCCTTGGCTTCCTTCTCGGCCTTCTCGGCGGCAGCCTTCTTGGCGACCGCGGTCTCGGCGGCGGCCTTGCGGGCGGCTGCCTCGGCGTCCTTCTTGGCGCTCGCGTCCGCGGCGATGGCCTGCGAGTCGGCCTGCTGCGTCAGGGATGCGGTCTGCACCTGGGCCTGCTGACCCGCGGGTATGTCCGCGAGGAGCGTGGTGTCGGCTGCCGTCGCCTCGGCGTCGTTGGGCTGCGCGGTGCTGCCCGAGGCAACGCCGACGACGCTTCCGACAGCGGTGACCGCGGTGGCCGAGACCACTGCGAATCCCCGGACCGAAATCCGGCTCACACGGTTTCCTTCCAGCATCGCCCGCTTCGGTGACCCTGGCGGACGCAATCGTGCCCCTGAACACTGGCCTCCCAACTGCGGGGTCACGGGAGGCGCGGGCCCGGTGGGCAACTCCCGCGAGGGGAGTGCCGCGTGGTGCTCGGGCGGCATACGACAACTCTATGGAGTTAGAGGTGGTTCTTCTGTGGTGCCGTACCGCTGGGGGTACAGGTGTGTCGTATGCGGGGCCTGACAGGAGTGAGACTCTGCCGTAACCCGACACCGGGTGGCAATTCTGCGTTGCGTGTGAAAGCTCACACCTCGTTTGCCCCAGGGGATTTCAGGAAACCCCCACACGCCAAGGCGCCGCCCGGCTAGGCTCTTGACCTTTGCCGGACGGCGCCAACGGGCGTCGGGCGTACGTCAGATGTACGTCAGATGTGACCGTCCTCCAGCATTTCGGTCACAAGCGCCGCAATCTGGGACCTCTCGGAACGCGTCAACGTGACGTGCGCGAAGAGGGGATGCCCCTTCAGCTTCTCCACGACGGCGACCACACCGTCGTAGCGGCCTACGCGCAGATTGTCCCGCTGTGCGACGTCGTGGGTCAGAACGACCCGCGAATTCGCGCCGATTCGGGACAGAACGGTCAGCAGGACGTTCCGTTCCAGCGACTGCGCCTCGTCGACGATCACGAACGCGTCGTGCAGGGAGCGGCCCCGGATGTGGGTCAGGGGCAGGACCTCCAGCATCCCGCGCGCGGTGACCTCCTCGATGACGTCGCGGCTGGTGACCGCGGAGAGCGTGTCGAAGACGGCCTGCGCCCAGGGGCTCATCTTCTCCGCCTCGGAGCCCGGCAGATAGCCCAGCTCCTGCCCGCCCACCGCGTACAGCGGCCGGAAGACCATCACCTTCTGGTGCTGGCGACGCTCCAGGACCGCCTCCAGGCCCGCGCACAGCGCGAGCGCCGACTTGCCGGTGCCGGCCCGGCCGCCCATCGAGACGATGCCGACGTCCGGGTCGAGCAACAGGTCGAGCGCGATGCGCTGCTCGGCGCTGCGGCCCTTGATGCCGAACGCCTCCCGGTCGCCGCGCACCAGACGGACGTTGCCCTCGGCGGAGATCCGGCCGAGCGCCTTGCCGCGCTCGGACTGGATGGTCAGGCCAGTGTGCACGGGGAGGTCGGAGACCTCCGGGACGTACACATGCCCTTCCTCGAAGAGGATGTCCACCTGCTCGCCGGCGAGCGTCAGTTCGGACATTCCGGTCCAGCCGGAGTTCTCCGTGATGGCGAGTTCGGCGCGGTACTCCTCGGCCAGCAGACCGACGGAGGAGGCCTTGATCCTGAGCGGCAGGTCCTTCGACACGACGGTGACGTCGTACCCCTCGGCCTGCAGGTTCCGGGCCACCGCGAGGATGCGGGAGTCGTTGTCCCCCAGGCGGTAGCCGGTGGGCAGCACGCTGGGGTCCGAGTGGTTGAGCTCGACACGGATCGTTCCGCCCAGCTCCCCGATCGGGATGGGGGCGTCGAGGCGACCATGCTTGACCCGGTAGTCGTCCAGCAGGCGCAGGGCCTGGCGGGCGAAGTACCCGAGTTCGGGATGGTGCCGCTTGGCCTCCAGCTCCGTGACCACGACGATGGGGAGCACGACCTCGTGCTCGTCGAAGCGGGTCAGGGCGTTCGGATCGGCCAGCAGGACGCTGGTGTCGAGAACATACGTGCGCCGGTCTGACTTGTGGCGCTTTGTGCTGGTCACCACGGAAGGACGTACCCCCTCGGATGAGGTCGGGGAGCGACGAAGTGGAAGCCGGGCCGGGAGGGAGGGAGCATTGCGACCGGTCCCTGGCCCCCGCGGACGGCGGGCCGGACACCGGACCTCCGCGGCTGCTTCCGTGCAGTGACAGCACGGTCGGGCTGGTGCAAAGGGCCTCCCGGGCGGGCGGCCCCGTGCCGCCCGCTGAGATCCGACGCCCGTGGTTCGGGCGTCGACCTGCTTGGCTTATGCCCTCGAACATGCACCGCCATGCAAAAGCGGCCAACAGCGCGCCGGTGAACTCCTTGTTACTTGCGCCCCAACCGGGGTGAACCGAACACCCCGCCGCAGTGGTGACGGGCGCGGTGTTCGAGGCGGATCAGCCGCCGTAACGGCGGTGACGTGCCGCGTAGTCGCGCAGCGCGCGCAGGAAGTCGACCTTGCGGAAGGCGGGCCAGAAGACCTCGCAGAAGTAGTACTCGGAATGTGCGGTCTGCCACAGCATGAATCCGGACAGCCGCTGCTCGCCGCTGGTACGGATCACCAGGTCCGGGTCGGGCTGGGCTCCGGTGTAGAGATGACGGCCGATCATGTCGATGTCGACGGACTCGGCGAGGTCCTCCATCGACACACCCTTGTCCCGGGCGTCGAGGAGCATGGAGCGCACGGCGTCGGCGATCTCCTGGCGGCCGCCGTAGCCGATGGCGACGTTGACCACTATTCCGTCGACGTGGGCCGTGGTCTCCTCGGCCTCCTTGAGGGTGCGCTGCATCCCGGGCGGCAGCAGGTCGAGGGTGCCGACGTGGTGCACCCGCCAGCGGCCGTCGGCGGCGAGGGTGCGGACGACGTCCTCGATGATGCCGAGGAGAGGACCCAGCTCGTCCTGCGGGCGGTCGAAGTTGTCCGTGGACAGCAGCCACAGGGTGACGACCTCGACGTCGGTCTCGCTGCACCAGCCGAGGAACTCCTCGATCTTCTCGGCACCGGCGCGGTGGCCGTGGACCGTCGTGGAGCCGGCGGCCTTCGCCCAGCGGCGGTTGCCGTCCATGATGACGCCGATGTGCTTGGGCACCTGGGCGTGGTCCAGGTGGCCTTCCACCCGGCGTGCGTAGAGCCTGACGAGCAGGCTGCGCAGCGTGTCGCGCACGTTCACGGGACCCTCCGGGGGTTGGGCGGGTTTTGAGCCTACCCCTGCCGTCGGCTCGGCCCGTCAGGTTGGGACGCTCGTCCCTTGTTCTGAAGTTCCGGGAGTTCCCCATGAAAAAACGGGCCGGTCCGTGGGGGGGAGACGGACCGGCCCGAGGGGGGGTTTCCACCATAACCCTTCGTAAGGGATGGTGGGTGCATCGGCGCGATACAACTACTCTCCGGAATCGCCCGACGACGCCCCGACGCACGCGGAACAATGGATTCCGGGGCATTTCATGGCTGATTCACAGCGGAATCCCAGGGGATCGGGGCCCATATGGAGAGATCAAGAGGATTTGGGGCGCCTTGGGGATGGTTCGGCGAGTTGTCCGAGCATCCCTCCGACGGGCTACCGGGCAGCGAACGGTGACTTGACGGTTCCGCTGCGCGTTCGGCTCGGCATCGCAGCACCGCGCAGCCCCCTCCACTGCGCGGTGCCGCCCGCGCAGCTTTGCTCACGCGAATTACCTTGGTCTGAACTTACGTGACGGGTGGGGCGGGTGTGAACCGCCGCCGATAACGATGTGGAAACCGCGAGAGAACTGCGAGTGAACTGGACGGTGAAATGCCCTGAAAGTCCAGTTCGTCAGGGGGTCGGCTTCCGGACGTCGAAGAGATGGCGGGAGCTGTGCGCCACGAACGGCCCCTCCTTCTCGATCCGCTCGTGCAGGGAGCGCAGTTGGGGCGCGTACGCCTCGGCGGTGAAGCCGGGGACCATCCAGACGACCTTGCGCAAGAAGTGCACGACGGCGGCGATGTCATGGAACTCCATCCGCAGCCGCTCCGCCCGCAGGTCCACGACCTCAAGCCCCGCCGCCTCCGCGTCCTTCCGCTCCCGCTCGGGATCACGGCCGCCGCGCACCTCGTCCGGCTGACGCCCGAGGAAGTACTCGACCAGCTCGAACGCACTGCTGGGCCCGACATGCTGGGCGAAGTACGTACCGCCGGGCCGCAGCACCCGGGCGATCTCCGCCCAGTCCGGCCGCACCGGGTGCCGGCTGAGCACCAGGTCGAAGGCCTCGTCGGCGAACGGCAGCGGCGCGTCGTCCGGTGCGGCGACGACCACCACACCGCGCGGCCGCAGCAGGGCGGTGGCCTTGGCGACGTTCGGCGGCCAGCCCTCCGTGGCCGCGACCAGCCTCGGTCCGTCCTCCCCCGCCCGGCCCAGGGCGAAGTCGAGCACCTCACCGCCCCCGGTCTGGATGTCCAGCGCGGCCTCGGCCCGGGCCAGCCGCTCCCCCGCCGACTGTGCGTACCCCCAGGACGGCCGCGCCTCCGTGGCCCGCCCCTCGAACCACGAGAAGTCCCATCCCTCGGTGGGCTCGGCGACGCCCTCGGCCACGAGCTGTTCAAAGGAGCGGTTGTCCGTCATGAACGCCATGGTCGCAGGGCGTTGTCGGTCGGGCCTGCTAATTTCCGCGGACATGACGACCTCGGCAGCCGGCCACACCGCCGGTGAGAAGGACATCCTGCACGCGAGCCTGAACCGGCACCGGGACGCCGTGCTCTGGAAGCTGGACGGGCTGGACGACGAGCAGCTGCGCCGTCCGATGACACCGAGCGGGACGACCCTGCTCGGCCTGGTCAAGCATCTGGCCTCGGTGGAGTACGGCTGGCTCGTGGAGACGTTCGGGCGTGCGGGGGAACCCCTGTGGTTCGACCCGTACAAGGGCGAGGACATGAGCGTGGCCCCCGGTGAGACGACGGAGCAGATCGTCGCCTTCTACGGCCGCGCCCGCGCCGCCGCCGACCGCACGATCGCCGAGTCGCCCCTGGACGCTCCGGGCCGCCCCGCCTGGCGCGACGTCTCCGTCTCCCTGCGCTGGACCCTCGTCCACATGATCGAGGAGACGGCCCGGCACGCCGGCCACATGGACATCCTGCGCGAGCTGATCGACGGGGCGACGGGCGACCACCGCCCGGTCACCGAGGCCTAGGAACCGGGGGCCGTCACCCGCGTTTCTCGGGAGCCCGGCCGCCGAGCACCAGCAGAACGTGCTCGTCCTCCCCGTGCCGGACCGTACCGGCGCGCTCGAAGCCGTGCTTCTCCAGCAGGCGGACGGAGGCGGTGTTGCCGGAGAACGGGTCGGCGTACAGGGGCCGTACCCGCTCCAGCTCCAGGAAGAGGCCGAGGGCGCGGGTGCCGACGCCGCGGGCCCAGTACGGCCGCCCGAGCCAGTAGCCGACGTACCGCTGCCCGTCCTCCGTCCAGGAGACGATGCTGCCGGCCACCTCCCCCTCGACGGTGACCGTCCGCACGAGGCAGTCGGGATCGCCGAGCACGCGCTCCCGCCAGTGTCTGAGGAAGGCGTCCCGCGGCCGGGGGGTGAACCTCGACCGCCGGACGGCTTCCGGGTCCTGCTCGTAGTCGTGGAAGAGGTGGAGGTCGTCGTCCGTCACGTCCCGCAGACGCACGTCGCTGTGTTCGCCGGTCATGCGTGGCAGTGTGGCAGCCGCCACTGACAACACCCCGCGTCTCCCGCGGCCTCCTCCGCTACGGCACCAGGGGCCGAACCTCCTCCGCGACGAAGCGCACGAAGCCCTCCGGGTCGGGCTCGTCCCCCGTCGGCTGCAGGACGACGGTGTCGGCACCGGCCTCGGCCAGCCGCTGCACCGCCTTGGCCACGGCACCCGCGTCCCCCGCGACCCCGAGGTCGGGGACCGACTCCAGCCCCTCGGCGGCGAGTTCGGCGCGCAGCCGGGCTGCGGCGTCGGCTCCGGTGGCGGCCAGCAGATAGACGACGACCCGGTGCGGCTCGGTACGCCCCGCCTCCCGCCGCCCCTCGTCGATGATCCGCCGGGCCTCCCGTACGCCCTCCGGCGAGGTGGAGGCGGTGAGCAGGGTGCCGTCGGCCCTGGCGCCGGAGAGGCGGAGCGTACGGACTCCGGTGGCTCCGGCCAGTACGTCGACCGGCTGCTCCGGCGGCCAGTCGAGGCCGACGTCGTCCAGCCGGACGTACCGTCCGCTCACGCTGAGCCGCTCCCCGCGCAACAGGGCGCGCAGGGCGTCCAGATGCTCACCCAGCAGGGTGAGGGGCGAGGCGGCCCGCGCGCCGACCTGCCCCATCCAGTCCTGCACACCGTGCCCCACGGTCAGGACGGCCCGGCCCGGGAACATCCGCTCCAGTGACGCGGCTTCCATGGCGGTGACGGCCACGTTCCGGAGCGGCACGGGCATCAGCCCGACGCCCACCCGCACCCGCTCGGTCCAGGCGAGAGCGGCGGCGGCCGTGGAAATCCCGCCCTCCCGGAAACAGTCCTCCCACAGCCAGAGTTCTTCGAGCCCTGTGGCATCCGCGATCCGGGCCACCTCGCGAAGCCGCTCGGGGGGAAGTTGGGGTCGGAATACGGCACCAATTCCAGTCATGGACCTTTCCTAGCCATCGACCGGGGTCACGCAAACTCGATCACACGCGCGGCGGGTCACCGGTGGGTGGTGACGGGTACGGTCGCCTCGACCGGGTGAGGGCGGGCGGAGGTGGCCGGCATGGGGCGGCGCTGGCGGGACGGGCGAGGCAAGTTGGTCGTGCAACGGACGGACGGAGCCTCCGTCCCACTCCCCCTGGAGATCGCGACTTCGTACCGCGCCCGGACGAAAGGGCTGCTGGGCCGGGACTCGGTCGACGGGGTGATGCTGCTGTCGCCGGCCAGCGGGGTGCACACCTTCCGGATGCGGATGGCGATCGACGTCGCCTATCTCGATCGCCGGCTGCGGGTCATCGCCGTACGCACGATGAAGCCGGGGCGCATGGGCCTACCCCGGTTCCGTTCCCGGCATGTGCTGGAGGCGGAGGCCGGGGCGATGGCCGGGTGGGGGCTGACGGTGGGGGCGGTGGTCGGCGTCGAAGCGGAGGGCGGTGTGTCCTGAGGGTGGTGTGTCCTGACGGCCGGTCGGTCCGCTGTGGACGCCGCTGTCAGCTGTCGGGCCGTTGTCAGTGGGGCGGCATAGCATCCGGGCATGCGAGCATCTGGGACGTTCAAGGTTGCGGAGTTCACTCCGGCGGAGGTCGCCGGGCCGGTGGTCGAGACGGCGGTGCCCGTCGGGGTGGCCACAATGCGAAAGCAGTACGACGGTGAGATCAGCGGGGTGTCGGCCACGCTGTTCACCGCCGCGTACGACCAGGCCACGGCCACCGGTACCTACGTCGCCATGGAGTCCTTCGAGGGATCCCTCCACGGCGCGGCCGGTTCCTTCAACTTCGCCCACTCGGCGACGACCCTGGGGGAAGGCCGCGAGTCCGAGTTCTTCGTGATCGTGCCGGGGAGCGGGACGGGGGCGCTGGCCGGGATCCGAGGGGCCGGCGGCATGGCGATCGACGCGGACGGCACCCATCGGATCTGGTTCGAGTACGAAGTGGGCGAGTAAGGGAGCGCGTGAGCCCTTCTCTCACGGGCGAGGGGACGTCAACGATTCAGGTCCATGACCCCGACTCCGAGCCCGTCATAGGCCTCCGGCGCGACGGTGGCCACCAGCGCCCCTTCGGGAAGCATCGGATTCGGTCGTGCCACGTGCACCGCTGCCGCGACACCGAAGGCGACACCGTCGCGAAGCAGCTCGGCGACAGTCATGGCCATCGCGTAGTCGTCATCGATGACACGGAGTACGTCCAGCAGCACACCCGCGTGGGCGATGATCCCCACGCGCTCACGCTCAGCCTCCAAGAGGCACAGGACAGGCGCCCACAGGCGCACGTCATCGCTGGACGCCGCAGCATGGATGAGGCCGGAGACCTGCTTGTTGCCGCCCATCACCAGCAGTGTGGGGCTGTCGAGGACGTAGTGTTCGATCTGGTTCAACGGGACGACTCCGCCTCTGCGAGAGCAGCCCGGTGAGCGACGGTGGCCTCCCGCATTTTGCGCCGCATCTCGGTGGATTCCTCGTCCGTCACGTAATGCCCGAACCGCTCGGCGAGCAGAGCGCGGGTGCGATCTGCCCGCTCCTTGATCTGCTCGGGAGTCAGGGTCTGCGCAGCTATCTCCTGCATGAGGGCACGGAGACTGGTCCCACGCGCCTCCGCTACGGCGGCGAGCTGGTCACGGACTTCGGCGGGCACGCGAATCATGACGTCGGACATGCCGCGAGTATACGCGGCGTATACGTCGGCTGTCTTCCACTCCAGTGGATGGCTGCCCGCCCCATCAGCTCTCCGTGCGCGGGAACGAGACCTCCACCCGTCGGTTCTTCTTCCGGCCCTCCTCCGTCGAGTTGTCGGCGATCGGGTACTGCTCGCCGTAGCCGCGTACGTCGAAGGTGATGTCCGGGCTGTTCAGGTCCTGGTCCAGGACCGCCTGCACGGCGTTGGCGCGCTGCTTGGACAGGACGTCGCCGTGGGCCGAGGAGCCGAGGTTGTCGGTGAAGCCGAAGACGCGGACCTGGGTCGCGTTCTGCTTCTTGATCTCCTCGGCGATCGTCGCGATGCGGGCCTTGGCCTCCCCGCCGAGCTTGGCGCTGTCCTTACTGAACAGCACCTCGGCCTGGAGCGCGAACGTCACGTCCGCGTTGGTGTCCTCACGGCGCTCGTCCCCGCTCTGATCTTCCACGACCGACTTGATGTCCAGCACCTTGGGCTGAGCGAGGGTGGCGCCCTCGGGGAGCTTGAGGTCGGGGTCGGTGGGGTCGAGCTTCACGGGGGCGGTCGCGGAGGGTTCCGTGCCCGGGGGGTTGCTGGGGTCGGTGTCGTCGGCGTGGGCGAGGGTGAGGTTGGTGACGGCGAGGAGCGCTGCGGTGGTGAGGGTGAGGGTGAGGCGGGGTGTGGTGGTCACTTTGGCCTCACCCTGAGATCTGGATGGTGGCCGTGGAGAAGCCGGGGAGCTGGAAGTTGACTTCGGATGCGGTGGTCGGAGGGGAGGGGAACTGCATGAACACCGGCAGCGTTTGACCAGCTTTGAGGGATGGCAGGCCTGTTGTGGTGAGTGGCCGTCCGTCTGTATCGCGTAGTACGTAGTAGCGCTTCTTGCCCTTGGAGTCGACGAGCGTGGCCCCACCGAGTGAGCTGCCGTTTCTGATGATCTCCGTCTCGTTGCCGCTGAGATTGGACGGGATCACTGCCGTACTACCGCTGTCGTTCTTCAGGTTTCCGTTCACGGTGACGAATCCGCCGGAGTCGCGCGTGGCGGACATGATCTGAAGGAGCAGCCCGTTCGGGCCCTTCAGTTCCGCCAACGGCTCATCGGACTGGCCCTCCTGAGCACTCGGCTTGGAGCCACCGCTCTTTGAAGCGGATGCCGATGTCTCCGGCTTCTTGGCATCACCACCACCGCCGCAAGCGGCCAGACCGAAAGCCAGACCTGTCGACACTGTGAGCGCGACCAGCCCCCTGCGGGCTTGCGCAGTGAACCGAATGCTCATGACTCTGCTTCCTTCGCTTGTCAGTCGGCCAGGTGAACGTCGAAGAGGTCCTCGGGCTTCGGAAGCCCGGCTTGGTCGTCCGTATTCAGGTCCCATGCCTTGCCATCGCAGGTGAGTTGAGGCAGCACGTTGGCTCCTGCGTCCTCTCCCGGGAGCTTGAACTTGCAGAGCGGCTCGATCTCGGCCGTAGCGGACTTCGACGACTTGATGTTCTCTGTCCCAGGTACGACGGAATGGCCCACCGACTTGTTGGTCGTCACCGTCACCGTGTACTTCAGCGGCTCCAACGGTTCGCAGGTGTCCAACTTGGCGTCGTTCGCCGCAGCGAGCTGTCCGGCACGCCAGCACGGATCGTCAACCGCAACCTTGCCGTCGAAGATGTCCTGCCACTTCGTTGGGTCGAGCAGGTCTTCCAACCACTTACCCGCCAGTTGATCACGGGTGCTCTGGGCGGCGGCCAGTGCAGCCGCATCTGCCGCGGTCTGCGCACCGCTCCGATTCACCGATGCTTGTCCGACGGCAAGGTAGGCCAACGCAAGAAAGAGCAGGCCCGCCACCACTGTGATGTAGATGGGGAAGGCCTGCCCTCGGTCGCTGAACCCGCGCGGGCGCGTCAGGTGATTTCGGTGATCTTTTCCTTGATCTTGTCGAGGATCGTCTGGCCGATGTCCGTACCCGTGATCGCCAACACGATCGCCACCACCACAGCGATGATCCCCAGGTACTCGACCGCGGTCTGCCCCTTGTCGTCGGTGCGCCGCTGCATGGCAACCCAGAACCTCAGAAACAGATCGCTCACGGTGTTCCCCTCCGACTTCGCTTCCGATCCCGGCAACGTAAGGCGAAGGCCGGTGCCCCCCAGAGGGCCCCAGGACCCAACCCCGGACCCAATCCACCTCACCCCACCCCCAACCACTTCGCGGCCGCCTGCGACCTGCTCGTGCTGTGGAGCTTGGCGAAGATGCGGTTGATGTGGTTCTTGACCGTCTTCTCGCTGATGAAGCAGGCCGCGGCGATCTGCTGGTTGGTCATGCCGGACGCGATGAGGTCCATGATCTCCGCCTCCCTGGCACTCAGTTGGAACCGCGACCGAAACGACTGTCCCACATCGGATTGCATGTGCGAAAGCTGTTGCGGCGGAATCACGCCGAGAAGAGTTGAGAGTTCAGGTTCCGCGTGTGCAGGTGCACTCGCCTGAAGGTGAGTCAGCAACGCCTTCGCCGCCCCCGGTGTCACATGCGGCCGCCCCTCCCGCACATCCCGCACCGCCCTCACCAGCTGCTCCGCGGTGAACTCCCCGTGCACCAGATATCCCCCCGCCCCCAGCCGCAAAGCCTCCCGCACGGTCTCCGTCTCGTGGCTGTAGGTGAGCATCATGACGGGAGCCAGCCGGACCAGGTGGGGCAACGCAGAGATTCCATCGACGCCGGGCATGCGGACGTCGAGGAGGATCACGTCGGGGCGGTGTCGCAGTGCCGCCTCGTACGCCTCGCGGCCGTCCGCCGCCTCCGCGACCACCGTGGTGTCCTCGCGGTCGGAAAGAAGGGCGCTGAGGCCGGCGCGGATCACGGGGTTGTCGTCGGCCACCACGAGGCGCAGGGGGGCCGTGGCAGTGGGTGCCGGGAAGTCCAGGCCCGGCGGGTTCCGGTGCTGCATCGGGTGCCTCCTCTCAGGTTTCCCGGGATGAAAGATCGACGGCGAGGACGCGCAGCGGCAGCTCCACCCGAACCTCCGTACCCCGCTCGTGCTCGCCCCGCCCGATACGGATCCGGGCCCCGGCCAAGGCCGCGCGCTCGACCATGCCCAGCAGGCCGAAGTGGCCGGAGTGGCGAAGCCGTTCGAGGGTGGTGCCGGGGGGCAGGCCGCTCCCGTCGTCGTGGATCGTCAGGCGGAGCAGGTCGCCGTCGATCCCCACGGTCAGGTCCACCCGGGTCGCCGACGCGTGGCGGTGGGTGTTCTCCAGCGCCTCCGTGGCGATGGCGAGGAGATCGCGGGCGAAGGGCGGGGGGACGGGCGGGACGGGGATTGCGTTCAGTCGCCGGCAGGACACCGGTATGCCCGTACGGGTCGTGAAGTCCGCCGTGCGTGCGCTCAGTTCCGTCCACAGGTCCGTCGGCCGCGCCGCGGTCGGCGTCTCCTCCCGGCGCAGGTCTTCCAGCAGTTCCCTAGACTCCGCCGCCGCCCTGCGTGCCGAGCGGGACACCAGTTCCGCCTGCTGTCGGATGCGGGCCGGGTCGGGTGCGTCGGCCGATGCCGTCGTCGCCAGGCCGTCGGCCGCCAGGGCTACGCCGTACAGGGTCTTGGCCACCGAGTCGTGCATCTCGCGGGCCAGCCGGGCCCGTTCCGCGTGCACCGCCTCGGTCGCCGCCAGGCGGGCCTGGACCGCCGTGAGGGCCTGGGTGGCCGCGCCGAAGCGGAGCATCAGGTTGCGCAGGGTCGAGCCCATCGCACCGGCGATGACGCACAGGCCGGGCAGGAGGAGGGACTCGGCCACGGCGGTCCGGCCGTCGGACTTCAGGGTCGCGTGGACCAGGAGCAGGATCAGCGACTGCAGGGAGGCGAAACAGGCCGCGCCCCGCCAGCTGTAGACCAGGCCCGCCAGCAGCGGGGTGCACACGCTGACGTAGGCGAGGGTGGTGTCCGGACCCGCCGAGATCAGGAGGAGGGACCCGAAGAGGGTGTCGGCGGCGAGCAGGCTGGGGTGGCGCAGGAGCAGGGGGCCGAAGCGCTCCCAGTCGCGGAAGAGGACGTACGACACCATGAAGGTGACGACCACGGCCGCCCCGACCAGGCGGACACCCAGGCCCGGGGCCGCGTTGAGCAGGGCCGCGGGGGCGGCCACGACGATCATCGCCAGCCGGAAGCCGAAGACCTGACGGCACATCGCCTGCAGGGCCCGTATCTGGATCTTCTCGGAGGGTTCGGGGACGGGAGCATCCGCCTGCGATGCCCTGGACATCCGCACCATCCGGGATATCCGAGGCGGCACCGACAACCGCTTCGGGCGGCCGCACTCGAACCACGCCCGCCACCCCCTCCCCAGCCCCCGGAGGGTCAGGCGCCTGCCCGGCCGTCCTGTCGCTCCCATCGTCGTCATCCGCCGCTCACTTCCCCGTGAGCGAGCCGAAGTCCACGCCGGAGCCGAGCAGCAGGCCCGCGCCCAGCAGGAGCATCGTCGCCGGGACCATGAACGTGGTGATCATCAGCGTGGCCTTGGGGACCGCGCGGGCGGCTTTGCGGCGGGCGTTCTGGGCGTCCGTGCGGCGCATGTCCTTGGCCAGGGAGACGAGCGTGTCGACGATCGGGGCGCCCAGTTCCTCGCCCTGCTGGAGCGCGGTGACGAACATGGCAACCTGCTCCGAGTCGTTGCGGCGGCGCAGTTCCGCGAAGGCCTGGCGACGGCTCATGCCGAGGTCCATCTGACGCAGCGTGATGCGGAGTTCGTCCGCCCAGGGGCCCTCGTAGCGCGAAGCCACCCGGTCCAGGGCCTGGCGGAAGCCCAGTCCGGCGCTGACCACCACCGCCAGCACGTCCAGGAAGTCCGGCAGCGTCCGTTCGATCACGTCCTTGCGGACTCGGATCGCCGACCAGATGCCGACCTCCGTCCAGAACGCGCCGAAAAGTAACAGGAGGAGGGCCACGAACCACTGGCCCCGCAGCAGGAACACCAGGAAGCCGACACCACCGAGGGCGCCGTACACCGCGCGGCGGGCGGCGTAGCGGTCGATGGTCAGGCCACCGGGGTTGCCCGCGAGGTCGATCTTTCGGCGGTACTTGGCGACCAGGCGGGGGCCCATCAGGCGCAGCACCGCGGGGGCGTAGCGCATGCCCATGCGGTCGATGACGGAGCCCACGGCGCCGGTGCGGGTGGCGCCGACCTCCAGGGCGAGCGCCAGGTCGCCGGGGAGTCTGGCGTCCGCGCGGTACATCCGGATACCGGCGAAGACGCCCCAGACACCGAGGCCCATGAGGAGTGCGAACAGGAATCCCATCACGTCAGGCCCCTCACACGTCGATCCGGCTCATACGGCGGATGAGCACGAAGCCGACGGCATACATCGCGAAGGCGATGATCACGCAGGCCTGGCCGACCGGTGAGCCGGTCATCCGCTCCAGGGCGCCGTCCTTGACCCCGTTCATCAGGAACAGGGCGCCGACGCCGAGGACGGGGACGGCGTACGACGTCATGGTCACCTGGGAGAGCTGGGTGCGGATCTCGCGCCGGGTCTCCTTGCGTTCCTCCAGTGTCTCGGTCAGGTTCCGCAGCGCCGAGACCACTTGGCCGCCTGCGCGGTTGGAGAGGACCAGCGTCGTCACGAGGACGACCAGCTCGCGGGAGGGGAGGCGTTCGGCCAGTTCACCGAGAGCGTCGTCCAGGGAGTGGCCGATCGCCAACTGGCTGGACACCTTGGCCAGTTCCTCGCCCGCCGGTGCCTCCAGCTCCTCGGCGGCCATGCCGATCGCGGTGCGCAGGGCGAGCCCTGCCTGCGTGGCGTTGGCCAGGATGCGGGCCAGTTCGGGGAGTTGGTTGATGAAGCGCTCGATGCGTTTCTGGCGCTGCCAGTTGAGGAACTGGACCGCCGCCCAGATGCCGAGCAGTCCGGCGAGCGGGCCGAAGAAGGGGGCCAGGGAGGCCTGGCCGATCAGCCAGAGCGCGGCGACCGCGGCGAGCATGTAGGCGAAGAACTCGCCCGGGGTGACGTCCAGGCCGGTCGCCGCCAGCCGCAGCTCCAGCTTCCGGCCCAGTGCCGTACGGCGCAGACGGCGGTCGAGGTTGCGGAAGCGGCGCCTGCGGCCGGTCGCCGGTGCCTGGCCGGTGGACGACAACCGCTCGACCAGTTCGGCGCGCTGGGCCCGGCCGGCCGCGTAGGTGTGCACTCCGACGACGGCCAGGACGCAGGTCAGCAGCGCGACACCGGTGGTGAGCCGGACGAGAGTGTGGAGTTCCATGGTCCTACCTGGCTTCTCGGGTGGCGAGCTGGTCCGCGGAGTGGGCGACACCGAAGGCCTGCGGGACGGGCTGGCCCGCCATGAAGAGCCGGTCGGCGGTACGGCGTGGCAGCGGGAAGTACTCGAAGGCGCCGTACACCCGGCCGTCGGGCGTCATGGGGCGGGCGTGGAAGCGGGCCACGGACGCCAGCCGGTACGGGTCGCCGCCGTGGCTGTCGAGCAGGGCGATCTCGGTGATGCGGCGGGCGCCGTCGGCGAACCGGGTGAGCTGGACGAGGACGTCGACGGCGCTGTTGATCTGGTCGTGCAGGGCAACGAACGGCACCTCGACGTCGGACATGGAGGCGAGGGTCTGCAGCCGGGTGAGCGCGTCCTCGGCGCTGTTGGCGTGGACCGTGGCAAGGGAGCCGTCGTGGCCCGTGGACATGGCCTGGAGCATGTCGAGGGACTCGCCGCCACGGACCTCACCGACGACGATCCGGTCGGGCCGCATGCGCAGCGAGTTGCGGACCAGGTCGCGGATGGTGACCTGGCCCTTGCCCTCGACGTTCGGCGGCCGTGACTCCAGCCGGACCACATGGGTCTGCTGGAGCTGGAGTTCGGCCGAGTCCTCGATGGTGATGATCCGCTCGTGCGCCGGGATCAGCCCGGAGAGGGCGTTGAGCAGGGTCGTCTTGCCGGTGCCGGTCGCCCCGGAGACGATGATGTTGAACTTCGCCTGCACCAGCCCCGCCAGCAGGTACACCATGTGCTCGTCGAGCGAGCCGAAGCCGATCAGCTCCTGGAGGGTGAAGGAGCGCGGGAAGCGGCGGATGGTGAGGGTGGGGCCCGTCAGCGACAGCGGCGGGATGATGACGTTGACGCGCTCGCCGGAGGGGAGGCGGGCGTCCACCATCGGGTTCGACTCGTCGACCCGGCGGTTGACCGTGGACACGATCCGCTCGATGGTCTGCATCAGCTGGTCCGCCGAGGCGAAGCGGAGCGGCAGCTGCTCGACCCGGCCGCCGCGCTCCACGAAGATCGCGTCGGGTCCGTTCACCATGATCTCGGTGATCGACGCGTCCTCCAGCAGCGGCTCCAGGATGCCGAGGCCGAGTGCCTCGTCCACCACCCGGCGGATCAGCTGGGAGCGTTCGACCGTCGACAGCACCGGGCCCTCGCGGCTGATGATGTGCCCGAGCACCCGCTCCAGCCGCGCCCTGCGTTCGGCGGCGGCCAGCGAGCTCATCTCGGCGAGGTCGATCTCCTCCAGCAGCTTGGCCCGGTAGGAGGCGACCAGGTGCCCGTCCTCGCCCCGGCTGCCGTGCTCCTCGGGGGAGTTGATGCGTGCCCGCAGACTCATGGGTCGGCAACTCCTCGTTCAGTGGTCGAGCGGCATGGTGGCGGTCTTGTGGGCGTCGCCGAAGTCCCAGACGACCTCGGGGATGTGGACGGTGGCGGTGACGGTGACCGAGCCGTCCCCTTCGGCCGACGAGCAGCGCACCGTGATTCCGCCGCTGACCGCCTGCGCACACGCCTGCTGCGCGTCCTGCCGCAGCGACGCGGCCCGCGCCCCCGCCCGGACCGCCGTACCGGCCTGCTCGGCGGCGTAGGCGACGGCCCCGATCTGGATGCCGGCCAGCCCGACGATCAGCAGGACCGGAACGAACCCGAGGTACTCGATGGCGACCTGCCCCGCATCGCGGCGGCGACGGCGTCGGCGCGGCATCCCGGATACCGGAGGCGTCTCAGCTACCGGAGGCATCTCAGCGCTTCACCTCCTCCACGGCACCGGCGTGTCCGTGCACCGTGACGGGGAAGTCGATCGAGCCGGGGAAGAGGACGGGGACCTTCAGCGCCACGTCGGCGGTCACGTAACCGGTCCCCCCGCACTGGTCCACCCTGGCACCCCCTCGCCACGCCCCCGACAGATGCTTCAGCGCGGCTTGCTCACACGCGCCGAACCGCTCGCCCCGAGGCGCCGCCGTCCCCGCCCGTACGCCCTCGTCCGCAGCATTCCCCGCGAGCGTGTACGCGTACCCCACGAGCACGCACTGCCACATGAGCACCAGCGTCAGGATGATCAGCGGAGTCATCCCGAGGAACTCGATGCTGACCTGTCCCCGATCCCCTCCCGGCCGTCCGGTCACCCCTCACTCCTTCCGCCGCCGGAAGCCGACCGCCCCCCGGCCGCTCCCGCGATGGGACCCCTCGGGTGCCTTCGCCAGGCCCAGTTCGCCGGCGAGGGCCCACAGGGCCTGTTTCACCGTGCTCCTGCTGTCGAGTTCGTGCAGGCGCCCCGCGTCCACGACCCCCTGCAGCTCCTTGAAGTTGGCGGGTACGGCGGTACGCGCCACCGCCGTACCGGTGATCCGCTGCACCAGCGCGGGCTGGATCTCCGTGCTCCGGGTGTGCCGGTTGACGACGACCGTCGTCTCCTCGGCCTTGCGGATCTGCAGCCGGTCCCACATGCGCACGGTCCGCTTGGCGGCGCGTACGGCGACCACGTCCGGGGTGGTCACCAGCAGGGCGGTGTCGGCCGACTCCACGACGGCCGCGTTCGCCGCGCCGAGCTGGGCCCCGCAGTCCACCACGACGACCTCGTACCGGGAGCGCAGGACACTCACGATCTGGCGGGCGGCCCGGTCGGTGACCTCCTCGCCGCGCTCGCCCTCGCCGGGGGCGAGGAGCAGGGCGAGGCCGGTGTCGTGGCGGAAGACGGCGTCGGCGAGGACGCGCGGGGAGATGTCGCTGATGGCGGCGAGGTCGACGACCGAGCGGCGGAACTGGACGTCCAGGTAGGAGGCGATGTCGCCGGTCTGCAGGTCGAGATCGACCAGGGCGGTGGACCGGCCGGAGGCCTGGGCGGCGAGCGCGAGCTGGATCGCGGCCAGGGTCGCGCCGACGCCGCCCTTGGCGCCGCTGACCGTGACGACCGTACCGCCGGCCCCGCCGAACACGTCGGCGCCGTGGCCGAGATGGCGGCGTACGCCGGTGGACCACTGGGCGACGGCCTGGACGCGGCTGGCGAGTTCCTCGTACGACAGCGGGAGCGCGACCAGGCCGCGGGCGCCGGAGTCCATGGCGGCGGCGAACAGGCCCGGGCTCGCGTCGGTCGTAACGAGGATGACGCCGACGGCCGGAAAGCGCAGGGCGACCTCGCGGATCAGCTCCAGGGCCGGAACCGGACCGATCCGCTCATGTACGACGACGACCTCGGGCAGTTCGTCCACCGACTCGGCGGCGAGGCGGGCGAGGGTGTCGACCAGCTGGGTGGAGTCACCGACGGGCGGCTGCGGTTCGGCGTCGGGCAGCTGGCTGAGCAGCGTGGTGAGGGAGCGGACGGCGTCCGGGTCCGCGCCGGCCGGGAGAATCCTGGTGGGCATGCGGGCCGCCTCTCACTTGTCCGTCGCGAGTTCGTAGGTGCGGTCCTTGTCCGGGACGCTGGTCTCGGTGCCCGGTGCCACCAGCGCGAGCCGGACCCGCTGGGCGAAGGACTCGGCGTAGGTGATCCGCTGGGCGTCGAGGGTGGACAGCGCGAAGGTGATGGGGACGGCCTCGGTGGGCTGCTGGTTCTTGTCGCGGTCGGGGTCGAGGGCGGTGATCTGGCCGACGTCGAGGACCCGGGCGTTGGTAACGATGATCTTCGACTGATCCGGGTCACCCTCCTTCTTGCCCTCGAAGGTGGCGTACACGTTGACCCGCGACCCGGGGGTGATCTTGCCGGCGACACCGGTCGCCGCGTCGATCATGATGGCGACCTCCTGCTGGCCGGGCTGGAGGGCGGGCTGGTCGACGATCATGTCGGTCTGCAGCAGGGAGCCGGCGCGCAGGGTGGTCACGGCGATCTTGCCCTGGATCTGCCGGAGGTCGGTGACGGCGTTGCCGGACAGCCACCGCTTCGGCATCTTGATCTTCTCGAACTGGCCCGTGTTCAGCGCGGTGTACGGCTTCACGTCGGACCTGACCCGATAGGCGCTGACCTCGGGCCCGACCTTGGACTGGACGTCGTCGACGACGGAGAGCACACCGGCGAACGCGCCGAGAGCGCACAGGACCGACAGGATCAGGAGTATCACGCCGCGGCGCTGACGGGAGTTCATGAACCGTGCAACCTCATTGGGGGAATCGGTCGAGCGGGATGTGAGTGACGTCTGTACGGGTCAGGCGGGCGTTCGTTGTTCCAGAGCACGGGGCGCGGGCGGCTCGTACACGGGCGGGGTGGCCGAGCAGAACACACACAGGTCGCCTATGACGTCGAGGCCGCACCAGTGACATCGGGACTGCCGCACCGAGGTCACCAACTGATACAGGACCGAGAGATCGGCGAGATAGCTGCAGAACTCGACCATCCGCCCGGTCCCCCACCACCGCGAGGACTCCGCGGGCAACGGCGTCTCCCGCAGCCCGTGCGGTCCCCACGCCTCGGCGAGCCCGGCGATCCAGTCCGTCTGGAGCTGCCCCTTGGCGACGAGCATCCACGTACTGAACTCGGGCCCCTTGAGCGTGGCACCCGGGGCGACCTTGACGAGCTGCGGCTCGGGATGGGCGACAACGGCGAACTGACTGCCCGGCACCCACGACTTGGCGTGCGCTTTCAGCCCCACGGGCACCCGGTCGAGCCGGGCGACCGACCCGAGAACGGCACCGGCGTGGATGTAGTGGGTGAGCAGCCGCCCCGCGGAGGCGAGCACCCCCGGGCTGAGGTCACAGGAGGCGAGCTGCCGCAACTGCCGGGCCAGTACGGCTATACCGAGCGGGGGCAGTTCGGGCCGGAAGAAGGCGATGCGATCGCTCTCCAGCAACGACCGCAGGGTGTACAGCCGCCGCACCACGGACTCCGGCGCGGCCTGGGAGCAGACGACCACGACGTACCCGTACTGCTCGATCAGGGCGTGGAGTTCGGTGAGGGCGTGGTCCAACGGGCGCTGGTCGAGATCGCGCAGCACTGCGGCGGGCATGGTCCGTTCGTCCTGCGCCGGCAGTGCCATGTCGGCACTGGTCACGGCAATGACAGTTGGCACGCTCAGCTCCCCGCTCTTCACACCCTTCGGCCCACCGGTGTGACTCCAATGCGCCAGGACGACTTCATTGCGTGACTACCTGAGCACTGTATCCACGCCCCAATGACCGGAGAACAGCGTTTGTGTAGCTCGTGTGGAACTCTCTCGGCACAAGTCCCGCCAAAACAGGACAGGTTGAACACATGAACTTGAGGGCGAGCTCCTGGCGACTTCCGGGCGGGACGGAGATGGTTTTGGTCTGGACCTCTTGACAGTGAGATTGGTCTGGACCAACTTGTAGGCCAACGGTGGCCACCGTCCTAACCCCTCTCCCCTCTCCCCGCAGACTCCCCCACCGGAGGCCCCAGTGGACCGCGCACCAGGCATGCCCAGACGCAGAGGACGGATCGCAATCTGGTCCTCCGCCACCGCCCTCGCCCTCTCACTGGCGGGCCTCGCCGCAACTCCCGCGTCCGCAGCGGACGTCAACAACGTCAAGAACGCCGGCTTCGAGTCGGGCCTGACCAACTGGACGTGCACAGCGGGCAGCGGCACGACGGTCACGTCCCCGGTCCACGGCGGCTCATCGGCCCTGAAGGCGACCCCGGCCGGGATGGACAACGCCCAGTGCACCCAGTCGGTGGCGGTGAAGCCCAACTCCACGTACACGCTGAGCGCGTGGGTGCAGGGCGGCTACTCCTACCTGGGCGTGACGGGCACAGGCACGACGGACGTCTCGACCTGGACCCCGGACTCGTCCTCCTGGAAGCAGCTGTCGACGACGTTCACGACTGGCTCGTCAACGACATCCGTCACGGTGTACACGCACGGCTGGTACGGCCAGGCCGCGTACTACGCCGACGACGTCTCGGTCTACGGCCCGGATGGGGGCGGAGGCGGTGACCCTGCTCCCACTGTGCCGTCCGCACCTGCCGGCCTCTCGGTCTCCGGTACGACGCCCTCATCGGTGTCGCTGTCCTGGTCCGCGGTGTCGGGTGCGACGGGCTACAACGTCTACCGCGACGGCACGAAGGTGACGGCGGTGACGGGCACCTCGGCGACGGTGACCGGCCTGTCGGCCTCGACGTCGTACTCCTTCCAGGTCACGGCGACGAACTCGGCGGGCGAGTCGGGGAAGTCGACGGCGGTGACGGGAACGACGGCCGCCTCCGGGGGCGGAGGCGGAGGGGGCACGCTCCCCAAGCACGCGGTGACCGGCTACTGGCAGAACTTCAACAACGGCGCGACGGTCCAGAAGCTCTCCGACGTCCCGTCCGCGTACGACATCATCGCCGTGGCCTTCGCGGACGCCACCTCCACGCCGGGCGCGGTGTCCTTCAGCCTGGACTCGGCCGGTCTCGGCGGCTACACGGTCGACCAGTTCAAGGCGGACATCAAGGCCAAGCAGGCGGCCGGCAAGAAGGTCATCGTCTCCATCGGCGGCCAGAACGGCACGGTGTCGATCAACGACTCGGCGTCGGCGACGAACTTCGCGAACTCTGTCTACGGGTTGATGCAGACGTACGGCTTCGACGGCGTCGACATCGACCTGGAGAACGGCCTGAACGCGACGTACATGACGCAGGCGCTGCGGTCGTTGTCGTCGAAGGCGGGCTCGTCCCTGATCATCACCATGGCCCCGCAGACGATCGACATGCAGTCGACGTCGAACTCCTACTTCCAGACGGCGTTGAACGTGAAGGACATCCTGACCGTCGTCAACATGCAGTACTACAACAGCGGTTCCATGCTGGGCTGCGACGGCAAGGTGTACAGCCAGGGCTCGGTGGACTTCCTGACGGCCCTCGCCTGCATCCAGCTGGAGGGCGGCCTGTCCCCGTCCCAGGTGGGCCTCGGCCTCCCGGCCTCCACGAGCGCGGCGGGCGGCGGGTATGTGTCGCCGACGGTGGTGAACAACGCGCTGGACTGTCTGGCGAAGGGCACGGGCTGCGGTTCGTTCAAGCCGTCGAAGACGTACCCGGACCTGCGGGGTGCGATGACCTGGTCTACGAACTGGGATGCGGCTTCGGGGAATGCGTGGTCCAACTCGGTGGGGGCACATGTGCACGGGATGCCGTAGCGGGAGGTTCTTGAGCCTCTCTGAGCTTTCCTGAGCCTTCCTGACTTCCGGGCGCCCGGGCCTCTGTGTGAGGTCCGGGCGTCGTCGTCTGCGTGTGTCCCCCTGTATGCCCTTGCGCATCGGCGGACGGACACATTCGGCCAAAGGCCTTCCACTGTGACGAGTACCGCGTTGCTTGGGGCTGCCGCCGGGCGTGACCATGGACGGCATCAACCGGGCGACCGGGGCCAGCGGCGATTACGACCGCATGCCCTCTGGTAGCACTCGATTGGATGTCTCATGTCGACGCGGAATATGCAAGCGGTGCGCGCCCTCAGCAGGTTCGGAGAGCTTGCCTGGTTTAAATCGCCCGTGAAATATAACCCCGTCCACGGCTATCATCAGGTGCCTTACATGGGGTGGCGCTGGCGCTACACGTCTCCCAACGAAGACATCGCACAGCTCATCGAAAATACCGTAGAAGGACTTTCCACTCATGTTGAATGGACCCTTGACAGAACAAGAAGGAACTGGCTCCTACTGCCAAGTCGGATTCTACGCGAAGCGCAAGGGCTAGAGGACCCCGCTTTCTCGAACGTCGTTCACTCCATCACTGTTCAGGACCAGGAATTCTGCCTAAAAGCGCTTTCAGATTTGGACCTCATCATCCTGCGCTTGGAGCAGATTCCGATCCCGAAAAGCTGATCCCATCAGGAACGTTTCTCTACAACAGAAGGACACAGAGTCTCATGGCGTTCGGTCCGCCACCCACAGGTTTCAGGCCTCCTACACCACCTGCCTGGACGGCGCCGACGGACATCGAGCAGACGCTGTTCGAGGCCAAGTCGCGCGAGGACTGGCCCGTGTACTTCGGAACGCTTGCACAGGGCAGGCTGTTCTTCGAGATACAGAAGGACAAGGCGGATGCCACGCCCCCTGCCACGTACGCCGTCTTCGGACACGATCCGCGTGTTGCCGGTGGTCGGATCTGGGCCGTGTACACCGAGGGCATGCTGCCCGCGCCGGAGCCCCACCGGGTGTTCGACTGGAACCACCTCGAATGGTTCGCCAAGGTGTGGCAGCCGACTGATCCAACGGTAATCGTCATCAATCCCGGGAGTCCTTGCGAGGCCTTCCTTCCCTCGGCACCGCCGCATTCGGCGACTTGGGCACAGTACGGGGAACGGGCTCTCGCTCGGAAACGGTCCCTGCGACTGCGTACCCTCCACTTCGGTGGGCCGCTGCAGAGCTCCGTCGCCCACGGCCTCGCCTGCGGAGCGCTCCTGTGTGTCAGCAACGGCTCCGTCTGGAACGCCATGGCCTGGCACGGCGCGGGATATCCGGGTGAACGGAAACGGCTTCGCGAGTGGTGGGGCATCACCGCCCGTGAGGAGTGGCAGTACTACCTCCGCGACCTCCTCGCCTGCGAGCAGCACAGCTCGGTCTGGGATTTCGCCCTCGGGCTGCGCCGGCGTATCGCCCGGGATTTCGGCGGGCACGTCGACCTGGCGTACTGGCGGCAGGCCGCCGCCAACGTCATCCGGGCCAAATCCGAGGGTTCGGTCGTGGTGTCCGAAGACGGCGTCACCACGACCGAGCCCCGACCCGAGTCCGAGGTCGAGGCCCACGTCGAGGGTGTGCAGCGGCTCATCGGGCGCATCACCCGCTACGAGGCCCGGATGCGTGCCGACGGTGTGCTCGACGAGAACCGGTACGTGTCGTCCGTCGACGCCTGGGATCTCGGGCGCGCCTCGAAGATGGCCCGGTGGGGGCTCGGGGCCCGGTTCGGCACCCTTGCGGAGGCCGAGTCCGCCGTCATCCAGGCGGGGCGAGCCGCCTCCCTGTCCTACAAGTCCTGGCAGGACTTCTCCGCCGGCTACATCCTCGGCCGCTGCCTCCACTTCGACGACGAGGAGTTCGGGGACTGGTACCAGGACATGCTTGAGGCCCATCGAATCCTGATGTCAGACCCCGGCAGTCCTTGGCTCAACATCCCCTTTCGGTAGATGAATGAAAGGGTTGTCCCGCGATCGCTCTCCAGGGCAGGCGCGAGCATCCTGCGAAGTGGAACTACAGGGTGATCCGTCCGGTCAACCACCATTCGAGGTACCTGGCCAGGCTCGGAGCGACCCAAGTGCGGCTGTCGTCCTCGTGGTTCCAAGCGAAGACATCGGGGCGGTCCAGCCCGGGGAGGAGCGCGAAGAGGTCTCCGTTTCCCGCGTCCGCGAAGAAGAGCAGCGGCTCGAAGGGCATGTAGAGCGTGGCAAGCTCCTCGTCCCCGCGAAGAGTGGTGTTCTCGGAGGCGATCCGCTCGGCCGACCAGATGAGACCTTCCCCATACTCGCCCTCGATGCCGTTGCTCTCCAGAAGGAGAGCCACAAGGTCCGCAGGCAGCGGATGCCCAAGGGCAGTGGCGCACCTGAGCAGCGATGCCTCCGAGGCTGGCGGCTGGAAGACCGACGGACCAGGCAGGGCGGTGACCAGTTCGGTCCACACGGTGGGTACGACCTCCATGAGATTGCCGTCGATCAAGCGCTCAAGCAGCCAGGTCGGCGTGGGCCGGTGCTTCCTGTGGAGCAGGAAGCACGACTGATCATCGCTCGGACAGTATGGCTCTGGCCCGCGCCGGTCGCTTCACGGCCCCTCACCCTTGCAGGCACGGCACCCGCACTGCTGGTGGCGGTTTGGTGGCCTGGTTGGCCTGGTGCTGGAAGCTGCCGCCCACACGGGGCGCCGATCACCGGGAAGGGGCGTGTGCTGCTTAGCATGTGACGTGGTGAGGGGGTGCGATGCCGACGTTCGGGCTGCTCGGGCCGCTGGTGGTCCATGACGGGACACAGGAGCGACCGCTGGGAAGCGGCAAAGTCCGCGTTCTGTTGGCCGCCCTCCTGATCCACCGCAATCGGACCATCTCGAAGGACGGCCTGAAAGAGGCTCTGTGGGGTCCGAATCCCCCGGCGACCGCCGACGCCTCCCTCGCCAACCATGTGACGCGACTGCGGCGGCAGTTGGCGCTTCTCGGCGACGATCCTCGACGGCTGGCGGCGGAGTCGCCCGGATACCGGCTGCGCGTCGGCGACGGGGAGCTCGATGTCGACGTCTTCGAGGCCCATGTGAGCGCCGCTCGCCGGGCGTACCTGCAGCAGGACTGGGCAACGGCGGCAAGCCGGAGCACCGACGCCATGGCGCTGTGGCGCGGGCAGCCGCTGGCGGACATTCCAGATTTCGCGGACGCCGAGCCGCAGGCTCGGCTGGTCCAGCAGCTTCTCGAAACCCGGCTCCAGGTGCTGGAGTGGGGTTTCGAGGCCGCCCTCGCTCTCGGCAGGCACCACGAGCTGGTCCCACAGCTGACGGCGCTCGCCTCCGAGCACCCGCTGCGCGAGGCCTTCCACCGGCAGCTGATGCTCGCCCTGCACCGCACGAACCGGCAGGCAGAGGCGCTGCAGGTGTACGTACGGCTGCGCCGGAACCTGGTGGAGGAGCTGGGCGTCGAGCCGTCCGCCGCTGTCCGGGCGACACACCAGGACGTGCTCACCGACGAGGGCACCGCCATCGTGCCGACGCCCGCGGCCGACGCCAGCTCCGGCTCCGGCTCCGGCTCCGGGCCCGAGCGTCGGCCGTTGCGTCAACTTCCGGCGGACGTGGGTTACTTCACCGGCCGGGACAGAGAGGTCGCCACTCTCACACAGCTGCTTCGCCCGGGCGCCGACGCCGGGAGGCAGCCGCTCGGCCACGGCCCTCGACCGGTGGTCGTCTCCGGAATGGGCGGCATCGGCAAGACGGCCCTGGCCGTCCATGTCGCGCACCGGCTGCACGAGGACTTCCCGGACGGCCAGCTGTACGCCGACCTGCGCGGCTTCAGCCCGGGCCGGGAGCGCAGCCCCCGCGATCTGCTCGCACGGTTCCTGTCGGATCTCGGAGTGCACACCGAGTCCCTGCCCGACGACACGGACGACTGCGCGGCGCTCTTCCGTACGGTCATGGCAGAACGCCGGATGCTGCTGGTGCTCGACAACGCGCGAGATGCCGCCCAGGTCACGCCGCTGCTCCCCGGCAGCGGCAGCTGCGCCGTGGTGGTCACGAGCCGCCACACCCTCGCGGACCTGCCCGATGCCACGCTCGTGCCGCTGTCGCCTCTGGATAACGACGCCCAGAAGATGCTTCTGGCCGCGCTCTGCGGAGGCGAGCGCGTGCTGGAGGAACCGGCCGCCGCCGCCGACATCCTGGCTGTGTGCGGTGGGCTGCCGCTGGCGCTGCGCGTCGTGGGTGGCAGGCTGGCCTCCCGGCCGGCGTGGCCGCTCGCCCTGCTCGCGCGGCAGTTGTCGTCCAGCTCCGGCCGTCTGCGGGAACTCAGCGTCGGCGGTCTCGACGTCCACGCGACGTTCGCCATGAGCTACGTCGTCATGCGCGACAGCGAAAAGCCCGAGGAGCGGGCGGCCGCCCGAGCCTTCCGCCTGCTGGGGCTGTGGCCCGAGCAGCAGCTGACACCGCATGCGGCGGCGGCGCTGCTCGGCCTCCCGGTGCGGGAGGCCGCCCGCCTGCTGGACCTCCTGGCCGACGTCCACCTCGTACAGAGCCCGACGCCCGACCGGTACGCCTTCCACGATCTTCTCGGCGAGTACGCCGCCGAACGAGCCGCGGCGGAGGAAGCCCCGCAGGAACGGGCGGACGCCTCGCTCCGGCTGCTGTCCTGGTACGTGGCTGCGGTGGAGAAGGCATCGAGGGTGACCGTCGGTGAGACGCAGCCGCCTCCCCCGCTGGATGAGCAGCCGGCCGAACCCGTTGCGGACTTCGAGGATGCTCAGCAGGCACTGCGGTGGTACGTGCGGGAGCTGCCCGCCATCCGGCAGGCGATCGGCAGGGCCGGTTCCCTCGGCCGCTCCGACGTGGCCTGGCGCCTCGCCGTAGGTCTGTTCGGGTACGCGGACACGTACTGGTGGACCGGCGAGTGGGACACCTGCCTCCAGGCCGCGCTGGCCATCGCCGTGGAACGTGACGACACCGTGGGGCAGGCCTGGCTGTACCGCCGTCTCGCCGTCGCACACGGCATGGCTTATCGCAACGACGAGTGCCTGGAAAACCTGGAGATCTCCCTGGACCTCTTCGAGCGGGCCGGGGACATCACCGCCCAGGCATCGATCCTGGGCAACATGGCGGCACTCCACACTCAGGCCGGCCGGGCGGAAGACGCCCTGGTGTATGCGTTGCGCTCGCAGGAGCTGTACCGCAGGACGGACAACCCCGGCAGCGAGGCCCTCGTACTCGGGAGGATCGCCGACGCGCTCCAGTTGGCCGGGGACTTCAGCGGCGCCGCGGAGCAGCACCGTAGGCGCATCCCGCTGCTGCGGAAGCAGGCACGACCCACAGCACTCGCCACCGCTCTGACGAACTACGGCTCCGTGCTGCAGAACCTGGGCCTGCGTGACGAGGCCTTCGCGGCCCTGGACGAAGCCATGGCCATACGCCGTCAGCTGGGCGATCACGGCGGCGAGGCGGACTGCCTGGCGGTAACCGCCCGGGCCCACCATCACTTCGGGGAGTGGGACGCCGCCCGCCACTGCTGGCACGCATGCCTCGACCTCGCGCGCGCCCACACCCTCCCGCAGCGCGCCCAGGAGAGCCTGGACGGCATCGCGGCACTGGAACGGGCCTGCACGACCGGCGCGCCGACGTCGGTGTGACTTCGGGAGTCGCTTTGCGGCGAACCTCACGCCCTGATATCACCCGAACGACACTGTGAGGCTCCTCGGTGCGTCGATCTTTTCGTGATCAAATCCGACCGGGCAAGCGGAAGTCACACGGCCGGAAGTGCCGTATTTACCCGCGATCTGCTTAGGAGTGTCTCGGCATGCGTAATTTCGGATTGCTCGGTCGGAGTTCCGTAGCAGCCTTGAGTGCTGTTGTGTTCTCCGCTCCGCTGGCTTCAGCAGCTGCCGCATCATCCCCGGCCGATGGCCAACAGGGCGAGCAGGTGCTGTCACTGGTCGCGAAGACCACGCAGTTCACGCCGTACGGCTCGGGCGATGCCCAGGGCAACGGGTTCACGCTCGCCAACGACCTTTACCGCGGCAGCCAGAGGGTCGGCTCCGGCGGCGGAGGCTGCACCATTGTCCGCCTCGAGGCAGGTGCGAGCACCGGCACCTTGCAGTGCCTCATCACCTTCGCCCTCCGCGACGGTGACATCACGGTCCAGGGCTTTGCTCCCTACGCCCCACCACCTCAGGACTTCAATCTCTCGATCAACGGCGGCACGGGTCGCTACGCGGCAAGCCGCGGCTACGTGCACGGGCACACCGTGGACGACACGACCACCGAACTCACCTTCCACATCGTGCCCTGAACGACGCGCTCCCCCCGAGTGGGGAGAGCTGGGATCCCTGTGACGATCGGGGCAGTGACCGCGCCCGCCCGCTTCTTCCCCTCGCGGAAGCGCGACACTGGCCAGGAAGCGGGCGGCCCACCCCAACCTCGCTCACTCACTCCTCGGCGAACAGCTCCGCCGCATCCGTGGCGCGCACAGCCCTCTGCGCCCAGACCTCGAGTTGGTCCAGGTCCGTGCAGGCCTCGACCCGCTCGCGGACGGCGTCGGTCACCTGAATACCGCGCCACTCCAAGATGCGGAGGATCATCTCGCCCTTGGCCTCAGCCCGGCCCTGTTCCCGGCCCTGTTCGTCCCTCCACATGTGCTTCGCCTGGGGATCGGCCAGGCACGAGTCGACGAACTGCACTCGGGATGTTCAGCACGCTCTGTAGCGCCCGGGTCAGCAGCGCCGGGTCCTTCTAGATCCGGTGCAGCGCCTCATGCGACGAACCCACGATCACGCAGCCCCCAGCTCACACCACACGAGCTTCCCCGGTTCCCGAACCTGGCCGACGGCTGCCAACCCCAGAAGTCCGCGCATGCCCTGACCAAGCCCAGCCCCCGCCCCTCCTCCACCAGCTCCGCGACCTGCTCCAGCGGCCGCGGAGGCTCCGGCGGCCCGGGGTCCGTGTCCCACGCCCCGATCCACACCACCCCCTCCGGGGAGCGACGAACCCTCAACGCCGCCGGCCCCTTCGTGTGCCGTACGGCGTTGGAGACCAGCTCCGTCGCCAGGAGTTCCGCCATGTCCACCAGCCCGATCAGGTCGTGCATCGTCAGGATCAGGCGCAGGGTCCGGCGACAGACGGTCACCGCTCTGAGGTCGTTCGGGATGTACAGCGTGTAGTCCCAGGATTCAGGCATGCCTCAACTCCGTTCAGTAGGAGGGGAATTCACGCGCGGTGGCATTGCCGCACCCGTCACGGCAGGACGGCACGGTGCACTTCCGCTGCGTGTGCGTCGCGTCACCGACGGTAGACTTTATAAATAAGGGCGAGCAAGGTGATCCCGTAATCTGACACCCGAACGAGGTGCACGGAGAGGCACGTTGAACCAGGGAGCGGCCGATGGGGACCAAGCGCGAGCCCACAGCGCGTCAGATGCGGCTGGCCGTGGAACTGCGCAGGCTCCGCGAGGCTGCGAGCCTCTGCTCTCGCGAGGCAGCGGCTCTGCTCGGCGTGAACTCCGTTCAGATCAGTCAGATCGAGGCCGGCACCTCAGGCGTGAGCGAGCAGCGTCTACGGCGCATGGCGGCCAACTACGCTTGCACGGATGCAGAGTTCATTGACGGCTTGGCGGCGATCGCCACCGACCGGACGCAGGGCTGGTGGGAGGAGTACCGAGGCCGGCTGCCCACGCCGTTCATGAATCTGCCCGAGCTGGAGCATCACGCCCGCTGTCGATGGGACGTGGAGTTCCTGCACGTACCGGGCCTTCTCCAGACCGCGGATTACGCTCGCTCCCTCTTCTCGTACGTGAACCCGGAGTTCCCGCAGAGTGATGTCGAGCGGTGGGTTGATCACCGGATGAGGCGCAGGGTCATCATCGAGCGCCCGGACCCGGTGCCGTACGAGGCGGTGATCCACGAGGCTGCGCTGCGCATCAGAGTCGGAGATCGATCCACAGCACGGACTCAGCTCGCCCGGGTCCTGGAACTCTCCGAGGTCGACCACGTCACCGTGCGCGTAGTCCCCTTCGACCTGGACGACTTCGGTGGGGCCGGGAGTGCGATGGTGTACGCGAGTGGACCCGTCCCCAAGCTGGACACCGTCGTCCGCGACGGCCCCAGCGGCCCGGTCTTCATCGACGCCGAAGCCCAGCTCAACCGATATCGAACGCTCTTCCGTAGGGTGGAGGCAGTGTCACTCGACCCCGACCGTTCGCGTGACTTCATTCACCAGCTGTCGAAGGAGCTGTGAGCATGCCGATTCCCGACACCTGGAAGAAGTCCTCCTTCTCCGGCGGCGGCCAGGGCGATGCCTGCGTCGAAGTCGCAGACCTGAACGCCCACATAGCCATCCGCGATTCCAAGGCCCCGGCCAGAGCAACCCTCACCTTCCCACCCGGAGCCTTCACCCCCTTCATAGAAGCCCTGAAGACAGTGGACCACCCCCTGTAGGCCAAAGATGCCTCCCCACCTGAGACAAACCCTCACCGACATAGGCGCATACGAAGGTCCCGGAGCCTACGACGCATTCCTCAGCGCGCTCGGCGGATCACTGGCCAGGCTCCCCATCCTCATCAGCCGCGCCGAAGTCGCCCTGGACGTCTCCGACCTCAACGCCGACCAGCTCAGACACGCCCTGCGCACCGCCGTCCAAGATGCGGGGCAGGACGTCTGGGCGGCCTGGCCGGCCGAACGAACGGCGGTGCGGGTCGCCTACCGCGCCGTACTCGACCGACTCGACGACCTCTGGTACCCGAGCACGGACGACCTGCTGATCATCGACGGTGACGAGCGAGTCCTTGTTCTGGACCACGAGGAGCGGCTCTTTCTCACCCGGGCCGACGCGAGGTTGCAGATCTACTCGGTCGAGGAGCGGGATGGGGCGACCGCCACGTGCATCGTCCGGTGCGTGGGCGGAGTCGTGCGCGTCGGCCAGCGGTTCGGCGTCGGGCCGGACAAGGTGACCCTCAAGGGGATTCTTTGCTACGAGCGGCCGGTGGATTTCGTGGATCCTCCCCACAGCGCCAAGGTCTGGCTGACGGGCAGATCGGTCGGCCTTCTTGAGGAAGGGTCGGTCATCACCGCCGCCTGAGACCTGGGCCTGAGACCGCGCGGTGTCCTACTTCTTGCCCAGCCTCTGCGTGACAAGCGGATCCCCGAATGCGTTGTACACCGTCACCGTCGTCCCCTTGGCGGACTTCCCCGCCCCACCCGCATAGTCACGGTAGGCGTCCGCGACCTGCTGCGCCCGGGTCATCGCCTCGTCCTCGGCGCCGATGTTCGTCGAGATGAGAACGCGGCCGCCGTCGGCGTCGCGGGTCTGGATGCGTTCGACCTCGCCCGTGACCTTCGCCAGGCTGTGGGTCTTGCCGTAGTCGCGGAGGGCCTTGGCATTGCCCTTCATCTCGGCGCTGTCGCCCGTCGCGGGGAACTTCTCCGGGATCGTCGACGACTCCTTGGTGGCCGGCTCACTGGTGCAGGCCGTGGCGAACAGGCAGGCGGCCAGCAGAGCCGCCCCGGCGGCAGTTCTCCGATTGATCACGTCGAGACTCCTTGAGGCTGCTTGAGACTCCTGTGGGGAACGGCGGGGCCCCGGCCCCTCCCCTACTAGATGGGCAAACAGAGAGTCAGGTCGCGGTAAAGCGAGGTGACCTGGACCACTTGCCGGCGAACACCTCATGCAAAACGCGCTGCCCCACCGAGGCCACCATCCCCGCGTCACATAGCATGACCAGGCAAGTCAAGTCGCCTCAGACGGCCATAAGTTGAAAAGGGCACGACATGTCGTTCGGTCCGCCACCCGCAGGGTTCGGGCCTGCGACACCGCCAGCCTGGACTCCGCCCGGGTCGACCCCGCCGGCCTGGACTCCGCCGACGGCCATCGAACAGGCTCTCCTCGAAACCAAGTCGCGCGAGGACTGGGCGGCCTACTTCGACACCCTGGCGGACAGCCGCCTGTACTTCGAGATACGGCGCGACGGGGCGGATGCCGAACCGAGCAGGACGATTCCCGTCTTCGGACACGATCCCCGAGTCGCTGGCGGGCGGATCTGGGCCGTGTACACGGAGGGGATGCTGCCCGCGCCAGACCCGCACCGGGTGTTCGACTGGCAGAAGCTCGGGTGGTTCGCCAGCGTGTGGGAGCCGAATGATCCGACCATGATCGTGGTCAATCCGGGCAGTCCGTGCGAGGCGTTTCTGCCCTCCGCACCGCCGCACTCCGCCGTGTGGGCGCAGCACAAGGCGAAGGGTCCGCTGAACCGGACGCGGGTGAGCACGCTCCGGCTCGGCGGGCCTCTGGAGGGTCCTGTCGCGCAGGGGCTGGCCTGCGGCGCACTGCTGGTCGTGTGGCACGGGCTGCCCTGGAACGCCATGGCGTATCACGGCAACGGCTATCAGGCGGAGCGCGAGTCGCTCCGGGAGTGGTGGGGTGTCACGAATCGCGAGGAGTGGCAGGTCCAGCAGCGCAACCTGCTCGATCCCGACGGCGCCAACCCCGTCTGGGAGTTCGCCCTGAACCTGCGTCGCACTATCGCCCGTGACTTCGGCGGCCATGTCGACACGGCCTACTGGCGCGACGCGGTCGCCCGGGTGCTGCGCGGTCGCGCGGGTGGTGAGATCGTCATCACCCCGGACGGGGTCACCAGCACCCCCGCCGGTCCGGAGGCGGAGACCGAGGCACGCATCAAGGGCGTCCAGGCTCTCGTCGGTCGTATCACCCGGTACGAGGCGCGCTTCCGGGCCGACGGCATTCTCGACGAGAACCGGTTCGTCCGTTCCGTGGACGCCTGGAACTTCGGGCGGGCGTCCGGCATGGCTCGTTGGGGGCTCGGGGCCCGGTACTGCTCTCTGCAGGAGGCCGAGTCCGCTGTCATCGAGGCCGGGCGGGTCGCAGCGCGGTCGTACAAGTCCTGGCGGGACTTCGCCGCCGGGTACATCCTCGGGCGCTGCCTGCACTTCGATGACGAAGAGTTCGGCAGTTGGTACACGGACATGGTCGACGTTCATCGGATTTTGATGTCCGAACCCGACAGTCCCTGGCTCACCGTTCCCTTCCGGTGAGGCTGCCGAATCTCATGGCTCCGGCGAAGGTGAGCCTTGACCTGATCATGCCAACCCCTCACCATGAGCGCCAACCCCCGCACAGCGGCCCCACAGCAAGAAGCACGTCGCACTGACGCACCCCCCAGCTCCACTCCCCACTTCCGGCGACCCCGGAATCCCTGGAGACCCAAGGAGAGTTCATGCGACTTCGCATCCGCGGCTCCGGCGCGCGCGGCGGCAAACGGCGTACCGCCGCACTCGGTGCGCTACTGGCGCTCGCCCTCGCCGCACCCGTCTCGGCCGGCGCCACGCACGCCACCGCCGACAGTGTCCGGAAGGCCGAGCCTTCCGGTGACGACATCCGCCAGTACGAGATCCATCAGAGCACCAACCCCGTGACCCGTACGGCCATTCAGCAGGCCGGTGTCACCGTCGACGAGGCCGACGAGGAGACCGTAGTCGTGTCCGGGCGGGCCGAGCAGATCGGCAAGCTGCGGAAACTCGGGTACGACGTCAGCCCGTTGGGGGCGGCACCCCAGCGGTCCGGGGTCCGGCTCTACGACTTCCCCAGCGCCGACTCGAAGTACCACAACTACGCCGAGATGAACGCCGAGATCGACCAGCGGCTCGCCGCCTACCCGAACATCATGAGCAAGCGGGTGATCGGGAAGTCGTACCAGGGGCGGGACATCGTCGCCATCAAGGTGAGCGACAACGTGGGGACGGATGAGGACGAGCCGGAGGCGCTGTTCACCTTTCACCAGCACGCTCGTGAGCATCTGACCGTGGAGATGGCCCTGTACCTGCTGCGCGAGTTCGGCGCCGGGTACGGGAGCGACTCGCGGATCACGAACCTGATCAACAGCCGGGAGATCTGGATCGTCCCCGATCTGAACCCGGACGGCGGCGAGTACGACATCGCCACCGGGTCGTACCGGTCGTGGCGGAAGAACCGGCAGCCCAACTCGGGGTCGTCGTACGTCGGGACCGACCTCAACCGGAACTGGGACTACAAGTGGGGCTGCTGCGGCGGCTCTTCGGGCTCGAAGTCGTCCGAGACCTATCGTGGTTCCGCCGCCGAGTCCGCGCCCGAGGTGAAGGTCGTCTCCGACTTCGTGCGCAGCCGGGTCGTCGGCGGCAAGCAGCAGATCAAGGCCGGCATCGACTTCCACACCTACAGCGAGCTGGTGCTGTGGCCGTTCGGGTACACCTACTCGGACACGGCGACCGGGATGACCGCCGATGACGCCGCCGCGTTCAAGGCCGTGGGGCAGAAGATGGCCGCGAGCAACGGGTACACGCCGGAGCAGTCGAGCGATCTGTACATCACCGACGGGACGATCGACGACTACCTGTGGGGCGTCCACAAGATCTTCGACTACACCTTCGAGATGTATCCGACGTCCAGTTCCGGGGGTGGGTTCTACCCGCCCGACGAGGTCATCGAGCGGGAGACGTCCCGGAACAAGGACGCGGTGCTGCAGCTGCTGGAGAACGCGGACTGCATGTACCGGGCGATCGGGAAGGCCGCCCAGTACTGCAGCTAGGCCCTAGGCCTCTTCGAAGTAGGCGTCGAGGACCGCGTCCAGCTGGTCCTCCCACTCCTTGAAGCGCGCCCTGGCCGTCGCCTCGATCTCGATCGGGAACCAGCGGCGGTCAGGGGTGTGCACCGTGATGGTGAAACGCTTGCCGAAGCGGGGCGACTCCGTCTCGACCGCGGCGATCTCGTCCCAGCGGAACTCGCACTTCTCCTCGTCCAGGCTGAGCCGGATGCCGCTGTGGTCGGCGGCGAACTTGGCGCGGCGGTCGGAGGCCTCGAAGACGGGCCCGTCCGCGGGCGCCTGCTCCTCTTCCTCCGGCTCCTCCGGCTCTGCCGGTGCCTCGGCCGCCGGGGCCGCCGGCTCCGGCTCCTCGGCAGGCTCCGGTGCCGCCGCCTGCGGCTCCTGCTCCTGGTCCGACTTCGCCGCCGGTGCGGTGAGCCCGGGGATGAAGGCCGGGTCGAATCCGGCGCCCTCGACGGGCTTGCTGCTCGATCCTATGCGCTGCTCCACGGCGGAAGTATGGACGACATTCCTGTGCCGGAACCAGTCGGACCACCCGACTCACGGATTGACCCTGGTCACTCGTCCAGTCACTCGTCCATGAAGACGATCCTTCGGGTACGGCCTCCGTCGCCCGGTACCGGCGTCACGGCCGCCCGGCCCGCCGGTACCGCGCGCTCGCGGCCCCAGGCTCGGATCTCCTCGATCTGCTCGGGGTTGCTGACGCTGAGCGGACGTACCTGGGCGAAGGTGTCCATGACGTACGAGTCCTTCAGCTGGGGGAAGCCGCCGCGGCGTACGGCCTCCTCGCCCACGTCGTGCAGAGCGGCCTCCAGGTCGGAGCCGGCGAAGCCCTCGGAGAGGTCGACCAGGCGGTCGAGCTGCTCGGGGTCGGGGTCGCCCTGGAGGTAGCGGCGGTGGTAGATGCGGATGATCTCCTTGCGGTCCTGGGCGTCGGGCAGGTCCACGAAGAAGAGTTCGTCGAAGCGGCCCTTGCGCAGCAGCTCCGGGGGCAGGCTGCGGATGTCGTTGGCGGTGGCGACGACGAACGCGCGGGACTGGGACTCCTGGAGCCAGTACAGGAACTGGCCGATGATGCGCTGCGGGACGCCGGACATGTCGTCCCGGCCGGCCAGGCCCTTCTCGATCTCGTCGATCCAGAGCACGCAGGGGGCCACGCGGTCGGCCATCGCCAGGGCCTCGCGGAAGCGGCCCTCGGACTCGCCCAGGTACTTGCCGTGGATGCTGGCCATGTCGAGGCGGTAGAGCGGGAGCTGCCAGTCGTGGGCGATGGCCTTGGCCGACAGCGACTTGCCGCAGCCCGGTACGCCGACCAGCAGGACGCCCCGCGGCGGGCGCAGGGCCGTGTGGCGCAGGTCGCGGGAGATCATGTCGTGCTTGCGTTCCAGCCAGGTGCGCAGGCCGGTCAGGCCGCCGATGGCGTAGTCGCTCTGCCTGAGGTGGACCCGTTCCAGGCCGGTGAGGTCGCTGAAGATGCGGTCCTTGGCCTGGGCGAGGCCGAGGACGTCCTCGCGACGGATGGCTCCCTTCGCGGCGATGGTCGCCATGAGGTTGACGCACTCGGCCTCGGTGACGCCGTTCAGGAACTCGGCCGCGCGGCGGGCGTCCTCCTCGGTCCAGTCGATGGGGATGTGGCCGTGGTGGTCGCCGAGGAAGCCGCTGAGGATGCCGTACATCTCCTCGGAGTCGGGCAGGTCCAGGCGCAGGCTCATGCCGAGGCGCTGCAGGCCGCTCCAGATGGGGGTGTCCGTGATCAGGACGATGCTGCCCATGTTGCTGTCGGCGAGGCGGGCCAGTTCCGCGAAGTGGCGGGTGACCGGGGTGTCCGACTCGAGTTCGTCGGGGTCGACGAAGACGACGGTGGCGTTGGCTCGGCTGCCGAACTGGGCGGCCGCGAAGTCCATCGCACCCGCCAGCGAACGGTCGTCCTGCACGGGCGCGTTGGTGCGCAGGTCGCGCAGGCCGGTGGCCCGGGTGTAGATCCAGAACGGCATGCTGCTGCGCCGGGACTGGGTGGCCGCCTCCCGCAACAGGCGCAGGGCGCGCTGCTGTTCGATGGTGCGCATCGCGATGACCGGGACGCGGGCGGAGATGTAGCTGTCGAGGTGGCTGAGGCTCTCGGCGTAGTTCGACATTCGGGCCTTCTCGGAGGTGTTCGGGGACGGCGGGACGTGCGCGGCAGGCCGTGGCCCGCCGCTGTCCGCCTCAGCCGGAGCCGGGGACGATGCGGCGTCTGGACGGGGCCGCGGGGTCGTACGCCCAGGCGTCCTGGGCCGGGCGCGCCGTGAGGGTGGCGGTCAGCGCGTTGTCCCGCAGGGTGCGGCGACGGCGCTCGACCAGGCGGGGGTCGGTGCCGCGCCGGATCTCTGCGTCCAGGTTCCGCTCCAGCTGGGCCTGCACCTCGGTGATCTGGTTGTCGACCAGCTCGGTCAGCCGGGTGCGAAGGGACTCCGGGAGGCCCGGGTGGGCGGCCAGGGCGCGGACGGCGTGCAGGCCGGTGCGGGCCTGGGCCAGCTCGCGGCCCCAACTGAAGTCGTCCCGTGCCTCGTTCAGGGCGCGGACGAGGTGCTCGGCCCAGGCGATCAGGCGGGTGCTCAGGGCGGTGGTGAGGTGCTCGGTCAGCCGTGCCCAGGTGTCGCTGTCGTACTGCTCCTCGGCGAGCGCGGGCAGCACGGCCGGGTCGCCGGGCTCCAGGGCCGCCCAGCGGCGCAGGAAGCCGACCCAGGCCTGGTACGAGCCGCCGTCGCCCCACAACCCGCTCATACGGTGCTGCCCGGCCGACGCACGACGGTCTCCCCCGGCGGCAGCGGCTCCCAGTCCGGCAGCCCCTCCACGACCCGCCGAAGCCGGCTGGTGACCCGCTCCTGCTGCGGACGCCGCTGCGCGGCCCAGGGGGAGGCCTGGGCACGGGCGGAGTCGGCGGAGGCGGCCCAAGGGGAGGCGGTGGGCTGTTGGCCGCTGCCGGTGGGCTGCTGGGTAGGGCCGACGGGCTGGTGACCGCTGCCGGTGGGCTGCTGGGTGGGGCCGACGGGCTGGTGGCCGCTGCCGGTGGGCTGGTGGGCGGGGCCGGTGCCGGTGGGCTGCCCTGTGTGGGGGGCGGGGCCGCCTGCGGCGGGCTGCGGGACGGCGGCCCAGGGCGCCGCCGGGGTGGCCCCCTGCGCGGGCACCGTGGCCCCGGGCTGCCCGGTCGCGGCCCAGGAGCGCTGGGCGGCGGACGCCGACGGAGGTGCCGTGGAGTTCCCTGGCGGCACAGCCCCCGCCTCGTGCGACGCGGGACGCGCGGCGTTCGCCCACGGCGACTCGTCCTGCGCGCCGCGCGGCGCCGTACCGGGCTGGTGGGCGGGCGGCGGTGGCGTACTCATCGGGCGCTGTCCTCCTGGGACTCGGACGAGATCTCCTGACCGGCCTTCTCCTCCGGCTCGGCCTCCTTGTGGAACGACGACTCGGACCCGGAGGAGCCCTCCGCGCGAGCCGACGAGCCCGGCGCCGCGTCCTCCCGGACCGACGCCCCGGCCACGGCTCCCGAGCGAGCCGCAGGCACGGCGTCCCCCTGAGCCGACCCCTCAGACACGGCACCCTTCCCGGACCGGGACTCGGAAGCGGCTGCCCAACCGGGCCCAGAATCGGACGAGGTCGCCTCGCGGACCGACGACTCGGACGAGGCCTCCGCGCCGCCCAACGACCCGGACGACGCCTCCCCGCCAGCCAACGACCCGGACGAGGTCCCCCCGCCAGCCAACGACCCGGATGCCGCCTCCCAGCGCGCCGAAGGCACAGCGCCCCCCTGAGCCGCCCCCGCAACCGCCGACTCCTTGCGTACCGTCCGCCCCTCGAACGGCGAAGCACCCCCGCCCGCCGTCGGCAGCGTGGCGATCAGTTCGCGGACCTTGGCCTCGGTCTGGTCGGCTGTTGTGAACTTCTCGTACCAGTCGGTGAGTTCGGCCGAGGCGCTGCGGAGCTGGTGGAGGGAGTCCGTTTTGGCGCGGTCCAGGAGTTCGCGGGCCGCGGCCTGGGCGCGGGCTGCGGTCTGGGCCTGGTTGCGGAGGACGAGGCCCCAGACGAGGGCGACGATGGCTGCCGCGCCGATCGCGAAGGCGGGCCAGCTGCCGGCGAGGAAGAGGAGGATGGCCGCTACCACGCCGGCCAGCGGGGCCACCTTCTTCAGCCACGGGAAGGCGAGCGCCTCCACGAACGGACCCGTGTAGCGGTCCCAGTGGTCGCTGAGGGACTTCTCCAGGGAGGCCAGGGGCTGGGTGAAGGAGCCGACCCAGGTGGGCAGTTGGAAGAGCTGCGAGCCCACGGAGTGCGACGTGGCGAACTGGGCCTGGACGTCCTGCGGCACGGCGGCCCGGTAGTCGCGGGTGTGGGCGGCGTGCGCCTGCTGGAACCACTCGTGGCAGGCCGCGACGGAAAGCCGCTGGGTGGCCGGCGAGGTACCGATGGCCTGCGGGTTGAGCGCGGCCGTGGTCTGCACGGTGAGGTAGTCGAGGGTCTCCTCGTACGAGGCCGCGTCCGCGTCGGCGGTCTTGCGGGCCGCGGTGAGGTCGCCGTCGTGGTCGACCACCGCCTGGTTGAAGGCGAGGTCGCGGCGCAGCGGCAGCTCCTCGTTGTCGTACTCGGAGACCAGCCGGTCGAGGATGTCGTCGACGGCGTCCTCGATGCGCTCGGACGGCTGGAACTCGCGGTCCATGATGGCCCGGTACTTGTCCAGCACGGGCTGCTGGCCGCGCGCGGAGGAGAGCACGCCGTCGAGGGTGACCCACTGCGGGGAGACGGCGGCCAGGCGCGGGAACTCGGCCGCCTGGGACGGACCGCGCAGCGACTCCAGCTCGTCGCGCCAGCGCCGGACCTGCCTGGCCTGCGCGTCGGCGCTGTCCATCAGCTGGGAGCGCCACTCGGCGAGGGTGCGGTCCAGCAGTTCGCGGCCGACGAGTCCGAACGCGCCCTGGGCGATGGCCTCCAGGATGACCGCGAACTCGCGGCCGAGCGCGGCCGGGTCCTGGGCCAGGAGATAGTGCCGCAGCCAGCGCACCGCCCCCTCGGAGCGGCCCTGGCGGCGCAGGACGAGCGCGAAGAAGAGGGAGGTGCGGTCGGGCGAGCGGCGGAAGGCCTCGTCGACCGCGCGCTCGCACAGGGTGCGGTCGTCGGCGGACCAGGAGGCGAGGGCGACCAGGGCGGGGGCGAGCCAGTAGCGGGGGGTCTGGAGCATCAGCTGGTCGCCGACCAGCCGGACGTTGTCCTCCGACACCAGGCCGATGTCGAAGGCCTGGAGCATGCCGACCGCGGTACGGCGGACCGTCTTGTGGTGGCCGAACTCGTGGTCGATCTTGTCCTCGATGGCTCCGATGCGGGTCTCGGCGCGCTGCACGTTCGCGGTGGCCTGCGCCTGCTGGACGAAGGCGAGGAACTCGTCGCGCAGCTGCTGGAGTTCGGTGCGGGTCTGCTGCTGGTTGGCCTCGACGGTGGAGACCTGGCCGGAGACGGAGCCGACCTGTTCGCTGAGTCTGATGACGAGGTTGCTGACCTCCTGCACCTGGCGGCGCAGTGTGTAGTCGACCTCGGACATACGGAACTCCGTTCGAGTGCTGCGAGGAGAGCGGGCAGGGGGGAGGGGCAGGGGGCAGGGATCCGGACTCAGGGGCGGACTACGGTGCCGTCGTCCAGGACGGGCAGGATCAGGCCGTCGTCGTAGACCTCGATGTAGGCGTAGCCCCCGGAGCGGGCGAGCATGCGGGCCGCCGAGAACGGCTCGGGCATCGGCTCGGCCGGGGCGAAGTGCCGCACAATGACGTGGAAGAGGTTCAGCTGGTGGTCGACGTACGGCGGGCCCAGGTAACAGCGGGCGACGAAGCCGAGCGGCACCGAGCCGTACGCCGTCGTGTACTGCTCGCGGACCCACTCGGCCAGCGACCGGCAGGCCTGCTCGTCCAGGCCCGCGTCGAGCCGGCCGACGGCGTCGAGCAGTTTGCGGGAGCGCGGTGTGTACCGCTCGCGGCGTACGACGCCGGGCGCCGGGTTCGCGGGCGTGGAGCCCGGCTGGGCGCCCGGGCCCGGCTGGATCCCCGGCCCCTGCTGTGCCGGCCGTACGATACGGCGCGGCCGTTCGGTGTACCCCATGTGTCCCCCGAGAGTCATGGGTGGTGAGCGGTTGTGCGATGCACGGAAGGTGAAGGTTAGTGACGTCACGTCAAGAGTGCATCTGAGTACGCCTGAATGACACTGGCAAACTCTGTTCTCATGGGGAGGATCAAGGCACTCCTGGTGGGCATCGACGACTATCCGGCGTCCGTGGCCAGTGCGCTCGGCGGCTGCGCGAACGACATCGGCGAGGCGCGGCGACTGCTGACCGAGCTGGTCGAGGAACAGGTGGACATCACCGTCCTGTTGGACGCCGACGCGACCGTGGCCGCCGTGACGGACGCGGTGCTGCGGCACCTGGGCTCGGCCGGTCCGGGGGACACCGCACTGCTGTGGTTCTCCGGGCACGGCACGCAGGAGGCGGCCACCGGCGACCATCTGTTGATCGAGGCGACGGGCCTGAACCAGGCGCTGGTGTGCGTGGACGGTCCGCTGCTCGACAAGCGGCTGGGCGCGCTGCTGGACCGGGTCGCGGCGGGCGGTGCCCAGGTCACGGCGGTGCTGGACTGCTGTCACTCGGGGGGCGCGACGCGGGAACTCACCGCGCGGTACGCGCCGCCCCGGCCGGAGTGGGACTTCGGTGCCCGCGGGTACGGCGGGCCGCCCCGGCATGTGCTGCTGGCGGCGAGCCGGCTGGACGAGCCGTCGTACGAGGGCTGGTTCGAGGGGCGCCGGCACGGGGCGTTCACGCATGCGCTGGTCGGCGCGGTGCGCGCGGCCGGTCCCGGCGCCACGTGCCGGGAGCTGCTGGCGGGGGCCGCGGCGCGGGTGCAGCGGGCGGGCAGCACTCAGCATCCGGTGCTCTTCCCCGACCTGCCGGGCGGCACGGCGGACCGCCCGCTGCTGGGCGGCGCGCCCCGCACGGCGAGCCCGCACCTGCTGCGGTACGGCGCCGACGGCTGGGAGGTGGACTGCGGCGCGGTGCACGGGCTCCGGGAGGGCGGCGCCGAGGCGCAGGGCACCACTTTCGCGGCGCTGGAGGAGGGGCCCGGTCGGGGGGTCGTACGCGCGGTGGAGGTGTCGGCCGCGCGGACGCTGGTCGCGCCGGTGGACTGGGAGCCGGAGCCGGAGCGGGTGTATCCGGTCGCGCTGTCGGAGGTCGCGCTGCCGCCGGCCAGTGTGGCGGTGGACGGATCACCGGAGGACGGACGGTGGCTGGCCCGCGAACTCGGCCCGCTGGTACGGCTGGTGGAGGGGCCGGAGGGGGCGCTCGGGCTGCACTTCCAGGTGCGGGTGCGGGACGGGCGGGCGTACGTCCTGCGGCGCGACGGTACCGAGTTCACGGCGCCCCTGCCCTTCGGGGGTCCCGGGGACGCCGAGCGGGTCGCGGACTGCCTGGCCCACCTCGCCCGCTGGCACCAGCTGCGCGACCTCACCCCGCGGCCCTCGCTGCTGGACGGGCTGGTGGAGCTGGAGATCGTCCCGTGGGGCTCGCACGAGCCGCTGCGGCCGGACGCGTCCGGGGAGATCGTCTGCCCGTACACCCAGGGCCCTTCCGGACCGCGCGCGCCATGGGTGTCGATCCGGCTGCACAACCGCTCCCCCGACCGCACCCTGTGGTGCGTGCTGCTGGATCTGACCGACGGCTACGCCTCCTCCTCGGCGCTGTATCCGGGGCACTTCATCGGACCCGGCCGTACGGGCCATGCGCTGGACGGCGATCCCGTGCAGCTGTCGCTGCCCGCCTCCCGGGCCGCGGTGCCGGGGGCGGAGGCTCGGGACTGGCTCAAACTCGTGGTGTCCGACCGGGAGTTGAACGCGGTGCCGTTCCAGCTGCCTCCGTGGGAGACCGCCACCGGCGGCCGGGTCCTCGGTCCCGTGCTCGGGGCGGCGGGCCGCTGGACGGCCGCGACCGTGCCGCTGCGCACGCTGGTGCCGGAGCCGGTCAGCGGCCCAGGTGCGTGAATCCGGCCCAGGCGCTCAGATCGTGCGGGTCGATCCCGCGGGCCCGCTCGGCGAGGAACTCCGGGAACTCGGGCGGTAGTTCGCGGTCGGGGTTGAGCATCCACAGCTGGGCGCGGCGCAGGGCGCGGGCCGGGGGTTCGGCGTGGGTGCGCAGGAAGTGGTGGGTGAGGAACATCAGCACCGAGGTCGCCTCGTCCGGGACCGGCCACAGCGAGCCGACGACCGAGCGGGCGCCGGCGGCGAGGAAGGCGGTGGCGAGGCTGTAGGCCTCGTTGTGGCCGCGGCCCGAGACATGGCTGCGGCAGGCGGCCAGCAGCACGAGGCCGAGCCGGTCACCGCCCGCGCCGGTGATCTCCTCCGCCGCCAACTGGCCGTCGTAAAGGGTGAGATGGGCGCTGCGGCGGGCGTTCTCGGCGACGGACGCATGGCAGGCGAGATGCAGCACTCCCCCGTCGTACGGCGACTCGCGCAGCCACCGCAGCACCTCGCCGGGGGTGCCGGGGCCGTCGGTGGGACCGGTCGTGCGGCGGCCCAGGAACCGGGCCTCGGGGTAGAAGGCGCGCTGTACGGCATCGGCCTCCTCGCCCGCGTGGCGCAGGTCGCCGGTGGGGTTGCCGACGATCAGCGCGGCGCCGGTGTGCTCGGCGGCGGGGCGGGCGGCCACCTGGCACAGCAGGCGGGCCGAGGCGGCGTAGGAGATCTCGGCGGCCTGCAGTGCGTACTGCCGCCCACGCGGCCCGCCCGGCTGCCAGGCCGCGTGCCAGGGCACGAGCCCCAGCCTGCCCATCGGCACCAGCACCAGCCGGGGCAACCGCCCGGCCGGCATCTCGAAGGCCTCCAGCAGCGGCCGCATCGCCGCGTACCAGGCCCACCCGCACAGCCGGTCGAGCTGCGCGCGGAGGGTGGCGGGCGCGGAGGGGCGCCGGCCGGGGACGGGGCCCAGATCACGGGGGGTTCCGTCGCGGGTCAGCCCTTCTCCTGGCCCGTACTCCTTCAGTGGTGCCGCGTCCTCCGTCAGCGTCGGCAGGGGTACGGCGTGCACCGTGCCCTGCGAGGTGACGACCAGGGCGGTGCCCGGGGTGTCGTCCGTGGCCGGTACCAGGTAGACGAGGGCGTCCTTGGTGAGGGTGCGCAGGGCCTCGGCGATCTCGTCGGGCGTGGGCGGGTCGAGGAGCTGTGCCTGGTGGGTGCCGGTGAGGGCGGCCAGGACGCGGCGGCGCAGGGTGCTGGGCACGGTCAGCGGGGTCCGGGCGGCGGCGAGGGGGTCGGCGGGCGGTTCGGTCGCGTCGGCTCCGGCGGTCCGCCAATCGGCCGCGAGATCGGTGTGGCCGGTGGCGGTGAGGAGGTCGGGAACGGTCGCCGAGGTGAGGGTCGCGTGCAGGACCAGGCCCCGGCAGGCGTCCAGGGCCTGGAGGGCCTCCTCGGGCCGGTCGTCCTTCAGGCACCAGCCGGCCACCTCCAGCGCGGCCCCGGTGGCCTGCGCGGCGGCGACCGTCGCGTGGTCGGTACCGGACTGCAGCAGCGCGGCCCAGGCGTGGCCGCGCAGCGACTTCAGGCCGAGGGAGCGGGCACTGGCACGGTCGCGGCGGTGCAGGTCGTCGCGGGTGCGGTGGGCGCGGGCGAGGGCGAGGCCGGTGTCGGCGTAGAGCCGGTGTTCGGGCCCGCCGGTTTCCGCGAAGGCGCCCTCCAGCAGGGCGATGCCCTTGGCCAGGCGCTCGCGGCGGCGCACCCGGTCGATCTCCATCTCTGACAGGGCGCAGTGGGCGATGCCCAGGCCGTTGGCATAGCGCAGCCGGCTGTCGCTGCCGGGCTCGCACAGCTCGTGGGCCTCCCGGAGCAGGCCGATGGCGGCCACGATGCCCGGCCCGTCCTGCTGGGTGACGGCGGACACGAAGCGGGTCATGCCGGTGTCGCCGAGCACCCAGGCTCGGTGGTCGCGGGGCAACCGCCGTGCCTGGCGGCGCAGTTCGGCCGCGCTCGGGCGGACCGCGAGCGGCGGCAGCGGGGGGACGCCGAGGTGCTGGGCGAGGCTGTCGCGGCCGGAGCGGGCGTTCTCCAGGAGGGTGAGGATCTCGATGCGGGAGGGGTCCTCGTCGCCGAGCGCGGCGTGGCCCTCGGTGAGCGCTGCGATATGGCCGTCGGCGGCGGCCAGGTCGCCGCGCCGGACGGCGGCGTGCGCCTCGAAGCCGGCCTGCTGGAGGTCCATCTGGCGGCGCAGGTGGGCGGGCAGGGTGGGGTCGGAGCGCAGCCGCCGCCAGGTCGCGGCGCCGGCGTCCATGTCGTCGCCGGCGCCGCCGGTCTGGCCGCGTTGGGTCTGGGCCATGAACCGGGCGAGGGCGAGGCCGTGGCCGTGCTCGTCGCCGCCGAGGCCGCCGGCCTCCGCCCGGTCGAAGTGGGCGAGCACCTCGTCGAGGCCGGCGCCGGAGCCGCCGCTCATCTCCTCGTGCAGCCGGGCGATGCCGGTGACGGCGTGCGCCCGTCCCTGCCAGGCCGGGTCCTGCTCCGCGCGCTGGAGCACCGCCTCGGTCAGTTCCCGCCGGTGCTCCGCGGTGATGTGGGTGCCGTCGGGGTCCACGATGGTGAGGTTGCACAGCATCAACGCGGCGAGTTCGGCCCGGCCGGGGCTGCCGGGTTCGATGGAGCGGAGCTGGGCGAGGGCCTCTTCGAAGCCCCGGATGCGGCGCTGCTGTCCGGCCACGTCCCGGCTCATGCCCCGCAGGTGCTCCTCCTCCCCGAAGTCCACGTAGGCCCGCCCCTCGCGGAAGTCCTCGAAGAGGGAGCTCATGGTCTGCCGGAGTTGCTCCGTGTCGAGTCCTTCCGGACGTCCGTCGGTCTCGGGCAGGACGCCGTGGTCGGCGAGGGTGAAGCGGGCCCAGCCGTCGAGCATCCGGGCGGTCTGGGCGAGGTCGTGGAGGTCGTGTTCGGCGGCGAGGATCAGGGCGGCGGCCCGCAGCACGTCCTGGGCGCGGGCGGGGTCGGGGTCGTCGTGGTGGCGGGCCTGCTGGAAGAGGGCGAGGAACAGCGCGGTGGCCGTGACGTCGCCGTCGCGGTCCGGCTCCCACCGGTCGACGGCCCGGCGCAGCAGGGCGATGCCACGGTCCCGGCCCGCGGGGTCGTCGCGGGCCGCGGCCCGCTCGTACAGCAGCCGGCCGAACACGTCCAGGTACTGCGGCAGCAGTTGCTCCTCGGCGCCGGGCCGCTCCAGCAGACGGCGCAGCTCAACCTCGGCGGCGAGGCTGTGTCCGAGGTCCTTCCAGGTGGACCAGATCATGGCGCGGACGAAGAGGGCGTTGGTCTCGGCCTCGAACGCCCACTCGGGTTCGGGGCCGCCCGCCCGGCGGGCCTCGGTGAGGGCGGTGTCGAAGGCGTCCAGCGCGGCGTCCAACTGCTCGCGGTCGCCCCGAGCGCGGCCCCGCACCATGCCGGCGAGGCCCAGGCTGTAGCGCAGGTGCGGGACGTCGGCGGGCTCGGCGGTGTCCAGGAGGGCGCGGTAGTGGCGGGCCGACTCGTCGGCGGCGTCGAGATCGCCGTGCCGCAGGGCCCGCTGCATGTACAGGTACCCGGCCCCGGCCCGCAGACCGGCCTCCTCCTCGCTGCCCTGCTCGGCGTGCTCCAGCGCGTCCGTGTGCCGGCGCAGGGCCTCCTGCAGCAGCTCGGCGGAGTCCGGTGCGGCAAGGAGTCGCAGCCTGGCGCAGAGGGCGAGCACATGCCGGCCCCAGTCCCGCTCCCAGGCGAAGTCGGGGTTGTCGGCGGGCAGCCCCTCGACGCCGTCGACCAGCAACTGCCAGGACTGCTGAAGCAGTTGCGGGTCGCCGTCGTCCTCGTACTGCACCCCCCGCAGATGCCCGAACCGGACCCGCCAGGACGACCACAGCGGATCGTCCCCGGGAGCGCGGAAGGCGTGCTCGAACGCCTCGACGGCCAGGGCGAGTTCCTCGTCCCGGTCGTCGTCCTCCCGCAGCAGGTACAGCCGGTGGCTCAGCTCTCCGGCGTACCCGCACAGCTCGGCACTTTCCGGATCACCGGCGGAGCGCCGGGCCAACTCGTCGAGTACGGCGTCGCGTTCGGCGGTGATGTCACCGACAGGACCGGTCGGCCGGGAGGAGGAGAGGGTCACGTACCCATACTGCCTACAAGAAGACGCTCACCACCCCCGCCAGACGGCCGGGAGGCGAGGCGCCGTCAGCTCAGGACGGCGAGGGCGTCGATCTCGATGAGGAGGCCGGCCGGCAGACCGACGTAGACCGTGGTCCGGGCGGCGGGCGGCTGGGTGAGGCCCTGCTGCTCGAAGTACGCGTTGTAGATCTCGTTCAGCTCGGCGAAGTGGTCCACGTCGGTGAGGTAGACGCGGATCATCATCGCGTCGTCCCAGCTCGCGCCGCCCTCTTCGAGGATCGCCTTGACGTTCGCGAGGGTCTGCAGGGTCTGCTCGCGCAGGGTGGGACCGGCGGGCGTCGGGGGCTTGCCCTCCTCGGCGGGCAGGAAGCCGACCTGGCCGGCGACCTGGAGGATGTTGCCCTTCTTCACGCCGTGGGAGAACTTCGCGGGCGGGGTGGTGTGGGTCTTCGGGGTGAGCGCGATCTTCTCGGTCATTCGGGGGTGCCCTTCGCTGGCGTCTCGGTCATTCGGGGGTGCCCTTCACCGGTGTTCTTCCGGAGTACTCGCCGCTGATCGCGTCCGCGGTACGGCGCACCTGCGGCAGCAGGGTGAGGAGTTCCTCGGCGGTGACGACGACGTTCGGCGCGGACACCGACATCGCGGCGACCACCCGGCCGTCGGCGCCGCGGACGGGGGCCGCGACGCAGTTGATGGACTCCTCGTGGCCGCCGAGGTCGGTGGCCCAGCCCTGTTCGCGCACCTGCTCCAACTCCCGCAGGAACGCGGCGGCGTTGGGGGTGGAACGGGCCGTGTACAGGGGATAGTCGAGCTTGTCCGCGAGGGCGCGGCGCTCGGGTTCGGGCAGGTCGGCGAGGAGCAGCTTGGCGACGGCGGCGACCGTGATGGCGACGGGCTTGCCGATCCGCGAGTACATCCGGACCGGGTAGCGGCTCTCGACCTTGTCGATGTACAGCACCTCGTTCTCCTCGTACACGGCGAGGTGGACGGTGTGGCCGCACCGCTCGTTGAGGCGGACGAGGTGGGGGTGGGCGATCTCGCGGATGTCGAGGTTCTCCATCGCCTCCTGGGCGAGGGCGAAGAGGCGGGCGCCGAGGCGGTAGCGCTGGTCGGACTGGCGGTAGACCAGGCCGTGCTCGTGCAGGGTGCGCAGGAGGCGCAGCGCCGTGGACTTGTGGACGCCGAGCCGGTCGGCGACCTGGCCGAGGTCGGCGGGGCCCTCGGCGAGCAGGGGCAGGATGCTCAGGGCGCGGTCGACGGTCTGACTCATGGGGTGTTCGCCTCCTCCGGGGCCTCGTCGGCTTGCGTCCAGCCGGGGCCGAGTCGAAGTCTCCCCCATGCGTCGTCGTCCAGGGCGGCGAGGCGGTCGGCGTGGCTTCGGGCGGGAGGGGCGGCGAGGTCGCCGGGGGTGGTGAGGGTGGCTGCCGCCATGAGGTGGCCGTGCCGGAGGCGGTCGCGCATCGGAAGTCCGCGGAGGGTGCCGGAGAGGAATCCCGCGGCGAAGGCGTCTCCGGCGCCGACGTGGGCGACGACATCGACCCGCGGCGCCCGGACGAGGGTTGCCGTCCCGTCGGCGTCCTCCATTGCGTCGGTGTTCTTGTCGAACGCGACCGCTCCACCCCTGCCCTGCTTCACGACCACGATCTCCGGCTCGGGCAGCGCGTCCACGATGGCCCGGCCGCCGTGCAGCCCCCAGGCCTGGCGTGCCTCGTCGTGTCCCACGAACACGATGTCGGCCGCGCGCGCCAGCTCCAGCAGCACCCGGGCGTCGTCGGCGTCCCGCCACAGTCCGGGCCGGTGGTTCACGTCGAAGGAGACCAGGGGCCGCCCCTCGCCGGGCTTCACCAGCTCGCGTACGAGTTCCAGGCACCCCTCGGACAACGCCGCCGTGATCCCCGAAAGGTGCAGCACCCGCCCCGCCCGCACCGCCGCCACGTCCACGTTGTCCACGGTCATCGCGGAAGCCGCAGAGCCCGCCCGGTAGTACGCCACCTCGTGCTCGTCCGTCGCCCGGTCCCCCGCCGTGCGGAAGTACAGGCCGGTCGGGCGTGCCGCGTCCCGGCGGACGTGGGCGACGTCGACGCCGTACGCCCCGATCGTCTCGACCAGGTGCTCCCCGAACCCGTCCGCCCCCACCCGGCTCACCCACCGCGTGGAGTGGCCGGAGGCCGCCAGCGCGCAGGCCACGTTGGACTCGGCTCCGCCGATCCCGCGCTCGAAGGTGGGGACGTCGGCGAGGCGGCCCGGGCGGGTGGGGAGGAAGGTGACCATGGACTCGCCGAGCGCCACTACGTCCACAATGTCGGGGGCGTTGCGGGCTCCGGTGGCGGTCACGATCGTCGTAGCTCCTCGGTGGTGGGAGTCCGTTGACCCCGCGTGGCCGAGATGTTAGACAGCAGTGAGCGACATACGCAATGAACGTTGCAGAGTGTGCAACGCACCAGATTGGGGAGGCCTCATGGCCCACGAAGCCGACAACGAAGCGCTCGCTCGCCTCGCCGAGGAACGGGTCGACCACCGCTTCAAGGGCCTCCCGCCAAACGCCGTGGGCCTGACCGTCGCCGAGCTGGCCGCCGAGCGCCGCAACCTCTTCACCGACGGCTTCACCACCCCCGTGCTCGCGCTCTCCGCCGAGCGCCTGGAGCACAACCTGCGGCTCATGGAGACGTACGCCGCCCGGCACGGCCTCGCCTTCGCCCCGCACGGCAAGACGTCCATGGCACCCCAGCTCTTCCGGCGCCAGATGGAGCACGGGGCGTGGGGCATCACCCTCGCGGTGCCGCACCAGGTGTGGGTGGCCCGGGCGTTCGGGATCGCGCGGATCTTCCTGGCCAACGAGCTGGTCGACCCGGCGGCCCTGCGCCGGATCGCCGCCGACCTGGCGGCCGACCCCGACTTCCGCTTCGTCTGCTACGTCGACTCCGTGCGCGGGGTCGAGCTGATGGACGCGGCCCTGCGCGGCGCCGCCCGCCCGGTGGACGTCGTGGTGGAGCTGGGCGCGGGCGAGGGTGCCCGTACCGGTGTGCGCACGGAGGCGGACGCGCGGGCGGTCGCGGACGCGGTGGCGGGCGTTCAGACGCTGCGTCTGGTGGGCGTGGCGGGCTACGAGGCCCAGGTGCCCGGCGCCGCCCCCGAGCCGGTGCGGGCCTGGCTGGGCCGGATGGTCGCGCTCGCGGCGGAGTTCGACAAGGCCGGGCGGTTCGCCGGGGCCGAGGAGATCGTGGTGAGCGCGGGCGGCAGCGAGTGGTTCGACGCGGTCGCCGACGTCTTCGCCGGCATCCCCGAACTCTCCTTGCCGGTCCTGAAGTTGCTGCGCTCGGGCGCGTACGTCTCGCACGACGACGTGCACTACAGCAGGCTCACCCCGTTCAATCGGGTGCCCGAGGAGGGCGCGCTGGAGCCCGCGTTCCGGCTGTGGGCACAGGTCGTCTCCCGCCCCTGCCCCGAGCAGGCCTTCGTCAACGCGGGCAAGCGGGACGCCGCCTACGACCTCGACCACCCGGTGGCCCACATGGTGCGCCGGGACGGCCGCGAGCACCCGGCGACCGGCATCGAGGTGACCGCCCTGTCCGACCAGCACCTCTGGCTGGGCACCGGCCCCGAGGCGGACGTCGAGGTCGGTGACTGGATCGGCTTCGGCCTGTCCCACCCCTGCACGTCGTTCGACAAGTGGCAGCTGATCCCGGTGGCCGAGGCGGACGGGACGGTCGTCGACTTCATCCATACGTTCTTCTAGAGATCCGGGGGAGAGACGTGGAGCAGCTCGTCATCCGTGACGCAGACGTCGTCGACGGCAGCGGTGCGGACTCCTACCGCGCCGATGTCGTGGTCGACGGCGGCCGGATCGTCTCGATCGTCAAGGAGGCCGCGGCGGCGGGCTGTCAGCGGCCCCGGGCGCGGCGCGAGCTGGACGCGGAGGGGCTCGTCCTCGCCCCCGGCTTCATCGACATGCACGCCCACTCCGACCTGGCCCTGCTGCGCGACCCCGACCACAGTGCGAAGGCCGCGCAGGGGGTCACACTCGAAGTCGTCGGCCAGGACGGTCTTTCGTACGCGCCCGTGGACGACCGCACACTGGAGGAGGTCCGGCGGGCGATCACCGGCTGGAACGGGTACGGCGACGATCTCGACATGGACTGGCGGACGGTCGGCGAGTATCTCGAGCGGCTGGACCGGGGCATCGCCGTCAACGCCGCCTATCTCGTCCCCCAGGGCACGGTCCGCGCGCTCGCCGTCGGCTGGGAGGACCGCCCGGCCACGCCCGCGGAGCTGGACCGGATGCGGCACCTGGTGGCGCAGGGGCTGGAGCAGGGCGCGGTCGGCCTGTCCTCGGGGCTCACGTACACGCCGGGGATGTATGCCGCGGACGCCGAACTGAGCGTGCTGTGCCGGGTGGTGGCGGAGTACGGCGGCTACTACTGCCCGCACCACCGTTCCTACGGCGCCGGCGCCCTGGAGGCCTACGCCGAGATGGTGGCGCTGACTCGGGAGGCGGGCTGCCCGCTGCATCTGGCCCACGCGACGCTGAACTTCGGCGTGAACAAGGGCCGGGCGCCCGAACTGCTGGCCCTGCTCGACAAGGCGCTCGACTCCGGCGCGGACATCACGCTGGACACCTATCCCTACACCCCGGGCTCCACCACCCTGGCCGCGCTGCTGCCGAGCTGGGCGAGCGAGGGCGGCCCGGAGCGGGTCCTGGCCCGGCTCACCGACCCGGCGACGGCCGCGCGGATCCGGCACGACCTGGAGGTGGCCGGCGCGGACGGCTGCCACGGCGTGCCGGTGGAGTGGGAGACGATCGAGATCTCCGGCGTGACCGCACCGGCCCTGGCGGACCACGTCGGCCGTACGGTCCGGGAGTCGGCAGACCTGCGCGGCGAGAGTCCCTGGACGACCGCCCGCCGTCTGCTGGTCGAGGACCGGCTCGGTACGACGATCCTGCAGCACGTCGGCCATGAGGAGAACGTCCGCACGATCATGCGGCATCGCGCCCACACCGGCGGCTCGGACGGCATCCTGCGGGGCGCCAAGCCGCACCCGCGGGCCTACGGCACCTTCCCCCGCTATCTGGGCCACTACGTACGGGAGTTGGGCGTGCTGACGCTGGAGGAGTGCGTCGCGCACCTCACGGCGCGGCCCGCGGCCCGGCTGCGACTGCCGGACCGCGGGCTGGTGCGCGAGGGATACCGGGCCGACCTGGTGCTCTTCGACCCGCGGACGGTGTCGCCAGGCGCCACCTTCGCCGAGCCCCGCACGCTCCCGACCGGGATCCCGTACGTCCTGGTCGACGGCAGGTTCGTCATGGAGGACGGCCGGCGAACGGACGTACTGGCGGGCCGGGCGGTGCGCCGTACACCGGTGTGACCGCCCGGCCCGCGGGGACTACGGCTTGGGCAGGGTGCAGCCGGAGGCGCTCAGGTTGAGCTTGTTGCCGGTCGTGAAGCAGGCCGGGATCTGGTAGGTCTCCTCGGCGTAGTTGATGCCCTTGCGGACGGTCACGTTGCCGCTCTCGTCCACCTCGCACGGGTTGTTCTCGGTGCAGCTCTCGCCGTCCTCGTTGCCCGTGTTGTTGACGGCGACGACGTTGCCGGTGGCCGTGTCGATCACCGGGGAGCCGGAGGTGCCGCCGATGGTGTTGCAGGCGGAGGTGTAGCGCATCGAGTCCTTCCAGGTCCAGCCACCCTCCTTCAGCCGGTACACGAACCCGTCCACGTTGCAGCTGTAGGTCCGCTTCCAGTAGCCGGAGACGACCTTGATGGCGGTGCCGGTGGTCGGGTGCGTGTTCTGCACGGTGAGCGGGCTGATGCCGTACGAGCTCTTGATCGCCGCGTAGGTGGTGGTCAGCCGGTAGATCGTGACGTCCGTGTCCGTCATGGTCGAGTAGACGACCTGGTTGGCGCGGAGCGTGCCGATCCGGCTGCCGGAGGCGTTCAGGAGGCCGAAGCTGCGGCTGGAGGACTGGCCGGTGATGACCTCGCCCGGGTCCGGGAAGCCGGTCTCCAGGCAGTGGCCGTTGGTCATCACGAGCGCCGGGTCGCTGTCCGCGGAGTTCGGGAAGCGGATGACGGAGCCGGAGCAGTTGCTGAGCGAGACGGTGCCGGCGTAACTGACGGTCACCGCCTTTGCCGTCTTGGCCTGGGGCGCGGCGACGGCGGGGGTCGCGCCGAGCCCGGCGATGGCCAGGGCGGACAGCGCGGCCAGGAGAGGCTTGTTCATGTGGGGGTCCCCTCTGCAGACATAAGCGACCGGAGATCTTCCGGCCGCCCACTGTCTTGTCATGAGCATTCTCATGAGAGGGGCATGCCTGAGCAAGGAGTTGTATGCGAACTGTTTTACTGACGGGGCGTCAATCCTGGGAATCCTGGGGCTATCTGGGCTTCTTGCCGGCACCCCGGCCATGCCCCCGGACGCTGGGCTCGGTCGTCGTCGCGGCCGCCGACGGGGTAGTCGCCGTCGGCGTGGGCGAGGCGGAGGTCTGCGCACCCGGAGAGGTGGACGTGCCCGCCGAGGTGGCGGTGGATGTGGGAGTGGGGGACGGCGAGGTCCCGCCCGGGGTGCCGGCGGTGTCCGTGGCGCTCGGTGTGCTGCCGTCCTGCCGCGTGGTCGCCGAGTCGTCGGAGGAGACGCGGCCGCCCTTCGTGGGCTGCTGTCCGGCCGGGGAACCCGAGCCGCCCGTCAGACCGGCGATCACGGCGACGACACCGGCCGCCCCGAGGACCCCAGCGACGGCCACCCGGCGACGGCCGCCCTGCTTCCTCCGGCGCCGGAGATCGGCCCGGCCGCCGCCGGGTATGAGAGGGGGCGGCCCGGCGGGATCGTCCAGCGCGTCCAGCGCGGGCACCGGGGGCAGCTCACGGGTCTCGTCGAAGGCGTTCTGCCAGCCGTGGGCGGCGGCAGGATCGGCGTACTCCTCGTACGACGGGGCCGGGGCGGCCTGCGGGTGGTACACGTTCGGCGGCGCCCCCGGCTCGCCATCCGCTCCGTGCGCGCCGTACGCCCCCGCTCCGTGCTCACGATCGGTGGACATGGCCCGGAATTGTAGAGACGCATGTGACTCCTGGGACAGCTACCGGCGATAACAGCACAAAGCTCCGCGTCTCACGTGTCGGAAAACACGACCCGTGAGGCGTTACCGGGCCGTAAGCTCACGGACATGCAGGTGATCCAGTCGACCAAGCTCGCCAACGTCTGTTACGAGATCCGGGGCCCGGTTCTCGAGGAGGCGATGCGCCTGGAGGCGGCAGGTCACCGCATCCTGAAGCTCAACACAGGCAACCCGGCCGCCTTCGGCTTCGAGTGCCCGCCGGAGATCCTGGAGGACATCCTCCGCAACGTCTCCACCGCGCACGGCTACGGCGACGCCAAGGGCCTGCTGGCCGCGCGCCGGGCGGTCGTCATGCACAACCAGACCCTCGGCATCGAGACCGACGTCGAGCACGTCTTCATCGGCAACGGCGTCTCCGAGCTGATCGTGATGGCGATGCAGGGCCTGCTGGACGACGGCGACGAGGTCCTCGTACCAGCCCCCGACTACCCCCTGTGGACGGCGGCCGTCTCACTGTCCGGCGGTACGGCGGTGCACTACCGCTGCGACGAGCAGTCGGACTGGATGCCCGACCTCGCCGACATCGAGCGCAAGGTCACCGACCGCACCAAGGCGATCGTCATCATCAACCCGAACAACCCCACGGGCGCGGTCTACGACGAGGCGATGCTCAAGGGGCTGACGGACATCGCCCGCCGGCACAACCTGCTGGTCTGCTCCGACGAGATCTACGACAAGATCCTCTACGACGACGCCACGCACATCCCGACCGCCAAGGTCGCCCCCGATCTGCTCACCCTCACCTTCAACGGCATGTCCAAGGCGTACCGGGTGGCCGGCTACCGCGTCGGCTGGATGTCGATCTCCGGCCCGCGCGCGCACGCCGACTCCTACATCGAGGGCCTGACGATCCTGGCCAACATGCGGCTGTGCGCCAACATGCCGGGCCAGCACGGCGTGGTCGCCGCGCTCAGCGGGCGCCAGTCGATCAACGACCTGGTGCTGCCGGGCGGCCGGCTGAAGGAGCAGCTGGACGTCGCCTACGAGCTGCTCACCCAGATCCCGGGCGTGACCTGCGTACGGCCCAAGGGTGCGCTGTATCTCTTCCCGCGCCTCGACCCCAAGGTCTTCAAGATCAAGGACGACCGGCACATGGTGCTGGACCTGCTGCGCCAGGAAAAGATCATGGTCGTCCAGGGCACCGGCTTCAACTGGCCCGAGCCCGATCACTTCCGTGTGGTGACCCTGCCGACCGTCGGCGATCTCCGGGACGCGATGACCCGGATCGGGAACTTCCTGGACGGGTACGGCCAGCCGTAGCGGACGGAGACCGGCGGACCGCAGTCCGTGACACGACTCAACTTTAGACGAAATCCAAGCTAGGATGGCTTCCTGTCAGAGCACAGGAGGCCATCCCCATGTACGAACCGATCCGCACCAAGTCGGTCCACAGCACGATGGCCGGCACCCCTTCCGACTTTCCGCACCGGTCGCGCGAGGAGGAGCTGGACATCCAGCTGGCCGGACACCTCTCCGCGCTGCTCGCCGTCACCGACGACCTGCGCGCCCTGACCCCGTCGACCGATCTGGACGCGGCCGCGGAACGCCTCGCCGGCGAGGTCGGCCGACTGCGGGAAGGACGTACGCCGCTCCGCGCGACGCCGGCTGCGGCCGGTGACCCCGCCGCCCTGCACCAGCGGGCACACGCCCTGGCCGGCCGCGCCCTCGTGGTCGCCGCCTCCCGGGCGGACACCGCGGCGGCGATCCTCGCGGCCGAGCGCATGGACGCGCACGCCGCCGCCCTGGCCGACCCTAAGGAACTCAGCGCGGCCCACTGACCCCGCCTCAGGGGTCCCCCTGTCGGCCCCGGTCCGCGTGCACCCGCAGCGACGCGCGGACCGGGCGCCATGACATCCGATTTCCCCTTTCGCCTTTGATGGCTCTGATGCCTGCATTCGGGTGGACTGCACACCGCAATTGCCTGCCAAACGGCTGCACCATCACACAGCACTCGTAACGTCGGTGGAAATGATGCTGGTTCGGACTCCGACCACATCCTTGGTCCCTCACCGTTTCTACGAGATGTGAAAAAATGAGACGTAGGCGATTGTGGGCGGGGCTTGCCTGTGCGGCCGCGGTTGCGACCGGGGTGACCGCCTGGGCAGTTCAATCCCACTCGGCAACGACCCCGGAATCCGAGGCCACTTCGGTGAACCGGAAGGCCCAGGAAGCCAATACGCTTTTCCAGAGCGCCTTGCTGCAGGAGAAGTACCAGGATCCCGATGGGGCGACCAGAACCTACCAGCGGGTGCTGAAGCTCCAGCCTCGCAACAAACTGGCCTGGTACAACCTGGGGGTCATCGCGCAACGGGGCGGCAGAACAGCCGAAGCCCGTGAGGCCTACGAGAAGGCGCTGAAGATCGACCCGAAGTACGGCTCGGCCCTCTACAACGAGGCGATCCTGCTGAAGTCGACCGACACCGACCGCGCCGTCGAACTCCTGAAGCGTGCCATCGCCGCCACGCCCAACGCCGCCACGGCCCATCTCCAACTCGGCTGGGTTCTGGCGCAGAAGCACCATGACGACGAGGCCGAGAACGAGTTCCGCCGCGCCGTCGCGACCGATCCCTCGCTCCTCTCCCAGGTCCCGGAACAGTTCCGGGACGACGTAAGCCCCACACCGACATCGAGTCAGGCAGGTGCCACCGAATGACGCTGACTGCAACCCCCAGGTTCTCCGTCTTCACCCCCAGCCACCAGCCCCGTTTCCTCGATGAGTGCCTCAAGTCCCTGCAGGCGCAGACCTGCAAGGACTGGGAGTGGATCGTCCTGCTCAACAACGGCGCCCGGTGGCGGCCGGAGCGACACGACGACCGGGTCCGCGTGGAGATCGCGGACAGCATTCGCGGCGTCGGGGCGGCGAAGCGCAGGGCCTGCGAACTCGCACGCGGCGAGATCCTCGTCGAACTGGACCACGACGACCTCCTGGCGAAGGCATGCCTGGCGGAACTGGCCAAGGCGTTCGACGCCCATCCCGAAGCCGTCTTCGTCTACAGCAACACCGCCCAGATCACCGAGGACGGCAAGCGGGACGACACCCGCTTCAACGAGGCGCACGGCTGGAAATACGAGGACGTGCGCGTCGACGGCCGCAAGCTGCTCCAGGCCGTCTCCATGGAGCCGACGCCGCACAACGTCTCCTACATCTGGTACGCGCCGAACCACGTGCGGGCGTTCCGCAAGGAGGCCTACGAGAAGGCCGGCGGCTACGACGCGACGCGCACCGTGCTGGACGACCAGGACCTGATGTGCCGTCTGTTCCACCTCGGCGACTTCCACCACATCCCCCGCTGCCTGTACCTGCAGCGGATGCACCCCGCGAACACCCAGCGCGACCCGGAGATCAACGCGCACATCCAGCGCGAGACAGTCGCCCTGTACGACAAGTACGTCGAGGCCAACGCCCTCGCCTGGACGCACCGGCGCGAACTGCTCGCGCTGGACCTCGGCGCGGCCCACCGGAAGCCGCCCGGCTATCTGGGCGTGGACCAGTACCCCGGTGAGGGCGTCGACATCGTCGCGACCCTGCCCGGAAAGCTGGACCTGCCCGACAACTCGGTCGGTCTGCTGCGGGCGGTGGACTTCCTGGAGCACGTGCCCGCGAAGATTCCGCTGATCAACGAGCTGTACCGGCTGCTGGCACCCGGCGGCATGCTCCTCACCATGACACCCAGCTCCGACGGCCGCGGCGCGTACCAGGACCCGACCCACGTCGCCTACTACAACGAGAACTCGTTCTGGTACTACACGGACAACCAGTACCGTGCCTTCGTGCCCGAGATCGAGGCCAAGTTCCAGTCGTCACGTCTGGTCACCTACTTCCCGACCGAGTGGCACTCCCGGAACAACATCTCCTACGTCGTCGCCAACCTCATCGCGATGAAGGAGGGCGCCGAGCGCTGCGGAGGACCGCTGCTGGTCTAGGGCCCATAGATGGAAAGGAGCGCCCTGCGAGCCGTCAGGTTCCGCAGGGCGCTCCGGTGTTCGGGGCCGCACTCCCACCGGTCAGGACGACAGGCGTGCGCTGTCCGTGCGCGCCGCCGCGGCCAGGGCGGCGAAGGGGGGCGTGGCCAGCGCTGCGGTCAGCTGCTCGTCCCACCGTGGGAGGGGCGCGAGGCCGCCTCGGACCCAGTTTCCATGACCGAGGACACCGAACGCGGGGCGGGCGGCCGGGCGCGGGAACTTCTCCGAGCCGACCGGGCGGATCCGCTCCGGGTCGAGGCCGGCGAGGCGGAAGGTCTCCCGCGCCAGGCCGTACCACGTGGTGCGGCCGGCCGCCGTGCCGTGGTAGATGCCCGCCGGCGCCCGCCCGGCCAGGGCCGCGCGGCCGAGGTCGGTCAGCTGCCGGGCGAGCGCACGGGACCACGTCGGCTGGCCGTGCTGGTCGGCCACCACGTCCAAGGTCTCGCACCGGCCCGCCAGTTCGAGCATGCGGGCCACGAAGTTGCGGCCGTGCGCGCCGTAGAGCCAGGCGGTGCGCACGATGTAGCCCGTGTGCGGCAGCAGTTCGGCGACCGCCTGCTCCCCCGCCGCCTTGCTGCGCCCGTACGCGTTGACGGGCCCCGTCGGCGCGTCCTCGGGGTAGGGCCGACGGCTGTCGCCCGGGAACACGTAGTCGGTGGAGACGTGCAGCAGAAGCGCGCCGCTGTCCGCGCAGGCCTGTGCCAGGTGGCGGACGCCCGTGCCGTTCACGGCCATGGCCGCCGCCTCGGACCGCTCGGCGCCGTCGACGTCCGTCCAGGCCGCGCAGTTGACGACCACACGGTGGCCCGTGACGGCCGCGCGGACGGCGGCCGGGTCGGTGATGTCCAGCTGGTCACGGCCGAGTCCCGTCACCACGGCATCCGGACGGGCGGCGAGTTCGGCCAGCACCTCCTGCCCGAGGAGCCCGCGGGCACCGGTCACCAGCCATCCGGCGCTCACCGGAGCCCCGCCCTCTCCCGGAGCGGCTCCCACCAGGTGCGGTGCGCCCGGTACCAGGAGACCGTGGCGGCCAGGCCCTCGGCGAAGTCCACCTGCGGTGCGTACCCGAGCTGTTCGCGGATCTTGCTGTCGTCCAGCGAGTAGCGCAGGTCGTGGCCCAAGCGGTCGGCCACGTAGGCGACCCTGTCCCAGCCCGCGCCGACCGCGTCCAGCAACAGGCCGGTGAGCTTGTGGTTGCTCAACTCGGTCCCGCCGCCGATGTGGTAGACCTCCCCGGCCCTGCCGCCGTGCAGGACCAGGTCGATGCCCCGGCAGTGGTCGGAGACGTGCAGCCAGTCGCGCATGTTGCGGCCGTCGCCGTACAGGGGGACCGTCCTCCCGTCGAGCAGGTTGGTGATGAAGAGCGGGATGACCTTCTCGGGGAACTGATAGGGCCCGTAGTTGTTCGTGCACCGGGTGACCACGACGTCCAGGCCGTGGGTGCGGTGGTAGGCGAGCGCCAGCAGGTCGGCGCCGGCTTTCGAGGCGGAGTACGGGGAGTTCGGCGCGAGCGGCCACTCCTCGGTCCACGAGCCTTCGCCGATGGAGCCGTACACCTCGTCGGTGGACACGTGGACGAAGCGGCCGACGCGATGGCGGCGGGCCGCGTCCAGGAGCACCTGCGTGCCCATCACATTCGTACGGACGAACGGACCTGCCCCGTCGATCGACCGGTCCACATGCGACTCGGCGGCGAAATGGACGACCGCGTCCTGGCCCGCCATGACCTGGTCGACCACGTCCGGGTCACAGATGTCGCCCCGGACGAACGTGTAACCCGGGTGTTCCACCACCGGCGCCAGATTGGACTCGTTCCCCGAATAAGTCAGTTTATCGAGAACGGTGATCCGCGCCGTCGGGTCGGATTCCATCCGTCTGCGGACATATTCCGAACCGATGAATCCGGCGCCGCCGGTCACAAGGATATGCATGGCTCTCCGCTTTTCTTGCCGTCCAGCGTTCAGAATCGGGGAACTGCCCGGTTCCCGGAACCTGCCCCTCACGCTACTCAAGGCCGCGGCACATTCCCGGCAAGCCGGACCGACTCATGCCAATGTCGTCGGATTCGACGCCGGGTGTGCCACGACGTCGGAAGCGCCGGCGGAACGCGGGCGGTGCCCCGAGGCCGAAGCCTCGGGGCACCGTCGTTCGTCCGAGGTGGGGCGGGGAGCCGGTGTCGCACCGCCGCCCGCCCCACGGTTGGTCACGGACTGCAGATCACGAAGGCCGTCACTCCTGCCGGGTCGGTGGTGGCGGCCTGCCACCCGGTGGCAGGGCTGCCGCCGATCGGCTGGCTCTGGTACGCGGTGGCGGTAGTGGCACCGCCTTGGTATCCGCCGCCGATGGCCTGGCCCGTGGGGCACGTGGCAGTCGACTGCGCCTGCGGACCGGCCGGGTCCGTCACGACGGTGGTGGTCCCCAGAGAGCCCTGGGCACCCTGGACACCCTGGGTACCCTGCGGACCCGTGGAGCCCTGCGGGCCCGCGGGACCGGTGGCACCCGTGGTGCCGGTGGCACCCGGATCGCCCTGCGGACCCGTGGCACCGGTCGCACCGGTCGAACCCGTGGCGCCCTGGGCGCCCGTGGGACCAGTGGCACCCGTGGCACCCGTGGCACCCGTGTTGCCCTGGAAGCCCTGGGGACCCTGCGCACCGGTGTCACCCTGGAAGCCCTGCGGACCCTGCGCACCGGTGTCACCCTGGAAGCCCTGCGGACCCTGCGCACCGGTGTCACCCTGAACACCCTGGACGCCGATGTCACCCTGAGCACCCTGGACACCGATACCGATGTCACCCTGGAAGCCCTGCGGACCCTGGACACCGATGTCACCCTGAACACCCTGGGCACCGACGTCACCCTGAACACCCTGGGCACCAACGTCACCCTGGAAGCCCTGGGCACCGACATCGCCCTGAACACCCTGGGCACCAACGTCACCCTGGAAGCCCTGGGCACCGACATCGCCCTGAACACCCTGGGCACCGACATCGCCCTGAACACCCTGCGGACCCGTGGCACCCGTCAGACCGGTCGAACCCGTGGCGCCCTGCGGGCCGGTAGGACCAGTGGCACCCTGCGAGCCCGTGGCACCCGTGTCGCCCTGCGGGCCCGTGGGACCGGTGGCACCCGTGGCGCCGGTGGCACCCGGATCACCCTGCGGACCCGTGGCACCCGTCAGGCCCGTCGTACCCGTGGCACCCTGCGGGCCCGCTGCGCCCGTGGTGCCCTGCGCACCCGGGTCACCTTGGAAGCCCTGCGCGCCCGGCTCACCCTGGAAGCCCTGCGGACCCGGGAGACCGGGCGTTCCCTGGACACCCCCGGACCCACCCTGCGGACCCTGCGCGCCGGTGTCGCCCTTGTCTCCCTTGTCACCCTTCGGCCCCTGAACACCCGGGACACCCTGGTAGCCCTGCGGGCCCTGAGGGCCGGTTTGGCCGTCGTGCCCGTCATGCCCCTGGGGGCCCCGCTCGCCACGCGGCCCCTGCGGGCCACGGTCGCGGTCGGCCTTGGTGCTGCTGCTCTTGTCCGTGTTCCGGTCGGCACTCACGGCGCCGTTCGGGCCGGGCAGCCCCACACTGCTGTTCGCGCCGGACCGGTGGATCGCGTCGGCGACGGCCACCGCACTCGGAGCGATATTGAGTACGACGGCCAGCGCGCCCACCGAGACCAAGGTCGCGGATTTCACGCGTGAACTTCGCATTGTTCTACGGCTCACTGAGAACCTTCCTCGTGAAACTTGAGTGAAGTGACGACACCGGAAACGCACGCACTGAATACGCTCACACGTCCGTGGTCACTGACACAGCCATTGTTCACGTCCGGCCACGGAATGATTACGCATCAGCCTGTGGCATAGTCCAAAATCACCCGGGTGGCTGCATTGAGCCGGAATAGTTCATCGGGCAACGGGAATTCCGACTCAATGGAACTCGGCGACTGCGAGACTTCCGCGATACGCGCTGCAGGCCTCGAAGGAGGGCAGCAGGCCCGCCCGCTCGGCCTCCTCCAGCGTGGGCGCCGCCGCATCCTTGCCGGAAAGGCACGGCACGAGATCCTCGGGCCAGGCGATGGCCAGCGAAGGATCGAGCGGATTGATCCCGAACTCCCGCTGTGGCGCGTACCCCTCCGAACACAGGTAGATGACCGTGGAGTTGTCCTCCAGCGCCATGAAGGCGTGCCCCAGCCCTTCCGACAGATAGACGCAGCGGTGTGTGGCGTCGTCCAGCCGAACCGCCTCCCATTTCCCGAAAGTCGGGGAACCGGTTCGGATGTCGACCACCACGTCGAGGACGGCGCCGCTGACGCACGTCACATACTTGGCCTGTCCCGGCGGAACCGACGCGTAGTGGATACCGCGGAGCGTACCGCGGGCGGAGCGGGAGCAGTTGGCCTGTGCGAGGCGGAACCCCTGGCCGAGAGAATCGACGAATCTCTCGGCCTTGAACCACTCGTGGAACCGGCCCCTGTTGTCCGCGAAGACACTGGGTGTGTCCACCCAGGCCCCTTCAATGCCCAGTGGTCGCACGTGACCACTTCCTTCCATCACGCAGCTGTTCTTGCCGAACTTGACGTCCGTGTCTTCGGGACGTCAGCCGCGCGACTTTAGTCAGGAGAAGGATTCCGTCACGCTGCTCCGTCGGGGCGCGACGAGGCTCGGGTATTCCTCCAAAAGCCCCAGCAGGTAATGGCCGTACCCGCTCTTGCGCAGCGGCCGGGCCAGCTCCCGGAGCCGGTCGTCGTCGATCAGGCCGGCCCGCCAGGCAGCCTCCTCGATACAGCCGATCTTGAAGCCCTGGCGCTCCTCGATCACCCGGACGAACTCCGACGCCTGAACCATGGAGGTGAAGGTCCCGGTGTCCAGCCATGCGGTGCCCCGGTCGAGCCGGGTGACGTGCAGTTCTCCGGCCTCCAGATAGACACGGTTGAGGTCGGTGATCTCCAACTCGCCCCTGGCGCTGGGCCTGAGGCCGCGCGCGATCTCCGCGACCCGGTTGTCGTAGAAGTACAGTCCGGGTACGGCGTACCGCGACTTCGGCCGGACCGGTTTCTCCTCGATGGACAGCACCCGGCCCCGCTCGTCGAACTCCACGACGCCGTAGGCCGAGGGGTTGGCGACCTGGTAGGCGAACACCCTGCCGCCCTTCAGATCGTCGTAGCGGGCCAGCCGTGTGCCGAGGCCGGTGCCGTGGAAGATGTTGTCACCCAGGATCAGCGCGACCGGCTCCTCGCCGATGAAGTCGGCCCCCAGGACGAGCGCGTGAGCGATGCCCTTCGGGTGTTCCTGTGCCACGTACTCCAGCCGCAGGCCCAGTTGAGTGCCGTCGCCGAGCAACCGGCGGAACTGGTCCTGGTCTTCCGGGGTGGTGATGATCAGAATCTCCCGGACGCCGGCCATCAGCAGTGTGGACAGCGGGTAGTAGATCATCGGCTTGTCGAAAACCGGCAGCAGTTGTTTCGACACCGAACGGGTCAACGGCCACAGCCTTGAGCCGGTACCCCCGGCCAGCAGAATTCCGCGCACGGGATCACCATAGGCGAATTGCTCATGGATACACCTTTTGCGCCACGTGTGGCGTGTACCGACCTGCGTCTGCGCCGGGCCGTATGCCGACGGGGCCCGCTCCGTACGCCGTTGTACGGTGCGGGCCCCGGGCCCCATCGTGGTGCTGTCACCACGGCCGGCCGTGACGATCGCTGGTCAGGGCATCCCAACCGGCCGTGGAGTCTTGTCTGCGGGTCTCAGCCCAGGCGCTCGACCAGCGCGCGGTACTGGTCCCACAGCTCCTTCGGCGTGTGGTCGCCGAAGGTGTTGAGGTGCTCGGGGACGAGGGCCGCCTCCTCGCGCCAGACGTCCTTGTCGACCGTGAGCAGGAACTCCAGGTCGGACTCGGCCAGTTCCAGGCCGTTGGTGTCCAGCGCGTCCCGGGTCGGCAGGATGCCGATCGGGGTCTCGACGCCCTCGGCCTTGCCGTCCAGGCGCTCCACGATCCACTTCAGGACGCGGCTGTTCTCACCGAAGCCCGGCCAGACGAACTTGCCCTCGTTGTTCTTCCGGAACCAGTTGACGTAGTAGATCTTCGGCAGCTTCGCCGCGTCCGCGGACTTGCCGACCTTGATCCAGTGGGCCATGTAGTCGCCCATGTTGTAGCCGCAGAACGGCAGCATCGCGAAGGGGTCGCGGCGCAGCTCGCCGACCTTGCCCTCGGCGGCGGCGGTCTTCTCGCTCGCCACGTTGGCGCCGAGGAACACGCCGTGGTTCCAGTCGAAGGACTCCGTCACCAGCGGCACCGCGGTGGCGCGGCGGCCGCCGAAGAGGATCGCCGAGATCGGCACGCCCCTCGGGTCCTCCCACTCCGGCGCGATGATCGGGCACTGGGAGGCGGGGACGGTGAAGCGGGAGTTGGGGTGGGCCGCGGGGGTCTCGGAGGCCGGGGTCCAGTCGTTTCCGCGCCAGTCCGTGAGGTGGGCCGGGGCGTCCTCGGTCAGGCCCTCCCACCACACGTCGCCGTCGTCGGTGAGGGCGACGTTGGTGAAGATGGAGTTGCCCCACAGGGTCTTGATGGCGTTGGCGTTGGTGTGCTCGCCGGTACCCGGCGCGACGCCGAAGAAGCCCGCCTCGGGGTTGATCGCGTACAGACGCCCGTCCTCGCCGAACCGCATCCAGGCGATGTCGTCGCCGATGGTCTCCACGGTCCAGCCGGGGACCGTCGGGTCGAGCATCGAGAGGTTGGTCTTGCCACAGGCGCTCGGGAAGGCGGCGGCGACGTAGCGCGGCTCACCGGTGGGCGGGGTGAGCTTGAGGATCAGCATGTGCTCGGCCAGCCAGCCCTCGTCGCGGGCCATGACGGAGGCGATGCGCAGGGCGTAGCACTTCTTGCCGAGCAGCGCGTTGCCGCCGTAGCCGGAGCCGTACGACCAGATCTCGCGGGTCTCCGGGAAGTGGGAGATGTACTTGGTCTGGTTGCAGGGCCACGGGACGTCCGCCTGGCCGGGCTCCAGCGGGGCGCCGACCGAGTGCACGGCGCGCACGAAGAAGCCGTCGTCGCCCAGCTCGTCGAGGACCGGCTGGCCCATGCGGGTCATGGTGCGCATGGACACGGCGACGTACGCGGAGTCGGTGATCTCCACGCCGATGGCGGAGAGCTTGGAGCCGAGCGGGCCCATGCAGAAGGGGACGACGTACATGGTGCGGCCGCGCATCGAGCCGCGGAAGACGCCCTTCTCACCGGCGAAGACCTCGCGCATCTGCGCGGGGGCCATCCAGTGGTTCGTCGGGCCGGCGTCCTCCTCCTTCTCCGAGCAGATGAAGGTCCGGTCCTCGACGCGCGCGACGTCGGTCGGGTCGGAGGCGGCGTAGTAGGAGTGCGGGCGCTTGATCGGGTCGAGCTTCTTGAAGGTCCCCTTGCCGACGAGCTCCTCGCACAGTCGCTCGTACTCGGCCTCGGATCCGTCACACCAGACCACGTTGTCCGGCTGGGTCAGTTCGACGATCTCGTTGACCCACGAGATCAGTTCCTGATGGTTGGTGGGGATGCCGGTGGGAGCCGCGATGTCGCGCGCCACGATTGCTCCTAAATGAGGGATTTTTTGTCTTGTCGCCCCGTGGGGGCTGCGACCCGGACGCTTCGTAGCTGCTCATCCGGTGCCGACCGCACTCATTTGATCATCCGATTCTAGTGCCCATCTGTCCAGAGGGCATCACAGGTGAGCAACGTGAGGAATCCCACGGTTTCCGTGATTCTTTGCGTGCACGTGGAGTTCAACAGAAGGACCTTTTGCGTACGGTCACTCATGAGGGCGCCCTGACGCGCGACTTACGGGGCCGTAGGTACCATGCCCCGCATGACTGCGCCCGTCCCCGACGCGCCCACGGACTCGCCGGCCGCCGGCCGTGGTCCCACCGCGCTCTCCCTGCCGCATCCGGTCAAGCCCAGGCTCCGCGGCTGGCTGCACCTCGGCATGTTCCCGGCCGTACTCATCGCGGGGCTGGTGCTCACCGCCCTCGCCGACTCCACCAGAGGCCGCATCGCCTGCGGGATCTACGTCCTGACGGCATGCCTGCTCTTCGGCGTCAGCGCCCTGTACCACCGGGGCAATTGGAGCCCCCGGATGGACGGCGTCCTGCGCCGCCTCGACCACGCCAACATCTTCCTGATCATCGCGGGCACCTACACGCCGCTGACCATGCTGCTGCTGCCCAGCGCCAAGGGCCAGTGGCTGCTGTGGGGCATCTGGGCCGCGGCCGCGGCGGGCATCGTCTTCCGCGTCTTCTGGGTCGGCGCCCCGCGCTGGCTCTACACCCCCTGCTACATCGCGATGGGCTGGGCGGCCGTCTTCTTCCTGCCCGACTTCATGCGCACCGGCGGCATCGCCGTCCTGGTCCTGGTGATCGTCGGCGGTCTCCTCTACAGCGCGGGCGGCGTGATCTACGGCATCAAGCGCCCGAACCCCTCACCGCGCTGGTTCGGCTTCCACGAGGTCTTCCACTCCTTCACCCTCGCCGCGTTCGTCGTCCACTACGTGGGCATCTCGCTGGTGGCGTACCAGCACGCATAACCCTTCCGAGCGAGCCTCTTTCCGGCCACGGCACTCCCGCCGTGGCCGTTTTTCATGCCCTGACAGCACACACCTATTGACGACAGCCATCTTTTGAGAGTTACTCTCATTTCATGGTTGCTGTCACCCAGACCGACGAGACGCGGCACGACCCCCGCCGCTGGTGGGCCCTCGGAGCCCTGGTCGCGAGCATGCTCACGCTCGGCTTCGACATGACGATCCTCAACGTGGCGCTGCCGACCATGGCGGAGCAGCTCGGAGCCACCACGGGCCAGCAGCAGTGGATGGCGGACGCGTACGTCGTCGTGTTCGCCGCGCTGATGCTCCCGGCCGGACTGCTCGGTGACCGGTTCGGACGGCGGCGGATACTGATCACCGGACTCGGGATCTTCCTGGCCGGCTCCCTCATGGGTGCCCTGGCCGGGGACGTGAACTGGGTGATCGCCGCCCGCACCGTCATGGGCGTCGGCGCCGCGCTGATCACGCCGCTGGCGATGTCCGTGCTGCCGTCCCTGTTCACGCCCGACGAGCAGGGCAAGGCCCTCGGCCTCGTCTCCACCGGCTCGGCCCTGGGCCTGCCGCTGGGCCCGATCATCGGCGGCTGGCTGCTCGACCACTTCTGGTGGGGCTCGGTCTTCCTGATCAACATCCCGATGGTCGCGCTCGGCATCCTCGCCTGCGTCCTGCTGCTGCCCGAGACCCGCGACCCGGCCACCCCCGCGATCGACTCCCTCTCCACCGTGTTCACCACGGCCGGGCTCGGCGCCCTCATCTACGCGATCATCGAGGCCCCCGACCGAGGCTGGGGCGATCCACTGGTCCTCGCCATGTTCGCGGGAGCCACGGTCCTGATCACCGGGCTGGTGCTGCGCTCGCGCCAGGTGCGGCGCCCCATGCTGGACATGAGCCTGCTCGCCCAGCGCGGCTTCCTGCTCAACACCGTCGCCGCGACCCTCGTGATGTTCGTGCTGTCCGGCCTGATGTTCGTGCTGCCGCCCTATCTCCAGGCCGTCCTCGGCAACGACACCCTCGGCACCGGCGTGCGGATGCTGCCGATGGTCCTCGGCCTGTCCGTCGCCGCGAAGCTCGCTCCCCCGCTCGCCGACCGCTTCGGGTCGCGCGCCACGGTCAGCGCGGGCCTGGTGGTGCTGGCCTTCGCCGCCCTGCTCGGCAGCCGTACGACGACGGACTCGGGCTACGGCTTCACCGCGCTGTGGCTCACCATCGCCGGACTCGGCTTCGGCTGCGCACTCGTACCGTCCATGACCGGCGCCCTCGCGACCCTGCCCCGCGACCGGGCCGGCAGCGGATCCGGACTGCTGATGACCCTGCGCCAGGTCGGCTCCGCGATCGGCATCGCCCTGCTCGGCAGCCTGCTGGCAGGCGTCTTCCGCGACCGGCTCGACGTGGCCGGCCTGCCCGCACCGGCCGCCCACACGGCCGGGGACTCGGTGGTCGCCGCGCATCTGATCGCCGAGAAGACGGGCTCCGCCCACCTCGCCGCATCCGCGAACGGCGCGTACGTCCACGGCATGGGCGTGGTCCTGCTCGTGTGCGGCGTTGCCGCCCTGGTCTCCGCGCTGCTGGCGGCGGCGTTCCTGCCGAACACCCCGACCGCGCGGCGCACGGAACGCGAGCAGGTCCCGGCCGTGGCCGCCCCCGCGGGAGATGCCGGACAATGACGGGCATGACGGCCGCTCACTCCCCTGCCTCCGCCGCCGACCGCCCCCGCCTCGGTCTGCGCGAACGCAAGAAGATCAAGACCCGTGAGGCGATCCGCGCGGCGACGTACGCCCTGGTCGAGGAGCAGGGGTACGACGCCACGACGATCGACCAGATCGCCGACCGGGCGGAGGTGTCGCCGTCGACCGTCTTCCGCTACTTCCCCACCAAGGAGGACATCGTCCTCACCGACGAGTACGACCCGTTCATCCTGGAGGAGATCAGGCAGCGGCCCGCGGAGGAACCCTGGGCGGATACCATCCGGTACGTGCTGCGGCGGGCCGTCCGGCAGGCCGTCGACGAGGACGAGCGGATCCTGCGGCTGCGGACGCACCTGATGGTCCAGGTCCCCGCGGTGCGCTCGCGCATGATGGAGAGCATGTCGGTGACCGGCCACATGCTCTGCCAGGCCATCGGCGAGCGCACCGGCCGCGATCCGGAGAGCCTGGAGGTGCGGGTCTACGCCATGTCACTGATCGGCGGCCTGATGGAGACGTCCATGTACTGGGCCGAGCACGGCCAGCGGGACGACTACGAGAGCCTCGTCGACCGCTCCCTGAACGTCCTGGAACACGGCCTCCCCGCCGAAAAACCCTGAGGCCCCGGCCCGGCCCCGTGCGATCCTGACGATGTGAACGGACCCGAGATCCACGTCGAAGTCGCCCCCGCCCTGCACCTGTTCGTGCCGCCCGTACGGCGGGCGGGCGCCAGCGCCCTGGGCACGGACGGCGTCTCGACCCTCGGCCACGTGGTCGAGTCCCTCGGGATCCCGCTGACGGAGGTCGGCGCCCTGGTGGTGGACGGCCGCGAGGTGCCGCCGTCCCACATCCCGGCGGCGGACGAGCGCGTCTCGGTCCGTGCCGTGCAACGCCCCCAGCAGGTCCCCGGCGCCCCGCTCCGCTTCCTCCTCGACGTCCACCTCGGCACCCTCGCCCGCCGGCTGCGGCTGCTCGGCGTGGACACGGCGTACGAGTCGACCGACATCGGCGACCCGGCGCTGGCCTCCCGCTCGGCCGCGGAGAAGCGGGTCATGCTCAGCCGCGACCGGGGCCTGCTGCGCCGCCGCGAGCTGTGGGCCGGGGCGTACATCTACAGCACCCGCCCCGACGACCAGCTGCAGGACGTCCTCGACCGCTTCGCCCCCGACCTGCGCCCCTGGACCCGCTGCACCGCCTGCAACGGCCTGCTGAAGGACGCCACCAAGGAAGAGGTGGCCGACCGCCTCAAGGGCGGCACGCAGCGCTCGTACGACGTCTTCGCCCAGTGCACGGAATGCGGCCGCGCCTACTGGAAGGGCGCGCACCACGACCAGCTGGAAGCCATCGTGGAGCGCGCCCTCGCCGGCCGGGGCTAAGCCCTGCGGGCGTCTCCCCTCCCGCAGGCCACGCCGTCCCTGTTGCGGTCGAGACCCAGCGGGTCGTCACCGCCGTTGACCTTGAGGCGGCCGTAGTGGTTCTGCTTCAGCCAGGTGCAGCGGGCGGCTGTCGTCTTCTTCACCTGGGGCGGGAAGACCGTCGGCACGCACACGTTGACCGAGCCGTAGTGCCGGTCGCAGCCGGAGATCGTCGGGCTGACCTTCTGCGACGTCTTCTTCTTGCCGGGCCCGGAGACCTTGCCCTGAAGGGAGTCGGCGAAGGAGTGGACGTGCGGGGAGGCGGCGGAGGCGCTGAGCGCGGCCGGCCCCTGCAGGTGCACCCACTTGGCCACCGACGGCACCCCGCCCGCGTCCACCGCGAAGAGCATGTACCAGCCGGGCGGGGCCAGGTTGGGGTTGCTCGTCACGTTCAGGTCGACGTTGTTGCCGTCGACGGACAGCGGCAGGTCGACGAAGCGCTGGTTCGGGTCGGAGGAGTGGGTGACCGCGGCCGGGCGGATCAGCTCGGCCTTGGCGATGGGCCGGTCGACCGTGATCCGCTGGGTGTCGCCGTACTTCCACTCCTGGTTGATCACCGAGGTGATCGTCGGGCGGGTGCCCTGGTAGAGGTAGGGCGGGGTGTAGATCGACACGTTGTGGTTCCAGGTGCCGTTGCCCGGGTTGTCGCCGGTGGCCATCACCCGGCCGTCGGGCAGGAGGAACGCGGAGGAGTGGTAGCCGCGGGCCTCGGGGTCGGCCGCCACCGGGTCGAAGGCGTTCGTGCCCGGGTCGTAGATCGAGGACTCGTACACCGGGTCGGCGCGGTTGTGCAGGGCGCCGCCCGTCTCCAGGACCTTGCCGTCGGGCAGCAGGACCGCGGAGACGTACATCTTGCCCTGGCCGCCGGTCTCGGCGACCTTGCCGCCCCCGAGGTCGACGGTGCCCTGTGGGAGCGGCGGCCCGGCGACGTACGACGGGTTCGCCTGCTTGAGGTCGATCAGGTCGGTGAGGCGGTTGCCGTCGGGGTTGGAGTCGATGTTGCCGCCGCCGATGGTGAGGACCCTCTGGTCCTGCGCCGGAGGCAGCAGCACGCTCGCCGACTGGTCCCGCTGGTCCTTGTTCTGCAGCCCCGGGATCTGGGTGACCGTGTTGGCGTCGTAGTCGTAGACCGCCGAGCCGGTGCCGGGGATGTTGTTGCCGAAGACATGACTGCCCGTGTAGAAGAGGCGGCCGTCCTGCATGAGGACCATCGACGGGTACAGACCCCAGTACGACCAGGTCTGGTTGACCTTCCACAGCGGCAGCCACTGCTGGTCCTTGTCCGACCAGTACTCGGCGGTCACCGAGCCGGTGGAGTCCTCGCGCAGACCGCCGAAGGAGATGACGTCACCGTTGCCCAGCTCGGTCGCCGACGGGTACCAGTGGCCGTCGTTGAGGTCGTTGGTCTTGCTGTAGGTCTCGGTCTTCGGGTCGAAGATGTACGAGTCCTTGAACCCCTCGTAGCCGTGCCCGCCCGGGACCGGGTAGGCCTTGTTGCCGCTCATGACGAGCACCCGCCCGTCCTGGAGCTGCACATGGCCCGCGCAGAACATGTCCTTAGGCGTCGGGATCACCTTGTAGGTGCCATTGGCCGGGTCGTACACCGCGCTGGTGAAGCTGCCCGCGGCGAAGTTCTCCTCGCTGTTGCCGGAGCCCGCGATCAGCAGCACCTTGCCGTTGTTGAGGACGACCGAGTGCATGGAGCGGACCGGGTTCTGCGTCGGCAGCACGGACCAGCTGCCGTTCGCGCACTGGTCGCCCGTGCCCGTGCACTGGGCGGGCGGGACCGGGTCCGCGACCTGCTCCATGGCGTAGTCGTCGGTGGTCGCCGAGCCGGTGCCGTAGACGGAGACGCCCCAGGTGATCCGGTCGGTGCCGGCCGGGACCTCGGGGGTGCGGACAGTGGCCTGCGTCCAGGCGGACGCCATGTCCAGCGTCTTGAGGTCGGTCCAGTACTGCCAGCCGGCGGTGGTGTCGTGCCGGAACAGGGTGATGTTGGCGTCGGGTGTCGTGGTCTTGTACCAGAGCCCGAGGTCGTACTGCTTGCCGGCGGTCACCACCGGCGCGCACTCGGTGGACTCGGTGATCAGCGCCTTGCGGTCGCCGTCCACCCGGCGGGTCAGCGTGACCTTCATGGCCTTGGCGCCGGAGTGCGCGTCGGAGGTGGTCTGGAAGCTGAAGTCGTTGTCGCCCCAGCCGGACTTCTCCCAGCAGTACGGCATGTCGTCCGTGCCGGCGGTCTCGAAGCCCGGGTTCTTGACCAGGTTGGCGGCCTCGGCGCTCTGTGGCGAGGTGAGGAGCAGACCGGCGGTCAGGGCCCCCACCCCGACCAGCGCGGTCCGTCTGCGGTGTTTGTTCACACGGCTCTCCTTGCGGTTGTACGGTCCCCCCGCCTGCGCGGGAGATAGACCAGCGCTTCGGTCCCGACGAAGCGCACGACGAACGTCGTCACCAGAGCGAGCGCGGTGGCGGGCAGCGCGCCCATCCCGAACCGGTCGACGAGCAGCGCGATCAGCGGGATGCGCAGCACCAGGTCCGCATTGGCGAGCAGCGCGAACCGGCCGAGCCGGTCCCACCAGCGGCGGTGCGCGCGCCGGTCGCGGAACAGCAGCTGCTCGATGAGCAGGAAGTTCCAGGCGACGCCGAACTGGTTGGCGAGGATCTCGGCGGGGACGTAGTGCACGCCGAGCGCGGTCAGCGCCCACAGTCCGACGAGGTTCGGCACGAAGCCGCTCGCCCCGATCAGCCCGAAGCCCACCATGCGGGCGACCGGCGAGGCGGTGCGCAGCCCGGCCAGGTGGCGCAGGAAGCGGAAGCCCTCCTGCGCGCTCGACTTGGACTCGCCCGCGAACCGGTCCTGGAAGACGAACGGCACCTCGGCGACCTGCCGGGGACGGCTGCGTACGGCCAGCTCCAGGAGGATCTTGTAGCCGAGCGGCTTGAGCACGTCGGCGGTGACCGCGCTGCGCCGGATGGCGAAGAAGCCGCTCATCGGGTCGCTGATGCCGTGCAGCCGGCGCGGGAAGAGCGCCTTGGTCAGCCAGGTCGCGCCGCGCGAGACGGCCACCCGGTAGCTGTCGGCGAGTCCGGCCCGGCTGCCGCCCTTGATGTACCGGGAGGCGACGACGAGCCCGGCGTGCTCCCGTTCGCCGGTGGCCACCAACTCCGGTACGAGGGACGGCGGATGCTGGCAGTCGCCGTCCATGACGACGATCCAGTCCGAGGACGCCGCCTTCAGCCCCTCGACGACCGCCCCGCCGAGCCCGCCGACCGGCTCCTCGCGGTGCAGCACGGCCACCGGGAAGGGGCAGTCCTGCGCGGCCGCGCGGATCACCTCGGGGGTGTCGTCGGTGGAGTCGTCCACGAAGACGACCTCGCAGGGCAGCCGCGCGGGCACCGACTCGGTGATCTGGTGCAGCAACTGCCGTATGTTCGCGGACTCGTTGAAGGTCGGTACGACGATGGTGACGGCACCGGGTTCGGCGACTTCCCCGGCGTCCAGGCCCTCGGCGGGAACCGTGTACTCGTGGCTGCTCATCGCGCGCCTCCCGCGGCTGCCGTCTGGATCTGCCGGATCTCGATGCGGTCGGGTCCGGTGCCGAAGGTGGCGACCGGCTCGGAGTGCTGGATGGCGGCCTTCACATTGGGCAGGTCCTTGGCGTCGCGGCGGACGGTCGGCGAGGCGACCACGTAGTCGATGTCCCGCCAGCCGTGCGGCATGGTCTTGGTGACGGCCGGGTCGAGGTCGGCCTTGTAGAACCAGATCGCGCCGAGCCCGGGCCGGTACCCGGCGTGCACGAGGTCCAGCCAGAGGGCGTCGTCGACCAGGACCCGGGTGGCCTTCGGGTTCTCGACCTCGGTGCTGAGCCAGGCGGAGGCCTGCCGGTAGGGCCTGTTGGCGTCGGCGGTGAGGGCGGTGCGGTCGCCGTCGTACCAGTGCGGTACGACGAAGGCGCCGGCGGCGAGGGCCAGGACTGCGGCCAGCGCGTACCGGCCGCCGGTGACGTACCGGTTCTCCCCGTCGGCGCGCCGGCGGCGCACGACCGCGTGGGTGACGGAGGCGGCGCCGCCGGCCAGGACCAGGGCGAGGAAGGGCAGCGCGCCGATGATGTACATGGCGGGCAGATAGCCGCCCGGGCGCATGGCCACGGCGGCCAGGATCGCCACGGTCAGGGCGGGTCCGGCGAGCGCGCGGGCGGTGACCGACCAGCGCCAGGTGACGATCAGCAGCAGGGCCCCGGCGAGGCCGCCGAGGGGCAGCACCCGGTCGTAGTACAGCCAGGAGTGCAGGACGCCGTAGGAGCCGGAGGAGGTGTCCAGGATGAAGCCCGAACCGGGCCTGGACATCTGGTACTTGATGCCGTCCCAGAGCGAGACGTGCCCGCTGCCCGGGAGCAGCTCGCCCTTCAGCAGGGCGAAGAGCGGGTAGGAGAAGCCGATCAGGGCGCAGGCGGTGACGGCTCCGGTGAGGGCGAACTTGCGGGTGTCGCGGTGGCTGTGCCGCCACATGGTGACGAACAGGGCGGGCAGGACGACGAGCATCGTCTCCTTGGTGAGCACGCCCGCGGCGGCCGCGAGGCCCGCGCCGAAGTGGTGCCACAGGTGCCGGCTGGGCGAGGCGGCCAGGCAGAACGCCAGCAGCAGCCACATCACGGCGATGTTGTCGAGGAAGATCTCGCGCTGGAGCACGACGGCCAGCGGGGAGAGCCCGAAGAGGGCCATACCGAGCCCGGCGGCCCAGCGGGGCAGGGAGAGCCTGCGGCCGAGGACGTAGACCAGCACCGCGCTGATGCCGCTGATCACCAGCATGGCGATCCGCATGGAGCCGACGGTCATCGAGCCGGGGCTGATGGCCGAGGGTATCCAGGTGAGCAGGGCTATCTGGAGCCAGCCGAGCGGCGGGTGGTCGTACCAGTAGGTGTAGTGGGCCAGGCCCTTGCCGTGCTGGACGGCCCAGGCCTGGGCGAGGTAGGTGCCCTCGTCGTCGCTGAGGGTCGGGTAGTCGGCGATGTTCCAGCCCTGGACGACGAGGATCGCCACGAGCAGGAGACCGCACAGCAGCAGGTCGGAGCGGGAGGAGCGGAGCCGCTCCGGAGGGCTTGTTCGGCCGGTCGAACGCTCAGCAGGCGCAGGCTTGCGCTGCGCGGGGACCGTCGGAGTGGTCACCGCGGGAAGAGTGGAGGTCACGCAGGAACGTCCTCTCGGATCGGTTCGGCCGCGGTGAGGTGCGCGCCGACGTGCGTGGTCAACTCCCAGTCGTTCCGGCCGCGCTGCTCGCGCCACACTGCGCGGATCGCGGCTCCGGCGAGGAGGACCTGGTAGAAGGGGCCACCCACGATGAGCTTCACGTAGTGGACCAAGCGGACCCGGAGCCCGTACTGCTTGCCGAAGTCGTGCAGTCCGACCACCTCGAAGACGAAGGTGACGGCGGCGGTGACCAGTGGCAGGAAGGTGAGGAAGGCGACCCCGACGGGCACGTCGAGGAAGAGCGCGACGGCCGCGTTCACTGGGATGATCACGCCGGAGAAGGCCTGCAGGAACGGGGTCATCAGCGTGTACCGGGCGAGCAACCGCTGCCTGAGCGCGGGCAGTTGCTTCCAGTCCTTCTTCCGGTAGACCTGTAGGAAGCCCTGGTTCCAGCGGGTGCGCTGCTTCAGCAGCGACATCAGCGAGCCGGGGGTCTCCTCACGGGTGACCATGTCGGAGTCGTAGGCGACGACGACCTTCTTGCCGACGCTGGACAGACGCACGCCCAGGTCGCAGTCCTCGGCGAGGCAGTTGGGGTCCCAGCCGTCCGCTTCCCTGAGGACGTCGGTCCGCACGAAGACGGTGTTGCCGCCGAGCGGGATGAACCCCTTCTGCGCGTGCAGGTGCAGCCGGGAGCGGAACCAGAAGAAGTACTCCAGGCAGTTGCGCAGGCTGTACCAGTTGGAGTGGAAGTTGATGAGCTGGACGCCGCCCTGGACGACGTCCGCCTCCGTGGTCCTGAACGCGTGGTCGACGTGGGCGAGCAGCTCCGGGTGGACCTGGTCCTCGGCGTCGAAGACCCCGACGACGTCACCGCGGCAGTGCGGCAGCGCCGTGTTCATGGCCTTGGGCTTGTTCTTCTTCTCGTGCGTGTCGACGACGACACGGACACGCCGGTCGCGCTCGGCCGCCGCCCGAGCCACCTCGGTGGTCTCCGGGTCGTCGTGCCCGACGATCACGATGATCTCGAAGTCGGTGTGTGTGGACTCCAGCAGCCGCTGGATGGTGTGGTCGAGCACGGCCTGCTCGTGCCGGGCCGGCAGGAGCAGCGAGAAGGACAGGCTCTCGGCCCCGTCCGGTCTGCTGAATCGGGTGGAGGCGAGCACCTCGGGCGTGCGCCACGCGTGCATCTGCCACCACAGAGTGAAAGCGGCCATCCAGAACAAAGCCACCGAAACGGCAGCAATAAAGACAGACGTCAGCAAAAAGATCCCCCCAGATCCCCAATACCCCCAGTGCGCGCAACGGTGAGTGACACCCGTTGCACGCGACGTGGAGAGACTAAGGGGGATCTGTGAAGTCCGGGAGCTCTTCCGATAAATTACGTGTTTCGGAACGGTGGTGCGGGTAGCGGGATCTATCCGAACACCTGCTCACATTTGGACAGTTCGCCGCCTCCGCTCTCCCGGGGATCCCCCCTGCTCAGCGTGTGTTCAGCGCCGCTCCGAGCCGTTCCGGATCGGTCGTCGGCACCTCACAAGTGAAATTACGGCAGATGTACGCCGCCGGTTCACCGCCCACGAGCGGACGGTCGGCGAGCAGGGGGAACTCGTCACTGTCCGGAGTCCCGACGGCGACGACGGCGCCCGGCGCGGTGCCGAGAAGTGCCGTACGGTGCAGGGCGGTCGTCCGCTCGTCGGCGAGGGACGGTCCGACGACCGCGACCTCCCGGGGGCCGTCGAGCAGCCCTTCCGCGGCGGCCAGTCCCCACCCGATGAACCGCGGCACCCGCGGTCCGAGCGCCTTCACCACGCCCAACGCCCTTTCCGCCGCCGCCCGATGGGGCTCTGATCCGGTGTGGGCCGCATAGCTCAGCAGGGCTCCGGCCGCCGCGGTCCAGCCGGACGGGGTGGCGTTGTCGGTGGGGTCCTGGGGCCGGCGGATGAGCTGCTCGGCGTCGGAGGCGGTGTCGTAGAGGGCGCCGCTGTCGGGGTCGGTGAAGCGGGCCAGCACATGGTCGAGGAGCAGCCCGGCGAAGTCCAGCCAGACCCCCTCGCCGGTCACGGACGCGAGCGCGAGGAAGCCTTCGGCGACGTCGGCGTAGTCCTCCAGCACGCCCGCGTTCGGGCCCACCCGTCCGTCCTTGCTGGTCCGGGCGAGCCGGGCGTGGTCGTCGAGATGCACGCGTACGAGGAGGTCGGCGGCGAAGACGGCTGCCTCGACGAGGTCGGGCCGCCCGAAGTAGGCGCCGGTCTCGGCGAGCGCGGCGATCGCCAGCCCGTTCCAGGCGGCGACGACCTTGTCATCACGTCCCGGGGCGGGCCGCTGCGCGCGCTTGTCCAGGAGGCGCTCCTTGATGGACGCGATCTTCCCGGCCTCGAAGACACCCTCGGTCTGCGGGAGTTGGAGGACCGACTGCCCGTGCTCGAAGGTGCCCTCCTCGGTCACCCCGAAGTACTGCGCGGCCGACTCGGCGTCCTCGTCCCCGAGGGCGTCCCGCAGTTGCTCGGGGGTCCACACGTAGTACGCGCCCTCGACGTGCCGCCCGCTCCCGTCGTCGCTGTCGGCGTCCAGTGCCGAGGCGAACCCGCCCTCGCCGGTGCGCAGTTCACGCACCATGAAGTCGGCGGTCTCCAGCGCGACGCGCCGAGCGAGATCGCTGTGTGCATCAGCGGCTCCGTCGCGGGCGGTGGCCCGCCACAGATGCGCGTACACGCGGCACAGCAGCGCGTTGTCGTACAGCATCTTCTCGAAGTGCGGCACGATCCAGTCGCGGTCGACGGAGTAGCGGGCGAAGCCGCCGCCGAGCTGGTCGTAGATCCCGCCCCGGGCCATCCGCTCGCAGGTGTCCTGGGCCATCTGCAGGGCGCCCTCGGCGCCGGTGCGGGCGTGGTGGCGCAGCAGGAACTCCAGGACCATGGACGGCGGGAACTTCGGCGCACCGCCGAATCCGCCGCGCTGCGGGTCGTACTCGCGGGTGAGCCCGAGGAGGGCCTGGGCGAGGTCCGGCTCGCCGGGAACCCGGTCGGTCTGGTAGCTGATCTCCCGCTGGGCGAGATCGCGCACGATCTTCCCGGCGACCTCGCCGACCTCGTCGCGCCGGTCGTCCCAGGCCTGCCGGACACCCTCCAGCACCTGCCGGAAGGAGGGCATGCCGTGCCGGGGCGCGGGCGGGAAGTAGGTGCCGAAGTAGAAGGGCTCGGCGTCCGGGGTGAGGAACACCGTCATGGGCCAGCCGCCCTGGCCGGTGGCCGCCTGGACGGCTTCCATGTAGACGGCGTCGACGTCCGGGCGCTCCTCGCGGTCGACCTTGACGCTGACGAAGTGCTCGTTTAGGTAGTCGGCCGTGGCCTGGTCCTCGAAGGACTCGTGGGCCATGACATGGCACCAGTGGCAGCTGCTGTAGCCGACGCTCAGGAGGACGGGTCTGTTCGTCTTGCGGGCGGCTTCGAAGGCCTCGGCCGACCAGGGCCACCAGTCCACCGGGTTGTCCGCGTGCTGGAGGAGATAGGGGGACGTCTCATGAGCCAGTCGGTTCGGCATGAGGTCCATCCTGCCGCAGGACCCCGAACATCATGCGTCAGGCGTGTTCCACACGGTGATGTTGAGCTTTCCGGTGCCCGTGCTCGGTGCGGTGACGACGCGGAGGTAGGCGACCCGGCCCTCGCCGGAGAGCAGGCAGAAACGGTCGCCCCGCTTCACGTTCGCCGTGTAGGTGCCGTTGCGGTCCACGCTGTCGGCGCACTCCGCGGCCGTCGGGGCGGGGCCGGAGCGGGGCAGCGGAGCCAGGTTGGAAGCGGATTCCGGCACGAACAGGTTCGGTTCGACCGACGCCGAGAAAATGATGTCCCCGCCATTGATCTTGGTCGGCGACACGACCGGCTGGGGCGTGTCCAGGTCGATGTACGACCCGGCGTTGGTCGTGTCGGCATCCACGTCCTTCGGCCCGAACACCGCGCGCGCCCCTTCGGCGCTCTTGGTGGTCGACGGCTGCGCCTGGCCGGACTGGTCCTTATCGGACTGGCCCTTCTCGGTGGAACCCGCCGCGGCGGACGACTGCGGCGGCGCCGACTGCGCACTGTTGTCGTCCGACGAACCCGGTCGGCTCGCCATGACCGTGACCATGGTTCCCACCAGAGGGATGACGATCCCGACGACCCACCAGGCCCAGCGAGGCTGGTGCGACTGCTGTGGTCCCGGCGGCGGCCCCGTGAACGAGCCGTTGTCCACAGACGTGTGCTCCGCCCTCTAACCCTTCGATGGCTGCGATCACGATAGCCACACAGGCGGACGAGCGCATCACCCGTCTGTGGGCCCGGCGTTACGGGCTTCGACGGCGCCCGAAGCGGCATCCGGAACGGCGTAGAACCGCATGCTGACCGGGCGCGCCCCCTCGGGGGCGGTCTCGCGGGAGTGGCCGTGGCGGTCGAGCAGGGCGTGGTACTCCCGCATGAAGGCGAGGAGTTCGTCCCTGGTCATCCAGGCGCCGTGCCGCTGCACCTGCGCCCATCCCTCCGGCCCCCGGTACTCCTGGTGGGCGCGGCGGAAGAGAGCGGTGTCGACCTCGATCTTGAGGTGGGCGAGCTGTTCCGCGGCCGCGTACTCCTCCGGGGACATCGTGGCCGGGTCGGGTGTGGTGTGACTGAAGGGCAGCGCCCGCCACCAGCGCTCGCGCCCGCCGGACTTCTCCGGGATCTCCTCGATGAGCCGCTGCTCGGCGAGTTTGCGCAGGTGGTAGCTGGTGGTGCCGGAACTCTCGCCGAGTTCGCGGGCCAGGACGGTGGAGTTCGCCTCGCCGTGCCGGCCGAGGTAGTCGAGGATCCGGCGGCGCAGGGGGTTGCCGAGGGACTTGTAGAGAGCGGTGCGCTCAAGGCTGGTCATCTCGGGCATGCCGTCGGTCATGCGGCCACCGTAACCCTGAGGACCCTGAGACGTCCCTGATGTCTGCCGAATTTTCTTTGCAGAATTTCCTCTGCAGTCTACGGTGGGGGCAGACGACGAAACGGGGGCCGCGATGAAGACAGCACTGAAGACGACGCTGAAGAAGCGGACGCTGAAGAAGTGGACGCTGATCCTGCTCGGGACAGGGGCCGTTCTGCTCGTGCCGTGGATGGTGGTGCTCGCCCTGACCCTGCCGGGCAGCACGGAGGTTCGGCACTGGTCGGTGGCCTGGATAGGCCTGGACGTCCTCATGGCGACGGGCTGCGCCGCAACGGCCTTACTCGGCCTGCGCGCCGATCCCCGGGCCCGCCTCACGGCCGCTGCGACGGCGACGACGGCGGTGCTGGACGCGTGGTTCGACGTGACGACGTCCCCATCGGGCGGCGACCTGATGATGGCTCTCGGGTGCGCGGTGGTGGAGACGGCGCTGGCAGGGGCGTGCGTGGCCATGGCGTTGTCGGAGCCGCAGAAGTCGGCCGCACAGCAGAAGTCGGCCGAACACAAGGGAGTTACCCCCACGAAACCCTCACCCGCCCCCTGATCTCCACCCCTCGCGTTCCCGCCATCCCCGAAGGACACTCGTAGGCAAAGGAGTTGCCACCGGAGGGGGACGGGACATGCGGGACAGCCACCGGGTGGATGCCGAGCGGCTGCTGGGGCGGGCCGTCGAGGAGGAGGTACGGCGCTCGGGCGGACGGACCGACGCGCAGCTGCTCCTGTCGCGGGGACGCGGTGCGCTGGACGCCATGGCACAGACCGCCGCCGAGGAGTACGAGGCCTACACCCGCGCGCTCGACGAGGCCGACGCCGGCCGCCTCACCCTCGGCCAGCGCTACGCACGCGAGGGCGCCGGAACGGCCTTACTGGTGGCGGGCGTTGCCGCGGTGGCCGCCGCCGTCGCCGACCTGTCCCTCGGCACCGGCACGGGTACGGCCGTCGGCGCGGGCGTCGCCGTGGGTGTGGCGGGGGCCGCGGCCACCGTGCTGAAGGTGGCCGGTTCCCATCTGCCCGCCGCCCACCATCGCGCGGGCGCGGCCGGCCAGCCCGGCGGGCCGGAGCAGCTGCGGCTGCAGTGGCTGACCGCGCTGGAGGTGCGCGGCATCCGCCCGTTCCTCGACCAGCAGCGGGTGCTCAGCGCCTCCACGGGTCCGAAGAAGTCGAGCGGCCCGGCGCTGCGCGGTACGGACAAGAGCGCGGCGGCCCGCAGGCGTACGGTGCTGGAGCAGTCGTTCGGTCAACTGCCCGAGCCGGAGGGACCGTTCGCGGGGCGGCGCCAGGAGCTGGCACGGATCAGGCAGTGGGCGCAGTCGGCCCGGGCGGCCATCGAGACCCGGCCGACGGTGGTCGTGCTGCACGGAGAGCCGGGCTCGGGCCGTACGACGCTCGCGGTCCGCGCGGCGCACGACCTCAGGGACCACTTCCGTGGCGCGGTCGTCGTGGACCTGCGCGGCGGCAGCCGGGAGGAGCCGCCGCTGCCCACCCGGGACGCCCTGCTGCACCTGCTCAACCGGCTCGGCGCGCCCCGCGAGCAGCTGCTGTTCCGCGAGCGCTCCTCCCCCGACCAGCAGGTCAAGCGGCTCGGCGAGCTGTACCACCGGCATCTGACCGGCCTGCCGGTGACGATCGTGCTGGACGACGCCTCGGACCCGGAGCAGGTGCGCGCGCTGGTGCCGGAGCACTCCGACAGCCTGGTCCTGGTCACCGCCCGCACCGCGCTGGAGCTGCCCGCGGACCTGGTGGCCTGGGTGCACCATCTGCCGGTGGAGGCGCTGGACGCGGCGGGCGCCGAGGAGCTACTGGGTGCGGCCGCGCAGGACGCGTCGGGGCCGTACGACGCCGAATCCACCGACCGGATCCGGCAGTTGTGCGGGGGCCTGCCGCTGGCGCTGCGTGTCGCGGGCTCGTCGCTGGGCCCGCGCTCGCCGCGGCAGCTGGCCACGGACCTCGGCGCTTACGGCCCGGTGGAGCCGGTGGAGCGGGTGCTGTGGCTGCGCTACACCGACCAGACGGAGACGGCGCGCCGGCTGCTGCGGAGGCTGGCGCTGGCCGGCCGGGCCTCGCTGGGCAGGGCGGCGGCCGCCGCCCTGCTGGCCACCGACGAGCCGGAGGCGACCCGGCATCTGTCCGCGCTCGCCCGGGCCGGTCTGATCGACCATGTGCGCGGCAACCGCTACCGGCTGCACGACCTGGTGCGTGCCTTCGCGCAGGCCCGGCTGCTGGACGAGGAGGACCCGGCCGAGCGGACGGCCGCGCAGGAGCGGCTGATCGTGAACTACGCGGAGCTGGCCGACTCGGTGCTGCGGCTGGTCGACGGCAACATGTCGACGCGCTCGGACCGGTTCGGCCCGCACGGCTTCACCTCGCTGGACGAGGCGCTGCGCTGGCTGGACGACGAGTCCAGCTTCATCACGGCGGCCCTGCGGCATGCGGAGGGCGTGAACCAGGCGGCCGTGCTGAACCTGCTCGGCGCCCTGTGCGACTACTGCCTGCTGCGCGGGGACCTGTACCGGCTGGGCGAGATCAGCGAGCTGGCCCAGGCCGTCGACGAGGGTCTGCTGGTGCGTTCCGTGCAGTGGCGCACGGGTATCGCGGCCCGCCAGCTGGGCGAGCTGGACAAGGCGCGCACCACGCTCGCCTCGGTCGTGGACCTCTACCGGGAGGCGCACCACGACGCGGGTGCCGCCCGCGCCCTGTGCTCCCTCGGGATCACCCTGCACCACCAGGGCAACCTCACGGAGGCGGCCGCCAAGCTCCAGGAGGCGCTGGATCTGCAGGCGGCCGAGGAGCTGGCGACGGACCGGGCCTGGACGATGCACGCGCTGGCGGCGGTCCAGCGCGACCGCGCCCGGTTGTCGGAGGCCCTGGACCTGCTCACCCGCTCCCTGGTCCTGCACCGCGAGGGCGGCTCCCTGCACGGCGAGGCCTGGGCCCACTTCCAGCTCGGCCAGTTGGCCCTGCGGATGGGTGAGGTGCCGCGCGCGGAGACGGAGCTGCGGGCCGCCCTGGAGCGGTACGGCCGTACGCACGATGCACGCGGGGAGGCCTGGGCGCTGACCCAGCTGGCCCGGGCGCGGCTGGTCGACGGCGACGCGTCCCCCGCGGTGGAGGGCCTGCGCCAGGCGGCGGCCAGGCACCGGGACAACGAGGACGCGCGCGGCGAGGCCTGGACGCTGTACTACCTCGGCCAGGCCCTGGAGGAGACGGGCGAGCTGGACCAGGCGGTCCGCGAACTGGAACGCTCCCGGCAGATGTTCTCCCGGATGCGCGACGTCTACGGCCTGGCCTGCGCCCGGCACCACTCGGCGCGGGCCACCCGGGACCAGCGGGCCGCGCAGACCGGCTCGCTGCGCAACTCGGGCTTCGCCCGCCAGCTGCTCGTGGACGCCCGCGCCGACTTCCAGCGCATCGGCGTCGCCCACGGCGAGGCGTGGACCGGCCTGGAGCTGGCGGTGGTGGACGCGGGCAACGCCCGGATCCCGCAGGCACTGGCCCTGTGCGACGAGGCGCTGACCCTGTTCACGTCCTACGGCGACCGGCGCGGCGAGGACTGGGCCCGCTTCCTGCGCTGCACCCTGCTGCCGTACGCGGCGCCGGGCGGGGTGGACGTGGGTACGGCCGTCGCCCAGGAGGAGCTGGCCGAGCTGGCCCGCGCCACGCATCCGCTGCGGGACGAGAAGCTGGCCGAGTGGGTGCCGGCCTACGCCCTGCTGCTGGAGCGGGGCGTGAGCCTGGAGGCGGGCTGGCAGGCCTGGCGGCTGCGCATGACGCCGGACCGCCACGCCCGGGAGGTGATGGGAGTGGCGGTTCCGGCCGGGCGCTGAGCGGTCAGCCCCGCTGCTGCGTGGAGTCGGCCGTCTTCTCGGCCCCGGCGTCCGGGGACTCCGGGAAGGCGACCTTCTGCATGTGCTTGTTCATCGACTTCATCAGACCCCACACGGCCAGGGCCAACACCGCGAAGACGATGAAGCCGAGGACGCCGGGGGTGACCTTGTTCTCGTCGACCTCCTTGGCGAGGGGGACGAGATGCGTCAGTGCCAGGCTTGCGCTCATGTCAGGCATTGTCGCGGATGCCCGCGAAGAGGTCGTCCTCGGGTAGGGAGGTGTCGACGAGCGACTTCGACAGCTCGTACTCCTCCGTCGGCCAGACCTCCTTCTGCAGCTCCATCGGGACCTTGAACCAGCCGCCGTCGGGGTCGATCTGCGTGGCGTGGGCGATCAGCGCCTTGTCGCGGATCTCGAAGAAGTCCGCGCACGGAATGTGCGTGGTCAGCGTGCGCTCGGTGCGCTCGAACTCCTTCCAGCGCTTGAGCCACTCCCCGTAGGGCGAGTCCAGGCCGCGGTCGAGCATCGCCTGGTGCAGGGCCTCGGTGCGGGGGCGGTTGAAGCCCTGGTTGTAGTAGAGCTTGAGCGGCTGGTAGGCCAGGCCGTACTCGCTCTCGGGGTACTTCTCGGTGTCCGCCGCGCCCTCGAACGCCACCATCGAGATCTTGTGGGTCATGATGTGGTCGGGGTGCGGGTAGCCGCCGTTCTCGTCGTAGGTGGTGATCACCTGCGGGCGGAACGAGCGGATCTTCCGGACGAGCTCGCCGGCCGCCTTGTCGATGTCCTCGAGGGCGAAGCAGCCCTCGGGCAGCGGGGGCAGCGGGTCGCCCTCGGGCAGGCCGGAGTCGACGAAGCCGAGCCACTCCTGCTTGATCCCGAGGATCTCGCGGGCCTCGTCCATCTCCTTCTTGCGTACCTCGTGGATGTGCTCCTCGATGTACTTGTCGCCCTGCAGCTTGGGGTTGAGGATGGACCCACGCTCTCCGCCGGTGCAGGTCACCACCAGCACGTCCACCCCCTCGGACACGTACTTCGCCATGGTCGCCGCGCCCTTGCTCGACTCGTCGTCGGGGTGCGCGTGCACGGCCATCAGTCGCAGCTGGTCAGTCAAGACTCGATCCTCGTATGTCGGCGCCCCGCGTCTTGGGGTGCGTTCGGCGGCTTCTATAGTGACCGAATCGGGGGGCGATTAATTCCGCGGAGAGGACGATCATGAGCACGGCGAGCGCGCGGCTGCCCGAGGGCCGCTACGGCCGTTCCTCGGACGAGCGTGCCGATCGCAAGCTCAAGATCGCCGGTTCGGTGCTGGGCGCGGCCCTGCTCGCACTGGTCGGGTACTTCGCCTACCACTACGTCGCGCAGAACGAGATCAGCGCCCAGGTGATCACCTTCCAGGCCTCGGACGACGCGGTCAAGGTGCATCTGGAGGTCCACAAGGACTCCGGTGTCGGCGGCTACTGCACCCTGCGCTCCCAGTCGGCGGACGGTGCCGAGGTGGGCCGGGCGGACTTCCGCTTCACGGGTTCGGCCACCCGCATCGACAAGGTCGTCACGCTCCGCACGACGGCCAAGGGGACGACGGCCGAGCTGCTCGGCTGCCACGCCGGTTGATCCTTCACTCGCAATGCATACGCCCTGAGCTGCATTGATGAGATTCTGATGGCTTATGTCCTCCCCCTTGAGCCATTGAATTGTTAGGCTCGTGGTTTCGCCCATCCAAGAAGGAACATTCTTCTGGGTAGGGCGATGCTTTGTATTCCCAGTACCGACGAGGAGCACCCTGTGACCCAGACCAGCGAGAACGTCACCTGGCTGACCCAGGAGGCGTACAACAAGCTCAAGGACGAGCTTGAGTACCTTACTGGTCCTGCGCGCACGGAGATCGCCGCCAAGATCGCGGCCGCGCGCGAGGAGGGCGACCTGCGCGAGAACGGCGGGTACCACGCTGCCAAGGAGGAGCAGGGCAAGCAGGAGCTGCGCGTGCGCCAGCTGACCCAGCTTCTGGAGAACGCCCAGGTGGGCGAGGCTCCGGCCTCCACGGACGGTGCCGTCGCGCCCGGCATGGTCGTCACGATCGCCTTCGACGGTGACGAGGACGACACGATGACGTTCCTGCTCGCCTCCCGCGAGTACGCGAGCGCCGACATCGAGACGTACTCGCCGCAGTCCCCGCTGGGTGCCGGCGTGATCGGCCACAAGGTCGGCGAGGACGCGGAGTACGAGCTGCCGAACGGCAAGAAGGCCTCGGTGCGGATCCTGAAGGCCGACCCGTACTCGGGCTGATCCCACCCACTGCTTCGCCTCGCGCCCCCGGCGTCCGCGTGACACCGGGGGCGCAGGCATGTCGTCAGGCGGTCGCCGAGCGGTACTTGCGGACGGCCAGGGTGCGGAAGATGACGATGATCAGCACCGAGTAGAGCAGTGAGGCCCAGACCGGGTGCTGCATGGGCCAGGCCGTCGAGTCGGACTGGCCGGGGCTGCCGAACAGCACCCGGGCCGCCTGGACGGTGGCGCTGAACGGGTTCCACTCCGCGATGTGGCGCAGCCACGGGGTCATGTTGCTGGTGTCGACGAACGCGTTCGAGATGAAGGTGACCGGGAAGAGCCAGATCAGTCCGCCGGAGGTGGCCGCCTCCGGGGTGCGGACGGTCAGGCCGATCAGGGCGCCTATCCAGGTGAACGCGTATCCGAGCAGGAGCAGCAGGCCGAAGGCCGCGAGGACCCGGCCGGCGTTGGTGTCGTGGTAGGTCCCGACCCGCCAGCCCACCAGAAGCGCTACGACGGCGAGGACCAGCAGGGTGAGGGCCGTCTGGACCAGGTCGGCGAGGGTGCGCCCGGTGAGCACCGCGCCGCGTGCCATGGGCAGGGAGCGGAAGCGGTCGATGAGGCCCTTGTGCATGTCGTCGGCGATGCCGGCGCCGGAGCTGGCGGTGGCGAAGGTGACGGTCTGCGCGAAGATGCCGGCCATCAGGAAGTTCTTGTAGTCGATCGCGCTGGTGCTGCCGTCGATCTTCATGGAGCCGCCGAACACGTAGGTGAACAGCACCACGAACATGATGGGCTGTATCAGCCCGAAGATCAGCATTTCGGGGATCCGGGACATCCGGATCAGGTTGCGCTTGGCGACGATCAGCGAGTCACGCAGGGACCGGCCGATGGGGTTGCCGGGCGCCGCGATGCGGACGGCGTCGGTGACGGCACTCATTTCTTCACGGCCTCCTTGCCGTTCGCCTGGTCCTGATCGGCTGCCTCGGCCACGTGTCCGGTCAGGGACAGGAAGACGTCGTCGAGGGTCGGGCGGCGCAGCCCGATGTCGTCCATCTCGATCCCGCGGCTGTCCAGCTCCCGGATGACCTCGGCGAGCAGCTTGGCGCCGCCGGTTACGGGGACGGTGAGCTTGCGGGTGTGCTCCTCGACCGTGGTCTCGCCCTTGCCGAAGCCCCGCAGGACCTCTACGGCGCTCTGGATGTGCTCGCGCTCGTGCACCACGACCTCGACCCGCTCGCCGCCGGTGCGGGCCTTGAGCTGGTCGGAGGTGCCCTTGGCGATGACCCGGCCGTGGTCGACGACCGCGATGTCGTGGGCGAGGTGGTCGGCCTCTTCCAGATACTGCGTGGTCAGCAGCAGCGTCGTACCGCCGGAGACGAGCTGTTTGATGACCTCCCACAACTGCTGGCGGTTGCGCGGGTCGAGGCCGGTGGTCGGCTCGTCCATGAACATCACGGGCGGTGAGACCACGAGGGCGGCGGCGAGGTCGAGCCGGCGGCGCATGCCTCCGGAGTAGGTCTTGGCGGGGCGGTCGGCGGCGTCGGCGAGGTTGAACTGTTCGAGCAGTTCGGATGCGCGCTGTCTGGCCGCCCGGGCCCTCATCTGGTAGAGCTGCCCCACCATCTGCAGGTTCTCCCGGCCGGTCAGGTATTCGTCGACCGCCGCGAACTGGCCGGACAGGCCTATGGAGCGGCGCACGGTGTCGGGGTGTTTGAGGACGTCCACCCCCGCGACGACCGCCCGGCCGCTGTCGGGGCGCAGCAGTGTGGTCAGGCATCGCACCGTCGTCGTCTTGCCGGCGCCGTTCGGCCCGAGCAGGCCGAGGACCGTGCCCTCGGGGACATCGAGGTCGACGCCGTCCAGTGCCCTTACGTCGCCGAAGGTCTTCACCAGACCTTCGGCATAGATGGCGCCTGGCATGTGAGTCTCCACGTCGTCGGGGATCGTTCAGGAAGGGGTGGTGCGGAAAAGGCTAGGTTCGCCCGCTCGGCGCCGCCTGTGGTTTTCCACTTGGGGCTTTCCGCGCGCGAACCGGCGGACAGGCGGCCGGCGGACCGGCAGCCACGCGACACACCATAACGCGATGTATCGCGTCTCTCAATGGTTTTTCCCGAACGAGTGACCACCCGCTCCAGGGCCCCGGCCGGCCTCAGTCGATGACCGTGTAGCCCGCCTCGCGCAGGGCCTGGCCGACCTCGGCGCAGTGCGCCGGTCCCTTCGTCTCGAGGTGCAGCTCCACCTCCGCCTCCGTGAGCCCGAGCCGGGGATCGGTGCGTACGTGACTCACGTCGAGGACGTTGGCGTCGACCACTGACAACACCCCGAGGAGCGTGGCGAGCGCGCCCGGACGGTCGGTCAGCCGCAGCCGGACGGCGAGGTAGCGGCCCTGCGCCGCCATGCCGTGGCGCAGCACCCGCTGCAGCAGCACCGGGTCGACGTTGCCGCCGGACAGCACCGCGACGACCGGGCCGGGGAAGGCACCGGGCTCGCCGAGCAGGGCCGCGACCGGGCTCGCCCCGGCCGGCTCCACGACCAGCTTGGCCCGCTCCAGGCACAGCAGCAGCGCGGCCGACAGCTGGTCCTCGCTGACCGTGCGTACCTCGTCCACCAGTTGCTCGATGATCCCGAACGGCACGAGGCCCGGCCGCCCCACCCTGATGCCGTCGGCCATCGTCGCCGGGTTCTCCACCGACACCGGACGGCCGGCGGCGAGCGAGGGCGGGTAGGCCGCGGCGCCCTCCGCCTGCACCCCGACGATCCGCACGTCCGGCCGCAGCGCCTTCACCGCGACCGCGATGCCGGCCGCGAGCCCGCCGCCGCCGATGCCGACGACGATCGTGCGCACCTCCGGGCACTGCTCCAGGATCTCCAGGCCGACCGTGCCCTGGCCCGCGATGATGTCCGGGTGGTCGAAGGGGTGGATGAACACCGCGCCCGTCTTCTCCGCGTACTCCTGGGCGGCGGCCAGCGTCTCGTCGACCACGTGGCCGTGCAGGCGCACCTCGGCGCCGTAGTCCCGGGTCGCGCTGATCTTCGGCAGCGGGGCGCCCTTCGGCATGAACACGGTGGCGTGCACCCCGAGCAGCGCGGAGGCGAGCGCCACGCCCTGCGCGTGGTTCCCGGCGCTCGCGGCCACCACCCCGGCGGCACGCTCCTCCGGCAGCAGACCGGCGATCCGGACGTAGGCGCCGCGCAGCTTGAACGAGCCGGTCCGCTGCAGGTTCTCGCACTTGAGGTGCACCGGCGCGCCGACCAGCTGGGACAGGTGGCGGCTGCCCTCCATCGCCGTCACACGTGCCACACCGGAGAGCATCTTCTGGGCTCCGCGCACATCGTCGAGGGTGACCGAACGCAAGGAGTCAGCCGTGCTGTAGCTCATGACTCAAGTCTCGCAGTTCACGGTCGCACACGGCGGGTGTGACCAAGCTCCGAGACCGGTTTGGTCCGGGCCGGTACGGCCCGCCCCCGGGCCGCGTACCCTGTCCCCCAACCCAGCAGCCCTTCATGAAGCGAGCCTCCGGCCATGCCCACAACACCTGAAATGTCGATGGACATGACGACCGTCGGTGACACCGGTCTTCTCGACACCCTCCAGCACGAGGTGGCGGTGTTCGCCCGCCGTGCCGAACAGACCCGGCTCGGCGGCGTCGGACAGGTGCGCAACTCCATGGACCGCGCCGCGTACCTGCTGCTCAACCGCCTCGACAAGGAAGGTCCGATGGGCGTCAAGGCGCTCGCCGCGAGCATGGGGATCGACTCCTCCACGGTCACCCGGCAGGTGGCCCCCCTGGTCGACACCGGGCTCGTCAAGCGCACCTCGCACCCGGAGGACGGGCGGGCGGTGGTGCTCCAGCTGTCGCCGCGCGGGTCCTCGCGGCTGGAGGAAGTGCGTTCGTCGCGGCGTCAGTTGATGGCCGAGCTGACACACGACTGGGCGCCGGAGGAGCGCGAGCAGTTCTGCACGCTCCTCACGCGCTTCAACACCGCGCTCTCCTCGCGGATGGCGGTCCAGGTGCCGTCCTCGGAGCAGCCGCCGACGTCCTGAGGCCGGCCGCACTGGTGCGGTACTGGCGCCGTCCTACGTATTGACCTTGGGCCGTCGCTGGCCTCATATGAGACCGGGTCCTGCGTCGTGCGCGGTTCGCCTGTCCCGTACCGGACAGGACCTCCTCAGGGGGGAGGCACGGTGCGTGATCGGCAGGCATCCCGTGCTGCCCGTCGGGCCCGGGAGTTCGAGGCGTTCGTCGCGGGCGCGGCGGGACGCCTGCTGCACACCGCCACGCTGCTCACCGCGGAGGCGCCGGACGCCAACCCGCGCGCGCGGCGTCTGCTGACGCTGGCGCTCGCCCACACCTACGCCGGCTGGGACCGGCTGCGCGGCGACGACCCCTACGACTGCGCCCGCCAGTACCTCGCCACCCGATTCCAGCGCGGGGCCTGGCACCACTACGGCGCCGTCGGCTGCGCCCGGCCGCATCCGCGCAGCCCGCTCGTCGAACTGAACCCGCAGGAACGGCTGGTCCTGGTGCTGCGGATGTACGAGGGAGTCGCCGAGAAACAGGCGGCGGCCCTGCTCGGGCTGCCGGTCGAGCGGGTGCACTCGATCTGCGACCGGGCCACGGCCACCGTGCTGCATCCGACGCCGGTGTCGCCCGCCCCGCGCGCGGCGAGGGCGACGCCGTCCTGGGCCTCGCGGCCCGCCGGGAGGCCCAGGTGAACCGTCCCCAGCGGGAGGCCGCCGTACGGCGGATCCTGGCGCAGACCCAGGCACCCCTGCCGCCGGACCTGTACGGCGAGGCCGTGCGCCGCGGCGACCGCATGCTGCGCCACCGGCGGCTCGCCCGCCGCGTGTGGTGGCTGCTGTTGTGCGCCGCGGCGGTGGCGTTCACCGTCTGGGCGGTGCACGTCCATCCCTGGGTGGAGCCGCCCTCGCAGACGACTCCACCGATCACCGGCTGGTGACCCGGGTCTAGCCGAGAGCCTGCTGCAGGTCCTCCAGCAGGTCGTCGACGTTCTCGATGCCCACGGACAGGCGCACCAGGTCGGCGGGGACCTCCAGCGCGGAGCCGGCCGCGGAGGCGTGCGTCATCCGGCCCGGGTGCTCGATGAGCGACTCGACACCGCCGAGCGACTCGCCGAGCGTGAACACCTTGGCGCGGTTGCACACCTCGACGGCGGCCTCCTCGCCGCCGTCGACCTGGAAGGACACCATGCCGCCGAACGCCTTCATCTGCTTGGCGGCGACCTCGTGGCCGGCGTGCTCGGGCAGACCCGGGTACAGGACGCGGGTCACGCGCGGGTGCCGGGTCAGCATGTCGGCGATCCGCGTGGCGTTCGCGCTGTGCCGGTCCATGCGCACCGCGAGGGTCTTGGTGCCGCGCAGCACCAGCCAGGAGTCGAAGGGGCCGGCGACGGCGCCCATCGCGTTCTGGTGGTAGGCCAGCTCCTCGCCCAGCGCCTGGTCGGAGACGATCAGCGCACCGCCGACCACGTCCGAGTGGCCGCCCATGTACTTGGTGAGGGAGTGCACGACGACGTCCGCCCCGAGCGACAGCGGCTGCTGGAGGTAGGGCGTGGCGAAGGTGTTGTCGACGACGAGCTTGGCACCGGCGTCGTGGGCGATCTGGGCGACGGTGGCGATGTCGGTGATGCCGAGCAGCGGGTTGGAGGGGGTCTCCACCCACACGGCCTTGGTCTTCGGGGTGATGGCGGCCCGCACGGAGGCCGGGTCGCTGGTGTCGGCGACGGACCACTCCACGCCCCACCGGCTGACGACCTTGGCGAAGAGGCGGAAGGTGCCGCCGTAGGCGTCGTTCGGGATCACGACGTGGTCGCCGGGGCTGAGCAGCGTGCGCAGCAGGGTGTCCTCGGCCGCCAGGCCGGACGCGAACGCGAGGCCACGGCGGCCGCCCTCCAGCGCGGCGAGGTTCTCCTCCAGGGCGGTCCTGGTCGGGTTGGCGCTACGGCTGTACTCGTAGCCGCCGCGCAGGCCGCCGACGCCGTCCTGCTTGTAGGTCGAGACCTGGTAGATCGGCGGGACGACCGCGCCGGTGAGGGGATCCGCGGTGTTGCCCGCGTGGATCGCGAGAGTCTCGAAGTGCTGACTGATGTGCCTGTCGCTCATGTCCACCGAGCGTAGTGCGCCCGACCGGATGCCGGCGTCCGCACGCGGGCATCGAGGTTTTCCACAGGCCCGGCGGGCGGGGTTGGCCAATTGTCGGCGGCGTCTGGTTCGCTGGAGTCATGTCGATTCTCTGGCTGCTCATGGCGCTGGTCCTGCTGAGCTTCGTGCTGCTCCCGATCATCCGGCGCAGGCGCGGGGCCATCGGGCTGGTGCCCCCGGGCCACCCGGACGCCGCCGACCCGGCGACCTACGGCTTCGTGCGCGAGGAGGAGCTGGACGTCCGGATGCCCGGCCCCGACCAGGACCTGCTGGACGTCCTGGAGCTGGTGCAGCGCACGCAGGACTACCGCGCCGCGGCCCAGCTGCTGGCCGGCACCGAGGCCGAGGGCGAGGCGCGCTGGCAGCGGGTGCAGGCCTTCGCCGGTGCGGCGGCGCTGGAGCTGAAGCAGCGGCCGGGCGGGGTGCACGAGACGCCGGGCGGGCAGTGGCTCAGGGTGTGGCGGGCCGAGCAGCCCAAGGACGCGGGCGGCGCGGCGGTGCACGCCGAGTTCCTGGTGCAGCAGGCGTGGCGGACGTCGACGCCGGGCGCGGACGACTTCCGCATCATCATGGAGGAGGCCAGGCAGGCCTGCGCGCAGGCGGCGCTGCTGGCCCCCGGCGACCCGGTGCCGTACATCGTCGAGCTGTCCGTCGCCCGTGGCCTCGCCTATCCGCAGCCCGAGTTCGAGAAGCTGTGGCTGAACATCCTGGACCGCGCGCCGAACCACATGGGCGCGCATCTGGCCGCGCTGCACTACTGGTGCGAGAAGTGGCATGGCTCGCGCGAGTTGGCGTACGCGTTCGCCGAGGCCGCGGCGGCCCGCGCACCCGAGGGCTCGCTGCTCGCCGCGCTGCCGCTGTTCGCGGTCTTCGAGCACCTCCCCGAGGTGAACCTGGTCGCGAGCTTCTACCAGAGCGAGGTCGTCACCAAGGCGATGCACGGCGCGCTGCACGCGGTGCACGCGGCCGACCCCGACGACCCGATGGTCGCGCACGTCCGCCATCTGCTGCTCTTCTTCCTGGTCCGCGCCGAGCGCTGGGCGGAGGCCATGGACCAGCTGATACACGTCGACGGCCATGTGGGCGCGCTGCCCTGGACGCTGTCCGCCGACCCGGCCGCCGCGTTCGCCGTCTACCGCGCGCTGGCGGTGGCGGGCTACGAGGCGGGCGGCGGCAGCCCGGCGACCCTGCCCGGCTGATCCGCCGGGTCTTGGATCAAGTGGATTGCCCTGCTGACCTGCGGTAGGGCATACTCCGCATGCTCCGAGTTTGCTCTTGCTTTGCTTTGAGTCGGCTCCGGGTCTGCTCCGAGTCCCCCCACACTCACCGGCAGCACCGCGGCGCGGTGTTTGCCATGTCCATGTCTCTGGGTCCTGTGGGGGGATCTGCCCGATGGGCGCAACTCTGCGCGCACTGCGCGCCCTGGTCCTGCTGTTCGGCTTCTATCTGCTCAGCCTGCTGCTGCTCGCGGTGCTCGTAGGTGTCGACGTCGCCGCCTTCGGCTGGGGGCTGCACGGCCTGGCCGCCATCAAGCTCTTCATCGTCACCGCGGTGCTCGCCGTCCCCGTCGTACGCGGCATGTTCATGCTGCGCACGCCCCGGGGCGAGGAGCCGGCCGGCATCCCGGTCACCGAGGCCGACGAGCCCCGGCTGTGGGCGCTGGTCCGTGACCTCGCGGCGGCGACCGGCACCCGCGCCCCCGACCGGATCCTGCTCACCGCCGACGTCAACGCGGCCGTCAGCGAGGAGTCCCGGCTGCTCGGCCTGCTCCCCGGCCCGCGCCGCCTCTACCTCGGCGTACCACTGCTGACCGGTCTGACCGAGGCGCAGCTGCGCGGCGTACTCGCCCACGAGTACGGCCACTTCACCGGCGGCGACACCCGGCTGTCCGCGCTCGTGGTGCGCGGCCGGGTGCAGATCGCCCGGGTCATCGGGCAGTTCCACGCCAAGGCCGACGGCAAGGTGGCCGCCGAGCGCGCCCGCCAGGAGCAGGCCTCCGCCAAGCGGGTCGCCAAGGGCAAGAAGGCGAAGCAGATCGACACCGCCGGGGCCGGGGCGACGTACCGGACGATGGCGAAGATCTACACCGCCTACGGCAAGCTCTACCTGCGCGCCTCCCTGTCCACGGCCCGCGCCCAGGAGTACGCGGCCGACCTGGCCGCCGCCCGGATCGCCGGGCGCGACGCGACCGCCTCGGCGCTGCGCCAGATCCCCGCCCTGGCCGCCTCCCACGAGTTCTACCTCGACTCCTACGCCACCCTGGGCCTGCCGGTACGGCTGCTGCCGCCGCACGGCGAGTTCTTCGGCGGCTTCGGCCGGCTGCTGACCGCCCGCGATCAGGAGCTGGCGGAGCTGCGGGCCGACCTGCCGACCGAGCCCGCCTCGCCGTACGACTCCCATCCGCCGATCGCCGAGCGGGTGCGCCGGATCGAGGCACTGCCCGCCGACGGGCGTGGCGAGGAGACCGAGGGCACGGCCCTCGCCCTGCTCACCGACCCGCGGCGCACCCTGGCCGCGCTGGAGGACGCCGTCCTGACGGACGAGGTGCTCGCCTTCGGACGCACCGCCGAGTGGCAGGAGCTGCTGGAGGCCTCCATGGCCAAGGGCATGTCCTCCGCGCGCACCCCGCTGCAAGGGGCGCTCGCCGACTACACCGGGCAGCCGGCGACGCTGTCCGCGCTGCTGGAGGTCATCGACGACGGCCGGCTGTGGCGGGTGGCGGAGCGGCTGCCGCTGTCCGAGGAGGCGTCCGCGGCGAAGGGCCGGGCCTTCCGCGAGTTCGTACGGCCCCGGCTGCGCAACTCGCTGCGGACGATGGTGCTGGCCGAGTTCAGCGCCCGTTCGCTGCTGCACTGGGAGTTCTCCTGGTCCCACGCGGCCACCGTCCGGCTGCCCGGCTGGACGTCGGAGAACACACCGGGCGACGGCCCCGAGGCCGCACTCGACGCGGCGGTGGACGCGGCGCTCGCCGACCACCCCGACACCGCACCGCTGCGGGCACTGCTGCCACCGATGGCGCCCCAGCCCGCGTGAGCGGCAGCCCCTCCGCGCCGTAACCGCCCCTCCGGCCGACGCCGCCCCCTCGCCACTCCCCCTCGAAGAAACGGACCGCGCCCTCCCATGACCGTGCTGCTCTGGATCCTGGCCGTTCTGGCCGTCCCCACGCTGATCTTCGTGGTGTGGATCGCCGGGGTCTTCCTCAAGGAGTTCTTCAACCCGAGCCCCGACGACGGCGCCGAGGCCGCGCAGGCCGCCGAGAAGCTCGGTCTGCTGCCCGCCGAACGGCAGAACATGGACCACCCCGCCCCGCTGCCCGCCGACTGGGCCGCCACCCTCGACGCGGTGCGCCGCGGTGACTGGGAGCCCGCCGCCGAGGCGCTGCGCACCATCGGCCGGGACTGGGAGCGCCGTTCGACGCTCATCAACCACGTGGCCACGCTCGCGGCCAAGGACGACGAGTGGCTGCTGGCCTGGGAGGCCGCGCGCCCCGAGGACCCGGACGCGGCCGTGGTCCGGGCACAGAGCACGGTGTACCTCGCCTGGGAGCTGCGGGGTGCGCAGCGGGCCAAGTACACGACGCAGGAGCAGGCCCAGGGCTTCCACCGGACGCTGGTGAGCGCACGCGAGGAGATCGCGCGGGCGGCCGCCCTCAACCCCGACGACCCCTCGCCGTACATCGCGGAGATCTGGGTGGCGCTCGGCCTCGGGTACCCGAACGCCGAGATGGACAAGCTCTGGGCGGAGATCAAGACCCGTGCCCCGCACCACTTCGGGGCCCACTTCTCGGCTCTCCAGTACTGGTGCGCGAAGTGGCGGGGTTCGCAGCAGCTGGCGTTCGACTTCGCCGAGCGCGCGGCCGCCGAGGCGCCGCTGGGCAGCCTGCTGACAGCGCTGCCGCTCATCGCGCACTTCGAGCACGACGAGTCGACCGACACCGCGGCCGACAACACGCCCGAGATGGTGGCCAGGGTGGACGCGGGCCTCGCGGACGCGGCGGCCGCCGACCCCAGCCACCCGGGCCTGGCACAGCTGCGTCACCTGCTGGCGTTCTACCTCCACCTCCAGGACCGGCACGAGGCGGCACTGGAGCAGTTCAAGCTGGTCGACGGCTATGTGGAATCGCTGCCGTGGAGCTACCGGGGCGACGGCGCGGCGGCGTACTACTGCCAGGTCCGCAACGACACCGTGCAGGCGGTGACGGCGGAGGCCTGACCGGAATGCGGCGGAGGCACGGGCCGTTGGACCACGTGCCAGGCCGGCCTCCGCCTTCCAGACCGACAGGGAGACCTGATGCTCTTCGGCCGCTCACCCCAGCTGCCCACCCCCGAGCAGGCGCTCAAGGGCCGTGACCTGCCCGCCTTCGCGGTCCCCGAGCGCCACACCGTCCTCGGCACCCCGCTCCTCGGCCCCTACCCCGAGGGCCTGGAGATCGCCGACTTCGGCCTGGGCTGCTTCTGGGGCGCGGAACGCAAGTTCTGGCAGCTTCCCGCGGGTGTGTGGACCACCCTGGTCGGCTACCAGGGCGGCTACACCGAGCACCCCACGTACGAGGAGGTCTGCTCGGGCCTGACCGGCCACACGGAGGTCGTCCGCGTGGTCCACGACCCCGAGCTGATCTCCTACGACCGTCTCCTGAAGACCTTCTGGGAGTCCCACGACCCGACCCAGGGCTTCCGCCAGGGCAACGACGTGGGCACCCAGTACCGCTCGGCGATCTACACCCACACCCCGGCCCAGGCGGCCACGGCCAAGGCCTCCCGCGCCTCCTACCAGAACCGCCTGACCTACTCCGGCCACGGCACGATCACCACGGAGATCCTCCCCGCGCAGGGCCGCACCTTCTACCCGGCCGAGGCCTATCACCAGCAGTACCTGGACAAGAACCCGGCAGGCTACTGCGGCTTGGGCGGGACGGGCGTGTCCTGCCCGATCGGCGTGGCCGAGGCCGAGGGCTGACATCACCGGGTGTCATTCAGAACCTACGCACGCCGGGTGCGCGACGAGCAGGTGCCACTCGCCCGACGGCACACCTCCCTCAGGTGTGCCGTCGGGCACTACTGTCCGCTGGGCTTCAACGCGACCTGGGCCTATCTCGCCGCGACGGCGTGCCCTTCCCCCGATCTCCGCAGAGACCCCGCGGCCCTGCTGCGTGCGCTGGAGACTCTGGAAGCCAGTCGCACGGTCTGGCTCGCCGAAGTCGAGTCGTTCGCCGTCCGACGCCACGCGGAGAAGGCGGCCGGCCGACGGACCCCAGGCCGCATCACCACGCAGCTGTCAGGGTTTCGATGGCCCGGCGAGACGGCCCCCTCTCGCCTGGGACTCGTCGCCGCCGTCGCGAACCGCCACACGGCGTTCCGGCGTTTTCCCTTCCCGGACGAGAGCCTCCTGCGCGACAGCCAGGTACCGCGGCTGGCCGGCCTGCATGCCTGCCTCGACAGCTGTGCCGCCTCGTACCTGACGAACCTCGGCCGCGTGGACGCCGCGACGCGGGAAGCCCTGGCCGAGGCGATCAGCGCGATCGAGAGCCTTCTCCGTCCGGGCTGGGCACCCCTGAACGGTCATCTGCTCGTGTGGCTGCGCTTCGCGCGCCTCGTCGCATACGCCGCAGCGGTGCCGCTCGGCTCGTGAGCACCGCATCGCCCGGAGGGCCGAGCACCCTGTGCGTCACCCGTACGGCGGCCCTGACGTGCAGCCGATTGGCACAACCGGAAGCCTAGGATCCGTCACTGGGTGGCGAGGAAAACATCCGTTCAGTCCAGGTAGAGGCGGCTCGCGCCATGACCGAAGGAGACAGGATGTCGCCCCGCGTCGGCAAAACCAATTGGCGGCGCTTTGCGGCATTCCTGGTACCCAGCGTCGCAGCCTGCGCGGCCCTCGGCATCGCCATGGGACAGGGCGCACTGGCCGCGTCGTTCCTCATTTCCGGCAAGGAGTTCCAGGTCACCGCGGACACGCTGACCGCTCGCGGGTTCAGCGTGTACGGCATGGTGGACGTGACCAGGAAGGGCGAGCATGTGCCGGTGCTGGTCACCGGATCCCGGCACACGACGATCACCGAGCTGTGCCAGTCCGTACTGATCGAGATCCCGGTGCTGGGCGTGCAGACGTTCAAGCTCACCGGCGGAAGCGAACGACCGGTCGAAGCATCGAACCTGTTCCTCGACACGACGTCCCAGTCGGCCGGGCAGGCGAATTTCAAGGGCCTCGATCAAGGAATCGCGACGGGGGAGATCTTCAAGGGTCCGATCAATCCGGGCGACAGGAACTCGCCCTACTTCGACCCCAACGGCTTCGGGCAGCAGGCCACGTCGGTCTCCCTGACCGACGTGCGCCTGACCGCGGTCGCGCTCTCTGCCGGTACGTTCAACATCCCCGGCCTGCGCGTCCATCTCGCACACGGCCGTCACGAATGCTTCTGAGTCCTGGGCGGGCACACATGATCACCAACCTCCTGGGCAGACGCCACCGACTGCGCGTCACCGCAGCGCGTGCCCGGCACGGATTCAGAACCTGGCGTGGCGAACGTCCCTTCTGGGCGGGGCTCTTCACCTCGGCGGCGGGACTGCCCATCCTTTACTGGCCGTACGCGCATCTGGACCCGGTCGGAATTCCGCTGGCCATGTCGACCACGTCCGGTGCCGGAGCCCTGGTCATCGGAGTCCTGCTCATCACCCTGGGGATCACCCTCTGGTACCAGCCGCACCTCCGCGTGTTCTGCGGGATCGCCACTCTCCTGCTCACCCTCATCTCCTTCCCCGTCGCGAACCTCGGCGGCCTCTTCCTCGGACTGATCAGCGGTCTGATCGGCGGCTCCCTGGCCTGCTCCTGGACTCCCGGCGCCGCCGAACCCCCGACGGCGCCGACAGACCGCGCCTCCACGGACGTTCCGCCGGAAGAGAGTCGACGCGGCACCTGACCACGCCCATCGGCCCCCGGGCTGCCCTGCCTCCGAGCGCGCTCGTGCGGCCGCCGTGCCTGGCTGGGACAATGGGGCTCTCCCGCAGGGTGAGGGGTGGCCATGCCCGCTTGGCATCTGCGCGACTATCACGACGACGATCTCGACCAGGCCATTCAGATCTGGGACCAGAGCCGCCGGGGCGGCGAGGACCGGGTGTTTCCCGTATCCGAGGTCATGGCTGCGGCCAAGGGCGGTCAGACGGCGGTCGTCGCAGTGGTCGGGGACGAACTCGTGGGCATGGCCGTGGCCCAGGCGCACGGCAAGCGAGGGTGGATCCTCCTGGTGGCCCTCGCCTCCCGATGGCGCGAGCGCGGTATCGGGAGTGCGCTCCTCACCGAGCTGGAGCGACGCCTGCGAGCACTGGGCGCGCGCCACATCAGCGCACTCCTGCCCGCCGGTGCCGCCGGGACGAAGGCCCTGGAGAACTCCGGCTACCGGTTCCGCGACGACCTGACCTACTACGAGAAGCTCGAACCCCCCGGAACCGCCAACGCCGACGTTCTCGCGGCGTTGGGCGGTCGCATGCTGCCCGAGGGGCTCTGGGACGCCATGGCCGGCATGGAGCGCGAGAAGCAGGTGGTCGAACGCCGTGTCGTGCTCCCGCTGACGGAGCCTGCGCTGGCCGACCGTTACGGTGTCGCCCCGCCCAAGGCGATCGTCCTGTTCGGCCCTCCTGGCACCGGGAAGACCAGCTTTGCCAAAGCGGTCGCCTCGCGGCTCGGCTGGCCGTTCGTGGAGCTGTTTCCGTCCCGGCTCGCGGCCGACACGAGCGAGGGGCTGGCCGCGGCGCTCCGGGAGGCCTTCGCGGATCTGGCGGAACTGGACTCGGTGCTGCTCTTCATCGACGAGGTCGAGGAGATCGCCGGCGTGCGGTCCGGGAAAGCGGTCGACCCGGGGCACGGGGTGACCAACGAGCTGCTCAAACTGATCCCTGGCTTCCGCGAGCACGACGCGCGGCTGCTGGCCTGCGCCACCAATTCCGTGCGTTCGCTCGATCCGGCCTTCCTGAGGCCGGGCCGGTTCGACTACGTCATCCCCATCGGCCCGCCTGACCCGACCGCCCGCGCGGCGATCTGGACCCGCTATCTCAGGACCACCGGCGATTCGGTGGACCTCACCCGACTGGTCGAGGCCAGCGAACTGTTCACCCCCGCCGACATCGAGTTCGCCGCCCGTAAGGGCGCGCAGGCGGCGTTCGAGCGTGAGGTCACGGAGCGCAAGGGCCGACCGGCCGGCACCGACGACTACATGGCCGCCATCGCCGACACCCGGCCGACGCTCACCGCGCAGGCGATCAAGGAGTTCACCGAGGACATCGAGAAGTACAGCCGCCTCTGAGACCCCGCCCCCGGCCGTCGGGCCGAGCCGGACGAGCCGACCGGAAGGAACATGACGGAAGGGCTTGAACCCCCACATCTCCTCGTGGACATCCACCGATGCCCGGGGCCTACGACCTCGACGGCTCCTTCTGGAACCACGCCACCTTCCTGAACGGCTACCTCAAGGCAGCAGACGCACACCACTCACCGGCTTCCGCGAGTGACTCACCGAGGAACTCGGCCACGGCAGCAGTCTCATCTGGGGAGCACTGGTTCTCCAACTCGCGCTGCCGGCGATCGACGCCTCGCGCTTCCGGTCACTGACCGCAGACGAAGACGTCACCGCCGTGACCGCCCTCTTCAAGCTCCTCACGCAGTTCATCTCACGCCCGGCAGGCGCCGTGACAACCGAGTAGGTCAACCGAGCGCTGCCACCAGCAGTGTCTTTCGGACGCCAAAAACCCGGGCGGATACTGCGGGCTGGGCGGAGCGGACGTCAGGTATGGGAAGCCTGCGCGGACGCCCGATCGCCGCCGTACGCTCGAATCATGAGTGCCAGCATTGGCAAGCGGCTTCAGGAAGTACGCAAGCGGCGCGGTATGACTCAACGTCAGCTGGCGAGCGAGTCCGGTGTGACTCTGCCCTTGATCCGGAAGCTGGAGCAAGGGGAGCGGGCTGAAACACGCCTGGAGACTGCCCGCCAACTGGCGCAAGCCCTGCGGGTGCCCACGACGAACCTCATCGGGGACCATGAGGACGAGCCGGAGGCGGCGCCTGGCGCTGTTGATCGTTGGGAAGCTGTCCGGCTTGCGCTCGTGGCTCCCGTGCGGGCGGATGGCGTCGCGGACGAGCCGACAGTAGACGGTGTGCGGGACGCCATGGAATCGGCCCTGCCGCTCTTCTCCGGTGATCGTTTCGCAGAACTGAGCGTGATCCTCCCGCCCTTGCTACGGGACGCTGATCTCGTCGCCGAGAGTGGGCTGGAAGGCCGGGCCGTGCGGGTCCGGCTCTCCCAGCTGACGGGCTGGCTGCTGACCCAGACGCGGCAGTTCGAAGCTGCTGACATCGCACTGTCCCGGTCGCTGGAGGATTCCTCCGATCGGCTTCAGGCGGCAGCGACAGTGAGCACGCAGTGCTGGCTCTTGCTGCGGCGTGGTCGGCTGGCTGAGGCGCGGGAGTTGGCGACCCGGTGGGCTGATGAGGTAGAGCCGCGCATCTCGCGTGCAAAGCCTGCGGAACTGAGCGCGTGGGGCTGGCTGTTGCTGCGGACCTCCGCCGCCGCGATCCGCGACAACCGTGCCGGAGAGGCCGAGGACGCCTTGCGCTACGCCAACTCGGCAGCGGTCGCGATGGGCAGGGAGTTCGCTCCGCGTGACGACTTCTTACAGGCGTTCGGGCCAGTCACGGTGGCTTTGAAGCGGGCCGAGAACGCCTTGATCGTTGACAAGCCCGACCTGGTGCTCAAGCTCTCGGCGCGCATCCCTACCGGCGGCATGCGGCCCACCTCCAACAACCGCAACCGTCATCTCCTCGACGTGGCGGAGGCGCATGCCCGGTCGCGTGACTACGCGAAGACGGTCGAGGTCTTGCAGCGGATTCGTGCGGACGCTCCGCAGTGGCTGCCGAATCAGCGGTACGCACGGGACATCTTCGGCCAGGTGGTCGCGCGTCGGCGGACCCTCACGCCAGAAATGCAAAACCTTGCCGCCGCGATCGGAGTGCCCTTGTGACCCTGTGTGGCACTTCCGGCCGACACCTCACCGAAGTGCCATTGAGGAGTGTTCGCGCCGCTACGTAGCGTCATTGTTATGGCGACTCAAGGTAGTAGAAGAGCAGAGACGGCCGTCCCTGAGCGCGGAGAGCTGGTCTACGACCCGGCGAAGCGCAAGGTCGGGGAGTACCAGGACATGGCCGGTCCGTACGCCATGCTGCGCCCCGTGAGCGGCGGCTGTGAGTGGGAGGCAGACCCGGCACAGATCCGTGCGGCCACCCTCTCTGAGCGGCTGAGCGCGGGCGTGAAAGCGGCCAACGCGCGGACAGAGCGAGGGCTGTGAGCTGCGCTCGGTGATCCGTCACGAGACGTGGACGCTCACGCCCGACCGCGAGCCGGACGCAGAGCCGACCACGTACGCGATGGAGTGTTCGGTGTGCGGTCAGTCCTCGAACGGCAGTGAGGACTTCGCGGACGGGCAGAGCTGGGTACTGGAGCACTGCGGCCGGAACCAGTCGCACCACACCTTCCGGGAGATCATCACCCGACCATGGCGCACCTGGCGGCACTCGTGATGCGCCGCGCCGTGGGCTGGTTAGCCCGCTTCACAGGCCCATTGATGATCACCACGGTGTCGGGCTCGTGCGGCTTCGTACTGGGCGTCGCCGCCGCGTGCGGTCCGTAGCGCTCTACGGGCCCCAGGGAGTCAGGGGCACGCATGCGTGCACGGCCAGGGCAAACGCAGTGGGGTAGCCGGGCGAGGATCCGCCCGCGGCGGCCGGTGCGGCAGCACCGTTCCGCAGAGGCACCGTCCGGCTCGCCAACGCTCTGCGCGACCATGGTGGCCCACGCCCACCCTGTGCGCCGCCAGCCGGCCTCGGACAGTGCCGGGGCGTTTCACGACGAACCAGCCTGAGTCCGTCCCGACCGGCACACGGCATCCACGATCACCGTCTACCAGGTGTACTCCCCCGAGTACCGCTCTGGCTGGGCCACGAGTGCCGGGCAGGAGACCTTTCTTGCCGTCGAGATCGCTCGCGACTGGCTTCGACTGAGCGCTGCGCAACGCCGGAATATCCGGGGTCGTGGAATGGAATATTGAGCTCCGCGGAGGAAGGCTGGGACCATGCGGTCGCTCTTCCGCTCACTCACTCCGCCGGGGGCGGGCAGCCATGGCTGGTGGAGCTTGAGGCTGGCGCAATGCATACCGTTCGCGATCGTGCTGCTCGGCCTGGGTATCGAGCTCTCGCCCGCACACTTTCTGTATACGGGCCCTCTCCTCACCGCGATGCCGGCGCTGGCCGCGCTGACGATGGGTCCTGTGGGCACGCTGTCCGCAGCAGCCGGCGCATTGGGCGTCAGCCTCACCACCACCACCATGCACCACGCCTGGGGCGACACGCAGATCTACAGCAACTTGCTGGGGCTGCTTGTGGTGTCCGCGGCCAGTGTCATGACCAGCAACGCTATGTGTAACCGCAGGCAGAGCGAACTCGACCAGATCCGCCGGATCGCTGTGGCGGCGCAGGAAGTCATATTGCAGCCCGTACCCGCCCGGCTCGGCCCGGTGCGGACGTCCAGTCTGTACCTCGCGGCGGAGACGGGCGCACAGATCGGCGGCGACCTGTACGAGGCGCTGCCGACACCGTACGGGGTCCGGGTGATCGTGGGAGATGTCCGGGGCAAGGGACTGGCTGCCGTACGCTCGGCGGCGGCCGTCCTGAGCGCGTTCCGGGAGGCCGCGCACTACGAGGACGAGCTGATGGCGGTGATGAACCACTGCTCGGCTGCGCTGCGGCGGGAGCACTCGGGGCCGGACGACGCCGTCAAGGACTGTGGGGATGACCACGCGGAGGGTTTCGTGACGGCGCTGGTTGCCCAGGTGCCGCCGGGCGAACCCGTGGTCGACGTGGTGAACTTCGGTCACCCTCCTCCGCTGCTGGTGCACAACGGCAAAGTTCACGAACTTGCACCCACCTCACCCCTGCCGCCCCTCGGCCTGGAGGAGTTCGTCACCGATCCTCCCGCCAAGGCGGAGAGCTATCCGTTCGCAGTGGGAGACCGTCTGCTGCTGTACACCGACGGCGTGATCGAAGCCCGCAACCGCTGCAAGGACTTCTTTGCCCTTCCCGAGGCCATCGAAGCGGTCCATGCCCGCACCACGGAAGAGTTCCTCGGCCAATTGCACGACAGTCTGATCCGCCACACGGAGGGCCACCTGACGGATGACACGGCGATGATCGTCTTGGAGCGCGCGGACGTTTGAGCGACAGACCGGCTTGGCGCTGCGCCTTTCCGGGCCGTCGCCATCGATGATGTGACGCCGCTCGCCCACGAGATACACACGCTCGTAAGCCGTGGCGACCTCGACTCGACCGCCCGGCTGTTGCCCCAGGAGCGTCCCCCCTGCCTCGGACGAACTGACCCCGCCTGCGTCCGCGACCGAGCGGACCCGCCGAACACCGGCCGCCGGCCCCGGGGTAGTCACACGGCAGCACAGGCCTGCCGACATCGGCGTGTCCTGCCCGACTGGGGTTGCGAAGTTCACCGAAGACTTGATCTCCCGGATCTGCTGGCGGACATCCGGAGACACACGGCGCTCGCGGGCTTCCGCGAGTGGCTCGCTGACGAGCTAAGTCATGGCACCGACCTCATCTGGGAGGCACTCGCCCTCCGCCTCGTGCTGCCGTCGGTCGCGGCATCGCGATTCCGGTCGCTGACCACAGACGAAGACGCTGCCGTGATGACCGGGCTCTTCAACCTGCTTGGGCAGTTCCTTGAGTCCCGGCTGTCGAGCGATCGAGGAGGGGCGCAAAGCCTGACGTGCATCGCTCCGGCGCGTGAAGTCACCAGCGACTAGTCCGCCCGGGCGGCCGCGAGATGGGCGTCCACGGCAACGACACCGTCGACGCCCTGGCACAGGCCCACGACCACCGGGACAAGACGCGGTTCCGGGACGTGACCCCGCAGGGTGACGGCCCCGTCCCGAACCTCGACCGCGACGGTGCCCTCGCCCAGGCCGAGGATGCGCCCCAGGACGTCCCGCTCGACCTCGCCGCGGATCTCGACGTCGGAGCGGATGAAGGCGTCCAGCAGGTCACTGCGGCTGACGATTCCGGTCAGGAGCCCGTGTTCGCCGACGACCGGCAGTTGCTTGACGTGCCGCCTGCGGAGTTCCCGCGCGGCCCGGGGGATCGTCCAGTCGGCATCTGCGGTGAAGGCGGGGCTGCTCATGAGCGCGCCCGCGGTCCGGGCCCGGGCCTTGCCCCACGCGCGGTCGTCGTTCCCGTCCTGCCCCTGTGGATCGGGCATGCCGGTCTCGTGCCGCAGCACATCGGACGCGGACACGACGCCGATGGGGGCGCCCTCGTCGTCGATGACCGGGGCTGCGGCGATGTCGTTCGCGTCCAGCAGGGCGGCGATCTCGTGGCACGGTGTGTCGGGGCGGAGGCTGATGACCTCCTCGGTCATCACGTCACCGACCGTGCGGCGGTGCAGCATGGCATCGGCCTCCTCCGCTTCGCGACGGCGCCCCGGCCTCCGCGGCCCTCGTCCACGCCGTCTCCCTACCCATGACAACACCGGGCCGCTCCGGCTACCAGTGACGTTCGGCCTGGCGGGGAAGGCCGAACGGTCCCAGCCACCAGCAGTACCTTTCGGACACCGCGCCGGCGCCGGAACACGGGCGTGCGGCCAATGCCCACCGGGCCCCCGCACTGAAGCATGTTCCGGTTAGGCCCTTCGGCCCCGCTTCCGGGCAAGCCAGGATGCCCAGAGCTCCACGAGGCGCTTCGCTTGTCATCAGCGGTGCGGCGAGGGATGGGCAGACAGATCATGACAATCACGGGACTCCTGCTGTCGCGCGGGCGTGCGCTTGCCGCGCCCATCGATCTGAACGGGACCGGGCGCTACGTGCACTGGGGTGTCATCCAGTTGTCCGTCGCGAACCTGCTGGTCATCGGCATAATGGTGGTTGTCTTCGTCGGCGCCCTGCTGCTGCCCTTCCCTGGAGGCCGCAGGTGAGTGATCCGGGTGAGGACGGCGCCGCCATCGGGCCGTACACGAACATGTCCGCTGCAGGCGGCTGGACCGGAGCGGTGCGTCGGCGGGCGGTCGCGGCCCTGCCCCCGGACAAACTACTGCCGGATACCCAGCCGGCGTACATGGCCTCGTGGATCTACGTCTTTGGCGTGCTCACCGTGGCCTCGCTGATCGTGGTCCTGGTCACCGGCGGGGTGCTGGCCCTGAAGGGGCCTGCGTGGTGGCACGTCTCGGGAACCGGCAGGTACGTGAACAGTCTCCACCTGTGGGGCGTCGAGCTGTTCATGTTCTTCATGGTCATCCACCTGTGGGGCAAGTTCTTCATGGCCGCCTGGCGCGGTCGGCGGGCGGCGACCTGGATCACCGGTGCGGTGTGCTTCTTCACCTCGATCGGCACTGCCTTCACCGGCTACCTGGTCCAGCAGAACTTCGACTCCCAGTGGATCGCCGGCCAGGCCAAGGACGGGCTCAACTCGGTCGGCATCGGCGCGTTCTTCAACGTGCTGGACTTCGGCCAGATGCTGATGTGGCACATCGTCCTGCTGCCCTTCGTCCTCGGTCTGCTGACGGTCTGGCACATCCTGCTGGTCCGGCTGCGCGGGATCGTGCCGCCGATCGACGCCACCACCGGTCCCGCGGACGCGACCACGCGGGAGGCAGCGCGATGAATGGACGCCACCGTGAGTCCGCCGTGCCGGACCCGGCTGCCTTCCCCACAAGGCCGTACGACCTGGTCAAGGAGTTCACGATCGCGCTGGTCGTGGTCGCGCTGCTCACCGCGGGCCTGGCCGCCGTCTTCTCCTCGCCCGACGTCAAGCCGGTGACCCTGGCCTCCTGGGCGCGGGCCGACGGCGCCGACTTCACCGCGACAGCCGTGACCGAGCTCGGCGGCACCAGCGGAACGGCCGAGTACGGGCCGCCGTACAACCACACGCCGAGCGCGGCGCAGAAGCTCGGCCCGGTCGGGCTGCAGAGCGCCGCGGGTGTCCGCATCCCGGTGGACACGGCGAAGGACTTCGTGCTGCATCCGCTGCGCGACGTCCCGGAACCGCCCGACGTCACCGCGGCCCTCGCCACCTGGGACGCCGCCCCGGCCGCCCGGCGCCAGGCATGGGCCGCTGCTTACTCCGACGCCCTGGCCAAAGCCCGCGGCGGCGCCCCCTCGAAGGGCGACTACGGCCCGGTCCCCGTGCTCACCGCACGCCTCCTCGAATTGGCCCGCAGCGGCGCGTTGGACGGCGAACTCCAGGCGGAGGGCAAGTTCTACCAGACCGACTACACCCGTCCGCTGCTCTTCCTCTCCGACGGCTCCTACCTGGAGTCGCTGGCCCGTGCCGAGCACCTCGGCGGCGACCAGTGGGGGATGATGAACGAGACCGGGAACTACCCGGGCCAGGCGTGGCTGTGGCTCTACACCTTCTGGTACCAGATCGAGCCCTTCAAGTCCTCCGGCAACGCAGACGCCCTGATCTGGGGTGTGATGGCCCTGCTCAGCCTGGGCCTGATGCTGGTGCCCTTCATCCCCGGCGTGCGATCGGTACCGCGCTGGACGCGGGTGCACCGGCTGATCTGGCGCACGTACTACCGCGAGCAGGCTGTGGAACAGGACCGGCGGAAGTGATCCCCGCCCTCAGACGTAACCCCCTGCGGTTGGTTGCACCGCCGCTACGAGCCGGGCGGCCACCACGTTACCCACCTCAAGCGCGGCCTCTCGGCGCACAGCAAGCACCCGCAGCACTACCGGCCTTCACCCGGGAGTTGGACCAAGCGGCCGACCAGTCCCGGCAGGGCTCCGATCTGTCGCCGCTCCAGCGGTTCATTGCTCAGTGGGCCATCTATGTCCACATCCAGCGCCAGCCCGACCTGGCAGCAGATCTCCGCCACTGGGAAGACACCGCCGAGTCGGGTGATGCCGTCCAGGCACGGCAGGCCGCCTATGAGATCGGACGGATCCTGGACGAAGCCCACGCGGCCATCGGCCTCCCGGCCCGGTGAACGCGGACTGGCGCTGGGAGTACGACCCTGACCACGACCACGTGGCGGACGGCATCCCCGCTCACGTGGTGGCGGAAGTGGAACGTCTGGCCGACCAACTCGTCGACCTTGCCAGTACAGGCATCGACGTCAGCGACCTCGGTAACGGCCCTCGACCGGGCGGTCTGCGCCGTGTGGACGCCGAGAGGCCCGCCGGCACGGGCGTGACCTGCCCGGTCGGCGTGGCCGAGGCCGAAGGCTGACGTCGCCGGGGGATGCAGAACCTGATCCCGACCCGGCAGAACGGCGCCCTCTCGCCCGGGTCCGCTGATCGTGTCGGTCGCGGACGGACTCCGCAGAGAGGAACATCGGAGTCACGGAGGCAGGCAAGGTGGTGGCTATGGGGACGCCGTCGATGCATTTCAGCGAGAGCCCTGAGGATCCGTTCGCCCTCGGGCACGGTGCCTCGGCCGTGCTCGACGATCAAGGCACCGTGGTCGGCTGGAGCGCACGTGCGCAGGAGTTGCTCGGCTATACGGCCAAGGAAGTGATCGGACGAGCGTGGCAGGACCTCCTCGTCGACGCCCGTGACCTGCCTGTCGTGCGGTCCGTCGTCGTGGACGCCCTGAAGGCGGGCGGATGGTTCGGTGTCCTGCCCGTCCGGCACCACGACGGGCGCCGTGTGGAGATGGGTTTCCGAGCCCGTGCGGTCACGCGGGAGGGGGGCGGTCAGGAGTGGCTCCTGGTCGGTGCCCCTGCGGCGGAGGTCATCGCCTGGCAGCGGGACCGTGCGCTGCTGGACGGCCTGTACCGCCGGTCCCCGATCGGTCTGGTCACTTACGACCCGGACAGGAGAGTGATCCGGGTCAACCGTGCGGTCGAAAAGGCGAGCGGCGTCCCGGCCGAGGCGCCGGTGGGCCACCGCCCCCGCGAGTTCATGGTCGACGAGGACGCGGGTCCGCAAGACGAACGGGTACGGTACGTCCTGGAGACCGGCGAGTCGTTGATCTTCACGGAGCAGTCCGCCCGGGCACGCCACGATCCGGGGCGGGAACGGATCGTGTCCGTCTCGGCGTTCCGGATGGAAGATCCCTCGGGCCGTGTTCTCGGCGTGGCCGAGACGATCGAGGACGTGACCGCCCGCCACCGGGCGCAACGCAGGCTCGCCCTGCTGAACGAGGCGAGCGCCCGGGTCGGAACCTCGCTGGACGTGACACAGACCGCCCGGGAACTGGCCGAGGTGGCCGTCCAGGGCCTGGCCGACTACTGCTCGGTGGACCTCCTCAAGCCCGTGACACTGGGTGACGAACCAGGTCCCGGAACGCTGGGTCCGCTGCTCCGGGCCGCCCTGTCGCCACCGGAACACCGCGTCCCGTTCCGGGAGGGCGATGTGGTCCCGCTGCTGCCGGAATCTCCGCAGGCGCGGTGCCTGGCCGAGCGTCGCCCGATTCTCGAAGGTCTGCTGTCCCTGCGCCCCGAGTGGTACGCCATGGACCGGCGGCGGATCGAGCTCGCCCTGGGGCTCGGCGTTCATTCGCTGATCGCGGTGCCCCTGCTCGCGCGCGGCCTGGTCCTGGGCGTGGTGAGCCTGTGGCGGGCGCGCAATTCGGAACCCTTCGAGGACGACGATGCCGCGGTGGCCCAGGAACTCTCCTCGCGTGCGGCCGTCTGCATCGACAACGCGCGCCGCTTCACCCAGCAGCAGAGCGCCGCGCTCACTCTCCAGCGCAGTCTGCTGCCGAGCGCGGTGTCCGACCTGCCGGCCGTGGAGGTGGCCTGCCGATACCTCCCGGCCAGCGGTGAACCGGGCATCGGCGGTGACTGGTTCGACGTGATCCCGTTGTCAGGGGCCCGGGTCGCCCTCGTGGTGGGCGACGTGGTCGGCCACGGCATCCACGCCGCGGCCTCGATGGGCCGTCTGCGCGCCGCCGCGCGCACCCTGGCCAGCCTCGACCTGGAACCGGACGAGGTGATGGCGGGGCTGGACGATCTGGTCAGTCTGCTGGCCACGGAGCTGGAGGCGAACGCCGACGACAACCAGTCGGCGATCGAGCAGGTGCTCGGGGCCACCTGCCTCTACGCCGTCTACGATCCGGTCTCCCAGCACTGCTCCCTGGCACGCGCCGGCCACCCGGCACCGGTGATGTCCACCCCGGACGGCGAGGTGATCGTGCTCGACCTGCCCGCGGGTCCACCGCTGGGCCTGGGCGGACTGCCCTTCGAGACGTACGATCTGGACCTCCCCGAGGGCAGCCTGCTCACGCTCTACACGGACGGCCTGCTGGAGGCGCGCAACAGCGACATAGACACCGCGCTGGAGCGCCTGCGCGCATGTCTCGCCCGCACCACGGAGCCGCTGGACCAGACCTGCCACGCCGTGGTCGAAGCGCTGCTGCCCAAGGCTCACCTCCCCATCGACGACATCGCGCTGCTCATCGCCCGTACCCGGGTGCTACGGCCACAGAACGTCGCCTCGTGGCAGCTGCCCCTGGAAGCGACCTCCGCCGCCCGTGCCAGGGAGCTGACCGCGGCGAAACTGACCGAATGGGGGCTGACCGAACTGGCCTTCACCACCGAGCTGGTCGCCAGCGAGCTGGTCACCAACGCCTACCGCTACGCGGCCGGCCCCGTCACCCTGCGCCTCATCCGGACGCACTCCCTGACCTGCGAGGTGTCCGACACCAGCCACACCTCCCCGCACCTGCGACGGGCCCTCAGCACGGACGAGGGCGGACGCGGGCTCTTCCTGGTCGCGCAGCTCACGGAGCGGTGGGGCACCCGCTACACCCGCGACGGCAAGACCGTCTGGACGGAGCAGCCCCTGCCGCCCGCATGAGCCGAACGGGGTCAGATGGTCGCCGTGTCGATCACGAAGCGGTACCGGACGTCGCTCGCCAGCACCCGCTCGTACGCCTCGTTGATCTGCGCCGCGCTGATCAGCTCGATCTCCGCACCGATGCCGTGCTCGGCACAGAAGTCGAGCATCTCCTGGGTCTCCCGGATGCCGCCGATGCCCGAGCCGGCGAGGGTCTTGCGGCCGGCGATCACCGAGAACAGGTTGAGGGAGATCGGCTCCTCGGGGGCGCCGACGTTCACCAGCGCGCCGTCGGTCCTCAGCAGCGACAGGAACGCGCCGAAGTCCAGCGGAGCCGACACCGTCGAGATGATCAGGTCGAAGGTGCCGGCCAGCTCCTCGAAGGTCTTCGGGTCGCTGGTGGCGTAGTAGTGGTCGGCGCCCAGCTTCAGCCCGTCGTCCTTCTTGCGCAGGGACTGCGAGAGCACGGTCACCTCGGCGCCCATCGCGTGCGCGATCTTGACCGCCATGTGGCCGAGGCCGCCGAGCCCGACGACCGCGACCTTCTTGCCGGGGCCGGCGTTCCAGTGCCGCAGCGGGGAGTACGTGGTGACGCCGGCGCACAGCAGCGGGGCGGCCACGTCCAGGGACAGGCCGTCCGGGATCCGTACGACGAAGTTCTCGTCGACGACGATCTTCTGCGAGTAGCCGCCGTAGGTGGGCTCGCCGTCCTTGCCGACGGCGTTGTAGGTGCCGACGTTGCCCTTGAGGCAGTACTGCTCCAGGCCCTTGAGGCAGTTCTCGCACTCGCGGCAGGAGTCGACCATGCAGCCGACGCCCACCCGGTCGCCCACGGCGTACTTGGTGACACCGGGACCGACCTCGGAGACGACGCCCGCGATCTCGTGGCCGGGGACCATCGGGAAGATCGCCGTGCCCCAGCCCTCGCGGGCCTGGTGGATGTCGGAGTGACAGATGCCGGCGAACTCGATGTCGATCAGGACGTCGAACTCACCGACCGCGCGCCGCTCGATCGTGGTCCGCTCCAGCGGGGCCTTCGCGGTGGGCGCGGCGTACGCAGCAACAGTGGTCATGCCGGGGGTTCTCCTAGCAGGGGGGTTCATGCCCGGTTGCCTTTCGACCGGGCATGCCTCCAGCCTGCAGCGGGCGCCGCCGCTCACCCAGACCACGGGTCTTCGTACGACCGCTGTGCCTACCACTGGCGGGGACAGGCTGGCGGGCGTACGACCACGGGGCACGGCCGATACTGGCCGTATGGACGAACAGCAGGACGCAGCCGCCGGCCGGCCGCTGGACCGGCGCGCCGAGCTGAGCGAGTTCCTGCGCAGCCGGCGGGCCCGGCTGAAGCCGGAGGACGTGGGGCTGCGCGACTTCGGACGGCACCGCCGGGTGCCGGGGCTGCGCCGTGAGGAGCTGGCCCAGCTGGCCGGGGTGTCGGTGGCGTACTACACCCGGCTGGAACAGGGCAACGGACGCAATGTCTCGGCGGAGGTCCTGGACTCGATCGCCCGCGCCCTGCGCCTCACCGACGCCGAGCACGCCCACCTCACCCACCTGGCCAAGCCGAAGGCGCACAAGAAGAAGCCGGCGGCACGGCAGCAGCAGGTGCGGGGGGCACTGCACCAGTTGCTGGACGTGCTGGAGGGCGTGCCGGCGTACGTCGTCGGGCGCCGCTCGGAGATCCTGGCCTGGAACCGGATGGCGGCCGCGGTCTTCGGCGACTGGTCGCAGCTGCCGCCCGCCGAGCGCAACTGGGCCCGGCTCGTCTTCCTGCACCCCGAGTACCGCGATCTCTTCGTCGACTGGGAGCAGAAGGCGATCGACATCGTCTGCGCCCTGCGCATGGACGCGGGCTGCTTTCCGGACGATCCGCGGCTGTCCGCGCTGGTGGGCGAGCTGTCCGTCAAGAGCGACGAGTTCCGCCGCCTGTGGGCGACCCACGACGTCAAGGAGAAGAGCCACGGCGTCAAGCGCCTGCACCACCCCCTGGTCGGCGATCTCTCCCTGCACTTCGAGGGCTTCCGGCTCGCGGGCGACGCGGACCTCGGCCTGGTGACGTACCACGCGGAGCCCGGTTCCCCGTCGGCGGAGTCCCTGCGCCTGCTGGCCAGCTGGGGCACGGACGCGACCCGGGCGGTGCCGTCGGCCTGAGCCCGCCACACGCACGAACGGCCCGCCGGAAGCTGCTGCTCCGGCGGGCCGTTCGGTCACGGCCTACTCAGGTACGACGGCTCACTTGCCGTAGTACGCGTTGTAGATCGTGATCGTCGACGTGTTGCCCTTCTTGTCGGCGATCTTGGCGCGGAACGAGATGGCCTTGTTCTTCGCCGGGTTCTTCACGGTGATCTTGCCGCCGCGGACGTCGACCTTCTTGAAGGTCTTGCCGTCGTAGGAGACGTACACCGCCAGGGACTTCAGGTTGCTGCCCGCGGCCGCGCCCTCGACGGTGACCGGGAAGGTGACCTTCTTCCCGGCCTCGACGCGGCTGTCCAGGCCGGTCTTGGCACCGAAGTACAGGGCGGAGACGGGGAGCTTCGCGGAGCCGCCCGCCGGCTTCTTGGAACGGAAGGTCCACGCCGCGTCGATCCGGCTGGAGGCCTCCGACACCTTGGCCGAGCGCTTGACCGAGGTGGTCAGCTTGTACGCGGCGTCACCGGCGGGCACCTTGAAGGTCTCACCGAACATCGGGTCGTCGTTGGAGCCGACCTTGACGCCGTTGCGGTACAGGGTCGTGGTCGCCGAGGTGAACGTCGACGAACCGGCGTGCTTGGCGCCGTCCGCGAACAGCGGCATCGAGCCGTAGATCTCGTTGCCGTCCCGGAAGACACCGAAGTCGGCGTTGACCAGCGGGGCGAAGACCGCCGTGTTGAAGGTCTTCGAGTACGACTTGCCCGCCGTGAAGGACTGCGCGCCGGCCGAGTAGGACGCGTCGGCGATCGGGAACCCGTCCGGGTCCACCCCGCCGTCCTGCTCGAACTCCAGCTGCCACTTCACGCCGCCCTTGGCCGACAGGTGCAGGGTGCGGGTGCCGGGCAGGGTCTGCGGGATGCCGATGGAGGAGGCGCTGGAGCTGCCGGGCAGCCAGCCCACCGCGTTGACGGAGCCCTTCTTGCCGCTCGCGGCGGCACCGAGCCGGGCCTTCACCGTGGCCAGGTCGCCCGCCTTGTAGTGCTTGGTGAAGCCGGTGGCGAGCTTGGTGACCTGACCGCCGGAGGTGACGTCGTACTCCTCGCCGGCGCCCTTGGACCAGTGTGCGTCCCACTGCTGGTAGAGCGTGCCCGCGGGCAGCGACCCACCGAGGTGAGCGGTGTGGAAGTTGTCGTACGAGTCGAGGAACCAGCCGTAGCCGTACTGGCCGTCGCCGATCGTGACGTCCCACTCCGGCGAGGCGAACTGGGACTTCAGGCCCGTGGCCGGGACGGTGATGTCCACCGGCTTGGCCTTGCGCGCGTCGATCGTGATCGTCTGCTTGCCGGAGACGGTCAGCTTCGGCTGGGCGATCCAGTCGATGCCCTTGGTGCCGTCGTTCGGGTCCACGAAGGTGGCGGTGTTGAGGATGTACGTGCCCTTGGGCGCGCGCACCTTCACCGTGCCGGACTTGTCGTACGGGCTCAGCCGCTGGCCGTTGGCGAGGCCCGCCACACCGGTCATGTCGGCGCTGTAGTACGGAGCCGGCTTGCCGTCACGGCCGATGAACTTCAGCGTGACGTCGTACGACTCCACCTCGCGCTGCACCGCGGCGGCCGTGCGGACGGTCTGCCCGCCGCCGGTCGCGGTCACGTACGCGGAGTAGGCGCCGTCGAGGGTGCCGCCCAGCTTGGTGTTGACCGTCAGGCCGACGGAGGCCTTGCCGTGCGCCGGGACCGTCACCTTGGTCGCGGCGAGCTTGAAGAAGCCCGCCGGAGCCGCCGCGCCCTTGGGGTCGGTGGCGGTGCTGGTCAGGTTGAGGGTGACGTCCTTGTCGCCGAGGTTGCGGTACGACACCTGCTTGGTGACCGGGGTGTCGTCCGTGTGCGGCCACTGCTGCACACCGAAGCTGACCGACACCGGGTCGGCGATCACGGACTGCTTGATGGCCTTGTCGACCGCGATCCGGCCCGAACCCTGCTGGAACGGCGTGTACTTGCCGGCCTTGGTGGAGCCGGTGAGCGCGCCCTTCAGCTCGGAGTAGCCCCAGTCGGGGTGCTCCTGCTTCAGGATCGCGGCGGCGCCCGCGACGTGCGGGGTGGCCATCGACGTACCGGAGATGGTCAGGTAGCCCTCGGGCTTCTCACCTACCTCCTTGTCGATGAAGCTGCCCTTGGCCGCGGCGGCGGTGATGTCCACACCGGGCGCGGTGACGTCCGGCTTGATGGCGCCGTCGCCGGTGCGCGGGCCGGTCGAGGAGAAGTCGGCCAGCTTGTCCTTGTCGTCGACCGCGCCGACGGTGAGCGCGGCGTCCGCGCTGCCCGGCGAGCCGATCGACTGGGGGCCCCCGTTGCCCGCGGCGATCGCGAACAGGATGCCCTTCTCGGCGGAGAGCTTGTTGACCTCGGCCTCGAGCGGGTCGATCTCGGGCGTGTCGTAGCCGCCGAGGCTCAGGTTGATGACCGAGGCGCCCTGCGAGGCCGCCCACTCCATGCCGGCGAGGATGCCGGAGTCGTCACCGGAGCCGGTGTCGTCCAGGACCTTGCCGTTGAGGATCTTGGCGTCGGGGGCGACACCCTTGTACTTGCCGCCCGACTTGGCGCCGGTGCCCGCCACGATGGAGGCGACGTGCGTGCCGTGGCCGAAGTGGTCCTTGGCGTCGGCAGCGGCGGTGAAGTTCTTGGAGTCGACCACCTGGTCCTTGAGGTCCGGGTGGCTGGCGTCCACACCCGTGTCCAGGACGGCGACCTTGACTCCCTTGCCGGTGTAGCCGGCGGCCCACGCGGTCGGGGCGCCGATCTGCGGCACCGACTTGTCGAGCGAGGCCTTGCGGACGCCGTCGAGCCAGACGTGCGCGATGCCGGAGGCGGTCTTGTCGCCGTTGGTGACGGCGTCCCACAGGTCGGCGGTGTCCTTGACCGGGGTCTGCACCGCGTCAGCGTTCAGCGCGGTGAGGCTGCGGCGCAGGTGGCCCGCGTCGCGGACGTCCTGCTTGGCGGCCGTGGCGGAACCGCTGTAGCCGACGATGACCTTCAGGCCGTTCTTCTGGGCCTTGCGGGTGGCGGCCTTGTTCAGCTCGGTGATGTCGAACAGCCGCTGGTCCAGCTTGCCGGAGGCGACCAGGCGGGCCGCGTCGGCGGGAATGACGAGCGTGTGTCCGTCGGCCTTGCGGACCTGGACGGGGATGTGCTCCCGCCCCTTGGCCCGCTGGAGGCCGACGACGCGGCCCTTGGCGTCGAGGGCGACACGGTCGCCGGTGATCAGGGTGACGTGGTGCTTGACGCTGAGCGACGAGGCAGCGGCCGAGACGCGCTGCTCGGGCTTCGCCGACGCGGGGCTGGTCATACCCGCTGCGAGGGCGACGGCTGCGGCGGTGGCCACAGTGGCCGCAGCTGCTCTTTTCACTTGTCTGCGCAAGTTCTCCCCCTGGAGATGAGTGACCGGGCGAATCCCCATTCACCCGGCGGGGGGCAGTCCCGTACACCTGCACGTCAACCCCCCGGATCCCGAAGTTACCGGGGGGTGATCAGGCGGCTCAAGATGTGAGAGGACCGTAAGAAAGCGCTGCCCAAAACTGTTACGCGTCGGGGGAGACACCGTTACAGAATCGCGAAGTCCCGTTCGTACCAACGGTGTTATACGCCGTCAGGCGCCCGCGATCTCCCTCACCGTGATCTTGCCCTTGCGGATGGTGGCCAGCCGCGGGGCCTTCTTCGCGATGGCGGAGTCGTGGGTGACCATGATGAAGGTCAACCCGTGCTCCTTCCAAAGGCGTTCGAGTACGTCCATGATCTCGTCGCGCATGCCCTCGTCGAGGTTGCCGGTCGGCTCGTCGGCTAGGAGGACCTTCGGCCGCTTGACGAGTGCGCGGGCGATGGCGACGCGCTGCTGCTGTCCACCGGACATTTCGGAGGGCAGGTGCGAGAGGCGTTCGCCGAGGCCTACGGACTTCAGTGCTTCGGCGGCCAGTTCGCGGCGCTCCTTGACCTTGATGCCGAGGGGGACGAGAGCGGTCTCCACGTTCTCCTGGGCGGTGAGGGTCGGAATGAGGTTGAAGGACTGGAAGACGAAGCCGATGTTCTCGCTGCGGACCTTGGTGAGGCGGGCCTCGGAGAGCTTGGCCAGGTCGGTGCCGTCGAGGACGACTTCGCCTTCGGTGGGGCGGTCGAGGCCGCCGAGCATCTGAAGGAGGGTGGACTTGCCTCCGCCCGTGGGGCCCTGGATGACGAGTCGGTCGCCGTCGCCGATGGTGAGGTCTATGCCGTCGAGGGCGTGGACGGTGTCTTTGCCCCTGGTGTAGCGCTTGGTTACGTTTCTGAGTTCGTACATCGTGACTCCTGGGAGGGTTCGGGGGCGGTGCGCGTCGTCGTTTGCTGCGGGTGAGTGGGGGCTGGTCGCGCCCGCGCGGCGGAGCCGCATATCGATACAGCCCCGCGCCCCTGGGTTGGACCAGTCAGCCCCGCCGAAAAGCCGAGCTACTCCACCCGCCTCAACGCATCCGCCGGGCGCAGCCGAGACGCCCGCCACCCTCCGAACGCCCCCGCGATCAGGCCACCTGCTACCGCCAGACCCACCGCGAGGGCGATCGTCGTCGCGCTGACCGGGGCCGTAAGTGCCACCTCCAGGGTCTTCGCCGTCTGGCGGCCGGGGCCGCCGAAGCCGCCACCGCCACCCGGGCCGCCGCCGAAGCCACCGCCCGTGCCGCCGCCCAACTGCGCCTGCAGGCTGGGGCTGATCGCCGTGACGACGTACGCGCCCGCCAGGCCGAGTGCGATGCCGAGGGCGCCGCCCACCAGGCCGTTGACGACGGCCTCGCCGACCACCTGCCGGGTCACCCGGCCGGACTTCCAGCCCAGGGCCTTGAGCGTGCCGAACTCGCGGACGCGCCGGGAGACGGCGGAGGAGGTGAGCAGGCCCGCGACCAGGAACGCGGCCACCAGCACCGCGATGGACAGCCACTTGCCGACGTTGGTGGCGAGGGAGGAGGCGGTGGACAGGGAGCCGGAGACGGTGTCCGCGAGGTCGGCGGACGTGGTGACCGTCGTACCCGAGACGTTCTTCTGGATCGCCGACTTGACGCTGTCGATCTTCTGCGAGTCGGTCGCCTTGACGTAGATCGTGGTGACCTTGTTCTTCGAGTCGCTCAGGGTCTGCGCCTGCTTGAGCGGGATGTACAGGTTGGCGGCCGAGTCACCGCTGTCGGCGGTGGCGACGCCGATCACCTTGAACTTGACGCTCTTGATGGTGACGGTGGAGCCGACCTTGTACTTCTTCTGCTTGGCGTAGGCGGAGTCGACCACGACGACCTTGGCGTTCGTCTCCGTCGCCTTGAACGTACGACCGCTGGTGATCTTCGAGGAGGTCAGCGGGCCGAGGGCCGGCTCGGTGACGTCGGTGCCGTAGACGGAGTAGTTGTTGACGTCGAAGTCGGCGCCGCCGCCCTGCACTTCACCCTGCGGCTGGCCGGTTCCGCCGGGGCCGCCGCGCTGGCTGCCGCCGTTGCCGTTCTGCTGGAACTGGCCGCGTGTGAACTGGCCGTTGATCTTGATGACCTGAAGGCTCAGCCCGCCGACCGCGTCCGAGACGCCGGACTGCGCGCCGACCTTGGTCACGGTCGAGGTCGACAGCGTCTGGAAGCCCTGCACCATGACGCGGTCGCTGCTCTGGGTGGAGTCGTCGTCGTTGCCCCGGGCGTCGAACTGGAAGCGGGGCCGCTGGGCGTCGCCGGTGGACGCCGACGCCGCCTTGGTGACGGTCATGTCCGTGCCCAGTCCGTACAGCGACTGCAGGACCTTGTCCTGGGCCTTCCCCATGCCGCTGGACACGGAGTTGACGACGATGACCAGTGCGATGCCCAGCGCGAGGCCGGAGGCGACGACCAGGGCCGCCTTTCTGCGGCGGCGCAGTTCGCGCCTCAGGTAGGTGAAGAACATGCCCGCAGGCTAGGGACGGACCGTGATGACTCGATAAGGCCGAAATAAAAGAACCATGAGAAGGCTGTGGCCGCCCCCAGGAAGGCCCCAGAAACACCGATGCCGCCCCTGGGGGCGGCATCGGAAAGGCTGTGCGGGGGCTGTCAGGCGGCCGAACCGGCCTTCCACTGCGCCCAGTCCATGTTCCAGCCGTTGAGGCCGTTGTCCGGGGAGACGGTCTTGTCGCCGGTGTTCTGGACGACCACCACGTCACCGATCAGGGAGTTGTTGTACATCCACGCGGCCGGCGTGCTCGGGTCCTTGGCGCCCTTGGTGTCGGACAGGCCCACGCAGCCGTGGCTGGTGTTGACGCTGCCGAAGATGGACTTCGCGCCCCAGTAGTTGCCGTGCAGGAAGGTGCCGGAGCTGGTCAGGCGGATGGCGTGCGGCACGTCCTTGATGTCGTACTCGCCCTTGCCGTCGTCGTCGGTGAAGCCCACGGTCGCGCCGTTCATGCGCGTCTCCTTGAACTTCTCCTGCATGACCATGATGCCCTGGTACGTCTTGTTCTCGGGCGAACCGGCCGAGATCGCGATGGTCTTGATGGTCTTGCCGTCCTGCGTGACCTTCATCTGCTTGGTCTGCGCGTCGACGTAGGAGACCTGGTTGCGGCCGATGTGGAAGGTGACCGTCTTCTGCTGCACGCCGTAGACGCCGCTCGCGCCCTGGACACCGTCCAGGTTGAGCTTCAGCGTGACGGTGGAGTTCTCCTTCCAGTACGTCTCGGGCCGGAAGTCGATGCGGTTGGCGTTGAACCAGTGGCCCACGACCTCCTGGCCGCTGCTGGAGGTGACCGTGATGCCCTTCTGGACGGCGGTCTTGTTGGTGATCGCCTTGTCGAAGTTGATCGACACCGGCATGCCCACGCCGACGGTGGAGCCGTCCTCCGGCGTGAAGTTGCCTATGAAGCTGTTGGCCGGGGAGACCGTGGTGAAGGAGGCGTTCTCGTGGGCGACGAGGCCCGCGGCGTCCTTGGCCTCCGCGGCGACCTTGTAGCTGGTGGAGCGCTCCAGCTGGGCGGTCGGCTTCCAGCTCTTCTTGTCGGCGGACAGCGCGCCCGCGACCGCCTTGCCGTCGGCCGTGGTCATGGTCACACCGGTGAGGGTGCCCTTGGCGACCGTGACGGCGGCGGAGTTGTTGATGGAGGCGTTGTTGGAGCCGTCCTTGGGCGTGATCGTGATCTGGGCCTCGGAGGACTTCTTGGCCGCCGCCTCGTCGGCCTTGGCCTGGGAGGTGTCTGCGTTGTCGCCGGACTTGGCGTCGTCGCCGCCGGAACACCCGGTGAGTACCAGTACACCGCCGAGCAGTGCGGACGCGACCGTCAGGCCCTTGCGCCGCTTACTGTCCGTCATCACACGCTTCTCCATCGCTGCCGAATCCGCGGAATCCCCGAAAGCCCCCGTAGGAAGCATCAACGCTACGGCCGGTCCGCCCCGTTCCACAGAGATCGAATATGTGGGCCACACCACGTCCCGCCCGGGACAGGTGGTGCGGAAACCGTCCGTGCGCCCCCTGAGACGACGAGACCCCGGACGGCGGTTGCCGTCCGGGGTCGGGTTCCCCGGGCCGCTCAGCCGATGCCGCCCTCTTCCTCGTCGTCGCCCCCATCTTCCTCGTCCAACTCCCAGTCCGGCGAATCCGGGTCGTACTCGATCCGCTCGCTGGACCAGGAGGCCTGCTGGAGTTCCACCCCGGGCACCTCGCTGACCAGGTCGAACGGGTCCACGAGATAGGCGAGGGCCTCCGCGGTGTCTTCCGTCACAGCGTTCTCGGCATGGGCCCGCTCCTCCGGAGGCAGCTCGGGATCGGCGGTGAGCCGGCCCAGCGCGGCCTTGGTCACCTCGTCCTCGTCGTGCACCTCAAGAACCAGCTCCACCCGAAGCCGTACAAAACGTGATGTCTCTTCCGTGCTCATGACCGGAGCGTACGACTGAAACCTCCCGTGACTTTCCTGTGACCCGCGATTTTCACTAACATCGCCCCACACGGCCAATTCGCCAGCGTCACAAGGGGGATCGATATTCCGTGCCTTCCGCTCGCCGTCCGCTGCTGACCGCCACCGCCGCGGGGACCCTGCTGTGCGCCCTGTGGTTCGTCCCGTCCGCCAACGCGTCGCAGGACGGCACGGCCAGAGCGACCACGGAGGTGACCGGAACGACGCAGGTCACCCAGCAGGCGAAGGCGATCTCCGAGGCCGCGGCCACCGACGCCACGGGCGCCACGGACAGCACCCGGCTCGCCGACACCGGCAGCTTCGACACCACGCCCTACGTGGTCGGCGGCAGCCTGTTCCTCGCCGTGGGTGCCGGATTCGTGGTGTATTCGGTACGCCGGGAACGCCTCGGCTTTTAATTGCGCTTGACTCTTCTTTGACGGAGAACGCATAGTCCGCCCATGAAGAGATCATCGGGCGTGCGGCTGTGCGCCACCGCAGCTGTGAGCGCGCTGTCGCTCGCCCTCATCACCGGCTGCTCCGACGGAGGTTCCAAGGACTCCGGGGACGGCAAGGGCGGGAACTCGTCCGCGAAGGCGCTGAGCGCCACGGAGCTGAAGCAGCTGATCATCGCCAAGGGCGAGGTGCCCGGCTACAAGGTCGGCCCCGTCGAGGGCGGCATCCCCGACAAGAGCAAGGTCAAGTCGGCCGACGCCCAGTGCGACCCGGTGCTCCGGGCCCTGACCGGCATCGCGCCCGGTGAGCCTGCGGCGAACACCAGCCGCATGGCCACCGAGGACAAGAAGGACCCCACGGACAAGGCCACGTCCCTGGACGACCTGGCCGACGGCAAGTTCGAGGACGCGCTCAACGAGTCCATGGACCTGGACGTCACCGTGGTCACCCTGGCCTCGTACGACGGTGACGGCGCCGAGTCGGCCCTGAAGTCGGTGACCGACGCGGTGAAGTCCTGCTCGGGCGGCTTCTCCGGCGAGCAGGACGGCGAGAAGGGCAAGTTCACCAAGGTCGCGGAGGAGAAGTCCTCGGGCACGGGCGACGAGTCGGTGGCCTTCACGGCGACCAACGACTCGGGCAAGGACGGTGCCCTGCCGCTCCACGCCGAGGTCGTGCGGCACGGGAACACCCTCGCCACGTACACCACCATCAACATCGGCGCGATGATGACGAAGAAGGCCTACACGGTGTCGGCCCCGGTCATCAAGGCCCAGGCGGCCAAGCTGAAGTGACGTCGTGAGTCGTGAAAGGGGCCCTGCCGAACGACAGGGCCCCTTCACTCGTTCCGCGCTCTACTGCAGCGGACCGGTGACCGTCTCCACGGCGGCGACGAGGTGTCCCCCGCGCACGAAGGCGTCGGCGGCGGCCAGGTCGGGGGCCAGGAACCGGTCCGGTCCTGGACCCTGCACACCGGCCGCGCGCAAGGCTTCGATCACGGCCTGCGAGGCGGGCGCCGGGGTCAGGCCCTCGCGCAGCTCGATGCCGCGGGTGGCGGCGTACAGCTCGACGGCGATGATCCGGGTGAGGTTGTCGACGGCGGTGCGCAGCTTGCGCGCGGCCGACCAGCCCATGGACACATGGTCCTCCTGCATCGCGGAGGACGGGATCGAGTCCGCGGAGGCCGGGACGGCCAGCCGCTTCATCTCACTCACCAGTGCGGCCTGCGTGTACTGGGCGATCATGAGCCCGGAGTCGACACCGGCGTCGTCGGCGAGGAAGGGCGGAAGCCCGTGGCTGCGGTTCTTGTCCAGCAGCCGGTCGGTGCGGCGCTCGGCGATGGAGCCGAGGTCGGCGGCCGCGATGGCGAGGAAGTCCAGGACGTAGGCCACGGGGGCGCCGTGGAAGTTGCCGTTGGACTCGACGCGGCCGTCGGGCAGCACGACGGGGTTGTCGACGGCGGAGGCCAGCTCCCGCTCGGCGACGAGACGGGCGTGTGAGAGGGTGTCCCGCCCGGCACCGGCGACCTGCGGGGCGCAGCGCACCGAGTAGGCGTCCTGGACGCGGGGCGCGTCGTCCTGGTGGTGTCCGGTGAGCCCGGAGTCCTTGAGCACGGCGAGCATGTTGGCCGCCGAGGCGCCCTGCCCCGGGTGCGGCCGGATGGCGTGCAGCTCGGGCGCGAGGACCTTGTCCGTGCCGAGCAGCGCCTCCATGCTGAGGGCGGCGGTGATGTCGGCGGACTTGTACAGGGTGTCCAGGTCGGCGAGGGCCATGACCAGCATGCCGAGCATGCCGTCGGTGCCGTTCAGAAGGGCCAGGCCCTCCTTCTCGCGCAGCTCGACGGGCTGGATCCCGTGCTCGGCGAGCAGCTCACCGGCGGGCCGGACGGTGCCGTCGGGACCCTCCGCGTCCCCTTCGCCCATCAGCGCGAGGGCGCAGTGGGACAGCGGGGCCAGGTCGCCGGAGCAGCCGAGGGAGCCGTACTCGTGCACGACCGGGGTGATCCCGGCGTTCAGCACGTCGGCCATGGTCTGCGCGACCTCGGGCCGCACACCCGTGTGTCCCGAGCAGACGGTCTTGAGCCGCAGGAACATCAGGGCACGTACGACCTCACGCTCGACCCGCGGGCCCATGCCGGCGGCGTGCGAGCGGACGATGTTGCGCTGCAGCTGGGCGCGCAGTTCCTGGCTGATGTGCCGGGTCGCCAGGGCTCCGAAACCGGTGGAGACGCCGTAGACCGGGTCCGGCTTGGCCGCCAGCGCGTCCACGATCTCCCGGGCCGCCGCGAGGGCCGCCACCGCCTCCGCCGACAGCTCGATCCGGGCGCCGTCGCGCGCCACGGCGAGAACGTCGGACGCGGTGACACCGGACGTCCCCACCACCACAGTGTGCATATCCATATTCAGGAGCGTACGCATTGAATGCGTTGATGTCACTAGTGGGGAACAGGAGTGACCCTTACCGATCCGTGTGCTTCACCTCACGGCCACCACCGGTCGGCCGGCGCCCACGGAAGCGCCGCCGCTCTCCGCGCTCGTCCCGCTCGGGCGACGGCTCGTCGGCGAGACGCACAACAGGATCGTCCGGCCCCTCCCGCCCCGCCACCACCGGCCGGTCCGCACGCATGGCCTTGGCCCGGTACTGGGCGGCGTCGGCCAGCCGGAACAGCCGCCGGGCCGAGCGCACGGACCCGATGGCCTCCTCGGTCGAGGCGACCCCGCACGCCACCCCCTCCCCCAGCTCCAACTCGGCGGCCCTGCGGCACAGTTCGTCCGCGGCCTTGACCACGTCATCGACAGACGCCCCCACCGCCAGCAAACAGAACTCGTCCCCACCGAGCCGCGCCGCGAGCGCACCCGGCACCATCGCCCCGCACAACGACAACACCGACCCGAACCGCTCCAGCAGCCGGTCCCCCACCGCATGCCCAAGAGTGTCGTTGACCCTCTTGAGCCCATTGAGATCGCAGACGACGAGACTGACGACGACCCCGTCCGCACGGTGCCGCTCGACGGCCTCTTCCAAACTCACGTCCACGGCACGGCGGTTGGCGAGGCCGGTGAGGGCGTCGGTGAACGCGAGCCGACGGGCCTCCTCCAGCCGCTCGGTCTGCGCGATGCCCGCGGCGACGACGGCGGCCAGGACCGTGGCGAAGTCGGCGTCCGCCCGCCCGAACACGGGCTCACCGGCCGCACGGGCGACATACAACTCACCCCAGGCCCTGCCGTGCAGCACGACGGGGGCGACCAGACAGCAGCCACGGTCCCTACGGCGCAGGGCGGCGACCCGATGATGGTGGTAGCCGGGGGTGCCGGCCGCCGTGCCCTCGGCGGTCTCCACCCAGGCGTTCGGCTCGCCCCCGCCCGCCCAGCGCTCGTGCAGGAACTCGGTGATCTCCGGGAACTGGTGCACCGGGTAGGCCTCGGCCTCCGGGAACTCTTCCTCGTCCGGGCGGCGCTCCCCCACGTTCACCAGGACCCGCAGCCGCCCCAGCTCCCGCTCCCACACCGACAGCGCGGCGAACCTCCCGTCGAGCGCCCGGCACGCACCGAGCGCGGCGGCCCGCCACGACTCCCGCGGGGTGTGCGCCGCAGCCATCCCCTGAGCCAGCGCCACCACGGCGCCGAGCCGCTTGTCCTCACCCATCACCCCAGGTTAGGGATGAAATGGTGCAAATGGGGATAGGGGCGCGGCGATCAGGTGCCCACAGGAAACACCCGAGACTCACACCACCGCCCCACACCCCCGGCTCACTCCCCGGGCCACTCCGGCTTCCGCTTCTCGTTGAACGCGGCCACACCCTCCGCCCGGTCCCCCGAGAACGCCACCGACCGCCACGCCGCGTCCTCGACCTCCAGGCCGGCCCGCAGATCCAGCCCGTGCCCGAGCCGCAGCGCCCGCTTCGCCGCCCGCAGCCCCACCGGCGAGTTCCCGGCGATCCGCGCCCCCAGCGCCAGCGCCTCCTCGCGGTCCCGCCCCTCCTCCACCAACCGGTCCACCAGCCCCAGCTCGGCAGCCTCGGCCGCCTCCAACCGCCGCGCCGAGAAGATCAGCTCGGCCGCCCGAGCCGCCCCGACCCGGCGCGGCAGCAACTGCGTACCGCCACCCCCCGGAATCACTCCCACGGACACCTCCGGCAGCCCCACCACCGCCGTACGGTCCGCCACGATCAGGTCGCAGGACAGGGCCAGTTCGAAACCGCCGCCCAGGGCAAAACCGTGCACGGCGGCGATCGTCGGCATGGGCAGCTCCAGCACCCCGGTGTACGCGCCGCGCGCCACCGGCCGCTGCCGTACCAGATCCGCGTCACTGAACGAGTTCCGCTCCTTCAGATCGGCCCCCACGCAGAACGCCCGTTCGTGGGACGAGGTCAGGACGACCACCCGCGCGTCCCGGTCGGCACCGAGCGCCGTGCACGCGGCCGCGATGGAACGGGCCATCTCCGTCGAGACGGCGTTCATGGCCTTGGGCCGGTCCAGCACCAGCTCAGCCACATGCCCGTGCCGCCGCACCAGCACGAACTCCCCGAACCGCTCCTCGCTCATGACACCCTCCGGTTAACGCGGGTTAACTCACTGTCGGCCCGATCATCGCAGCCGTACCCCACCCCGGGAAAGAGCCGCCCCCGCCCGCTGTTCTACCCCCGTTCGAGTGACATCCCGGCCGTCTCACCCCACACCACCCACAAGAGCGCATAGCGTGCGCTCCGCCGCGGCGCACCCGGGGCGCACGGCGGGGAGGAACCTGATGACACCGATACCCGAACAGCCCGACACGGCCGAGAGACAGCCGACGGAGACGACGCACCCCCTCCTGTCCCTCATCCGCCGCGGGCGCCACCGCAAGCCCCGCCCCCACAAGGTCCTGCTGGCCGCGGGCGGCCTGGCCCTGGCCGCCGGAGTCCTCAGCCTCGTCCGGGTGGCCCCGGACTCCGGAGTGGGCGCCCCGGGCACGGCGGAGGCCGAGCCCCGCCTGGACCCGGGCGGCACCACCGACCACGCATCGGACCCGGCGAACGACACCACTCCCACGACCGTGCCCTCGGCGACACAGGTCATGGGCGGGATCAGCGCAGCCCCCACAGCCACAGCCACAACCACAACCGCCCCGCAGGCGACACCCACGACGCTCCCCGACAGCACAGGCATCCCGACCACGATCCCGACGAGCGCCCCGAAGACAACGGCCCCCCGCCCATCACCCACGACGCCGACGACGCCCACCCGAGCCCCCACACCGACGCCCAGCCAGACCACACAGGCACCCGCCCCCTCACCCACACCGGAGCAGGACGGGGTGTGCATACCGGTGATCGGCCTATGCGTGGACCTGCCGGGCGCCCCTCAGGCCTGACCGTCGCGGCGATTGAGCAGCCAGGGCTCGACAACACCGAGCCCGCGAACCGGCCGCTGCCACATCGGCTGGAGTCCGAAGCGGTACTTGGGCGGCTCCTCGCCCTCCTTCTCGGCGGCGGCAGCGGCCTCGGCAGCCTCGGCCTCGGAGGCGGGCGCCTCAGCGGTGCGGATCAGCTCCTCGGCAAAGGCACTGTCGACGAGCACGGCGTCACGCGGCGCTATCGAGGTCAGCCTCGACGCCAGGTTGACGGTCGTACCGAAGACATCCCCCATCCGGGTGGTCACCGTGCCGAACGCCATCCCGACCCGCAGCTCGGGCATCGTCTCGTCGTTGGCCATCGTCTCGACCAGCCGCAGGGCGATGTCGGCGGCGATACCCGCGTCGTCGGCGGCGTACAGCACCTCGTCACCGAGGGTCTTGATGAGCCGCCCGCCCCGCGCGGCGACCAGGTCGGCGGCCGTGGTCTCGAAGGCCTCGACCAGCTCGCCCAGCTCCTCCTCCTCCATCCGCCGGGTCAGCCGCGTGAACCCGACGAGGTCGGCGAAGCCCACGGCCAGCCGCCGGTCGACCATCTCCTCGTCGTCACCGGTCTGCACGACGCGGCCGGCCGAGGCGGCGAGCTGGCGGCGCCACACATAGACCAGGAACTCCTCCAGCTCGGGCAGGAGCAGCTCGACGATCGGGTACGTCACCTCGGTGCGGGTCATGCCCGGCTCGGGGGGCTCGGTCAGCCCCTCCAGGAAGGAATCGATCTGCCACTCCGCCAAACGGGCGGTGGTCTGCCCGGTCGACCGCGCGACCTGGACGGCCATGGCCTCACTCAGCAGCCCAGCCTCCACCAGACCGGCGAGCCGCCGCAGGGCCAGCACGTCGGCCTCGGTGAGCGCCTTGGCCTGCCCGATGTCCGCGAACCCCATGGCCCGCCAGAACCGCGACGCCAGCTCCATGGAGACGCCGGCGCTGCGGGCCGCCTGAAAGGGGGTGTAGCGCCGCTCGGCCCCCAGGATGAGCTGCTCGAGACGCAGGGCAAGCGGATCCTCGCCGGAGTCGGCGGCGTGGAGGTCCACCCGGCCGTCCGCGTCCGCGCCGGAGCCCGTGTCGTCGACGGTCACGCCTGCTGCCCTTCCGATCTGCCACGGTCAGGTATCGACCGGCCTCAACTCTACGGCAGGTGTGCGCCAGCTCACTCCGTTGGGTTCAGCCGACGGTTCGCTCCCCGGCGCCGGGTGCGCTGACCGGCGTCGCTGCTGGACAACCCCGGGGCTGTGCGCCCAGACCCCGGCATCGGCCCAGGTCCGGGGTGCTCCCTCACCGTCGCCGGCCGCGGGCGCCCTGTGGCTGGTCGCGCCCACGCGGCGGAGCCGCATATCGATACAGCCCCGCGCCCCTTGGGGAGCTGCCGTGCCGTCGGCCGAATGGCGCCGCAGCCGCCCACGGCGGGAAGGGGACGTGCCGGGGGGTGTCCGCCCGCAGCGGTTGGCGCGTCAACGCCGGCGCTTCTGCGACCAACCGATTCCGCGCCGTTCCGAGGACGGACACCCCCCGGCGCGGCCCCGACCCACACCCCACCCTGGGCGCTACGCGCCACCCCCACCGAACCCGCGGCGGCGCCGCAGGCACCCCGACCAGGAGCCGCAGGGGCACCCCAACCCAAGCCCGGATAGGCGCCGCAAAAGGCGCCCCCACCCGAGCCCGCAAAGGCGCCGCAGGCCCTCTCACGCAGGCCGCAGATGCACGATGTCCCCCGCCCCCACAGGCTCCTGCACACCACGCTCCGTAGCGATGACGAGCCGCCCGTCCCCATCGACGGCGACCGCCTCCCCCACCAGGGCCCGATCCCCCGGCAGCTCGGCCCGCACCATCCGCCCGAGCGTCGCGCACCCCGCCGCATAGGTCTCCTGGAGCCCGCTGACCCCCGGATCACCCCCGGCCGCCCGCCACCGCCCGTACCAGTCCTCCAGCGACCGCAGCACAGCCCGCAGCAGCGGATCCCGATCCGTGCTCACCGCCCCGGCCAACGCCAGCGACCCCGCCTGCCGCACAGGCAGTTCCTCGGCACGAAGCGTGACGTTGATCCCGACGCCGACCACGACGCCGTCGTCCCCGGCCCGCTCCGCCAGGATGCCCCCCGTCTTGCGCTCCTCGTCGCCCACGGTCACCAACACGTCGTTGGGCCATTTGAGTGCCGTGTCCACACCGGCGGCCCGAGACAGACCGGCCGCCACCGCCACCCCGGTGAGCAGCGGCAGCCACCCCCACCGAGCGACCGGCACCTCGACGGGGTTGAGCAGAACGGAGAAGAAGAGCCCCGACCGAGCAGGCGCGGTCCACTCCCGCTCCAGCCGCCCCCGCCCGGAGGTCTGCTCCTCGGCGACGAGGACCGCACCCTCCCCCGCCTTGCCCGCGACGGCCCGGGCGACGAGGTCGGAGTTGGTGGAGCCGGTGCGCTGGACCACGTCCAGTTCCGACCACAGACTCCCCTCCCGCACCAGGGCCCTCCGCAGCGCGGCGGCGTTCAGAGGCGGACGGTCCAGGTCGGACCAACGGCTGTCGTCTGATGCATTGTGCGGCGTCATGCAAGTCACCCTAGGTGTGGGAAACGCCGCACTGCCGACATGAAGGCACGCCACTACGCTACGGATGAGTAACCGTCCCCCCTTTTGAGCAGGCAGGGAGCCACGATCCCGATGTCCGAGCCGGAAGAGATCGACATCCACACGACCGCGGGCAAGCTCGCGGATCTGCAGCGCCGTATCCATGAGGCGACGCACGCCGGCTCGGAGCGCGCCGTCGAAAAGCAGCACGCCAAGGGCAAGCTGACGGCGCGTGAGCGCATCGAGCTGCTGCTCGACGAGGGCTCCTTCGTCGAGTTGGACGAGTTCGCCCGCCACCGCTCCACCAACTTCGGGCTGGAGAAGAACCGCCCGTACGGCGACGGCGTCGTCACGGGCTACGGCACGGTCGACGGCCGCCCCGTGGCGGTGTTCTCGCAGGACTTCACGGTCTTCGGCGGCGCGCTCGGCGAGGTCTACGGCCAGAAGATCGTCAAGGTCATGGACTTCGCGCTGAAGACCGGCTGCCCGGTCATCGGCATCAACGACTCCGGCGGCGCCCGCATCCAGGAGGGAGTCGCCTCCCTCGGCGCGTACGGCGAGATCTTCCGCCGCAACACCCACGCGTCCGGCGTGATCCCGCAGATCAGCCTGGTCGTCGGCCCGTGCGCGGGCGGTGCGGTCTACTCGCCCGCGATCACCGACTTCACGGTGATGGTCGACCAGACGTCGCACATGTTCATCACGGGCCCGGACGTCATCAAGACGGTCACCGGCGAGGACGTCGGCTTCGAGGAGCTGGGCGGCGCCCGCACCCACAACTCGACGTCCGGCGTGGCCCACCACATGGCCGGCGACGAGAAGGACGCCATCGAGTACGTCAAGCAGCTGCTGTCGTACCTGCCGTCCAACAACCTCAGCGAGCCCCCGGTCTTCCCGGAGGAGGCGGACCTCGCCGTCACCGGGGAGGACCTGGAGCTGGACACCCTGGTCCCGGACAGCGCGAACCAGCCGTACGACATCCGCACGGTGGTCGAACACGTCCTGGACGACGCCGAGTTCTTCGAGACCCAGGCCCTGTTCGCGCCGAACATGGTCACCGGCTTCGGCCGGGTCGAGGGCCACCCGGTGGGCATCGTCGCGAACCAGCCGATGCAGTTCGCCGGCTGCCTCGACATCGACGCCAGTGAGAAGGCGGCGCGCTTCGTGCGCACCTGCGACGCCTTCAACCTCCCGGTGCTCACCTTCGTGGACGTGCCGGGCTTCCTCCCGGGCGTCGACCAGGAGCACACGGGCATCATCCGCCGCGGCGCAAAGCTGATCTACGCCTACGCGGAGGCGACCGTCCCGCTCATCACGGTCATCACCCGCAAGGCCTTCGGCGGCGCGTACGACGTCATGGGCTCCAAGCACCTGGGCGCCGACCTGAACCTCGCCTGGCCGACCGCCCAGATCGCCGTGATGGGCGCCCAGGGCGCCGTCAACATCCTGCACCGCCGCACCATCGCCGAAGCGGAGGCGAACGGCGAGGACCTCGAAGCCGTGCGCGCGCGCCTGATCCAGGAGTACGAGGACACCCTCCTCAACCCCTACATCGCGGCCGAGCGCGGCTACATCGACGCGGTGATCATGCCGTCGGACACCCGCGGCCACATCGTCCGGGGTCTGCGTCAGCTGCGCACCAAGCGGGAATCCCTGCCTCCGAAGAAGCACGGCAACATCCCCCTCTAGGCCCCGCGGACCCTTGGAGCGGTCATGAACATCAAGGTCGTACGAGGCAACCCCACCCCGGAGGAGCTGGCCGCCGCTCTGGCGGTGGTCCGCGCCCGCGCCGTGGCGGCAGCAGCAATGCCACCCGGCGCACCGGGCCCGAGGGACTCCTGGTCGGACCCGTCCCGCATCGCAGGCCACCAGGTCCCGCGCCCTGGCCCGGCGTCGTGGACCCGCACCTACTGGCCAAGCTGAGGACAGCAAACCCGGGGGCGCGGGGCTGTAACAACATGCGGCTCAGCCGCGTGGGCGCAGCTCAGAACAACAAAGGGTGCCAATTTGAGTACCCCTACTCAGGCACCCTCCCCGGCCCAAGCCCCACGCTGGTGGCATGCTGTGGTCAGACCCCGAAGACGAGCCGCCGAAGGAACTCCGCGACACGCAGGAGATGCTCCGGCGGCTCGGCTTCGTCATGGCCCTGGCCATGTTCCTCGGCATGATCGTGCTCGGCCTGAGGTAGCCCGGCGGCCCCGCTAACCTGACCGCATGACTGCAAAGCCGCGCAGACGCCTCGTGCTCGCATCCCGGTCCCCCGCCCGCCTGGCCCTGCTACGCCAGGCCGGCCTCGCCCCCGAGGTGATCGTGAGCGACGTCGACGAGGACGCCGTCACCGCACCGACCCCGGCCGAGCTGGCGCTCGCTCTCGCCGAGGCCAAGGCCTCGGTCGTGGCGGCGAAGCCGGAGGTGCAGGGCGCCCTGGTGATCGGCTGCGACTCGGTGCTGGAGCTGGACGGGCAGGCGCTCGGCAAGCCGGCCGACGCCGAGGAGGCCGCCGCCCGCTGGAAGTCGATGCGCGGGCGCGCCGGGACCCTCCAGACGGGCCACTGCATCTGGGACACGACGGCCAAGCGGTACGTCGCCGGACTCGCGTCCACGGTCGTCCGCTTCGGCGAGCCCTCGGACGAGGAGATCGCCGCGTACGTGGCCTCGGGCGAACCTCTCTACGTCGCCGGAGCGTTCACCCTGGACGGCCTCTCGGCGCCGTTCATCGAGGGCATCAACGGCGACCACGGCAACGTGATCGGCATCAGCCTGCCCCTCGTACGGCGGCTGCTGGCCGAACTGGGCATCGGCATCACAGAGTTGTGGGCAACGGCTGAGTGATCTGGGCGGGGACGGAGTCCTGCGGCTCGTCGTCCCCGTCCTGGGGCTCGTCCGTCCGGCTGTGCGACTCGCCCACGGCACCCGGGGCCCCGGCCGGCTCGCCCTCGGCCAACGGGTCGCCGCCCGCCTCCGGGGCACCGCCGGAGGCACCCTGCTCCGGGCCGTCCTCAGGGTCGTACGACACCAGGAGCAGGACGAGGAGGCCGAGCATCACGACCATGAACACGAAGGCCGGCCAGCCCACCGGGCTCAGGGTGAAGGCGCCCAGCAGGCCGTGCACGACCGCCACGCTGATCAGCACGACACGCCCGAAGCCCGCGGGGGCGCGGTTGCGTATCGCCACGAGCAGGGCCACCAGAGCGCACAAAGCGAAGTAGAGACCGAAGGCCACCCCGGCGATCTTCGAGGACGTCGACATGACGTCGGGGTCGAGGCCGGCCAGGGACATCTGCTGGCGGTGCACCACCACCCCGAGGAACCAGTTCAGCGCCCCGATCACCAACGCCTCGGCCAAGAGGACGACCGCTACGACCCATGCCACCGGTCTGCGCACCACCGGCCCCCACCCACCTTCGACCTCAGCCCGAGCAGAGCTGCTGTTACCTGAAGTACGTTCGAGTCATCGCGAACGCTACTAACGGGTAAACCCAGGGACAAGGGTTCGGTCACCGGCAAAGAATCATTGGGCCATTCGTAGGGACTCGACAAAGAAACAGAGTGGGCCGCAGCACGCTCTCACAGAGACCTTGACCACATGACGGGGCTAGGGTTTTCCGGAGGAGTCCTGCGTACCGAGGTGCGACAAGGGATTTCGCGGGTCGAGCGAGCCTCGTATCACGCTCCGTGTGGGCAAGCTCACCATTGGGGACGGGTCGAAGTGCCGTGTCGGCAGTCCCTAAACTCGGCTTGTTTCAAGGAGGGAGCCTCAATCGTGCGCAAGGTGCTCATCGCCAACCGTGGCGAAATCGCTGTCCGCGTTGCCCGGGCCTGCCGGGATGCCGGGATCGCGAGCGTGGCCGTCTACGCCGACCCGGACCGGGACGCTCTGCATGTCCGCGCCGCGGATGAGGCGTTCGCCCTGGGTGGTGAGACCCCCGCCACCAGCTATCTGGACATCGAGAAGGTGCTGAACGCCGCTCGCGAGTCCGGTGCGGACGCGATCCACCCGGGCTACGGCTTCCTCTCGGAGAACGCCGACTTCGCGCAGGCGGTCCTGGACGCCGGTCTGATCTGGATCGGCCCGCCCCCGCAGGCCATCCGCGACCTGGGTGACAAGGTCGCCGCCCGTCACATCGCCCAGCGCGCCGGCGCCCCCCTGGTGGCCGGTACGCCCGACCCGGTGAGCGGTGCCGAGGAGGTCGTGGCCTTCGCCGAGCAGCACGGCCTGCCGATCGCCATCAAGGCCGCCTTCGGTGGCGGCGGCCGCGGCCTGAAGGTCGCCCGCACCCTCGAAGAGGTCCCGGAGCTGTACGAGTCGGCGGTCCGCGAGGCGGTCGCCGCCTTCGGCCGTGGCGAGTGCTTCGTCGAGCGCTACCTCGACCGCCCCCGCCACGTCGAGACCCAGTGCCTGGCCGACAAGCACGGCAACGTGGTCGTGGTCTCCACCCGTGACTGCTCCCTGCAGCGTCGCCACCAGAAGCTGGTCGAGGAGGCCCCGGCGCCGTTCCTCTCCGAGGAGCAGGTAGCCGAGCTGTACCGCGCCTCGAAGGCGATCCTGAAGGAGGCCGCGTACGAGGGTGCCGGCACCTGTGAGTTCCTGGTCGGCCAGGACGGCACGATCTCCTTCCTGGAGGTGAACACCCGCCTCCAGGTGGAGCACCCGGTGACCGAGGAGGTCGCCGGCATCGACCTGGTCCGCGAGATGTTCCGTATCGCCGACGGCGAGGAGCTGGGCTACGACGACCCCGCCCTGCGCGGACACTCGTTCGAGTTCCGGATCAACGGCGAGGACCCGGGCCGCAACTTCCTCCCGGCTCCCGGCACGGTCACCAAGTTCACCCCGCCGTCCGGCCCCGGCGTCCGCCTGGACGCGGGCGTGGAGTCCGGCTCGGTCATCGGCCCGGCCTGGGACTCCCTGCTCGCCAAGCTGATCGTCACCGGCCGCACCCGCAAGGAGGCCCTGGAGCGGGCCGCCCGCGCCCTGGAGGAGTTCCAGGTCGAGGGCATGGCGACGGCGATCCCGTTCCACCGCGCGGTCGTGCAGGACCCGGCGTTCGCCCCGGAGCTGACCGGTTCCGCCGAGCCCTTCACGGTCCACACCCGCTGGATCGAGACGGAGTTCGTCAACGAGATCAAGCCGTTCGCGACCCCCGCCGAGGCCGAGGCCGAGGAGGAGACGAACCGCGAGACGGTCGTCGTCGAGGTCGGCGGCAAGCGCCTGGAGGTCTCCCTCCCGGCCTCCCTGGGCATGTCCCTGGCCCGCACCGGCCTCGCGGCCGGCGCCAAGCCGAAGCGCCGCGCGGCCAAGAAGTCCGGCCCGGTGGCCTCCGGCGACACCCTCGCCTCCCCGATGCAGGGCACGATCGTGAAGGTCGCGGTCGAGGAGGGCCAGGAGGTCAAGGAAGGCGACCTGGTGGTCGTCCTCGAGGCCATGAAGATGGAACAGCCCCTCAACGCCCACAAGGCGGGCACCATCAAGGGCCTCAACTTCGAGGTAGGCGCCTCGGTGACGTCCGGCGCCGCGATCTGCGAGATCAAGGACTGACGTCAGGACTCTGAGCGACGCCCGGTGGACAAAGACTCTGCCGGGCGTCCGCTATTTGAGTCGTCTGGGCGCAACCTACCCAGGGGCGCGGGGCTGCATCTATTAGCGGCTCCGCCGCGGGGCGCGACCAGCCACCTCGAACCCGCACCCGCCCACACGCCACAAGCCCTACGGCGAATAGGCGAACGAACCTCAGCGCCGACGAAGGTCAGCCACCCGACCCCGCTCAACGCCTGGCGACTGCTCCCCGAGCATCCCCCGCAACCCGCCCTGCCCCCGCCGGGGCCCAGGCAGACCCCGCTGACGCGCCGCTGGCAACTGCTCACCCCCCGGAGGGCTGCTCGCCCCCGCGACAGCGATCTGCACCCCCTGATCCGCGAGAGCCTGCAACTCCGTGGCGGCGCGATCGTCGTGCGCGGGCGGCTCGTCGGTGACCAGCCGGGTGATGACATCGGTCGGCACCGTCTGGAACATGGTGTCCGTACCCAGCTTGGTGTGGTCGGCGAGGACCACGACCTCTGCCGCGGCCTGCACCAGCGCACGGTCGACGGACGCCGAGAGCATGTTGGACGTGGACAGCCCCCGCTCCGCGGTCAGGCCGCTCCCCGAGAGGAACGCCTTCGACACCCGCAGCCCCTGCAGGGACTGCTCCGCTCCGGAGCCGACGAGGGCGTAGTTGGAGCCGCGCAGGGTGCCGCCGGTCATCACGACCTCCACGCGGTTGGCGTGGGCCAACGCCTGTGCCACCAGAAGGGAGTTGGTGACGACGGTCAGCCCGGGCACCCGCGCGAGCCGGCGGGCCAGCTCCTGCGTGGTCGTACCCGCGCCGACCACGATGGCCTCGCCCTCTTCGACGAGTCCCGCGGCGAGATCGGCGATGGCCGTCTTCTCGGCGGTCGCGAGATGGGACTTCTGCGGAAAGCCGGACTCCCGCGTGAACCCGCCCGGCAATACCGCACCGCCGTGCCGGCGGTCGAGGAGTCCTTCTGCCTCCAGTGCGCGCACGTCCCGCCGTACGGTCACTTCGGAGGTCTGGACGACGCGGGCGAGTTCACGGAGCGACACGGCCCCGTTCGCTCGCACCATTTCGAGGATCAATTGGCGACGTTCTGCAGCGAACACGAAACTGACAGTAACCCCAACGACCGTCTGCTTTCAGCAGTTTGCGCCGAATAACAGAAGTTGTTCGTACGGCAGGACGGGAAGTGGTATAGGGCCTAATCTCCCCGCCCATGTCGCACGCATGCTCGACAACTCCCCTTGACCAGCGGGAAAGCCGGGTCCGGCCGTCAGGCCTCGACGCCCGCCTTGCGGGTGTGCAGCTGCCGTGCCACCTCCGCGATCGACCCCGAAAGGGAGGGGTACACCGTGAAGGCGTTCGCGATCTGCTCGACCGTCAGATTGTTGTCGACGGCGATCGAGATGGGGTGGATCAGTTCCGAGGCGCGCGGCGCCACCACGACACCGCCCACGACGATCCCGGTACCCGGCCGGCAGAAGATCTTCACGAAGCCGTCCCGGATGCCCTGCATCTTGGCGCGCGGGTTGCGCAGCAGCGGCAGCTTCACGACCCGGGCGTCGATCTTGCCCGCGTCCACGTCCGCCTGGCTGTAGCCGACGGTGGCGATCTCGGGGTCGGTGAAGACGTTGGAGGAGACCGTCTTCAGGTTCAGCGGGGCCACCGCGTCGCCGAGGAAGTGGTACATGGCGATACGTCCCTGCATGGCGGCGACGGACGCGAGGGCGAAGACACCGGTCACGTCACCGGCCGCGTAGACGCCGGGAGCGGTCGTACGCGAGACCTTGTCGGTCCAGATGTGGCCCGAGTCGCGCAGCTTCACGCCCGCGTCCTCCAGCCCGAGCCCCGCGCTGTTCGGGATGGCGCCGACGGCCATGAGGCAGTGCGAGCCGGTGATGACGCGGCCGTCGGCCAGGGTCACCTCGACCCGGTCGCCGACGCGCTTGGCGGACTGCGCGCGGGAGCGGGCCATGACGTTCATGCCGCGGCGCCGGAAGACGTCCTCCAGGACGGCGGCGGCGTCCGGGTCCTCACCCGGCAGCACGCGGTCGCGCGAGGACACCAGGGTCACCTTGGACCCGAGCGCCTGGTAGGCACCGGCGAACTCGGCACCGGTCACACCGGAGCCGACCACGATCAGCTCTTCCGGCAGCTCGGTGAGGTCGTAGACCTGGGTCCAGTTGAGGATGCGCTCGCCGTCGGGCTGGGCGTCGGGCAGCTCGCGCGGGTGGCCACCGGTGGCGATGAGGACTGCGTCGGCGGTGAGGGTCTCCTCGGTGCCGTCGGCGGTGCTGACGACGACCTTGCGGGAACCGTCGAGGGCCTGCATGCCGTCCAGCCGGCCGCGGCCACGCATGACCCGGGCGCCGGCCCGCGTGACGGACGCGGTGATGTCGTGCGACTGGGCGAGCGCGAGCCGCTTCACACGGCGGTTGACCTTCCCCAGATCCACGCCCACCACCCGGGCCGCCTGCTCCAGCGGCGGGGTGTCGTCGGCGACGATGATCCCCAGCTCCTCGTACGAGGAGTCGAAGGTGGTCATCACCTCGGCCGTAGCGATAAGGGTCTTCGACGGCACGCAGTCGGTCAGCACCGACGCTCCGCCCAGACCGTCGCAGTCGACGACGGTCACCTCCGCACCGAGCTGAGCGGCGACCAGCGCCGCTTCGTATCCGCCGGGTCCGCCACCGATGATCACGATCCGAGTCACGTACCCCATTGTCCCGCACGCTTCAAGGTGCTACTGCCCGGGGGGCGGCGGGCGGCTGTCTCCGGTACGGAAAAGAACGGGAGAGAACGGGAGAGTCAGGAGTTTCTCCTGCCGTACCCTCTCCCCATGTCGCTCTATGCCGCGTACGCCTGCAACCTCGAAGCGCGGCTGATGTCCCGCCGCGCCCCGCACTCCCCGCTGCGCGCCATCGGCTGGCTGAACGGCTGGCGGCTGACCTTCGGCGGCGAACAGCTGGGCTGGGAGGGCGCGCTGGCGACGATCGTCGAGGAGCCCGGCGCCCAGGTCTTCGTCGGCCTGTACGACATCGCGCCCATGGACGAGGAGTCCCTCGACCGCTGGGAGGGCGTCGGCCTCGGCATCTACCGCCGGGTCCGGGTCCGGGTGCACACCCTGGACGGCGAGGAGTCGGCATGGACGTACGCCCTCAACGCCTACGAGGGCGGCCTGCCCTCGGCCCGGTACCTGGGGGAGATCGCGGACGCGGCCGAATCGGCGGGGGCGCCCCACGACTATGTGATGGAACTCCGCAAGCGCCCCTGCTGAGGCCGGCCGGACAGCGGCCTTGCTGCGGCTTTGCCCACGCTTCGTCGGAAACGACAAGACAACGAAAGCATTCCCGTGAGGTCTGTCATCTACGCGCGTAGGCGAAGACCGGCTACCCTCATCGGCGTGAACGCATCTCTTCTTCCGGACGACATCCAGGGCGACCCCTACGCCGCCGCCGACGCCGCCGCCGCGCGCCTGCGCGAACTCACCGGCGCCGAGACCCACGACGTCGCCCTCGTGATGGGCTCCGGCTGGGCTCCGGCCGTCGACGCCCTGGGCGCACCCGACGCCGAGTTCCAGGTCACCGAGCTGCCCGGCTTCCCGCCGCCGGCCGTCGAGGGGCACGGCGGCAAGATCCGCTCGTACTCCTTCGGTGACAAGCGCGCCCTGGTCTTCCTGGGCCGCACGCACTACTACGAGGGCCGCGGCGTGGCCGCCGTCGCGCACGGCGTCCGCACGGCCGTCGCCGCCGGCTGCAAGACCGTGGTCCTCACCAACGGCTGCGGCGGCCTGCGCGAGGGCATGCGCCCCGGCCAGCCGGTCCTGATCAGCGACCACATCAACCTGACGGCCACGTCCCCGATCGTCGGCGCCAACTTCGTCGACCTGACGGACCTCTACTCCCCCCGTCTGCGCGCCCTGTGCAAGGAGATCGACTCCTCCCTGGAGGAGGGCGTCTACGCGCAGTTCCCCGGCCCGCACTACGAGACCCCGGCCGAGATCCGCATGGCCCGTGTGATCGGCGCGGACCTGGTCGGCATGTCCACGGTCCTGGAGGCGATCGCCGCCCGTGAGGCCGGCGCCGAGGTGCTGGGTATCTCCCTGGTCACCAACCTCGCGGCGGGCATGACCGGCGAGCCCCTCAACCACGAGGAGGTCCTCCAGGCGGGCCGCGACTCGGCGGCGCGAATGGGACAGCTTCTGACGCAGGTGCTGGGCAGGCTGTAAACGCCGCTGAGCCCATCCGCCTGCTTTCCAACAGATTCGGGGGGCGGGTGGGAAACAGGGGTCTGGGGGCGGAGCCCCCAGTGGACGAGGCAAACACGGAGAGGTTGATCCCAAGGTGCACGACGATCTCATCGCCAAGGCCAGCGCATGGCTCGCCGAGGACCCGGACCCGGAGACCCGCGACGAACTGGCCAAGCTGATCGAGGCCGGGGACGTCACCGAACTCTCCGCCCGCTTCAGCGGCACCCTCCAGTTCGGCACGGCCGGCCTGCGAGGTGAACTCGGCGCCGGCCCGATGCGCATGAACCGCTCGGTGGTCATCCGCGCCGCCGCCGGCCTCGCCGCCTACCTGAAGAAGAACGGCCAGACCGGCGGCCTCGTCGTCATCGGCTACGACGCCCGCCACAAGTCCGCCGACTTCGCCCGGGACACCGCCGCCGTCATGACCGGCGCCGGCCTGCGCGCGGCCGTCCTCCCCCGTCCCCTGCCGACCCCCGTCCTGGCCTTCGCGATAAGGCACCTGGGCGCGGTCGCGGGCGTGGAGGTCACCGCCAGCCACAACCCGCCCCGGGACAACGGCTACAAGGTCTACCTCGGCGACGGCTCCCAGATCGTCCCGCCGGCGGACGCGGAGATCGCCGCCGAGATCGACGCGATCGTCTCGCTGAACGACGTCCCCCGCCCGGACACCGGCTGGGAGACCCTGGACGACGCGGTCCTGGACGCCTATCTGGCCCGTACGGACGCGGTCCTCGCCCCCGGCTCCCCCCGCACCGCCCGCACGGTCTACACGGCGATGCACGGTGTCGGCAAGGACGTTCTGCTGGCCGCGTTCGCCCGCGCCGGCTTCCCCGAGCCGGTGCTGGTCGCCGAGCAGGCCGACCCGGACCCGGACTTCCCGACGGTCGCCTTCCCCAACCCGGAGGAGCCGGGCGCGATGGACCTGGCGTTCGCGCAGGCCCGCGCGACCGACCCGGACCTGGTCATCGCCAACGACCCCGACGCCGACCGCTGCGCCGTGGCCGTCAAGGGCGGGGACGCCTGGCGGATGCTGCGCGGCGACGAGGTCGGCGCGCTGCTCGCCGCCCACCTGGTGGCCCGCGGCGCCACCGGCACCTTCGCGGAGTCGATCGTCTCCTCCTCCCTCCTCGGCCGCATCGCCGAGAAGGCGAACCTCCCGTACGAGGAGACCCTCACCGGCTTCAAGTGGATCGCCCGCGTGGACGGCCTGCGCTACGGCTACGAGGAGGCCCTCGGCTACTGCGTGGACCCGGAGGGCGTCCGGGACAAGGACGGCATCACCGCCGCGCTCCTGATCACCGAGCTGGCCTCGGCCCTCAAGGAGCAGGACCGCACCCTCCTCGACCTGCTGGACGACCTGGCCGTGGAGCACGGCCTGCACGCCACCGACCAGCTGTCGGTCCGCGTCCAGGACCTCTCCGTCATCTCGGACGCGATGCGCCGCCTGCGCGAGCAGCCCCCGACCGAGCTGGCGGGCCTGTCGATCACGCGGGCCGAGGACCTCACCAAGGGCACGGACAAGCTGCCGCCCACGGATGGCCTGCGCTACACGCTCGACGGCGCCCGGGTGATCGTCCGCCCGAGCGGCACCGAGCCGAAGCTGAAGTGCTACCTGGAGGTCGTGGTACCGGTCGCGGACCACGCCGGCCTTCCGGCAGCCCACACCCGCGCGGCCGAGCTGCTCGCGGCCATCAAGTGGGACCTGTCCGCCGCCGCCGGCATCTGAGTTCACCTACGACGTTCACCTGCGACGGAGGGGTGCCCCTGACTCCAGGGGCACCCCTCCGTCGTACGTGGGCACCGGCCTGCGGGAGGAGCACGATGGCCGCGGTCCACACCACGGCCGGCACCACCGCGAGCGGCCACAGCGGGCAGCCCCGGCCGCTCTCCTCGCTGCGCGGCGCGTACGCCGACCACTGGGTGAAGGCTGCCTGCCGACTGCCCAGCGTCAGCTCGGTGCCCACGCACTCGACCTTCCTCAGGTCGTCCCAGTTGTGCCGGATGCCGCGCAGCCCGTTGAACCACAGCCCCTCGCTGTCGTCTCACCGGCGCGCCCGCTCACCGTCCCAGGAAGGCCGGCCGTCGGGAAGGCGGGACTCGGGCAACGGCAGGGGCTGCCCAGGGCTGGGGTTCTTGGACTTCCAGACGGTCGGACGGCACGGCGGGTTGCGGTCCCGGCGGTTGCGCGCAGCGGTAGCCGATGATGACCCGTACGACTGTGAGTGGGCTGGGGGTCAGGCCCCGGCGGCCGCCCTCACCCGATCGCCAGCAGCACCGCCAGCAGCACCGCCCCGGCGGCCACGGGCGCGATCACCTCGTAGGCCCAGCGCACGGTCACCTCGCCCTGCGCCGACTTGGCCTGCCCGCGCCGCTCCTGGGCGGCGCGCAGGTCGTCCATGATCTGGTCGGTCTCGGCGCGGGTCGGCCCGTCGTGGCCGCCGAGGCCGCCGAAGAGGCCGAAGCCGCCGGGCCCTGGGCCCATGGAGCTCCCCTCGCCCTTGGCCGCCGCCTTTGCCCGGCTCTGCTGGCGCGCGGCCTTCTTACGGGCGCGCAGCGACACGGGGATGGCCCACAGCTGGTACTTGGTGCCGGAGTTGTCGATGACCTCGTTGGTGTAGCCGGAGCGCAGGGAGGCGACCTCCCCCCAGGGCAGGGTGATCACCCGGAAGGGGTTACGCACCCGCAGCCGGTCCTCGCCCGAGAAGACCGCCGGCCGCAGGGTGAAGGCGATCACCAGCGGGACGACCAGGATCAGCGCGGCGAGTGCGATCCAGGGGGTGCGCCCGGCGCCGCGGACCAGTGCGTCGAAGCCCAGCCAGGCGGCCAGCGCGAGCAGCAGCACACCGGCCATGAGCGCCATGGGCGAGCGGTAGGTCAGGTCCTTGGCGGTGGCCGACTGGTGGTCCGGGGTCGTCATGCTCCCGATTCTGCACGACGCCGCCGCAAGCGCAGCTACGCGCCCCCGTACCGGCGCTCATCCGTGATCGACAACCAGGCAATGAGCACCCGGGGCTATACAGCCGCTACGCGCGTAGATATGCTCGTCTGGTGACCATGCCCACTGCACCCACAGCACACGCTCTCGCTGACGTCACCGCGTCCGACAGCACGCTGCGCCGCTTCCTCCACGGGCTGCCCGGCGTCGACGCGGTCGGCCTGGAGGCGCGCGCCGCGTCTCTCGGCACCCGTTCCATCAAGACCACCGCGAAGGCGTACGCCATCGACCTCGCCATCTCGATGGTCGACCTGACGACGCTGGAAGGCGCGGACACCCCGGGCAAGGTCCGGGCGCTCGGCGCCAAGGCGGTCCACCCGGACCCGACGGACCGGACGACCCCGACCACGGCGGCCGTCTGCGTCTACCCCGACATGGTGGCCGTCGCCAAGGAGGCCGTCGCCGGTTCCGGCGTCAAGGTCGCCTCGGTCGCCACCGCCTTCCCGGCCGGCCGTGCCGCCCTCGACGTGAAGCTCGCCGACGTCCGTGACGCCGTCGCCGCGGGCGCCGACGAGATCGACATGGTCATCGACCGGGGCGCGTTCCTCGCGGGCAAGTACCTGAAGGTGTACGACGAGATCGTCGCCGTGAAGGAGGCCTGCGGTACGAGCGCCCGCCTGAAGGTCATCTTCGAGACCGGCGAGCTGTCCACGTACGACAACATCCGCCGGGCGAGCTGGCTGGGCATGCTGGCGGGCGCGGACTTCATCAAGACGTCCACCGGCAAGGTCGCCGTGAACGCGACCCCCGCCAACACCCTGCTGATGCTGGAGGCGGTGCGCGACTTCCGCGCCCAGACCGGCGTCCAGGTCGGCGTGAAGCCCGCCGGCGGCATCCGCACCACCAAGGACGCCATCAAGTTCCTGGTCCTGGTCAACGAGACCGCGGGCGAGGACTGGCTGGACAACCACTGGTTCCGCTTCGGCGCCTCCTCGCTCCTGAACGACCTGCTGATGCAGCGTCAGAAGCTGGCCACCGGCCGCTACTCCGGCCCCGACTACGTGACGGTGGACTGATCACCATGGCCAAGGAAAAGATGACCACCGCATTCGAGTACGCACCGGCGCCCGAGTCCCGCTCCGTCGTCGACATCGCCCCTTCCTACGGCCTGTTCATCGACGGCGAGTTCGTGGAGGCGGCCGACGGCAAGGTCTTCAAGACGGTCTCGCCGTCCACCGAGGAGGTCCTCTCCGAGGTCGCCCAGGCCGGCGAGGCGGACGTCGACCGTGCGGTGAAGGCCGCCCGCAAGGCGTTCGAGAAGTGGTCGGCGCTGCCGGGCTCCGAGCGCGCCAAGTACCTGTTCCGCATCGCCCGCATCATCCAGGAGCGCAGCCGCGAGCTGGCCGTCCTGGAGACGCTGGACAACGGCAAGCCGATCAAGGAGACCCGCGACGCGGACCTCCCGCTGGTCGCCGCGCACTTCTTCTACTACGCGGGCTGGGCGGACAAGCTCGACCACGCGGGCTTCGGCGCGAACCCGCGCCCGCTGGGCGTCGCGGGCCAGGTCATCCCCTGGAACTTCCCGCTGCTGATGCTGGCGTGGAAGATCGCCCCGGCATTGGCGACCGGCAACACGGTCGTCCTCAAGCCCGCCGAGACCACCCCGCTCTCCGCGCTGTTCTTCGCGGACATCTGCCGCCAGGCGGGCCTGCCCAAGGGTGTCGTCAACATCCTTCCGGGCTACGGCGACGCGGGCGCCGCGCTCGTCGGGCACCCGGACGTCAACAAGGTCGCCTTCACCGGCTCCACGGCCGTGGGCAAGGAGATCGCCCGCACGGTCGCGGGCACGAAGAAGAAGCTCACCCTCGAACTGGGCGGCAAGGGCGCCAACATCGTCTTCGACGACGCCCCGATCGACCAGGCCGTCGAGGGCATCGTCACGGGCATCTTCTTCAACCAGGGCCAGGTCTGCTGCGCGGGCAGCCGCCTCCTGGTCCAGGAGTCGATCCAGGACGAGCTGCTGGACTCCCTCAAGCGCCGCCTGTCGACCCTGCGTCTCGGCGACCCGCTGGACAAGAACACCGACATCGGCGCGATCAACTCCGCCGAGCAGCTCTCCCGCATCACCTCGCTCGTCGAGCAGGGCGAGGCGGAGGGCGCCGAGCGCTGGTCCCCCGCCTGCGAACTGCCGACCTCCGGCTACTGGTTCGCCCCGACGCTGTTCACGAACGTCACCCAGGCGCACACCATCGCCCGCGACGAGATCTTCGGCCCGGTGCTGTCGGTCCTGACCTTCCGCACGCCCGACGAGGCCGTCGCCAAGGCCAACAACACCCAGTACGGCCTCTCCGCCGGCATCTGGACCGAGAAGGGTTCCCGGATCCTGGCCGTCGCGAACAAGCTGCGCGCCGGCGTCGTCTGGTCCAACACGTTCAACAAGTTCGACCCGACCTCGCCGTTCGGCGGCTACAAGGAGTCGGGCTTCGGCCGCGAGGGCGGTCGTCACGGCCTGGAGGCGTACCTCGATGTCTGAGAAGACGGAAAAGACCGACGTGCGGCTGTCGGTCTTCAAGACCTACAAGCTGTACGTCGGCGGGAAGTTCCCGCGTTCCGAGAGCGGCCGGGTGTACGAGGTGACGGACTCCAAGGGCAACTGGCTGGCCAACGCTCCCCGGTCCTCCCGCAAGGACGCCCGTGACGCGGTCGTCGCCGCCCGCAAGGCGTTCGGCGGCTGGTCCGGCGCGACCGCGTACAACCGCGGCCAGATCCTCTACCGCATCGCGGAGATGCTGGAGGGCCGTCGCGAGCAGTTCGTCCGCGAGGTCGCCGACGCGGAGGGCCTGTCCAAGTCGAAGGCCGCCGCCCAGGTGGACGCCGCGATCGACCGCTGGGTCTGGTACGCCGGCTGGACCGACAAGATCGCCCAGGTCGTGGGCGGCGGGAACCCGGTGGCGGGCCCGTTCTTCAACCTCTCCTCGCCGGAGCCGACGGGCGTCGTGGTCGTCCTCGCCCCCCAGGAGTCCTCCTTCCTGGGCCTGGTGTCCGTGATCGCCCCGGTGATCGCGACCGGCAACACGGCGATCGTGATCGCGAGCGAGAAGTCCCCGCTCCCCGCTCTGTCGTTGGGCGAGGTGCTGGCCACCTCGGACCTGCCCGGCGGTGTGGTCAACGTCCTCTCCGGCGGTACGGCGGAGATCGCGGCCCCGCTGGCCGCGCACCAGGACGTCAACGCGATCGACCTCGCCGGCGCCGACGGCGTCCTGGCGAAGGAGCTGGAGATCGCCGCGGCCGACAACCTGAAGCGCGTCCTTCGTCCACAGCCTGTGGACGACTGGTCGGCAACTCCTGGCATCGACCGCATGACGGCGTTCCTGGAGACCAAGACGGTCTGGCACCCCACGGGCTCGCTGGGCGCGTCGGGTTCGTCGTACTGACGACCTGACGACCTGACGACCTGACGGCCCCGCAGAGCCGGAGAGCCGCGCCACCCCTCCGTCCGGGGGCGGCGCGGCTCTCCTCGTGCCGGTCGGAGTTCAGCCCAGCGGGGCGCCCGTACCGCCGCCCAGCAGACCGGTCACCAGACCCACGCCCGGCACCGCGCTCAGCGACTTGGCCTGCGCGACCGGACCCGTCAGCATCTGCGTGCCGACCGGCTTGAAGTCGGCGACCTGGGTGCCCACGCCGTTGTTCAGCGGGTCGACGCCGGTACCGGCGAGCGGGTTGGGCTTGAGGTCGGCGACCGGGCCGGTGACGTAGCCGACCGTCCCGGTGAGGGCCGTCAGGCCCGCGTCGGGGTCGACGTTGCCGAGCGAGGTGGGACGCCACGGCACGTCGAGGACCGGGGCGGCGGCCGCGTGCGCCGTCGCCGCGCCCGCGCCCAGGGCCGCGCCTGCGGTCGCGAGGGCGATCAGGGCGCGCCGCGCGGTGGGGTGCTGGGGGGAAGCGTGTCGGGCCATCGCTGGTGCCACCTTCTGGTGTGCAGGGTAATGAGGTCAGCACACAGGGTAGTTGAGGTGAGGGTCACGCTCAAAAGCCGACCCGCGGGGTCGGCAGGCGGCCCACCATGCGTCAAACTGGTGTTCCGTGAGCATTCATCCCCCGTCCCCCGCCCGCGTCGTGCTGCTGTGCGGCCCCTCGGGCTCGGGCAAGTCACTCGTCGCCGCCCGTTCCGGGCTCCCCGTCCTGCGCCTCGACGACTTCTACAAGGAGGGCGACGACCCGACGCTGCCGCTGGTGGACGGAAGTTCGGACATCGACTGGGACCACCCGGAGTCGTGGGACGCGGACGTCGCCGTCGAGGCCATCACCCGCCTGTGCGCCTCCGGGTCGACGCCGGTACCGGTGTACGACATCTCGCTGAGCGCCCGTAGCGGCGAGGAGACGCTGCACATCGGGCGCACCCCGCTGTTCATCGCGGAGGGCATCTTCGCCGCGGAGATCGTGGAACGCTGCCGTGAACTGGGCGTGCTGGCGGACGCGCTGTGCCTGACCCGCGGCCCGGCCACCACCTTCCGCCGGCGTTTCCTGCGCGACCTCAAGGAGGGCCGCAAGTCGGTCCCGTTCCTGCTGCGCCGCGGCTGGCGGCTGATGCGCGCGGAGCGGTCGATCGTGACCCGCCAGGTCGCGCTGGGCGCTCACCCCTGCGACCGGGACGAGGCGCTGGGCCGGCTGGCGGCCGCCGCCGCGGGGCGGCACGCGCGGCAGCAGACGGCGGCGTAACAGAACACGCGAGCACGCAAAGCGGGACTGGACGGACCCCCGGCCCTCCAGTCCCGCTTCTCGGTACTCCCCCGTGCTCCCCCCTGTTTCCCCGTTTCCCCCGTGGGCCCACCCCCCAGTGGTCCCCCGTTGGTCCCCCGTCGTTCCCCCCGAGCCTTCAGGCGACCAGTTCGCCGAAGGCGTCCTCCTCGTCACGGCCGAAGCTGAGGACCTCGTCCTCGCGCAGCCGGCGGAGCGACCGCCAGATGCTGGACTTCACCGTGCCGACACTGATGTCGAGGATCTCCGCGATCTCCGGGTCCGTGCGGCCCTCGTAGTAGCGCAGGACCAGCATGGTGCGCTGGAGTTCGGGCAGCCGGGCCAGCGCCTGCCACAGGACCGCGCGCAGCTCGGTGCCGCGCATCGCGTCCGTCTCGCCGACGGTCTCCGGCAGTTCCTCGGTCGGGTACTCGTTGAGCTTGCGGCGCCGCCAGGCGCTGATGTGCAGGTTGGTCATGGTGCGGCGCAGGTAGCCGCCGACCGCCGCCTTGTCGCTGATCCGGTCCCACGCCTTGTACGTCGAGAACAGCGCGCTCTGCAGCAGGTCCTCGGCCTCGAAGCGGTCACCGGTCAGGTGGTAGGCGGTGGCGTACAGGGAGGCGCGGCGCTCCTGGACGTAGGCGGTGAACTCCGCCTCGGTCAGCGAGCGGCGCTCCCCCGAGTCCTCCCTGTACGCGGATCCCCCGTGCGTTTCCCCCGTGTACGCGTCAACCACCGTCATGTAACCGGTGTGCTGACGCCCGGCGCCGCGAGCGCACCCCCGCCCGCTCACGGCGCCGGACTTCTCGGAACCCCGGTGCACGTCGTGCAGACGCGTGACCACTGCGCTGGTGCTGATGCTGTGCAGCGTGTTCATCTCGCGCTCCCCCGTCGTGGACTTCCGGTGTCCGGCTTGCTCGGCGTTACTTCCTTGCCTGTGCCGAAAAGCTTGCCGAGCGACCTTCATGGCCGTGTCCGCCGACTGTCACAGACCTGTCACAGGGGTCCGGCCCAGGGCCGTCACAGAGCGCGCACAGGAGGTGGCGGTAGGGAGAGCATGGTGTCGGCAGGTCGTACGGGAGCCCGTCCATGGGCCAGAATGAGCCCGTGCCTTCCCTGTTGCTGATCGAGGACGACGACGCCATCCGCACGGCCCTGGAGCTCTCACTGACGCGCCAGGGTCACCGGGTGGCCACCGCTGCCAGCGGTGAGGACGGTCTGAAGCTGCTGCGTGAGCAGCGACCGGATCTGATCGTGCTGGACGTGATGCTGCCCGGCATCGACGGGTTCGAGGTGTGCCGGCGCATCCGGCGCACCGACCAGCTGCCGATCATCCTGCTGACCGCCCGTAACGATGACATCGACGTGGTCGTGGGACTGGAGTCCGGCGCCGACGACTACGTCGTGAAACCGGTGCAGGGCCGCGTGCTGGACGCCCGGATCCGGGCCGTACTGCGCCGCGGCGAACGCGAGTCCAGCGACTCGGCGGCCTTCGGCAGCCTGGTCATCGACCGGTCCGCGATGACCGTCACCAAGAACGGCGAGGACCTGCAGCTCACGCCGACCGAGCTGAGACTGCTGCTGGAACTGAGCCGGCGGCCCGGTCAGGCGCTGTCCCGGCAGCAGCTGCTGCGGCTGGTGTGGGAGCACGACTACCTGGGCGACTCGCGCCTGGTGGACGCGTGTGTGCAGCGGCTGCGCGCCAAGGTGGAGGACGTGCCCTCGTCCCCGACCCTGATCCGTACCGTCCGTGGTGTCGGCTACCGCCTGGACGCTCCTCAGTGACCGATACGCAAGGGGGGCTGCGCGGCTGGGCCGCAGGGCGCAAGGGAAGTCTGTCGCGGCTGCGGTTCACCAGCCTCAGGCTGCGACTGGTCGTCGTCTTCGGTCTGGTCGCGCTCACCGCCGCGGTGTCGGCGTCGGGCATCGCGTACTGGCTGAACCGGGAGGCCGTGCTCACCCGCGCCCAGGACGCGGTGCTGCGCGACTTCCAGCAGGAGATGCAGAACCGGGCGGGCGCACTGCCGGTGCACCCCTCGCAGGACGAACTGCAGCACGTGGCGGGCCAGATGGCCGGCAGCAGCCAGCGCTTCAGCGTGCTGCTGGTCGCCCAGGACCCGAGCGGCGACACGGTGTACGGCAACTCGGGCGGCATCAACGGCTTCGCGCTGGAGGACGTGCCGAATTCGCTGCGCACCGCGGTGAACAAGCGGCAGCAGGTGACCGGCTCCAACGAGTCGCCGTACCACCTGTACTGGCAGCGGGTCGACAACCACGGCACGCCGTATCTGGTCGCCGGCACCCGGCTGATCGGCGGCGGTCCGACGGGCTACATGGCCAAGTCGCTGGAGCCGGAGGCCAAGGACCTCAACTCGCTGGCCTGGTCGCTGGGGATCGCGACGGGTCTCGCGCTGATCGGCTCGGCGCTGCTCGCGCAGGCCGCCGCCACGACCGTGCTGAAGCCGGTGCACCGGCTCGGGGTGGCCGCCCGGCGGCTCGGCGAGGGCCGGCTGGACACCCGGCTGAGGGTCTCGGGCACGGACGAACTCGCCGATCTGTCACGGACGTTCAACAACGCGGCCGAGGCGCTGGAGAAACGGGTCGCCGACATGGCTGCGCGGGACGACGCGTCCCGGCGCTTCGTGGCCGACATGTCCCACGAGCTGCGGACGCCGCTGACCGCCATCACCGCCGTCACGGAGGTGCTGGAGGAGGAGCTGGACGCGGACGCCGGGAGCATCGACCCGATGATCGAGCCGGCCGTGCGGCTGGTGGTCAGCGAGACACGGCGGCTGAACGACCTGGTCGAGAACCTGATGGAGGTCACCCGCTTCGACGCGGGCACCGCCCGACTGGTCCTGGACGACGTCGACATCGCCGACCAGATCACCGCCTGCATCGACGCCCGTGCCTGGCTGGACGCCGTGGAGCTGGACGCCGAGCGCGGCGCCCACGCCCGCCTCGACCCGCGCCGCCTGGACGTCATACTGGCCAACCTGATCGGCAACGCGCTCAAGCACGGCGGGTCGCCGGTGCGGGTGTCGGTGCGCATCGACGGGGAGGACCTGGTCATCGCGGTGCGCGACCACGGGCCCGGCATCCCCGAGGACGTCCTGCCGCACGTCTTCGACCGCTTCTACAAGGCCAGCGCCTCCCGGCCGCGTTCGGAGGGCAGCGGCCTGGGCCTGTCCATCGCCCTGGAGAACGCCCACATCCACGGCGGTGAGATCACCGCGGCCAACTCACCCGACGGGGGTGCGGTGTTCACGTTGCGGTTGCCGCGGGACGCCTCGCGGCTGACGGAGGAGAACGGCGAGGGCACCAAGGACGACGAGGTCGGGAATTCCGGGAAGGAGGGGTCATGAGAGCAGGGACCGTACGCAGCCTGCTGGCGGCGCCCCTCCTGGCCGCGCTGCTCACCGGGTGCGGGATCCGGCCCACCGAGGTGCCGACGGACTTCGGCGGGGCGCCCTCGCGGGTGCCGTGCACGCCGTCCGGGCCCGGTGTGTCGACGCAGTCCTCGCAAGGGGTGGCCGTGCAGGTCTTCCTGCTGTGCGGCTCGTCCCTGGTCGCCGTCGACCGGACCGTCCGGGTCCCGGAGGGCACCCCGGACGAGCGGCGCCGGGTGATCGTGGCGCAGGGCCTGCTGGACCAGCTCGCCGCGTCCCCGTCGGCCGGGCAGAAGGCGGCGGGCTACACGACGTACGTGCCGGGCGGCCTGAGCGTGACCGGGCCGGGCCGGAAGGACCCGGGCGACACGCTCAGGCTGAGCACCGCGCCGGAACAGCTCACCTCCTACGCCCTCGCCCAGCTCGTGTGCACGCTGTCCGACTCGGCGGCGACCGAGGGCGACGGTTCGGTCGTCCTGGGCGGCCCGGGCACCGCCCCGCTGCGCCGCTACGAGTGCACCGACGACGTCCGCAACCGCCCGGGAACGACCGAGCCGCCGTCCAGCGAGGTCACGGCGGGCTAGGTCCTGTCGGCCGCGCACGGGTGGGTGTGGCGGACACCTCATGTGCATCCGCGTGACGGATGCGGAACCGATCGTGCACAGGGGTGCGTCTTGGGGGGCGTGCAGCGTCATGGCTCCATCGGCGGCAGTGCCGCGATCCGCATCCGTGTGACAGGGGGTGTCCTCCTCGTCGCGCACCTCGGGCTCGTCGCCTGGCTGATGCTGCGCCCCCTGGACGTCCCCTGGGTGATGCCCGCCAACCTGCGCCCGCTGGCCGGTATCCGGGCCGATCTGGCGCTGGGCTGGCCCGAGGCCGCCAGACGCCTCGGCGAGGGGCTGGCGCTGCTCGCGCCGCTGGGTGTGCTGCTGCCGATGTCCGGCAGGCTCGACGTCTCCCCGCTCACCTCCCTGGTCCGTACGGCGGCCACGGGCGCCCTGATCTCGCTGGGCATAGCCCTGCTGCAGACGGGGGTGCCCGGCAGGGTCGTGGACGTCGACTCGCTGCTGCTGAACACCGTGGGCGTGATCCTGGCCCACTTGGCCGTGGTGCCGGCGGGCCGGGCCTGGCTGCGGCGCCGGGGCGAGCGCGAACCCCACGAGGCGGAGCCGGTCACCGTCCAGGAGGACCTCCCTCAGGGTCGTACCCCGACGATTCCCAGGGTCGGGATCGCCCCGTAGAGCGACGCTTCGTCCCCTTCGTCTCCGTACCGTGGAAGACAGTTGAGGCGATCGACGGAGAGCCTCACCCGACGCTCACGAAGGAGCCGCAGATGTCCAGCCTCGCCCGCCCCACCCACGGCCGCATGATCGGCGGAGTGTGCGCCGCGCTGGCCCGGCGCTTCGGCACCTCCGCGACGACGATGCGGGTCGTCTTCCTGCTCTCCTGCCTGCTCCCCGGCCCGCAGTTCCTGCTCTACATAGCGCTGTGGATCCTGCTGCCGGCGGAGGACAAGGCCAAGGCCACCGCCTGGTGAGTCCGGGCACGCGAACGCCGCTGGGGCGCCCCGGACCTCTCCGGGGCGCCCCAGCGGCGTCGTGCGCGCGACGGATGTCAGCCGAGCGGGATGCCGTTCACCGGCACGCCGTGCGTGGGCAGGCCCTGCAGCGGCAGTCCGCCGAGCAGGCCGGCGGCCGGCGCGGTCGGGCCGTCGGCGAGGACCTTCTGGACGGTCGGCTGCGCGGCGGCCAGCCCGGCACCGAGGGCACCCTGCCCCTGGGCGAGCGCCTGACCGGCGCCCGGCAGCGCCTGTCCGACGTTCTGGGCCGGCAAGGTTTGGGTGACGGAGTCCAGGGCCTGCGTGGCGTCGGGGACGGCCGGGGCCGCGTTGGCCGCGCCCGCACCGACGGCGGCGAAGGCGGCACCGAGGGCGGCGACACCGAGGGTCTTGGCAGCAGACTGCTTCATGGTGAATGCGTCCTTGAATGCGGAGACAGGAGATAACAAACGCTCTGAGCGGTCCACGACCGTAAACATGCCGGACCGCCGCCCGCAAACACCGAAATGCGGACGACTTGTGAAAGCCCGTCCGCATTCCGTGCCGCCGTTCGCCTCGCCGCTACCCCTCAGATCCGGAAGAACCGCTGGTGGAGGCGGTCTGCTGGAACAGCCACTCGGATTTCAGCTCTGCATATCCGGGCTTGACCACGTCATTGATCATCGCCAGCCGTTCATCGAAAGGAATGAACGCTGATTTCATCGCATTGACGGAGAACCATGCGAGGTCGTCGAGCGTATAACCGAACGCGTCGACGAGATGCTCGAATTCCCGGCTCATGCTGGTGTGCGACATCAGCCTGTTGTCGGTGTTGACCGTCGCCCGGAAGTGCAGGCGCCGCAGCAGCCCGATCGGGTGCTCGGCATAGGAGGAGGCGGCCCCGGTCTGCAGGTTGGAGCTGGGGCACAGCTCCAGCGGGATGCGCTTGTCGCGGACGTAGGAGGCCAGCCGCCCGAGCCGCACCGAGCCGTCGTCACGGACCTCGATGTCGTCGATGATCCGCACCCCGTGCCCGAGCCGGTCGGCGCCGCACCACTGCAGCGCCTGCCAGATGGACGGCAGCCCGAAGGCCTCGCCGGCGTGGATGGTGAAGTGGTTGTTCTCGCGCTTGAGGTACTCGAACGCGTCCAGGTGCCGGGTGGGCGGGTAGCCGGCCTCGGCGCCGGCGATGTCGAAGCCGACCACGCCCAGGTCCCGGTAGCGGTTGGCGAGTTCGGCGATCTCCAGGGAGCGGGCCGCGTGCCGCATGGCGGTCAGCAGGGCGCCGACCCGGATGCGGTGGCCGTTCTCCCGGGCGAGCCGCTCGCCCTCCCGGAAGCCCTCGTTGACCGCCTCGACGACCTCTTCGAGGCTCAGCCCGCCCTCCAGATGCTGCTCAGGGGCGTACCGCACCTCCGCGTAGACGACCCCGTCCTCGGCGAGGTCCTCGGCGCACTCCCGGGCGACCCGGACGAGCGCCTCCCGGGTCTGCATGACGCCGACGGTGTGCGAGAAGGTCTCCAGATACCGCTCCAGCGAGCCGGAATCGGCCGCTTCGCGGAACCAGATGCCCAGCTTGTCGGGGTCGGTCTCGGGGAGCTGGGAGTAGCCGGCCTCCTGGGCGAGTTCGACGACGGTTCCGGGGCGGAGCCCGCCGTCGAGATGATCGTGCAGCAGAACCTTGGGGGCCCGGCGGATCTGGTCCGGCGTCGGGACGTGCGTCGGGACGGTCCCAGTCGGTGCAGTCTGGCTCGTCATTTCCGCACTGTAGCGCCTACGCGCGTAGAGAGCCGGTGTACGGCATGTACTTTTCCGTCGATATTTAACGGTGACCGCACGGACGGGTTTCGTACACCGTCGCTTCTGACACTGTTCTGTCATGGGACAGCAAGCGACGCCGGTCCGAACGGCCAGGCTGGGAAAGGCAGTCGGCCCGGAGCCGACGTCGGTGAGCGGAGCGGTGCTGCTGCTCCCCGGGGGCGAGGAGGTCTCCGCCCGCAGGCCGTCACCCCTCCAGGCGACGTCCTTCGTCCGCTCCCTCGGCCGCAGGTTCGCCCGCGCGGGCCGCGCGGAGGGCTTGGCTGTCCATACCGTCCACTACCGCTACCGGGGCTGGAACGGCAGCGAAGCGCATCTCGCGGGGGACGCGGAGTGGGCCGCCGACGAGGTCGTACGGCGGTACGGGGACGTTCCCGTGTGTCTGGTCGGACTCGGCATGGGCGGACGGGCGGCGCTGCGGGCCGGCGGGCACGAGGCGGTGAACTCGGTCGTCGCGCTCGCGCCCTGGCTGCCGGAGGAGGACGTGGCCGCGGCCGCCGAGCCGGTGAAGCAGCTGGTGGGGCGGCGGGTGCTGGTCGTGCACGGCACGAACGACGAACGCACCGATCCCGAGCTGTCGTTCCGGCTGGCGGCTCGGGCGAAGAAGGTGAACCGGGATGTGTGCAGGTTCGAAGTGCACTCCGATGGTCATGGGTTGCACCAGCACCGGGACGAAGTGCTGAGTCTTGCGGTGGACTTCGTGATGGGGGCGTTGTTCGGGTGTTCGGTGTCGCGGCCTGTGGAGGACGCGCTGGCTGCTCCGCCGCCGATTGGTTTGCGGATGCCCTTGGCTGCGGGGTTCGGTAAGTCGCTGAGACGGTAGGGGGTGGGGGCTTCGGTTGTGTTCGGTCTGCGGGTGCTTTGTGGCTTGTCGCGCCCACGCGGCGGAGCCGTAAATCCAACGCAGCCCCGCGCCCCTAGGTGGGGAGCAGATTCCCTCTTCTGGAAAGCAGGAACTTCTTGAAGGCTGCCACAGGGGGTGTGTCCGGGCGGTCGGCCAGCCATGCGACGCCGATTTCGCGGGCCGCTCTCGGCGCCGTCACCGTCAGTTCCACGACGCCCGGTCTCGGGACCGTCGGCGGGGGCAGGAGGGCGACGCCCAGGCCCGCTGCCACCAGGCCCCTCAGGGTTTCTGCCTCCTCGCCCTCGAAGGCGACTCTCGGGCGGAAGCCCGCCTCTTTGCACAGGTCATCGGTGATGCGGCGGAGGCCGTAGCCGGGTTCCAGGGTGACGAAGGTTTCGTCCGACGCCTCGGCCAGGCGGATGCGGCGGCGGGCGGCCAGGCGGTGGTCGGCGGGGACGACCAGGCGGAGTTTCTGCTCGTCCAGGCGGCGGGCGACGAGGTCGGGCGCGTCGGGGACCGGAGAGGTGAGGCAGAGGTCCAGCTCTCCTGCGCGCAGGCGCTCCAGCATCGCCTCGCCGTAGTTCTGGACCAGGCTGAAGCGGATGCGCGGGTGGTCGGCGCGGAAGGCGTGCAGCAGGCCCGGTACCGTCTCGGCGCCCATGGTGTGCAGGAAGCCGAAGGCGACCTTGCCGGTGGCCGGGTCGGCGTCGGCGCGGACCTCCTCGGCGGCGCGCTCGACCTCGGCGAGGGCGCGTTCGACGGAGGCTAGGAAGGTGCGGCCGGCGGTGGTGAGGGAGACCGTACGGCCGTGGCGGGCGAACAGGTCGACGCCCAGGTCCTGTTCCAGGCGGGCCATCGCGCGCGAGAGGGTCGACTGGGGGACGTTCATCTCGTGGGCGGCGCGGGTGACGTGCTCCGTACGGGCGACGCCGGCGAAGTAGGCGAGGCGGGGCGCGAGCAACCTCGACATCTCAGCCATGTCTTCTGTGTCACTGGACGGTGACAGTCGCGCCTGTGAGCTTTGCTGATGCACCATGGGAACGATTATGGCGAATCCATGCATTGGACGGATGAGCGCAGCCGAACGTAGCTTCGAGGCATGTCTCCCGCCAGTACCGGGGCGTCCACCAGCGTGGACGCCGTTTCGCCCGTCCGTTCCTCCGACTCCGCGTCCGACTCCCGCATGGCGCCGGGCGGCCCCGGCTACCGCCGGATGAGCTTCGCCCTCTTCCTCGCCGGAGTCGCGACCTTCGCTCTCCTCTACTCCACGCAGGCCCTGCTGCCGCTGATCTCCGGGGAGTTCGGGGTCGCGGCGAGCGAGGCGAGCTGGACGGTGGCGGCCGCGACCGGCGGTCTGGCGTTGTTCGTGCTGCCGATGAGCGCCCTGTCGGAGCGCTTCGGCCGCCGTACGGTGATGACGGCCTCGCTGGCGGTCGCGGTGAGCGTCGGGCTGCTGGTGCCGTTCGCGCCGTCGATCGGCGCGCTGGTGGTGCTGCGGGCTGTGCAGGGCGCGGCGCTGGCCGGTCTGCCGGCCTCGGCGACGGCGTACCTGGCCGAGGAGGTCCGGCCGAAGGCGCTGGTCACGGCGATCGGGCTGTTCGTGGCGGGCAACAGCGTCGGCGGGATGAGCGGCCGGGTGATCACCGGCTGGGTCGCGCAGGAGTGGGGCTGGCGAGTGGCCGTCGGTGTGATCGGCGCGATCGCGGTGGCCTGCGCGGTGGCGTTCCGGCTGCTGCTGCCGGCACCGAAGCACTTCAGGCCCGGCTCGCTGCGCCCGCGCGTCCTGCTCGGCACGGTCCGCGACCACCTCTCCGACCCGCTGCTGCGCCGCCTGTACGCGATCGGCGCGCTGTTCATGACGGTGTTCGGCGGCGTGTACACGGTGATCGGGTACCGGCTGACGGAGGCCCCCTTCTCCCTCCCGCAGGGCATCGTCGGCTCGATCTTCCTGGTGTACCTGGTGGGCACGGTGTCGGCGTCGACCGCGGGCCGTCTGGTGGGCCGACTCGGCCGCCGGGGCGCGCTGTACCTGGCGGGCGGTACGACGGCGGCGGGCCTGCTGCTCTCCCTGGCGGACTCCCTGCCCCTGGTCCTGCTGGGCCTGGTCCTGATCACCGCGGGCTTCTTCGCGGGGCACGCGGTCGCCTCCTCGGCGGTCAGCAAGACGGCGACCCGCGGCCGCGCCCAGGCCTCGGCCCTCTACCAGTCCGCGTACTACGTCGGCTCCAGCGCGGGCAGCACGGTCGGCGCGATGGCCTTCCACTCGGGCGGCTGGGCCGGCACGGTCGGCGTCGGGCTGCTGGCGGTGCTGGGCGTCGTGACGATCACGGTCCTCGGCTCGCGGGCGGCCCAGGTGGCGGCCCGGCGGCAGCTGGTGGCGGCGCACTGAGTCGGCGCCAGGTCCGCTCAACTTCATGAAGCAACCGGTCTGAACTGCGCTTTTGTGCGCTCGGGGGGCCATTGTCAGTGTGCTGCGGTAGCTTCCGAAGTGCTGGAGCGCGAAGGCGCGTGAACAGAACGGCCACAGGGGTGGGTGGACGATGGGCGACAGCACGGCGACGGCGGACCTGGACGTCGCACTGGAGAAGCACCGGACCGAGCTGACCGGGTACTGCTACCGCATGCTCGGCTCCTCCTTCGAGGCCGAGGACGCGGTGCAGGACACCCTGGTGCGGGCCTGGCGGAGCTACGACAAGTTCGAGGGCCGTTCCTCCCTGCGCTCGTGGCTGTACCGGATCGCGACGAACGTGTGCCTGGACATGCTGACGGCCGGGAACAAGCGGGCCCGACCCATGGACCTCACGGACTCGACTCCCCTCGCCCAGGCGGCCCTCGCCCCCCGCCCGGACAACACCTGGCTGGAGCCGGTGCCGGACGCGCGCGTGCTGCCGACGGTCGAGGACCCGGCGGAGGCGGCCGTCGCCAAGGAGTCGATCCGGCTGGCGTTCATGGCGGCCCTGCAGCAACTGCCGCCCAAACAGCGGGCGGTGCTGATCCTGCGCGAGGTGCTGGCCTGGAAGGCGAGCGAGGTCGCCGACCTGCTGGACACCACGGTCGCCTCGGTCAACAGCGCGCTGCAGCGGGCCCGGGCGACGCTCGCCGAGCGGGAGCAGGCCGGTGCCGAGGCGGCGGTCTCCGACCCGCTCGACGAGGAGCAGCAAAAGCTCCTGGAGCGCTATGTGAAGGCCTTCGAGGGCTACGACATGACGGCGCTCACGGCGTTGCTGCACGAGGACGCCGTCATGACGATGCCGCCGTTCGACCTGTGGCTGACCGGGCACGACGACATCACCGGCTTCATGACCACGCTGGGCGCCGCCTGCGCCGGCTCCCGCCTGCTGCCCGTGCAGGTCAACGGGCTGCCGGGCTTCGCCCAGTACAAGCCGGACCCGGAGGCGGGCGGCTTCACACCGTGGTCGATCCAGGTCCTGGAGATCTCAGACGGCCGGCTGACCGGGTTCCACTTCTTCCTCGACACCCAGCGCTGGTTCCCGCTGTTCGGCCTCCCCCTCCATCTGGAAGCGGAGCCCGACGAGATCGAGGAGGGCGTGTAGGGCGGGGTCCGGGTCGCGCAGCCGTATCCGGCCCCCGGCCCGCCGTGCGGCCAGCTCCAGCCGCGCGAGCAGATCTACCACCGCCAGGCCGGGCGGCCCCAGCCCGCCCACGTCGCAGACGACGACTCCGGCCCCGGTGACCTCCAGCAGCGCCCGTACGTCGTCGCACAGCCCCGTCACTTCGTCCCTGGTGACGGGGCCGGGCAGCACGAGCACGGCAGGTGTCCTCTCATCCACGTGCGGTAGACCGGCAAGCCGCCCGTAACTCATCGCGTCGGCCCGCACCCGGGCGGAGATCACATTGACCCGCCCCCCTGCTCCGCCGGAGGGTGGGCTCCGTGCAGGGGGTGCTGAGCGGGTTCGCGGTGATCGCGGTCGTCATCGGGATGGGTTATGTACTCGGGCGGCGCGGCTCGCTCGGCGACCAGGGCCGTGAGGTCCTGACCGGGCTGGCATTCACCGTGGCGGGCCCGGCACTCCTCTTCACGACCCTGGCCCGGGCCGACCTGTCGGTGCTGTTCTCCAGCCGGCTCCTGGTGACGGCCCTGAGCACGGCCGCGGTCTCCGGGCTCTTCGTGGCGATCGGCGCGCTGCGCCGCTGGGGCGTGGGCCGCACCACGATCGGCGCCCTGTGCTCCGGCTACGTCAACTCGGGCAACCTCGGCATCCCGATCGCCGCGTACGTCCTGGGCGACGCGTCCCTGGTGGCACCGGTACTGCTCTTCCAGGTCGTCCTGGTCACCCCCGTCGCCCTGACGGTCCTGGACCTGTCGGGGATGGGCGAGAAGGGCACGCTCTGGCGCCGCCTGCTGACCCCGCTGCGCAACCCGATAGCCGTCGGCTCGCTGTCGGGCGTCGTGGTGTCGGCGGCAGGCTGGAAGGTCCCCGACCCGGTCCTGGACCCCCTCACCCTGATCGGCAACATGTCCGTCCCGGCGGCCCTCCTGGCCTTCGGCATGTCCCTGCACGGCAGCGCGGCCCCTGGCCGGGGGCGGGACCGCCAACTGGTCCTGCTGTCAGTGGCGTTGAAGTCGCTGGGGCAACCGCTGGTGGCGTGGGTCCTGGCACGGGGCGTCTTCGACCTGCACGGCGCCCCACTCCTGGACGTGGTGGTGACCTCGGCCCTGCCCGCCGCCCAGAACCTGTTCACCTACGCCAGCCGTTACCGGGTGGCCGAGTCCCTGGCCCGGGAGTCGGTCCTCTTGTCGACGGTGGTGTCAGTACCGGTGTTGGTGGGGGTGGCGGCGGTTCTGGGGTGAGGGTCACCCCACCGGGAGTGTGAGGTGGAAGGGCCCGGGCAACCCGACTGACGCGCCGAACTCCACCGACTCCAGGACGCGGTGGGTCCCGCCCTTGGCAACGCCGTACAGCGTGACCGTCGGTCCTTCCGGGGCCAGACAGTCGACCAGGAGGTACAAGGGGACGCCTGCCTCGGCGTAGCCCGCCGCCTTCGTCGTTCGGTCGTTCTGCGCAGTGGCGGCCGAGGTGATCTCGACGACGAGTTCGGCCACGCCAGCAGGGGCGAAGTACTCGTCCCCTCCCAGCAGCGCTTTCCCCGGCACCACGCACAGATCGGGCACATACAGTTCCAGCCGCGAGGGAACGGCCAGGGGCAATCGTTGGTAGACGCCCCAGGACTTGGCCCTTGCGGGCGTCGGTCTGGACGAGTTCCTCCCAGGCGTCATCGGTCAGGAGGTAGTCGCCCTCGCACACGTCCATGGGGTCATCCAACATGCCGAACGGGACCGGCAGTGGTCCACCGATCCCGTTCACCCGAAAGATGAATCCCCAGGTCAGGCAATACGTTCCAGCACCACCGGCGAAGCCGTGAAGTCCGTCCCCGGCGCCGCGATGTCGTACGAACCCTCGACCGCCTGCAGCGCGTACTCGAAGCGCTCCGGGGTGTCCGTGTGCAGGGTCAGCAGCGGCTGGCCCTCGGTGACCGTGTCTCCCGGCTTGGCGTGCATCTCGATGCCCGCCGCCGCCTGCACCGGGTCCTCCTTGCGGGCGCGGCCCGCGCCGAGGCGCCAGGCGCCGACACCGATGTCGTAGGCGTCCAGGCGGGTGAGCACGCCGGAGGACGGGGCCTTGATGACGTGCTGCTCACGGGACGTGGGCAGCACCGCGTCCGGGTCGCCGCCCTGGGCCGCGATCATCCGGCGCCAGACGTCCATCGCCGAGCCGTCGGCCAGGGCCTTCGCCGGGTCCGCGTCCTTCACTCCGGCGGCGTCGAGCATCTCGCGGGCGAGCGCGATCGTCAGCTCCACGACGTCCGCCGGGCCGCCGCCCGCCAGGACCTCGACCGACTCGCGGACTTCGAGGGCATTGCCCGCGGTGAGGCCGAGGGGGGTGGACATGTCGGTCAGGAGGGCGACCGTCTTCACGCCGTGGTCGGTGCCGAGGCCGACCATCGTGGAGGCCAGCTCGCGCGCGTCCTCGATCGTCTTCATGAAGGCGCCCGAGCCGACCTTCACGTCCAGGACCAGGGAGCCGGTGCCCTCGGCGATCTTCTTCGACATGATCGAGGAGGCGATCAGCGGGATCGCCTCGACCGTGCCGGTGACGTCGCGCAGCGCGTACAGCTTCTTGTCGGCGGGGGCGAGGCCGTCACCGGCCGCGCAGATGACGGCGCCGGTGGTGTCGAGGACGTGCAGCATCTCCTCGTTGGAGAGCAGCGCGCGCCAGCCGGGGATCGACTCCAGCTTGTCCAGGGTGCCGCCGGTGTGGCCGAGGCCGCGCCCGGAGAGCTGGGGGACGGCCGCGCCGCAGGCCGCCACCAGGGGCGCGAGCGGAAGGGTGATCTTGTCGCCGACGCCACCCGTGGAGTGCTTGTCGGCGGTCGGGCGGGACAGTGAGGAGAAGTCCATGCGCTCGCCGGAGGAGATCATGGCCGCCGTCCAGCGGGCGATCTCGCGGCGGTTCATGCCGTTGAGCAGGATCGCCATGTTGAGCGCGGCCATCTGGTAGTCGGCGACCTCGCCGCGGGTGTACGCGTCGATGACCCAGTCGATCTGCTCGTCGGTCAGCTCACCGCGGTCCCGCTTGGTGCGGATGACGGTGATGGCGTCCATGGCCATGGCTGAAGGCTTCCTTCCGGGAGGTGCGAAGTGCACGGCCCCCCTGCGCAGGTCAGGGGGGCCGTACGGGAGTTACTTGGTGAGATGGTCCGGGCCGAAGGCCTGGGGCAGCATCTCGGAGAGCGGGAGGATGCCCGCGGGGGTGTCCAGCAGCAGGCCGGGGCCGCCGAACTCGTAGAGCAGCTGGCGGCAGCGGCCGCACGGGACGAGCAGCCCGCCCGTGCCGTCCACGCAGGTGAAGTGCGTGAGGCGGCCGCCTCCGGTGCGCTGCAGCTGCGAGACCAGACCGCACTCGGCGCACAGGCCGAGGCCGTAGGAGGCGTTCTCGACGTTGCAGCCGGTGACCGTGCGTCCGTCGTCGACCAGGGCCGCCACACCGACCGGGAAGCCCGAGTAGGGGGCGTAGGCGTGGGACATGGCCTCCCGCGCCTCGGCGCGCAGCGCCTCCCAGTCGAAGTCGGCGGCCGCGGAGGTCACTTGCCCTGTCCCTTCCGGTACGGCAGGCCGTCCGCCTTCGGCATGCGCAGCTTCTGCGCGGACAGCGAGAGGACGAGCAGCGTGACGATGTACGGGGTCGCCGTCACCAGCTGGCGCGGAACCTCGTTCGTCGAGGCGTACCAGAGGAACATCAGGGCCGCGATGACGACCGTGATGACGGCGGGGACGTACTTCTTCTTCCACGCCTGGTAGGCGGCGCCGAACACCAGCAGGATCGCCAGCAGCAGGATCAGCGCGTGCACGTTGGTCGTACCACCGCGCAGGTTGAGGCTGTCGGTGTAGCCGAACAGGCCGGCGCCGAGGGCGAGGCCGCCCGGCATCCAGTTGCCGAAGATCATCGCGGCGAGACCGATGTAGCCGCGGCCGGCCGTCTGGCCGTCGAGGTACACGTTCGAGGCGACGATGGACAGGAACGCGCCGCCGAGGCCGGCGAAGCCGCCGGAGATGATCACGGCGATGTACTTGTACTTGTACACGTTGACGCCGAGGGACTCGGCCGCCACCGGGTTCTCACCGCAGGAGCGCAGGCGCAGACCGAAGGAGGTCCGCCACAGCACCCACCAGGTCAGCGGGACCATGGCGACCGCGATCACGGTCAGCGGCGACAGGTCGGTGACCAGACCGCCGAGCAGGCCGGCGATGTCGGAGACCAGGAACCAGTGCTTCCCGTTCAGCGTGTTCAGCCAGTCCGACAGACCCGGGATGCTGAACTCGCCGAGGGAGTCGATCGGCGGGGACTGCTTGGTGGAGCCCTGCGGGGCGTTGGCGAAGGTGAACTTCGACAGGTAGCGGGTCACGCCGAGGGCCAGGATGTTCAGCGCCACACCGGAGACGATGTGGTTGACGTTGAACGTGACGGTGGCGATGGCGTGCAGGACGGCGCCGAGCGCGCCGCCGACGATGCCGAAGACGACACCCACCCACGGGCCCCACTGGTAGCCGGCCCAGGCGCCGAACCAGGTGCCGAGGATCATCATGCCCTCGAGGCCGATGTTGACGACGCCCGCGCGCTCGGCCCACAGGCCGCCGAGGCCCGCGAGGCCGATCGGGACCGCGAGCTGCAGCGCGGCGGACATCTGCCCGACCGAGGTGATGCCGTCCGCGCCGGTGATGATGCGGACGATCGAGGTCAGCACCAGCACGCCCGCGATGACCAGCAGGAGTACCGGGAGGGACATACGGCGGCCGCCCTTGCCGGGCTGCTTCGCCTGCGGCTTGGCGATGGTCGCGGTGGACATCAGGCAGCCACCTCCTTGTTGGTGTTCTTGGCGGCGGCCGCGGCCAGCTCGGCGCCGACCTTGTGCTGCTGGCGGCGCAGGGCCCACTGCTGGACGAACGCGTACGAGATGACGACCGCGAAGACGATCAGGCCCTGCATGATCGTCGCGATCTCCTTGTCGTACGCCACGGGGGTCGCGTAGTCGAGGGCGGGCGAGGCCTTGTCGAGGAAGGCCCACAGCAGGGCGGCGAGCGCGATGCCGCCCGGGTTGTTGCGGCCGAGCAGAGCGATACCGATGGCGGTGAAGCCGAGGCCCACGGGGAAGCTCAGGCTGTAGGTGTGGCTTTCGCCGAGCAGCAGCGGCAGGCCGGCGAGGCCCGCGATGGCGCCGGAGATCAGCATCGAGACCAGCACCATGCGCTTGGCGTCGACGCCGGAGGCCGCGGCGGCGGTCTCCGAGGCGCCGGTGGCGCGCAGGTCGAAGCCGAAGCGGGTGCGGTTGAGGACGATCCAGTAGCCGATGCCGAGGAGGACGGCGAGGAAGACCAGGCCGTAGATCTCACCGACGTCCGAGCCCAGGTTGATGCCCGGGAACCAGCCGGACTTCTTCATGATGCCGGTGGTCGAGTTGTTGCCGACCTGCACGCCCCACACGTCGGTGAGGGTGACGTAGCCGATGACGGCGGTGGCGATCGCGTTCAGCATGATCGTCGCGACGACCTCGCTGACGCCCCGGGTGACCTTCAGGACACCGGCGATGCCGGCCCAGAAGGAGCCGGTGGCCATGGCGACCAGCAGCAGCAGCGGGATCTGCAGGAAGCTGGGCAGGGCCACGTGCGCGCCGACGACGGCGGTCATCACCGCGGCGAGGCGGTACTGGCCGTCGACACCGATGTTGAACAGGTTCATGCGGAAGCCGAGGGCGACCGCGATGGCGGCGATGTAGTACAGCGACGCCTGGTTGATGATCAGCACCTGGATGTCCGAGTACGGCAGCTGCTGGAGCATCAGGGCGTACGGCTCGATCGGGTTCTTGCCCGAGGCGAGCAGGACCACGGAGGTCAGCACGATCGCCAGGACGAGCGCGATGACCGGGCCGGCCACCGCGACGAGCACCCGCTCCTTGTCGAACTTCTTCATCGGGCCTCGTCCTCCGGACCGGCGTTGTCGTCGCCCTCGGGGGCGGTCTCTTCGTGCTCCAGGTGACCGGACGCGGCACCCGTCATGGCCGAGCCCAGCTCCTCCGGCGTGATGGTGGCCGGGTCGGCGTCGGCGACCAGCCTGCCGTCGTAGATGACGCGCAGGGTGTCCGACAGGCCGATCAGCTCGTCCAGGTCGGCGGAGATCAGCAGCACGGCCAGGCCCTCGCGGCGGGCCTCGCGGATGCGGTCCCAGATCTGCGCCTGGGCGCCGACGTCCACACCACGGGTGGGGTGGGCGGCGATCAGGAACTTCGGGGCGTGGCTCATCTCGCGGCCGACGATCAGCTTCTGCTGGTTGCCGCCGGACAGGGAGGCCGCGGTGACGTCGATGCCGGGGGTACGGACGTCGTACTCCTCGACGATCCGGCGGGTGTCGTCCTGGGCGCCCTTGGGGTTCAGCCAGAAGCCCTTGGCGTTGGGCTTCTCGGTGACGTGGCCGAGGATGCGGTTCTCCCAGAGCGGAGCCTCCAGCAGCAGGCCCTGGCGGTGGCGGTCCTCGGGGATGTAGCCGACGCCGGACTCACGGCGCTTGCGGGTGGGCCAGGGGGTGATGTCCTCGTCCAGGAAGACGATCGAGCCGGAGTCGGCGTTCTTGGTACCGATCAGCGCGTCGATCAGCTCGGTCTGGCCGTTGCCCTCGACACCGGCGATGCCCATGACCTCGCCGGCGTGGATGGTGAAGGAGACGTCGTCGAGGACACGCTTGGCCGCGCTGGGGCTGGTGGCCTCGGTGAGGATGTCGGCACCCGGTGCGGCGCCGGCCGAGCCGGTCGTGGCGGTCTCGGGCTGTGCGCCGAGCTCCCCGAGGGATGCGCCGCCGCGGGCGTACACGGTGAGGTTCCTGACCTCCAGCACCGCCCGGTCGGTCACGGTGGACTCGGCGGTCTCCGGGGTGGGCAGCTCGCTGCCGACCATCAGCTCGGCCAGCTGGCGCGGGGTGGTCTGGGAGGGGATCGCGGTCCCGACCGTCGTACCGCGCCGGATGACGGTGATGTCGTCGGCGACGGACAGTACCTCGCCCAGCTTGTGGGAGATGAAGATGACGGACAGGCCCTCGGACTTCAGCTCGCGCAGGTTGTCGAAGAGCGCGTCGACCTCCTGCGGGACCAGCACGGCGGTCGGCTCGTCGAGGATCAGGGTGCGGGCGCCGCGGAAGAGGACCTTGAGGATCTCCACGCGCTGACGGTCGGCCACACCGAGGTCCTCGACCAGCACGTCCGGGCGGATGCCCAGGCCGTAGCGGTCGGAGATCTCCTTGATCTTCTTGCGGGCGCCACCGCCGATGCCGTACAGCTTCTCGCTGCCGAGCACCACGTTCTCCAGCACGGTCAGGTTGTCGGCCAGCATGAAGTGCTGGTGGACCATGCCGATGCCGCGGGCGATGGCGTCGGCGGGGCTGGAGAAGCTCACCTGCTCGCCGTCGATCTGGATGGTGCCCTCGTCCGGCTTCTGCATGCCGTAGAGGATCTTCATCAGGGTCGACTTGCCGGCGCCGTTCTCGCCCACGAGGGCGTGGACGGTGCCCTTGCGGACCGTCAGGTGGATGTCGTGGTTGGCCACGACACCCGGGAATCGCTTGGTGATGCCCGCGAGCTCGACCGCGACTGTCGACGGAGCGGTGAGCGGAGGGCTGCTGGACGCGTCGATGGCGCACTCTCCTCGGGAAAGGGGCCGCTCTACGCGCGTAGCGCCCCTGCTTTAAATAGTGCCCGGATCTGACCGACCTTGATCGAGAGCTTCGTCTCGATCAAAAATCCGATCCGTTCCGAGCATTCTGCCGCGCGAACGGGGTGCGGGCAGGTCATCCTCTCCGCACCCCGTTCCGTGGCCGTAACGCTGCCATTACAGCGTTCTGTTGGCCAAGGCTTCTGACCTAGATCGTCAGGAGGTCTTCACCGTGATGCTGCCGTTCTTGATGCCTTCCTCGGCCTTCTTGATGGCGGCCTGGATGGCGGCGTCCTTCGCGAAGGCCGGGTTGGACTGGGCGATGCCCACGCCACCCGACTTCAGGTCACCGCGGATCTCGCCGGAGAGCGGCTTGTTGTCCTTGATGACGGACGTGGAGAGGTCGTAGACCGCGCCCTCGACGTTCTTCAGGGCCGAGGTCAGGATGTAGTTCTTGTACTTGGCCAGCGCGGCCTGCTTGTACTGGTCGGAGTCGACGCCGATGGCCCACACCTTGTGCTCGGCGGCGGACTTGATCACGCCCTGGCCGGAGAGGCCGGCGGCCGCGTAGACCACGTCGGCACCCGCGTCGATCTGACCGTTGGCCGCGTTCTCACCCTTGTCCGGGCTGGAGAAGCCGCCCTCCTGCGGAGTCTGGGTGAGGTACTGCGACTCGATCTTGATCTTCGGGTTGACCGACTTGGCGCCCTGGATGTAGCCGGCCTCGAACTTGTGGATCAGCGGGAGGTCCACGCCGCCGATGAAGCCGATGTGGTTCTTCTTGGTGGCCTTGGCCGCGGCCACGCCCGCCAGGTACGAGGACTGCTCCTCGTGGAAGACCATGTCGGCGACGTTCTTCGCCTGGATCGTGTTGTCGTCGACGATGCCGAAGGTGACCTTCGGGTACTTGCCGGCGACCTGCTTCACGGCCGGCGCGTAGGCGAAGCCGACGCCGATGACCGGGTTGTAGCCGGCCTTCGCCAGGGTCTCCAGGCGCTGCACCTTGTCCGCGTCCGTCTCGTTGTCCTGCGGCTCGACGTCCCGGCCGCTGACGCCGAGGTCCTTCTCGGCCTTCTGGAGGCCCGCGTAGGCGGCGTCGTTGAAGGACTGGTCGCCCTTGCCGCCGACGTCGTACGCCAGGCCGATGCCCTTGGACTTGCCCTCGCTGGAGGAGGAGGTGGACGAGCTGCCACAGGCAGAAACGGTGACGGCCAGCGCTGCGGTCGCAACGCCTGCAATCGTGATACGGGACACCCGGCGCATGGAACGTGACTCCTTTGTGCAAGCGCCCAAACCAGGCGCTGGTTCCGCCGCAGCGTAACGCGCGTAGACCTGACGGAAAACCCCCAATGTCCGGTCCGTTATCTAGCTGTGGCCACCGTCACTGCCAAGGTTACGGACAGCAGTACGCCCCTTGCGGGAGGCAAGGGGCGTACGGGGTACGACGGCGCCCGGTCGGGCGCGGAGCCGGGGGTCAGATCACTTGGTGTTGACCGTGATCTTGCCGCCGACGATGTCCTGCTTGGCCTTGTCGACCGCGGCGACGACGTCCTTCATGGCCTGGTACTTCGGGTTGGAGTCCGCGAAGCCGACACCGCCGGACTTCAGGTCACCGCGGACCTCGCCGGACAGCGGCTTGCCCTCGTACACGGACTTGGACAGGTCGTAGACCGCGCCGCCGACGTTCTTCAGGGCCGAGCCGAGGATGTAGTCCTTGTACTTGGCCAGCGCGCTCTGGGAGTACTGGTCGGAGTCCACTCCGATGGCCCACACCTTGTGCTCGGCGGCGGACTTGATCACGCCCTGGCCGGAGAGGCCGGCCGCGTGGTAGATCACGTCGGCACCGGCGTCGATCTGGCCGTTGGCCGCGTTCTCACCCTTGTCCGGGCTGGAGAAGCCGCCCTCCGCCGGGGTCTGGGTCAGGTACTGCGACTCGATCTTGATCTTCGGGTTGACGGACTTGGCGCCCTGGTCGAACCCGGCCTCGAACTTGTGGATCAGCGGGATGTCGACGCCGCCGATGAAGCCGATGTGGTTCTTCTTGGTGGCCTTGGCCGCGGCCACGCCCGCGAGGTACGAGGACTGCTCCTCGTGGAAGACCATGTCGGCGACGTTCTTCGCCTGGATCGTGTTGTCGTCGATGATGCCGAAGGTGATCTTCGGGTACTTGCCGGCGACCTGCTTCACGGCCGGCGCGTAGGCGAAGCCGACGCCGATGATCGGGTTGTACCCGGCCTTGGCGAGGGTCTCCAGGCGCTGCACCTTGTCGGCGTCGGACTCGTCGGCCTGCGGCTCGATGTCCTTGCCGCCGATCTTGAACTCGTCCTGGGCCTTCTTGAAGCCGGCGTAGGCGGCGTCGTTGAAGGACTGGTCGCCCTTGCCGCCGATGTCGTAGGCGAGGCCGATGCCCTTGGCGGAGTACTTGCCGTCCTTGGTGGAGGTATCGGTGGACTCGGTGCTGGACTTGCCGCATCCGGCAGCCGCGAGGGCGACGACCGCGACGGTCACCGCAGCTTGGGAGAACCTCGTTCTCCGGGAGATCTTCCGAGAGAGCAGACGCACAGCAAGCACTCCTTCATCCCCACGGCGCCGTCACGGGCCGCTGTCCCCAATGTGCCGCCAGTGGTGGCGATTCGGCGCACAGTAACGCGCGTAGAAGGGGAGGGGAACGGGGTTTTTCCCGGCCGTTATCGATTCGTGCCGACTCCGGGTTACAGCTGTGCGCCGCCGGTTACGCCAGCATGACACAAGGGGACGAAGAGGCACCGAACGGGTGCCCCTCCCCCTCCGGGCGGCCTACAGCTCGTCGAGCAGTACGGCGGCCGTGAACATCTCCACGCCGACCGTGATGGCGCGCTCGTCGGCGTCGAAGTCGCCCTGGTGCAGGTCACGGGACGTGCGGTCGCCGGGGGTGCGGACGCCGAGGCGGGCCAGGGCGCCGGGCACCTGCTCCAGGTACCAGGAGAAGTCCTCGCCGCCGAGGCTCTGCTGGGTGCTCTCGACGGACCGCATGCCACGCCGGGCGACCATGGACTTGCGCAGCAGCTCGGTGGACTCCCGGTCGTTGACGACCGGCGGCACGCCCCGCACGTAGGTGATCTCCGACTTGGCCCGGTGCAGGGTGGCGATCTCGTCGATGGCCGCGTGCACGATGTCGGGCGCCTCGCGCCAGGCATCCAGGTCCAGGCAGCGGACGGTGCCGGACAGCTCGGCGTGCTGCGGGATGACGTTCGGGGCGTGGCCCGACTCGATCCGGCCCCAGGTCAGGGCGAGGCCGCTGCGGGTGTCGACGCGCCGGGCGATCAGCGCGGGCACGTCGACGGCGACACGGGCGGCGGCGGTGACCAGGTCGGTGGTCAGGTGGGGACGGGCGGTGTGGCCGCCGGGCCCGTCCAGGGCGATCTCCAGCCGGTCGCAGGCGCTGGTGATGGGCCCGTGCCGCAGCCCGATCCGGCCGACGTCGACCTTGGGGTCGCAGTGCACGGCGAGGATCCGGCCGACCCCGTCGAGCACCCTGTCCTCGATGGCGCCGAGGGCGCCGCCGGGCATGACCTCCTCGGCGGGCTGGAAGAGCAGCCGCACCGGGCGGGACAGCAGCCCCTTGGCGTGCAGGTCGGCGAGGACGAGCCCGGCGCCGAGCACGACCGAGGTGTGCACGTCGTGGCCGCAGGCGTGGGCGCGGTCGGGCACCGTGGACCGGTACGGGCAGTCGGTCTTGGTGTCCGGGATGGGCAGGGCGTCGATGTCGGCCCGCAGGGCGATCAGCGGGATGGCGGGCCGCTCTCCCTCGGCGAGCTGATGTCCCTCTGGAAGCCCGATGTCACAGATGAGCCCGGTTCCGGTGGCGAGCACGCGGGGGCGCAGCCCGGCCTGCTCCAGCCGCTCCTTGATCGCGGCGGTCGTACGGAACTCCTGGTTGCCCAGCTCCGGGTGCATGTGCAAGTCGCGCCGGAAGGCTACGAGTTCGGCGTGCAGGGACTCGCTGAGCACGCCGGGGAGAACATCCCCGGGGACATCGGCCTCATACTCTAGGGACATCAATTGGTTCACCCTCTGAAGGGTAGGACGCCCAACCGGTCAACTGAGCCTCGATCAACAAAACTTCAGCCCGTTAGGTGAAGAAAATCTGACCGGCGGACGCATGGCGGCGGACTCTGGTGGGTAAAACCTCTGTTTCCTCCTTCCACGGATACCACGCCCACCCATACTCCCGCTCTACAAGTCCACGGACCGGACCAAGCCCGGGCCAGTAGGCTCCGCGCTCGTGAGCGACTCGACCGTGAGCTTCCTGCAGACCACCCGCTCCTCCTACGACGCGATCGCCAAGGACTACGCGTCCCGCTTCCCGGACGGCCTGTTCCACCCCCTGGACCGACAGCTGGTCACCGCCTTCGCCGAGCTGGTCACGGCGAACGGCCCGGCCCCCGTGGCCGACCTCGGCAGCGGCCCCGGTTACGTCACCGCCCGCCTGCATGCGATGGACGTCCCGGCCTTCGGGGTTGACGTCTCCCCGGCGATGGTGGCTCTGGCCCGCGAGGCACACCCCCAACTCCGCTTCCACGTGGGCTCGATGACGTCCCTGGACCTCCCCGAAGCCACTCTGGGCGGCATCCTCGCCCTGTACTCCACCATCCACGTCCCCGACGATCACCTCCCGACCGCCTTCGCCGAGTTCCACCGCACCCTGGCCCCCGGCGGCCCCGTCCTGCTCGCCTTCCAGTCGGGTCCGGAATCCGGCCACCTCCATCTGGCGGAACGCTTCGGCCACGAGATCGACCTGGACTACTACTGGCGCACCCCGGAGCAGGTCACGGCACTGCTCACAGAGGCGGGCCTGGAGCTGGTGGCCACGGTGGTGCGCGAGCCGGACGCGGAGGAGACCCGCCCGAGGGCGTTCCTGCTGGCCCGAAAGCCCTAGCCGTCCGTCGCCGGCACCGCGTCGCGCCAGATCGTGACGTCCAGGGTGACGTAGCGGCTGGCGCTGGTGCTGGGCGACTGGCCCTGGAACGTCGCGAGGGCGATGACGCCGTCCGGTGTGGTCACGCAGAACTGCCTGCCCTTGGACAGACGGCTCACGGAGATCCCGTCCCCCTGGCGGATGTACCGCGTCTCGTGCCTGCAGACGTCCAGCGAGCCCTTGGCGCCCTGGTCGAGCAGGGCGAGTTCGTTGCCGACGGTGCTGACCGAGCAGGTGCCGCTGCCGCACACCAGGTCGAGGTCGTGGTAACCGCCGTCGTGGCGCGGCACCGGCGGTCTGTCCGCGAACTTCAGGGCGTAGCCGTCGGCCAGGTCGATGTTCTTGTAGACGGTGGGCTCGGGCGCGCTGCCCGAGGCCGCGCCGGACGGCGAGCCCGTCTTCTTCCCCCCGCTCTTCGCACCTCCCGTGGCCTGCGCACCGGAGGTGCCGGCCCGCTTCGCGTCGCCACCGTTGCTGGAACTGGAACCGCCGCCGAGGTTGCCGAGGTAGCCGACGACTGCGGCTATGAGCAGGACGGCTCCCGCGACACAGCCGAGGACGACCCCGGCCTTCGGGCGTCGGACGGGGCGGCTCACCGGCTGAAGGGGCTGAACGGGGTGGGCGGCCTGGGTCGGCGCGTAGTGGGGGTGCGAGGAGACCGCCGGAGGCTGCTGACGGGCCATGGGCGGCTGCTGGGGCACCGGAGCCGACGGGGACACGGCCGTCGGCTGGTACGGGTCGGGCGCCCCCGACGCGACCGTCGGGGGGTGCTGCGGCGCGGCGGGTACGAATGTCCCGCCGGGCCCTGTCGGAGGCTGCTGGGGTGGCACAGGCGCGGGCAGAGGCGCGTCGTAACGGCCGGCGATGACGGTGGTCACCGCGCCCGGCAGCCAGTCCTCGGGCCGGCGCAGCTGTGTGGCGCCGGAGGCGGCGTTGCACAGCGCGAGGACCTCGCTCAGCGACGGCCGCGAGTCCGGATCCTTCGCCAGGCACCGGCGTACGAGTTCGGTCAGCTCGGCCGGCAGTCCGGTGAGGTCCGCCTCCTCGTGCACGATCCGGTAGAGCACGGCATGGGACTGCCCGTCCCCGTGGGCGGACCTGCCCAAAGCAGCGAAGGCGGCGACCTGGCCGAGGGCGAACACGTCGGACTGCGGACCCACGGCCCGCCCCGCCGCCTGTTCCGGCGACATGAAGGCGGGCGTACCGACCGTGACCCCGCTACTGGTCAGCGCGGTGGTGTCGGCGGCGCGGGCGATGCCGAAGTCGATCACTCGCGGGCCGTCCGCGGCCAGCAGCACGTTGGACGGCTTCAGGTCGCGATGCACGATACCGGCGCCGTGCACGACCTGGAGAGCCTCGGCCACGCCGGCGGTGAGCAGCAGGACGGTGGAGGCGGGCAGCGGCCCGTGCTCGGCGACCACCGCGGCGAGCGTGGGCCCGGAGACGTAGGCGGTGGCCAGCCAGGGCTGCGGGCCATCGGTGTCACTGTCGATCACCGGCGCCGTGTACAGCCCCTGCACCCGCTCGGCCGCCCGCACCTCCTGCGCGAACCGCCGCCGGAACTCCGGATCCTCCGCGAACTCCGGCCGGATCACCTTGATCGCGACCGGACGCCCGCCCGGCGTGTGGGACAGATACACCTTGCCCATGCCTCCGGCCCCGAGCCGGGCGGCCAGCCGATACCCGGCGATCACCCGCGGATCATCCTCGGCCAGCGCCTGAAAAGCTCCTTCGGGCATGCCGGTGCCGTCCATCGATCCCCCGTGTCACTCAACTCGTCTGCGGCGCAGGGATCTTAACGTGGTGCCTGATCCTGGGACCCCGTCAGCCTCTCCCGTCACACGAGGGCGGTGATTGGTGGATCTGCGCCACCCTCACCCCGAGCCACCAGCCTGACCTGCGAGTCTTGCCCACCCCGCCCCGCCCAAATCCACCACTCGCCACCTCCCAGCCAACCATCGCCCCCACTCCCTGGGACGAATCCACCACCCGCAGGCCGCCAATCCCACCCGGCATGCCGCCACAGCGCTGCCGCGCCCCTCAGCCAACGGCACGAACGCAGCTGGCCCCAGGGGCCGACAGAGCCAAGCCGCCCAGTTTCCCCCGGCCGCCCGCTCGCTTCTTCCCCGTGCTGGAGCGAGCCGTGTCAAGGGTCGGCCGCAGGCCGATCGCCGAAGGCGACGCGGGAGCGCCCTTGACTCGGCTCGCGGAGGCACTGGCCAAGAAGCGGGCGGCCCACCCCAGCCCCGCTCACTCCTCGGCGAACAGCTCCGCCGCGTCCGTGGCGGCCCGCTGGGCCCAGGCCTCGAGTTGGTCCAGATCAGTGCAAGCCTCCACGCGTTCGCGGGCAGTGTCGGTCACCGAGAGGCCGCGCCATTCCAGGATGTGGAGGATCATCTCGGCCTTGGCCTCGGCCCGACCTTCTTCGCGGCCTTCCTCGCGCACCTGCTCGGCCAGCGGGTGTCGCCAGAAGTACTGGATCGCCGTCATCAACGGATGGGCTGCGAGGCCCAGCGTGCCGTGGCGCTGCTCTGGGTGATGACGATGAGCACGGGCTCGCAGCGGTACTTCTCGTACAGGTAGGACAGGTAGCACGGCCAGCTGCCCCGCTTGCGGTCGTCCGCCTTCCCCTGCGACTCCACCGCCAGGAGATACGTGCCCTCGTCCGTCTCCGCCCGCAGCAGCGTGTCCACCCGCCGCTCGACCGGTTCGATCTCCGTCAGGTCCACGTTCAGCGCGGCGATCTCCCGAGGCTCGGGGAACGGCACGTCCAACACACTCTGTAACGCCCGGGTCAGCAGCGCCGGATCCTTCTGGAAGATCCGGTGCAGCGCCTCACGCGAAGAACCCACCATCACGCAGCCCCCAGCTCACACCACACGAACTTCCCCCGGTTCCCGAACCTGGCCGACGGCTGCCAACCCCAGAAGTCCGCGCACGCCCTGACCAAGCCCAGCCCCCGCCCCTCCTCCAACTCCTCAACCTGCTCCAGCGGCCGCGGAGGCTCCGGCGGCCCGGGGTCCGTGTCCCACGCCCCGATCCACACCACCCCCTCCGGGGAGCGACGAACCCTCAACGCCGCCGGCCCCTTCGTGTGCCGTACGGCGTTGGAGACCAGCTCCGTCGCCAGGAGTTCCGCCATGTCCACCAGCCCGATCAGGTCGTGCATCGTCAGGATCAGGCGCAGGGTCCGGCGACAGATGGTGACCGCTCTGAGGTCGTTCGGGATGTACAGCGTGTAGTCCCAGGATTCAGGCATGCCTCAACTCCGTTCAGTGAAAGCGCAATTCACGCGCGGTGGCATTGCCGCAGCCGTCATGGCACGGCGAAGCGGTGCGCTTCCGCTGCGTGTGCGTCGCGTCACTGACGGTAGGTCTTTCATGTAAGACAGAGCAAGCCGATCGCGTAATCTGCCCCCGAACGAGCCGCACTGGCGGACACGTTGAACCAAGGAGCAACTGATGGTCCTCAGGCGCGAGCCAACCGCACGTCAGATGCGACTGGGGGTCGAGCTGCGCAGGCTCCGCGAGGCGGCAGGGCTCACCGCCATCGAGGCGGCGGCGCTGCTTGGCACGAATCGGGTCCAGATCAGCCAGATCGAAGCCGGGTTCGCGGGAGTGAGCGAGCAGCGACTGCGTCGCCTTGCCTCGCACTACGCCTGCACGGACGAGGAGTTCATCGACGCACTGGTGGCGATGGCCACCGATCGGACACGCGGCTGGTGGGAGGAGTACCGGGGCCTGCTGCCCACGTCGTTCCTGGACCTGTCCGAACTGGAGCACCACGCCCGGTTCCAGCGCAACGTGGCGATTCTGTACGTGCCGGGCCTGTTACAGACGGAGGATTACGCGCGTGCCGTCTTCTCGTCCAGGCTGCCTGAACTCACCCGGGATGAGCTTGAGTTGCGCATCCAGCATCGAAAGGCACGCCAGGAGATCACCATCCCGTACGAGGCGGTGATCCATGAGGCTGCACTTCGGATCAGAGTCAGCGACCGCGCCACCTCAAGGGCCCAACTCGCGCGGCTCCTCGAACTCTCCGAAGCGGACCACATCACCTTGCGCGTCATTCCCTTTGACCTGGACGGCTTCGCCGTGGCCTCCAGCACAATGAGGTACGTGGGCGGCCCCCTGCCCAAGCTGGACACAGTGGTGCGGGACGCGCCTCATGGCTCAGTTCTCATCGACTCCGAGGCTCAGCTCAAGACTTATCGAACGCGCTTCCGTAGGGTGGAGGCCGTATCACTCGAACCGGACCAGTCCCGTGACTTCATCCACCGGCTGACAGAGGAACTGTGAGGCACCGCATGGAAAACTGGCGGAAGTCGTCCTACTCCGGCGAGGGCGACGGCAACGACTGCGTGGAGATCGCGAACTCCCCCAGCCACGTCGCCGTCCGCGACACGAAGGCCCCGAGCCGAGCCACCCTGACCTTCCCGGCCGAATCCTTCGCCCCCTTCGTCGAGGCACTGAAGGCATCAAGCTAGGCCAACCCCACAGCCGCCAGCCGATGCACATCCTTCGCCGTCCCCGTAACCCCCGACAGGAACCCCTGCGCCCGAGGTGAGGCGTTCTCCGTCAGCCAGCTCGGGTCGATGTCGCAGACGGCCACACGGACGCCCGTGCCCGCCAGCGCCAACGGAAGGGTGTGCACGACCGTCGAGGGGAAGCTGAGGATCGTACGGCCGATCGGACCACGGCGGGCGATCAGCTCCAACGGCAGATCCGGGCGGACTATCTCCAGGCCCGTCTCGGTGGCCAGGCGGTGCAGCTTGTCGGTGTGCTCGCGGCGGTGAGCGAAATACCGCGTCGCGCCGTGGGCCCTGGCCAGGGATCGCACCGCCTCCAGGTAACGGTCGCCGTCCACCACGCCCGTCTCGACCAACGACGTACCCACCATGTCGGCGCCCTTGGTGATGCGCGGCGGGCCGAAGCGGGCGCGGGTCCAGGCGAAGTCGTTGGTGGTGACCGTGACGCCCTCGGGGGTCTCCGTCACGGGCATGGAGGAGAAGACCTCGACGCGGCGGCGGTCGCTCGGTGTGAGGCGGCGGCGGGCCGAGGAGGAGACGGGGGCGAAGAGCAGGTCCCTGGCTCCGGGGCGGCCGCCCTTGCGGTGCCAGCGGACCAGGCGCTCGCCGCGGGCGAGCTGGGCGACGAACTCCATCGTCGCCGTGCCGTCGTCGACCACGACCAGGTCACGGGCCCGGGTGATCGTCAGCAGCAGTTGTACATAGCGGGAGAACGGGTCTCCCATGACGATGCGGTCGGCCCGGCGGAGGGAACCCGCCAGGCCGCCGATCGTGTGGAAGGGCGCGGTCGTCCCGCCCCGCGCCTCCTCCCAGCGCACCCGGTACCCCTCGTCCCGGGCCAGGTCCGCCATGCGGCGCAGCTGGCCCCGGGTCATGGGGTCGGTCGGGGACAGGACGACGACGGTGAGCTCCGCGCCGGCGTGCGCCTGGGCACCGTCCGGCGACCGCCGTGCCTGTGCGGGCACGGACAGCCGGGCCGGCTCGGGCGCGCCGCGCAGGCCGTGGAGGTGAGCCCACTCCAGTACGTTCAGCAGCTGTACCGGGCTCTCCACGAAGGCGAGCGTGTGGGCAGGGTGGCCGGCCTGACCGGCGCGGGGGCTCATCGTCGTACGACCGTCCCGTCGTAAGGCACGTAAGGCGAGTAAGGCGGGTAAGGCGATCTGGTGCTCAGACCGCTACCGGCTCGCCCGCCGCCGCCGCGATCTCCGCCTCGGCGACGACGCCGGCGACACGGCGCAGCTTCTTCATCGGGCCCAGCTCGGAGTCGTAGACCTTCTTGACGCCGTCACCGAGGGAGGCCTCGATGGTGCGGATGTCACGGACGAGGCGCGTGAGGCCCTGCGGCTCGACGGAGGCGGCCTGGTCCGAGCCCCACATGGCGCGGTCGAGGGTGATGTGGCGCTCGACGAAGGTGGCGCCGAGGGCGACCGCGGCGAGGGTGGTCTGCAGGCCGGTCTCGTGGCCGGAGTAGCCGATCGGGACGTTCGGGTACTCGTCCTGCAGGGTGTTGATGACGCGGAGGTTCAGCTCCTCGGCCTTCGCCGGGTAGGTGGAGGTGGCGTGGCAGAGGAGGATGTTGTCCGAGCCCAGGACCTCGACCGCGTGCCGGATCTGCTTCGGGGTCGACATGCCGGAGGACAGGATGATCGTGCGGCCCGTGGCGCGCAGGGCGCGCAGCAGCTCGTCGTCCGTCAGGGAGGCGGAGGCCACCTTGTGGGCGGGGACGTCGAACTTCTCCAGGAAGGCGACGGCCTCGGTGTCCCACGGGGAGGCGAACCAGTCGATCCCCTTCTCCTTGCAGTACTCGTCGATCTGGCGGTACTCGTCCTCACCGAACTCCACGCGGTGGCGGTAGTCGATGTAGGTCATCCGGCCCCAGGGGGTGTCGCGCTCGATGTCCCACTGGTCGCGCGGGGTGCAGATCTCCGGCGTGCGCTTCTGGAACTTCACGGCGTCACAGCCGGCCTCGGCGGCCACGTCGATCAGCTTGAACGCGTTCTCCAGCTCACCGTTGTGGTTGATGCCGATCTCGCCGCAGATGTAGACGGGGCGGCCCGGGCCGGCCTCACGCGTACCGAAGGTGCGGATACGGGAGTTGGTGCTCATCAGGAGATGTCCTTACTTGGGGAGGGAATCGAGAGAGGGGCCGAGGATCCAGCTGGCGATCTCTCGGATCGCGCCGTCACCGCCGGGGACGGTGGTGACCGCGCGTGCGGCGCCGCGTACGACGTCGTGGGCGCTCGCGACCGCCACGGGCCAGCCGACGAGGGCGAAGCACGGGAGGTCGTTGACGTCGTTGCCGACGTAGAGCACGCGCTCCGGCGCGATGCCCTGCTCCTCGCACCACTGCTTGAGCGCGAGGTCCTTGCGGTCGATGCCGTGCAGCACCGGGAGCTTGAGCTTCCGGGCGCGGGCGGCGACCACCGGGTTCTGTTCCGAGGACAGGATCAGCATCTCCAGCCCGCTCTTGCGCAGGGCGGCGATGCCGAGCCCGTCTCCGCGGTGCACGGAGACGAACTCCCGTCCGTCGGAGTCGATCAGCACCCGGTCGTCGGTCTGGGTGCCGTCGAAGTCCAGTACGACTGCGTCCACATCGGCGGCAGTCGGCAGCGAACCGGGGCGGTCCGCGTCGAAGAGGGGGGCCAGCGCACGCGCGCGGGCCAGGTCGTGCGGGTCGTCGATCTCCAGCACCCGGGCCGGGTCGGTGCGGACCAGCTCGGTGTGGCCGAAGAAGCGGTGGCGGTGCTCACGGAAGCCGGCCGCGTCCATCGCGTACGCCGCGCCGGTCTCCAGCAGGTCCTGGGGGCGGTCCTGGCGGCGCGGGCGGAAGGACTTGTCGTGGTTCACGCCGTAACCGCCGCTCACGGAGGCCGAGTCGGCGTCCTCGGTGACCGAGCCGGTGGCGACCGGCACCGGCACCGGGGCGTCCGCCTCGTCCCGCCAGATGAAGCCGTGGAAGGGCGCCACGGTCACGGCCGTGTCGGCGCCGTTCTCGACGATCGCGCCGGCCACCCCGTCGATGTCCTCGCGGATGATGAACGGGCTGGTGCACTGCACGAGCAGGACGACGTCGACGGCCGCGCCGTGCAGGGCCTCGTGGGCGTCCATGGCGTGCAGGACGGCGGCCTCGGAGGTGGCGGTGTCGCCGGCGATGGCGGCGGGGCGCAGCACGACCTCGGCGCCGGCCTGGCGGGCGGCGGCCGCGATGGTCTGGTCGTCGGTGGAGACGACCACGTCGGTCACCAGCCGGGCGGCGCGGCACTCGCGCACCGCGCGGGCCACCAGCGGGACACCGCCGACGGGGGCGAGGTTCTTGGCGGGGACACCCTTGGAGCCGCCGCGCGCCGGGATCACCGCGAGCACGCGGCGCACCGCGGGTGCGTCGGGGTTGGCGTCGGTCATCTGCTCCACTCCTTGGCGGGGGATCCGGTCGCTCACAGCTCTCCCATTCGTCGGATCACGGGGGCCACGCGCTGCACGCCGTGGCGGTAGGCGCCGCGCGCGGCCCGGCGCACGATCTGGCGGACGGGTCCTGGCTCCTTGTCGGCGGCGGGCGCGCCGGGCAGCGGTGCGCCGTCGGGGCCGAGGTGGTGGCGGGCGAGGATGCCGGGCAGGTAGCCCGGCGCGGTCTCGGGTGTGTAGTAGGGGGTGAGGGGCGGCAGCCCCCCTGGCCGGTCGAGCAGCTTCGCGATGCGTTCGCGGGCCGCGTCGAAGGCGGTGTCGTAGGAGCCGTCGGCGGCCACGCCCTGGCGGGCCACCCACTCCTCGTTCGGTGCCGGGCGGTGTCCGGCGTCGAGCTGGTCCCAGGAGGCGAGGCACCCGGAGCCGGTGAAGTGGTGGTTGCCGAGCACCTCGCGCACGCCGAGGTCGGTCAGGACGACCGTCGGGATGCGGCGGTGCAGGGCTTCGAGGGCGGCCGTGGAGCTGACCGTGACCAGCAGGTCGGTGCGGTCGAGTACCTCGCCCATGTGGCCGTAGACCAGGCGGAAGTTGGCGGGCACGTCCTTGCCCTGGACCAGCTTCTGGTACGGCAGCTCCTCGATGTGGGTGGTGTGTTCGCCCGGCTTGGAGCGCAGCTTCAGCAGCACCTCGCGCTCGGGGTGCCTGCGGGCGTGCTCGATCAGCCGGTTGAGCAGGTACGTACGGTCCTTGCGGCTGTCCGGGACGGAGGGCTGGGCGGCGAACACGACCGTGTAGGGCTCGTGTTCACCGGTGTACGGCTCTCCGCCGAGGAACGGCAGCGCGACCTCGGTCACCGCGGAGGCGTCGGCGCCGACTCCCTCGTACACGGCGCGGAAACGGTCCGCGTCGTGACGGGAGTTGGCGAGGACGAGGTCCGCGCCGTGCCGCAGCAGCAGGCCGTCGGCGAGCTTCTCGTAGACGACTCCGACATAGCCGGTGACGACGACGGGACGCTTCCCGGAGGCCCAGGCGCCTCGCAGCCCGTGCAGCATCGCCTGCACACCGCCGCCGACCAGGGCGATGACGAGGACGTCGTACGACTGCTCGCTCATGGCGCGCAGGAACTCGACGCCGGTCACCTCGCGGAGGGAGTCCGCTCGGACGCCGACTTCTTCGAGTTGACGGGCGGTGGGGGTGGCTCGTCCCCGCAGGAGGTAGCCGTCGAGCCGGATCTCGGCGCCGGTGGGGGTGACGCGCTGCGCGGTGAGCGCGCCCCACTTCCACCGGGTGTCGGAATCCGCGAGGACGGCGACCCGCAGGGACTTCGTTGCACTGGCTGGCACGTCGAAGACGCTAGGAAGGCATTCCGAGGTTCCGCCCAACCCGAATGCAACAAACGGTTAACAGCACATCGCCGAATGGCGAATCAGGCCATGATCGGGCCGGAAAACAGCCCGGTTCACAGCTTCGCCACGCGTCGTTCACCTGGTATCAAGCCGACGGTCAAGACTAATGACGGGCTTCGCCCTAACGTCCGTGACGTGGTCAAGCTCTCCGTCATCGTGCCGTTCTACAACGTGCAGCAATACGCGCCCGACACCCTGAGGAGCCTCAGTGCGAACGCGCGTGAGGACTTCGAATTCATTCTCGTCGACGACTGTTCCCGCGACGGGACACCAGACATTCTCGCGCGCGCGGAGCGCGAGCTGCCAGGCGCGGTCTTCGTCCGGCACGAGCAGAACGGAGGGCTGGCGACCGCCCGCAACACCGGCATCGACCGGGCGCGCGGCGAGTACCTGACCTTCCTGGACGGCGACGACTGGCTCGCCCCGGGCTACTACCCCGAGCTGGTTCGCGCCATCGAGGATCTTGGCTGCGACTTCCTGCGCGCCGACCATGTGCAGTGCACGGCGCGGTCGCGCACCGTGCACCGGGTGCCGGTCGGCCGGCGGAACGTGGTGCTGAACCCGCGCGAGGCGATCCTGCCCGCGGACCGCTCCACCTCCGTGGACTACGCCTACGCGTGGGCAGGGATCTACCACCGCCGCCTCGTGGACAAGGGTCTGCTGCACTTCACCGACGGGCTGCGCACGGCCGAGGACCGGCCGTGGATCTGGAAGCTGCACCGGGAGGCGGAATCCTTCGCCGCGGTCAGCATGCTCGGTGTGTTCTACCGGCGCGGCGTGGCCTCGTCACTCACCCAGATCGGTGATGTCCGGCAGCTCGATTTCATTCGCGCGTTCGATCAGGTGATCGCGGAAACCGCCGCCGACCCGGACGCCGACGCGCTCCTGCCGAAGGCCGTGCGTACCTATTGCGCGATCATTTCCCATCACCTGGGATCCATCGAAAGGTTCGAGCCCGCGGTGGCGAAGAAACTGAAATCCCTGAGCGCCGGGGCACTGCGGCGCATGCCGCAGGACGTGCTGGACGAGGCGCTGGACTCCATGGACCTGCAGCGCGCCACCAAGCTGCGCCGGCTGCGCCGCCGTCCCGCCTCGACGGGGGTCGCCGCGTGACCACCCAGATCTTCCAGGCGTCGACGCTGTACGGCACGGCCACGCTCGCCGCCGCCCTGGACTCGGGCTGCTTCGGCCCGGCGGGCCGGCGCGTCCTGCTGGTCTGCAACAACGCCGCGACGCCCGAGACCACGCCCGGCCTGGACGAGATGCCCGGCTTCGAGCGGCTGCGCGAGCGCTTCGACGACGTGATCTCGTACAACGAGACGATCTTCCCCTTCCACCCCGGCGGCTGGGCGCCCCGGGGGGACGACATGCCGCTCTGGGAGCGGTATCTGCGCCACGAGTGGCAACTGGGCGACGACGACGTGGAGCTGGCCGTCGAGTCGATCCAGGTCAACCCGTCGCTGGCGCTCGCCCAGATCTTCACCGGCGCCCCGGTCACCGTCTACGCCGACGGTCTGATGAGCTACGGCCCGACCCGCAACAAGATCGACCCGCTGGTCGGCACCCGGGTGGACCGGGTGCTCCACCTCGACCTGGTGCCGGGCCTGAAGCCGCTGCTGCTCACCGAGTTCGGCGTCCCGGGCGAGATCGTGCCGACCCAGGCTTTCACCAAGGTGCTGGCCGAACTCGCCCCGCTCGGCGACGACCTGCCGGAGATCGAGGAGCCCGCGCTGCTGCTCGGGCAGTACCTCTCCGCGCTGGACATCCTCACCGCCGAGCAGGAGGAGAACCTGCATGTGCGGATGCTGAAGGGCGCGGTCGCGCTCGGGCACACCAAGGTGGTGTTCAAGCCGCACCCGACCGCCCCGGCCCGCTTCACCCGCACCCTGGAGCAGGAGGCGGAGAAGCTCAAGGTGGAGCTGACCGTGCTGGACACGCCGGTCCTCGCCGAGGTGGTGTACCAGCGGATGCGTCCCGCGCTGGTCGTCGGCTGCTTCTCCACCGCGCTGCTCACCGCCTCCGCGCTGTACGGCCTGCCGGTCGCCCGGGTCGGCACCGATCTGCTGCTGGAGCGGCTGACGCCGTTCGAGAACAGCAACCGGATGCCGGTCACCGTGGTCGACGCGCTGCTGCCCGAGCTGGGCGACCGTGAGGCGGTCACCGAGCAGCGCCGGGGCATGGACGTGGAGGCGCTGGGCGCGCTGGTGCGTGCGGTGGGCTTCGCGATGCAGCCGAAGATCCTGCCGAGGCTGCGCGAGGAGACCGAGCAGTACCTCGCCCGGAACCTGAACCCGCAGACCCTGCGCTACTTCAAGCGCAAGCGTCTGACCTCGCTGGCGCTGCCCGGCGGGGTGCCCGCCCAGCTGTCGTTCATCCCGCGCAACGCCACGGTCCGCCGGGTGGCACGCAAGGCGCGCAATCTGCGCCGGGTCGTACGTCGCTGAACCCACCCCCTCTCGACCCACCCCCCTCTCGCCGACCGCCCGGGGCGGGCCTGTCACAGGCCCGCCCTTCCGGCTTTTCAGCGGCCCAGGATCGTGCGGATCCGGGTCGCGTTCTCCTGCGTGGCCTTCCACAGCAGCTCCTGCCGGTCGTGCACGTCGGCGACGGTCCGGCTGTGGTGGTCCAGGATGTCCAGCGCACGCTCGGTGAGCACCGCGCCCAGGTTCCTCTCGTGGACGGAGACACCCCACTCGGGGCGCTCGATGTCGCTGAGGAAGTACGCCATCTTCGGGTGCGAGATCAGGCTGATGATGGGCGTGCCGACCCCGAAGGGGATCATTCCGGCGTGCCCGCGCATGCCGATGACCAGGCGGGTCTTGGCGTACGTCTCACGGATCTCGTCGTTGGAGAAGTCGTACATCGGGATCACCGGCAGCGAGATCCCGTGCTCGCGGCGCAGGTCGAAGGCGATGCGCTCGTCGTCCAGCGAGTGGGCGACGCACCGCACCTCGGTGTGGGCGCCGATCCCCCGGACCGCCTTCGCGATCTCGGCGAGGAAGTGCCCGTAGTCGTGGCCGAAGCGCAGGCCCGCGCGGTCGTAGGCCGCGTTCAGCAGGACGGTGTCCTCGCGGTGCAGCGGGTCGCTCCAGCCGGGGACCAGCTGGCGCATGACCGTGGTCGGGCAGGGCTGGAAGACGACCTTGTCGTGCAGCTCGGGCGGGAGCAGCGAGCGGACCTTGGCGATGGAGCCGTGGTTGCGCAGGCCGAAGAAGGAGGCCTTCTCCACCAGCAGGCGCAGGCTCTCGTTGAACCGCTGGGCCCGGTAGGACTGCCCGTCGAAGGCGTTGAAGCCGACGGCGAACACGACGATCGGCACGTCGATGGCGCGCAGGTGCTCGTCCGGGACGTTCCACTGCCAGGCGCTGTTGCCGTTGGGCATGGTGTCCGGGATGAACAGTCCGCCGCCGCCGATGACCAGTCCGCGCCGGGCGTTGACCCGCTCCAGGGCGGCCTTGTCGAACAGCCGGTGGGCGTGGACTGAGTGCCAGCGCCGGGAGGTGAAGTCGGGGCCGAAGGCGAGCCGGACCGACTCGGGCAGCAGCTTGTCGCCCGCGTTGCCCTGCCGGTCCATGTAGAAGGCCACGTGCGCGAGCTGGTCCTCGGCGGCACCCTGCTCCTGGGCCGGTACGGCGGCCGCGCGCTGCGCCCACAGGCGGCTGGAGCGGTGGGTGGGGTCGACGGTGAGACCGGCGGTGGCGTACTTCAGGGCCTCGGCGTTGTCTCCGTGCACCCAGGCCATCTGGGCGAGGCGGGCGTAGGCGGTGGCGGCCCGGTTGGGGGCGGCGGTGGCCAGCAGCAGCTGGGTCTTCGCCTCCTCGTGGCGGGAGACGCTCATCAGGGCGTGCCCGAGGATCTCGTGCGGCCAGGCCTCGTCCAGCGGGATGCGGACACCGCTGAGGATGTCGACCGCGTCCTGGTACTCGCCCGCCGCAATGTGGGCGGCGGCGACCTTGCGGGCGGCCTCCACGTCACCGGTGCGCCGCACGTGCGGGGTGCCGTAGTGCACGAGCAGGTCGTGGTGGAGATTGCCCTTGGACAGGTAGGCGGCGTGGAACTCGGCGTCGCCCATCTCGAACTCGCGCCAGCGGTCCTCGGCCTGCGCGTACCCGGCCTCGCCGCCCTGCCATGGCTTGTGCCGGCCGGTGAAGTGCAGGATCGCGGTGTCGTCGGGGACCGGCAGGTCGCCCGAGAGCCGCCGCTTCACGAAGTTGTAGCGGGAGTCCAGGCGGACGAAGTCGCCGTCGAGGACGGCGTTGAGGATGCCCTGGTCGTGCTTGTCCAGCTCGTAGCCGCCGCTGCGCCCGACCTGGTCGATCTTCGCGCAGAACGCGTCGGACAGGTACTCGCGCTGGATGACCAGCAGCCCGGAGTTGAGCTTGTGCTGCCCGTAGAAGAACTGCGGCACGGCCGCGAGACCCTCGCGCAGCTGGAGGAGTTCACCGAGGTCGCCGAGGACGACCATGTCGGTGTCCAGGGTGATGACGGTGTCGTAGTCGCGCAGCTTGAAGATGTCGAGGATGAAGTACGCCTTGCGGACCAGGTAGTTGTCCTGGTCGCCCTTGACGTAGGAGTCGTAGTGCTCGGCGTCGACGCGGCGCAGCACGATGCGCGGGTGCAGGGCGCGGATGCGGGCGATCGAGGAGGGCTTCAGGTCGTCGTGGAGGACGACGAAGTCCTCGCAGACGCCCGGGTTGGACAGGGCGAGGCTGCGCAGCAGGGCGAGGAAGCCGGGCAGGTAGTTCTCGTCGACGAAGCTCGCGAAGGCGATGCGCCGCTTGCCGGTCAGGACAGTGCCAGAAGAGGGGGCGGTCTCCGGTGCTACCGGGGTGAAGGTCGTCATCGCAGGGATATCCTCATGTCGGTCACGCTCTGGGCCCGCTCCATGACCCATGCCTTCTCGCTGGTGTATTCGTGCACGGAGGTGATGGCGAGCTTCATGGCTTCCTGGACGCGGTAGGCGCCGCTCTCGTAGAAGTCGAACCCGATCAGGTCCAGGGTCGGGCTGACGTCCAGGAAGTCCAGCAGCCACAGCATGTTGAAGCCGGTGGTCGGGATGCCGGACCAGACGTCGTTGCCGAGCCGGCCGATGTTGCGGACGGGCCAGCGCAGCGACTCGTCGCCGAGGTACCGCTGGGCGCCGGGCACCAGGCGGTTGCGCAGCGAGTGCTTCCAGTCGCCGGAGACCCCGCCGAAGACGAGCCGGGTGGTCACCGGCCGGTCCCAGTTGAAGCCGTGCTTGTGGATGGCGGCGTGGATGTCGGTACGGCTGCCGGTGTGCTTGGGGTCGATCCGGTACGAGTTGAAGCGGACGACCAGGTCGTAGCCGTCGATCTGGGCACCCATCGAACTCTCGCCCACGCGGCCGGAGTTGGCGATCAGGCAGATCGACTTGCCGGCGATCTGGTTGCGGAACTCGCCGAGGCTGATCCACTCCACTCCGCCGACGGTGGGGTCGGCGACCGGGCCCCGCATGCGGATGCGGCGCTGCTCGGCGTAGAGGGCGACGGCCTCGGTGAGGGCGGTGGGGTCGGCGGTGGCCCCGGTGCGCAGGTCGAGGTACTGGCTGAGCAGTTCCTGCCGGTCGGCGACGGGGGCCTCGTCGGCGGCGAGCGTGAGCAGGGCACCGACCAGCCGGGGCTCGGCCGCGTCCCAGTCGCCGAGGGCGTGCAGGGCCAGGCCCTCGGCCCACACGTCGGTGGCGGGGCCGCGGGCGAAGTCGGCGGCGCGCGGGCACTGGCGCTGCAGCAGGGCGAGCAGCTCGCGCTCACGCTCGGCGGCCCGGCGCAGGCCCGTGATCCGGGCGGCCACGCCGAAGCCGTCCTCGTCGGTCAGCTCCAGGTAGCGCTCGTAGGCCTGGACGGCCTCGCGCTCCTCGCCGAGGACCTCCAGGACCCGGGCGCGCAGCCGCCAGCCGGCCCGGGAGTTCTTGCGCTCGGCGAGGACGGTGTCGCTGATCTGCAGGGCGAGGTGCAGCTCGTCGTCGTAGCCGCACTCGAGGGCCTTGTTGCCGACGGCCAGCAGGGCGTCCAGCAGGTCGCCCGGGATGCTGCCGGTGGGCGCGGCGGCCCCCTTGACGGCACGCTTGAGCAGGGCGGTTGCGCCACCGGCCGGGGCGGGAGCGGGAGCGGACGTACCGGTGGTGCTGAACACCACGAGCAACTTGCGCAGCTGCTCGGCCAGTTCCGTGCGACGGCGGTCGAGACTGCCCACGAGTTTGCCGCTGTGCACGGCGCAGGCTCGCAGGCAGTCCTCCAGCTCCCCTCCACGCGCAGGTGCCCGCCGGTTCTGGACCCTCGTCATAGCTCTCCTGATTTTGCCAAGCAAATACGGTGTTTACGGCGGCATGCCGCAGATTTGCGAAAACGTGGGGGTGGATGGAGAAACTAGGAAGCCAAAGCGACCACCGGGTTAACGAATCCGGACAGGTAAGAGAATGGTTAGACCGTCAATCACATCTTTCCTGTGATTCCGCCAGGTGACGGCGGAGCGGCTCCCTCGTGCCGGGGACTTTCACAAAAGAAGCCGAGATGATCAGCGCATCGTCGGGTAGGCGCCGAGCATCATGGCTGCTTCCTCCCCCACCCTCACCACCGCTCCCGCTCCCCCCACACCCGCGCCGGCTCCCGCCCCGTCGCGCCGGGGCCGCCTGCTCGCCCTGGACGGCCTGCGGCTCGTGGCCGCGCTGATGGTCTGCCTCTACCACTACGCCGGACGCGGCGGCACGGTCTCCGCGTCCTGGCACCAGACACCGGCCCACGTCTTCCCGACCCTGTCCCAGGTGGCCACCTACGGCTGCCTGGGCGTCCAGTTCTTCTTCGTCATCAGCGGTTTCGTCATCTGCATGAGCAGCTGGGGCCGCACCCTCGGTGACTTCTTCCGCTCCCGCGTCGCCCGCCTCTACCCCGCCTACTGGGTCGCCCTGGCGCTCGTCACCGGCGCGGCCCTCGCCCTGCCGGCCGTCGTGCACCCGGTCCGCCTCGACGAGTTCCTGGTCAACCTGACGATGCTGCAACAGCCCATGGGCGCCCCGCGTGTGCTGGGCGTGTGCTGGACACTCTGGGTCGAGGTCCGCTTCTACGCGCTGTTCGCCCTCCTCGTCGTCCTGCGCGGGGTCACCTACCGCCGGGTGGTGCTCTTCTGCTCCGTGTGGACGCTGGCGGCGGTGGTGTGCCGCACGTCCGGCAACGCGCTGATCGACCAGCTGGTCATGCCGGACTACGCCCCGTTCTTCGTCGGCGGTCTCGCCCTCTACCTGATCCACCGCTTCGGCAGTGACCTGCTGCTCTGGGGCATCGTGGCCGTCTCCTGGCTGCTCGGGCAGAGCAACGCCACGCGCGGGCTGTGGCACGCGGGCGCGCACGGCGACTTCGTGCGCGACCCGTACGTCATCCTGCTGGTCGTCACCCTCGCCTTCGCCGCCGTGGCGGCCGTGGCGCTGGGCTGGACCCGCCGTGCCGACTGGCCCTGGCTGGCCACGGCCGGCGCGCTGACGTACCCGTTCTACCTGGTCCACGAGCATCTGGGCTGGTTCGTCATCCGGGTGCTGCACCGGGGCCTGGGCCTGCTCGCGTGGCCGACGCTCGTGACGACAGTGCTCGGCATGCTGCTGCTGGCGTGGCTGATGCACCGGTTCGTGGAGAAGCCGCTCGGCCCGAAGCTGAAGCGAGCGCTCCGTGGCCGGAAGTTGGGCAGTCGTTCATCTCGCCTTGGGTTTTGAACCGGCCCCGGGGGCAGGCACCGTAGTGCCCCGCCCCCCGCGCCACAGGCTTTCCGCAGCAAACCCACAGACTGCCGTACCGAGGGAGTGCCCCCGCCTCATGGCCACCATCCAGGAAGCGACCCGACCGCCTCACCGTCTCGACGACGTGCCCGGCTGGTTCCCGGTGCTCGACCAGCTGCTCTTCGACTGGTTCCTGAACCGGCAGGAGGGCGGGGGAACCCACGGCGACCTCCTGGAGGTCGGTGTCTACATGGGCAAGAGCGCGATCTTCATCGGCCGGCACCAGCAGCCGGGCGAGAAGTACACCGTGTGCGACCTCTTCGAGGGCGACGCCCCGGACGACGCCAACCGGGCCGAGTCGACCAAGTCCTACAGCGCGCTGACCCGGCGCGTCTTCGAGGACAACTACCGCTCCTTCCACGACGAGCTGCCCCGGGTGCTGCAGGGGCCCAGCTCCGTGGTGCCCGACGAGGTCGAGGCCCGCTCCTGCCGGTTCGTGCACATCGACGCCTCGCACCTGTACGAGCACGTGCACGGCGACATAGGAGCGGCCCACGACCTGCTGCTGCCCGACGGCATCGTCGTCCTCGACGACTTCCGCTCCGAGCACACGCCCGGCGTGTCCATAGCCACCTGGGAGGCCGTGCTCAACCGGGGCCTGCACCCGATCTGCCTGAGCACGCAGAAGCTCTACGGCACCTGGGGCGATCCCGAGCCGGTCCAGGAGGCGCTGCTCGCCATGGCGCGGGAGCGGTCCGACTGCCATGTGAGCGTCCAGGAGGCCGCGGGGCACCGGATCGTCCGCCTGAAGTCCAAGGGGATGGCCGCGCCGGCGTTCCCGCCCTCCAAGCACGCGGTGCCGGCCGAGGCGCCGGTGCCGACGCCGGCCGCGGTGTCCGCGCCGGCACCCGCTCCCGCGGCACGGCCCGCCCGGCCCGCTCCCCGCCACGGCAGCCGGGTCCGCCGGGTCGCCGTGGACCTGTTGCCGCCAATCGTCACGCGGGCGATCCGCAAGGCGCGCGCGGCCCGGAGCTGACCGCCCGCTCAGCCGATCCCGTAGCGGGCCTGGATGCCCGCGATCACCAGCGCCAGCCCTTCCTCGAACTGCCCGTCGTAGTCGTCGAAGAGCATCTTCCCGGCCTCGGCCGCGAGCGGGAAGTCGGCCATGCGCCGGGCGCGTTCCTCGATGTCGTACCCCTCCCGGCGCTCGCCCGGGAGGGGCTGCACACCCTGTTCCTCGGTGACGAACCCGATGGTGAACATGCTCGCGGTCCGCGCCGCGCTGACCGCCTGCGCCAGGGTGAAGCCGGCGTCCGTGAGGACGCGCAGGTGCGCCTCCATCTCGTGGGCGTGGTCCGTGCCCGTGAAGCGTGAGCCGCTGAAGACCTTGGCGCCGTCGCGGTAGCCGAGCAGGGCGGCGCGCAGCCCGCGGCTCGTCCCGAGCAGCCGCTCCTGCCAGCTGTCGGCGGGATCGAGCGCCGTGTCGGCGACCATCCGCCGGTACATCTCCGTCGCCATCTCGTCGAGCAGCGCCTGCTTGTCCTTGAAGTGCCAGTACAGCGCCGGGGCCTTGACGTCCAGCTCCTTGGCGATGGCACGCAGGGTCAGCCCGTCGAGGCCGACCTCGTTCAGCAGCCGCAGCGCCGTGTCCGCGACCCGTTTGCGGTCCAGGGGCGCGCGTCGTTCCGTACTCACGCTTGACAGCTTAACAGCGTTAAGGGCACCCTCATGAGCGACGGCACTTAACAGCGTTAAGGAGAATCGTGATGGATGTCCTGATCGTGGGGGCCGGCCCGACCGGCCTCACCCTCGGCATCGACCTGGCCCGGCGTGGCGTGGACGCGCTGGTCGTGGAGCGGGCGGAGGGGCTCTTCCCCGGCTCGCGCGGCAAGGGGATCCAGCCGCGCACCCAGGAGGTCTTCGACGACCTCGGCGTCCTGGACGCGATCCGCGCGGCCGGCGGCCCCTACCCGGCTCGGATGATGTGGAAGGACGGCGAGCGGCTCGGCGAGCAGCCGATGTTCGAACCGGTGGAGGCGGACGAGGGCGCGCCGTACACCGAGCCGCTGATGATCGCGCAGTGGCGGACCCAGGAAGTCCTGTACGCGCGGCTGGTGGAGGTGGGCGGCCGGGTGGACTTCGGGCGCGAGGTCACGGACCTGGAGCAGGACGCGGAAGGTGTGAGCGTGCGGTTCGCCGACGGCAGGACCGTCCGTGCGCGCTACGTCGTCGCGGCCGACGGCGGGCGCTCGGCGGTACGGCGCGCGGTGGGCGTGGGCATGGCCGGGGAGACGGTCGACCCGAGCCCGTTCCTGGTGGCGGACGTGCGGGTGAAGGGGCTCGACCGGGAGTACTGGCACACGTTCCCCGGGGCCGACGGCACCGGCGTGGCGCTGTGCCCGCTCGCCGGCACGGACGTCTTCCAGCTGGCCGGGAAGCTCCCCGAGGGCACGGAGATCGACCTGTCCCTCGACGGCATCCGGGGGCTGGTCGCCGCGTACACGCACCTCGACGCCGAGGACGTCACCGAGCTGCACTGGGCCTCGGAGTTCCGGCCGCGCACCGGGCTGGCCGACCGGTTCCGGGTGGGCCGGGTGTTCCTCGCGGGCGACGCGGCCCACGTCCACTCACCGGCCGGCGGGCAGGGCCTGAACACCAGCGTCCAGGACGCGTACAACCTGGGCTGGAAGCTGGGCGCGGTGCTGCGCGACGGGGCTCCGGAGTCCCTCCTCGACACCTACGAGGAGGAACGGCGCCCCAACGCCGCGGCCATGCTGGGCCTGTCGACGGGCGTGCACCGCGGGGAGGTGCAGCGCGGGAAGGCAACGGTGCAGCTCGGGCTGGGTTACCCGCAGTCGTCCCTGAGCGAGGAGCGGCGCACCGCCCCGACCGGGGTCCGTGCGGGCGACCGGGCCCCCGACGGCACGGTGGCCGGCGTACGCCTCTTCGACGCGTTCAGGGGGCCGGGCTGGACGGTGCTGGGCGCGCCGGCACCCGTCGCTGGGGTCCACACACTCCCGGCGGCCCCGGAGTCGTACGGCCCCGGTGTCTTCCTGGTCCGCCCGGACGGGTACGTCGGCTGGGCGGGCGAGTCGGCGGAAGGGCTCAAGGCGTATCTCGGGCGCTTCGTGGGGTGAGACGGTCAGTCGTCGCCGTCGAGGAGGGTGTCTACGGAGAGGTCGAGGGTGATGCCGACGGACTCGGGGACGGCGATGGACTGGCCTCGCTTGTAGCGGACGGGGGCGGGGTACTTGCCGTCGACCGGGTCGATGTAGAGGAGGACCTCGTCGTGCTTGCGGTCGGCGATCAGGTAGGCGGGGATATTGGCGCGAGCGTAGATATCCACCTTGGTCGCAGTGTCATTGGTCCAGTTGGAGGAAGTGATCTCCATGACCAGACGGAAGACATGCGGTGCGTAACAGCTCTTCTCGACCAGGGCGTCATGGAAGTCGGCATCCACGATCGCCAAGTCGGGTACGGCGTAGTCGTCCGGCCCCGTCGGCAGCCACAGGCCGATGCCCGCCACGCTTCTGAGTCCAGCCTGCCGGGCACCCGCTTGGTGGCATGCCACGATCAACCAGGACAGTGTCACTTGATGCGGCCCATCCGGCGGCGGTGTCACGACGATGCTCCCGTTGAGGATCTCGACCCGGTGGCCTGGCAGCTCCTCCCAAAGCCGGTCGGCAGCATCGGCAAGCGACGACTCGTGCAGCATCACAGCCACGGCCCCCTCCTTTCGGGAACACTCTCCACGAGCGTAACCGCGGCCGGACAGATTCCGCTCATGATCACCCATATGAAGTAATCGCCCAGCTCAGAACGCATCCGCCGGCACATAACTCCCCCAAACCTCCCGCAGCGCGTTGCACACCTCCCCCACCGTCGCCCGCCCCCGCAGCGCCTCCTTCATCGGATACAGCACGTTCTCCTCGCCCTCGGCCGCCTTCTTCAGCGCGGTCAGGGCCGAGTCGACCGCGCCCTGGTCCCGTTCGGAGCGCAGCCTGGTCAGGCGTTCCCGCTGGCGCACCTCGATGCCGGGGTCCACGCGCAGGGGCTCGTACGGCTCCTCCTCGTCGAGCTGGAAGCGGTTGACGCCCACGACCACCCGCTCGCCGGAGTCCGTCTCCTGGGCGATGCGGTACGCGTTGCGTTCGATCTCGGCCTTCTGGAAGCCGTGCTCGATCGCCGCCTCCGCGCCGCCGAGATCCTCGACCCTCCGCATCAGGTCCAGCGCGGCCGCCTCGACGTCGTCGGTCAGCTTCTCCACGGCGTAGGAGCCCGCGAACGGGTCCACGGTCGCCGGTACGTCCGTCTCGTACGCCAGGACCTGCTGGGTGCGCAGCGCGAGGCGGGCGCTCTTGTCCGTCGGCAGGGCGATCGCCTCGTCGAAGGAGTTGGTGTGCAGCGACTGGGTGCCGCCGAGGACGGCCCCGAGGGCCTGCACCGCGACCCGGACCAGGTTCACCTCGGGCTGCTGGGCCGTGAGCTGGACCCCGGCCGTCTGGGTGTGGAACCGCAGCATCCAGGACTTCGGGTTCCGCGCGCCGAAGTCCTCCTTCATCACCCTGGCCCAGATCCTCCGTGCCGCGCGGAACTTGGCGATCTCCTCCAGCAGCGTCGTACGGGCCACGAAGAAGAAGGACAGCCGGGGTGCGAAGTCGTCCACGTCCATGCCGGCCGCGACCGCCGTGCGGACGTACTCGATGCCGTCGGCGAGGGTGAAGGCGATCTCCTGCGCGGGGGACGCGCCCGCCTCGGCCATGTGGTAGCCGGAGATCGAGATCGTGTTCCACTTCGGGATCTCGGCCGTGCAGTACTTGAAGATGTCGGCGGTCAGGCGCAGGGAGGGCTTCGGCGGGAAGATGTACGTTCCGCGCGCGATGTACTCCTTCAGGACGTCGTTCTGGATGGTGCCGGTCAGGCGGTCCGCCGGCACGCCCTGCTCCTCGGCCACCAGCTGGTAGAGCAGGAGCAGCAGGGCCGCCGGGGCGTTGATCGTCATCGACGTCGAGACCTTGTCCAGCGGGATGCCGTCGAACAGCACCCGCATGTCCTCGATCGAGTCGATCGCCACGCCCACCTTGCCGACCTCGCCGTGCGCGAGGGGCGCGTCGGAGTCGTGGCCCATCTGGGTGGGCAGGTCGAAGGCGACCGACAGGCCCGTGGTGCCGTGCGCGATCAGCTGCCGGTAGCGGGCGTTGGACTCCACCGCCGTACCGAAGCCGGCGTACTGGCGCATGGTCCAGGGACGGCCGGTGTACATGCTCGGGTACACCCCGCGGGTGTACGGGTACGACCCCGGTTCGCCCAGTTTCCCGGCCGGGTCCCAACCGGTGAGATCCGCCGGCCCGTAGACCGGCTCGATCGGCAGCCCCGACTCCGACTCACGCGCCATGGATGCCTCCGCATTACGGTTTGTCCCTCCTCACCATGCCCCGTAGTTCGGCGGCGGTCACGCGGGGAAACATCCACGGCATGAGGATCCCGGGCAGACCAGCCGTCCTACTCGTCTCGGCCGCCGCCCTCGCCGCGCTCTGCGGCTGCACCGTGCAGCCCCAGGACGCCGACGGCAAACACCGCCTGCCGGTGCAGGTGCGGCTGCCCTCCAGCCACGCCCCAGAACCCACCCGTACGGCCCAGAGCACGCCCGCGGCCAAGCCCGCACCCCGGGTGCTGTGGTCGCGCGGGGACAGCGGTCCGGCCGTACGCGAGCTGCAGGCCCGGCTCCGTCAGGTCGCCTGGCTGTTCGACGGACCGACGGGGACGTACGACGATCTGACCGAGCGGGCCGTCCGGGGCTTCCAGGGCAAGCGCGGGCTGCCGCGGACCGGAGAGCTGGACACCGTCACCTGGCAGCGGCTGCTGGCCATGACGCACCGGCCGGGCCGGTGGGAGCTGTACCTGATGGGCGGTCAGCCGGCCGCCGCGCCCGACCGGCGCTGTCTGACCGGCCGGGTGCTGTGCGTCAGCAAGACCAGCCGGACGCTGCGCTGGATGATCGACGGACGCACGGTCGAGACGGTGTCCGTCCGCTTCGGCACCCAGTACACCCCCACCCGCGAGGGTGAGTTCCACGTCTACTGGAAGTCACGGCACCACGTGTCGACCCTCTACCACTCCCCGATGCCGTACGCGATGTTCTTCAGCGGCGGCCAAGCGGTGCACTACTCCTACGACTTCGCGGCGCGGGGGTACGCGGGCGGTTCGCACGGATGCGTCAACGTGCGGGACGAGGCGGCGATCGCACGGCTGTTCGCGCAGGTGAGGATCGGCGACAAGGTCGTCGTGTCCTGGTGAGGAAGTTTGGGGCGCGGGCGGGACCGGGGGAACGTGTCCCGCCCGCGCCAGGTGCACGAGCCGCGGGTACGGGGGGAACCCCGGCTCAGTGCTACGGCCGATGACCAGTCGGCTCACTCAGTACTGCGTCGCGGGGCCCGGAAACGTCACACCCCTCGCGGAAAAATTTTCGCGATTTACAAAACCGCAGGTCACAGGCGAGGTAGGCGACGACAGAACTCAGAACGCGGTGTACGACGGGCTCGGCGAGAACGCCGGTGCGGCAGCCTTCCGGTCCGGGCCGAGGCGCACGAAGGCCGAGGGTGCGGGGCCTGCTCCGCGGCCCCGGCGGTCGTGGCGGTGGCCGTGACCCCGGCCCGGGTGAGCGTCGTCGTCACCGCCCTGGCCGCTCCCGTCGCCCTTGTCCTTGCCGTCGCTCTTGCCGTCGCCGCCGTTGCCGCGGCCCTTGCCGCCCTCGTCGTCGCCGCCGGTGCCCTTGCCCGTACCACCGGAGCTGTAGTGGCCCGCCAGGACGGACTTGCAGTACGTGGTCACGCGCGAGGAGCCGCCCGCCAGGTTCTCCAGGACCCGCCTGCGGTCGGAGCCCAGCTCCTTGCCGTCCCTCAGGTCGCGGCAGGCCGCGCCTGCGACCTGCCACCAGGTGCCGGGGGTCCCGGAGGCGTCACCGGAACCGGGCGTGGCGCCCGGGTGCGTGCCCTGGTGGGTGGCCCCGCCGGAGGGGTCGAGGGACCCGCTCGTACCGCCGTCGGGCGTGTCCTTGCTCGGGAGGATGCCCTCGGGGGACTGCGGCGTGGGCGAGGTGTGCGGCTGCCCGGGGCTCTGGGCGGCGGAGACGGAGGAGGTGGGATCCGGGTGGTCGTCGTGGAACGGGATCGGCAGCACTCCGCTGCCGGCCATGGCGACCCCGCCGAGCGTGCCCACGGCCAGCGCCGCGGCGAGTGCGAAGCGCACCGGGCGGGCCCAGCGCGGGCGACGGGTGCGGATTCCGGTACGGGTCGGGGCGCCGATGCGGACCAGGCCCGCGTCGGAGACGCTCGCGGGTCGGCCGGCGCGCCCGCCGGGGGTGCCGTCGCCGAGCGCGGCGGCGGTCCGTTCGGCCTCGGCCGCCTCGCGGGCCTTGCGGAACGCGGCCAACGCACCCTGTTCGCCGGGGAGTTCACCGGTCGCGGGAGCCGCCTCGGCGGAGAGTGCACCCAACGCCTTCGCAAGCCGTTCCGCCTGGTCGGATGAGGGGGCGTCGACGGCTTCCAGCGACTCACCGCGCAGCAGACGTTCCGTCATATCACGGGTAAGCCACTTGTTGTGCTCGTCGGCCATCACATGTCCCTCTGCGTCCTCGCACGCGTATGCGTCACAGTTGCGGACGTCACCGCGCGACCACGCGGTTCTCGCTGGGGAGGCAGCGCGTCGAGCGCGCCCGCCGATTCCGGATCGTCACCGAGCAGCTCCGCCAGCCGCTTCAGACCGCGGTGCGCGGCGGTGCGTACGGCGCCCGCGCGCTTACCGAGGGTCTCGGCGGCGGACTTGGCGTCCAGGCCGACCACCACGCGCAGCACCACCGCCTCGGCCTGGTCCTGCGGGAGCCGGGCGATGAGCGAGAGGGTGCTGTCGGTGGCCAGGGCCTCGATGGCCTCGCCGGCCGTGTCGGACTCGGCGGCCCGGCCGGTCAGTTCCGTCTCGTCGCCGCCTATCGCTGGGCGACGGCCGCGCATCCGTATGTGGTCCAGGGCACGGTTGCGGGCGATCCGGGCGGCCCAGCCCCGGAAACGGTCCGCGTCACCGCTGAACCGGTCGAGGTCCCGGGCTATCTGCAGCCAGGCCTCGGACGTCACGTCCTCGGCATCCGGGTCGCCGACCAGCGTGCGTACGTATCCGAGCAGCCTCGGGTGCACCGAGCGGTACACCGTACGGAACGCGGTCTCATCCCCGCCCTGTGCCGCACGCACCGCGGTGGTCAGCTCCGCGTCGTCCCCCAGCACCGCACTCCCTTTACGCCTGTCTTCGGTCGGCGCGAAAGGCACGTTACGGCGTGAAACCGCTCGCGTCCAGGTCGGTAGAAGATGCAACTAACTCGTGACACGCCCAGGTGTGACAGAAAACGCACTCACGACGCTGAAGGAAGTACGGGCCGCACGGCGGCCCGTGAGCGCGACGGCCGGGGCCTCTCCTGTGGGGGGTGGCGGCCCCGGCCGTTGCCCTGACGCCTCATGGGGCTGTCGAGCTGACATCCGACGGTGGGTGATTCCTCACGTCGGCAGGTGAATCCTCAGGACCGACAGCGGGGAACGACGTTACTGCTTCTCGCCGGATTTCCCGGAGTTGACAGAGTTGGCGGAGTTGGTGGGCTTTTCTCCCACCTTGCCACTGTTGTCGCTATTGCCACTATTAGTGCTACTGCTGCTGTTGCTGCTGTTACGCGTCTTGCTGCCCTTGTCGCTGTTCGCGCCGTCGGCGCGTGCGATCCGCTCGGCGCAGTAGCCGGCGACGTTCTCCTTGCCGCCCGCTGCCGCGACGAGCCGCTGCCAGGCCTTCGCGTCCAGGGCCTTGCCGTGCTCCTTGACCTGCTCGTAGGCACGGCAGTGGGCCAGGGTGTCCTTCGCCGTGGCCGGGTGGTGGGGGCGCGCCGAAGCACCCGCGGACCCGGGAGCCGCCGGATCCGCGGTCGACTGTCCCGGGGCGCTCGACGAGGGCCGCTTCTGCTGTCCGTCGTCGTCCTTCCCGGATCCCACGGAGTCGATCGCGGCGAAGGCGACGCCGCCCAGCGTGACGCTCGCGAGGAACACCGAGAGCGTGGCCTTCAGCGAGAGCCGGGCGCCGCGCGCCTCCCGGGGCCGCCAGTCGTCCCTGCGCCGGGTCCGCAACGCGTGCGCACCCGAGTCACGGGCGACAAGGAACGCGGCCACGGCGCGCTGCTCGGCCTCGGGGTCAATAGAGCTGGAGGTTCCGTCCAGGCTGAGCACGGCGCCGAGCCGCGCCTCGAAGGCGGCGTCCAGGTCGGCCGGGGCCGGCCCCAGGACGGTGCCGCCAGGGTGCGCGCGCCGGCGGCCGGGCTCGTCGCCGCTGTGCCGTTCACCCATGTCCGTTCCCGATCCTGTTCCTAGTGCGGCCCGCCCGACGTCTCGGATCTGCCGGGGGCCTCGCCCCACTGTCTCTGCAGAATCCATACGGCTGGCGGCCGTCAGCGTTCATTTCGACTCCCCCAGCGTCCGGGAGCCGTCATCCGTCACACCTGCGTCCGCCGCGTCCTCGACGCCCAGCTGGCGGGCGAGCCGTTTCAGCCCCCGGTACGCGGCCGTACGGACCGCGCCGGGGCGCTTGCCGAGGACGCGCGCGACGGAGGGGCCGTCGAGGCCGACGACCACCCGCAGCAGGACGGCCTCGGCCTGGTCGCGCGGCAGCGACCGCACCAGTTCCAGGGCGCGCTCGGTGGAGATGGACTCCAGCGCCTGGTCGTGGGTGCTGTGCGGCCCCGGCAGGTCCAGCACGTCCTGTTCGAGCGCCGTCCCCCGGGGCCGTACCCGCTGCCTGCGCAGATGGTCCAGGGCCCGGTGCCGGGCGATGGTCGCGGTCCAGCCGCGGAACCCGGCACCGTCTCCCCGGAACCTGCCGAGGTCGCGGGATATCTCCAGCCAGGCGTCGGAGGCCACGTCCTCGGCGTCCTCGCCGACGAGGCCGCGCAGATAGCCGAGCAGACCCGGCTGCACGATCCGGTAGGCCACCGCGAAGGCGTTCTCGTCACCGTCCTGGGCCCGTGCGACGGCCGCGCCCAATTCCCCGTCGTACGCCTGTGCGCGGCGGGGTTCCCTTCCGTGGCCCAAGAACCGTCCTCGTCCGTACCGAGCCCGGGCCGTGCCCGTGCTCGCCTCGAATCCCCATCGTGCGACACGGCCGCCCGTGTCCCACGCTCCACGGTCATCAGCGCCGAAGCTCACAGATTTGTCACAGTCGACGGCGGGCCGCTCGTCACAGCCCGCAGCGGCCCCGCCGCTCACATCCGTGGCCGCGCCGTCAGCCGATGGCGATACGCGGATGCGCACCGGGCCGTATCCACCCCATGATCTGGTCCATCGTGGCGCGCGGCACGGACACACAACCGGCGGTCGCGCCGTTCCCGTTGACGTGCAGGAAGATACCGGCGCCGCGACCGGGCGTGGCGGGCCACCGGTTGAAGTTGATGACGAGCGCCTTGGCGTACTGGGTCGGGTAGTTGACCAGATGCTCACTGCCCCGGTCACCGGCCTCGGTGAGCGGGAAGTCGGCGCCCGTCGCACTGTGCATCGAGTTGTAGAACTTCGACTGGGGGTCCTCCACCCACCAGTCGGAGCTGTTGACGACGTGGTACGGCATGCTCGTCCCACCCGCTTGGACACCGAAGCCCTCGGTGATGCTGTACGTCCCGGAAGGCGTGGTGTACGTCCCCTGCTGCCGTGTCGCCCCGCTCGTGACGCCGTTGGAGCCGACCCGGCCGGCACTGGTGCTGAACTGCGCCTTCCAGCCCGAGGCCCCCTTGGCCCAGGCGGTGACGGTGGCGTACGAGCCGCTCGCCTTCACGGTGATGAGCTGGGTGGCGTCACCCGGGGAGGCGGGAACGGGGAAGTTCGGGGCGGCCTGGGCGGCGGGCGGGGCGGTGGTGGCCCGGGGGGTGGTGGCCGTACCCGGGGCGGCATCCGACGAGTCGGAGGCGTCACCCCTGTCATCGCCCTTGCCGTTGGCCTTCGCTGAGGCGGAGGCGGACTTGGACGGCGAGGGCGATGCGGACGAGGACGAGGACGACGGTGACGAGGACGTCAGGGAGGTGCCCGGCGCTTCCGTCCCGCCCTTCGCCCCGACCGCGACGCTGTCGGACCCACCCCCGGCCTTCCCGTCTCCCCCGTCCCCACCTGGACCTCCACAGGCCGACGCCATCAGGAGGGCACCGGCGACGGCCGGCGCGGCGACGAAGCACGTACGGGCACGGGAACGCGAAGAGGGCAGCACGAAGAGACCCTTCGATGGGCAGCGGGAAGCAGAGGCACGGCCGGGAAACGGCGGCCGACCGGAACGAGGGCCGGTTATACAGCAGCGGGAAGCGTCGGGACGAGTGAGTCGACAAACCGGACTCTGCGCGCAAACCACACGTCCGACCGTTGGAGTGCGCGCCGGTCAGCCGGCTTCACGGCGCGCCCGCCCGTGCAGGGTCAGCCAGAAGGTCTGCAACGAGTCCTCCGGACCGCCCACCTCGAAACGGTTGAGCACCTTGCCCAGCGGGTTCCACACCCGCCCGTCCGGCATGCGCACGCCCGCCGGCTGCCCGAAGTAGGCGCGCTGCTCGGCGTCGAAGTCCACCCACACCGCCCCCGCACGGCGCACGAGCACCTCACCGACGTACGCCCCCAGCCCGAGCAGCGCGTCCCGCGCCCGCTCCCGGTCGGCGCCGCCCTTGCGCAGCCCGTCGATCAGGAAGTCCACGACCCGCAGGCTGCGCTCGGAGTAGTCCAGCGGCAGCCGGGTGCGGGCGGTGGCACGGGCGACGAAGGCAGCCGCGCACGCACGCATCTCACCCGGGCACGGTCGTGTGTCCACTCCACCCATGACAACGTTCCCCCTTCGCTCGGATCAGGGGGCGCAGGACCTCGTTCCCCCGTCCACCAAGCGGAATCTGACGCTTCAACATCACAGGCCGCAGGAGTGTCAATCGCCACACGGGAACTCACACCGGATGTACAACCTTCTTACCCTGCAGTGCGTCCCACAGGTCACTTCACACCGGACGGCAGGGCCAAGTGCCCTCTGAACACACCCTTGTTGTCGGCTCGCACCTCCTGACTCACCGTTATGTCCCCACCCTGGAACGGCACATGAAACGCGAACGCGTACCGATGCGCCACGACCCGATACCCATGCTCCGCATCCCTCAGATCCCAAGTCTCCGTGAAGCTCTTCAGCGTGATCTGACCGTCGGTCGCCATGACGCCCGCCTTGCGCAACTGCGCCAGGGTGGGCTCCACTTCACGCACGGCCCGCTTGAGCGCGGGACGGCCGCGGGCGGCCGACAACCGCCACCCCGACGCACTCACCTGCAGTCGTACGCCCGCCCCCGTACGACTCACCGTCGCACTCTTCGCGTACGCGGCGAACGCGTCCAGCTCGGCCAAGGGGTCCTCGACGTCATTGGCGATGTCGGGCTCGGAGAGCGCCCCCTTCTTCCACCCCTCGGCACCCTCCTTGACGTAACCCGTGCCGCCGACGACGTACACCACCTCGGGCTTGCGCTCCCCCTTGCTGGTGGTGATCGTGCCGGTCTGCTGGAGCGCGACGGGGGCGGTGGTCCGGTGCACGGTCGCGGCGTACGTCGCCCCGGACGGCGCCTGCCCCTGCATGACGGCGGACTCGCTGCCCCGCAGGGCGAACGTCCACCCCTGCTCGGCGCCCATGGCCTGCCGAGCACGAGCGACGAACTGCGCAGCGCTCTTCGGCTCCGACCTCACCTTCGGCGTGGCTTTCGCCCCGGCTCCCGCCCGCGCGGGCTTCGAGTGAGCGTGCCGACCGGTCGGCTTCCGCCCACCGTCCTGCACCGAACAACCGGCCGACACGGCCACGGCAACCGCGACCGCCACGACACCGAGGACACGGCGCCCACTCGGGCAGCGGGATATTCCGATTCCGGGCAGCACGAATCAACCCTTCAACAGAGATGGTGAGTTCGATGGGGGCCCGGTTATACAACAGCGGCCGACAGCACGGCGAGCGCCCGGATGAAGCGGGGTGAACGGGGCGGACCGGGCCTACTTGCTGGCTCTGCGCCGGGCATCCCGGCATTCAAGAGACGGGCATCTCGCCGTCAATGCCGTCGAGTAGGTTCTGCCCGTTCGGCCCGACAGGCGGGCCGCCGAACTCAAGGACTCGTCGCTGTGAGCATCCACATGCACATGCGCGCCGTCGCGGAATCCGAGATCCGGGACGACCACACCTGGCTTGCGGCATTCATGGGGGAGGCTTGGGAGAACCATCCCGCCGAGTACGCAGCGGGCATCGCCGTCTCGATCGACAAGATCTGGGGTGACGTCAATGACTTCTACGCCGCTGCCGATGCCCTCGATGCGGATGCCGACGAGCTCTGGACGTTGCCGATCTACGGCGGGCGCCCCGTGGCACACAGCGCCGATGCCGACCCCTCCAACCCGCCCCTGGGGATTCTGGAACCGCCTGGGGTGTCACAGGCCGCAGGCTTCCTCGCGCGTGTCTCTTTCGACGAGCTGTGGAACGTCGCCAATGCCAAGCTCGTCTGGTCCGGCCAGGACGAGGCGCAGTTCAGGCAGGAGTTCCTCGACCATCACAGGAGCCTCCAAGGGTTCTACGGGCGGGCGGCTACAGCAGGCCACGCCGTGGTCAGGGCGGTGTGGGCTTGAGACGTGGTCGCGTGACTGCCGCTGTTGCCTGTGGCGGGGCGATGTCGGTCTGCTGGAGTTCCGCCAGGAGCTGGTTCCGCCCGGCCAGAAGCTCGGTCAGGATGCGGCGGGCCGAGCGCAGGAGTTCGGCTACATCGCCGCCGGCGAGTTCGTACTTGACGCTGGATCCCTCTCGTGTGGACACGACGATGCCTGAACGGCGCAGGACCGCCAGCTGCTGCGAGAGACTCGAAGGCTCGATTTCGATATCGGCGAGCAAATCCCGTACCGCGACCGGGCCGTGCTGCAGCAGTTCCAGGACCCTGATTCGCGTCGGGTGTCCGAGCATGCGGAAGAACTCTGCCTTGGCTTGGTAGAGAGGGACTTGCACAGCACTCTTCCTGCCTGTCGAGGTGGCTTCTCGTATCGCGGTGGCGCCCCGAGGACGCCACCGCGATACGTGTCGTGCCTGCTCATTCTTCTCGGTCCGGGTGCCTCTCGTTCATGAGTTGTCATCCTCTCCATGTGACGGCTTGAAGAAGTTCTCAATTCATGGGTGCGCGTCAGCCCGGCCCTTGGGAGCGGCCTAGACCTCGAGTTGCTCTTCGATCCGTTTGAGTTGATGGCGGGCCATGGCCAGGTTCGAGCGGGCCTTGTCCATGACGAGATAGACGAACAGGCCGTTGCCGCTGCGGCCGGTCACCAGCCGGATGAGGTGGTACTGCCCCTCCAGCGTGATCAGGATGTCCTCGATGTGGCTCTCAAGGCCCAGATGCTCCATCGTGCGCACCTTGGCGCGGATCACGTCCGTGTTCCCGGCCGCGGCGACCGTCAGATCCAGGTCTCTGCCCCCGCCCAGGGTGCCGAGGGCCATGCCGCTGGTGTAGTCGACGACGGCCGCCCCCAGCGCGCCCTCGATCCCGGTCATCATTTCCTTCAGGGACACTTCCACACTCGCCATCGGCGCCTCCCCTTGATTGTCGGCTGCGGCGGGCTCCGGTTCCTCACCCGCTCGCAACCGCACCGTAGGCGCGCCGGCCCGGCGGGCGATAAGTCTGCGCGGAAGCGACCCAAGATGATCGGACAGCCTTCTAATGCGGTTGCCCGATGACCCGACTTGATGAGCCGTCCGAAGCTTCAGCCGTCAGCGCCGGGTGAGCCGGGGGCCGACCTGGCATCGGCGAACCCGCACACAGCCACCGTCGCCACCAGGAATGCCGCCGCTGCCGACAGCAGCGTGACTTCGTAGTAGGACCGGGGCGTCAGCCAGGCGGCCAGGCAGGCGGCGCCCGTTCCGGCCAGGACGGCGCACCCCAGTCCCCGGGCCAGCAGGAGGCCCGGGGGAGGTCCTCCATCCTGAGGCCCGGCGGACCCGCCGTCCGCCGTCCTCCCCGCCTCGGCCAGAACATCGCGCGCCGCCAACGCGCACGCCGTCGCAGCCGTCACCAGGGCCATGCCCGCCGCCAGCTGCGGTGTCCCGAACAACACGCCGTACCGCACGGCCAACGCGGGTACGAAGAAGAGGCTCAGCCAGTAGCGCAGCACGTGCCGCAGGAACGCGAGCGTCAGTCCGCGTCGGGCGGGCCTTCCCTCCAGCCGGGACGCCACCCGCCGCAGCCCCAGCAGCAGGACGGCTGCCACCAGCGCGAGCGGCAGGCGCTCGGGCAGTCGGCCCAGGCTGTAGAGCAGGGCGGTGTCGTACACGACCAGGACGAGTACTCCCAAAGCCCCCAGGGAGCCGATGAACACCAGCAGCCCGGGCACCGAGGCGGGAGTTCGGGTCGCTCCTCTGTCACGGGCCGCGCAGAGAGCGAGAAGGACCGGCGTGAGGACGGCCGAGACGGACCGTACGACAAGGTCGTCGACCGTGTACGGATTGCGCAGATCCCACTCGACCAGACAGAACACGACCGTGTACGACACCGACGCCAGCGGCAGCGCGGCGGAGCGGGCGATCCGCCGGTACAGGTCGGCGTCCAGCCAGCGCAGCACGGTGGCGAACGCCAGCAGCACGAAGGGGAGTTCCAGGAAGGCCTGCACGCGCAGCACAGACGGAGCGAGAAGCCCGGGTGCAGGGAAGTGCTCGGCCACTTGGCGCAGGGCGGGATTCCGCGACGCCAGATCGAACCACCCGGCGGGCAGATACCGCGCGATGAACGACGGGTCCCCGTCGTGGACGCGCAGGACGTAGACGGTGAACAGCACCTGATTGACGTAGATCAGGCCGGTCACCAGCGCCAGCGCGGCGGCCGGCGGGAAGACGGAGCGGCCCGCCGCTCCGACCTGGTCGGGGCGGCGGGCCAGGACACGCGGGGTGATCGCGAAAGCCGAGACGACCGACGCGACCACCACCACGTCCACAAGGACCTGCACGTCCATCACGTGAACAGGTACACCTTGCACTCCGTGCCCGATCGGTGGACGACCACCCCGATGGGGCCGGACCCGCCCTCGGACCGGACGTACCGGTCGTCGGTGTCGCTGTCCGACCAGCCGTGGTCCTTGGCGAAGACCTCGGCCGCGACGACGTCCTGATCCACTGACGTCGTCTTGCGGAATCCGTCGCCCGCCATGAACCCGGTCACCGCTGAGCACGGCATCCGCAGCACGGCGGCCATCGGGTACGTGTCGTCCGAGGACGTCGCGAAGTACCCCACGACCTTCGCGGACGCCGGCACCTCGATGTCGAAGTCACGGAACGCCTGCTCCGCGCTCACATCGGTGTCCGAGTCCGGAAAGGCGCCCGGGAACTGCTTCTTCGGTCCGGTGTCGCACGCGGCGACGGCCAGCATCGGCAGCAGGCCCAGGATCAGGCCCGCCGCCGCGCGCCGGACGGCACGGATGTGCATGTCACCCTCCGGTCGTGTAGGTGTAGGAGCCCCAGACGTTGAAGTCCTGGGCCCAGCCGTCGGTGTGCAACCTTGCCAGATCGTTCTGGTTGACCTCCCCGAACAGCCCCACGTTGCTCCGTGGCTTGCCGCCCGCCGGGTTGCCCCAGTTGTACCGCTTGAAGACCTCGACGGTGATCGTCTTGTTGTCGTTGGTGGTCTTCACCCGGTACTGGAACCCGTTGAGGGCGTACCACCATCCCTGGATCCCAGGACCCTTGTCGCCCTGATCCATGAACTTGTGGACACCGGTGTTCTGGCTCCACTCCGTGGCGCTGTCACCGCTGCCCGACTTCTTGGCGTCGGCGACGTTACCGTCGACAAGCGACTGAAAGTGGGGCATGTCGGTCAGCATCTGCTTGACGTCGACCTGGTAGGCGTCGCCCGAGTCGTCGAGCCAGTGGCCCAGCAGATCGGATGCGACGTCGTACCCCATGCCGTGCCGCAGGCCCACGTTGGCGGCCCGCATGTACGACCACAGGTCGGAGTCGAGCTCGGTGAGCCAGAACTTGTCCCACCAGCTCGCCGTGTCGTACGGACGGTCGTCCTCGGCCAGCTGCTTGGGCGTGTCGATCGGGGTGTCGTTCTCGTAGTACTCACCCTCGCCCGGCTTGGTGACGTTGGAGTCCTCACGCGACTCGTAGTAGTTGGTGATGTACGCGTCGCTGCCGCAGACACCCATCTCGGCACAGATCATGTGGCCGTCGTACTCGACCCGGCTGGTCGGGTTGCCGCCGGTGAAGGCGTACCGGTTGCCGGTGTACGGGTCGGTGCCCAGACCCATGTCCGCGAGGGCGCCGTTGTACATGTCCCGGCTGGTGAAGCGGTTCAGGCCCGGGTTGTAGTCGCGGAAGCCCATGTCGTACGTGCCGGACTGGGCGTCCCAGCGCTTGGCGTTGTAGCGGTACGGGTTGTACGCCTCCTTGGTCGGGTCGGCCGCGTCGGGCTTGTCGATGCCGGTGAACTCGGACTCGTCGTCCTTGCCGTAGGCGGTGTAGCCGTACGTGGCCTTGGTGTTGCCGTCCTTGTCGGTCAGCGTCTCGACGTCGGTGTGGCTGTTGTAGCCGTAGTAGCCGTCCTCCGTCGTGCCGTCGGTGTTGTGCTTGACCTGCGACAGACGCTCGCCCCACGGGCTGTACTGGTACGACTTGGTCAGCGTGCCGGCGACCTTCTCGTCCAGGACCTCCTTGGACAGGCCGAGGTAGGAGAAGTCGGTCGTCTTGCCGTCGGCCGTCTTCGACGACGTACGGTCCAGCGGGTCGAACGTGTACGTCGTCGCCTTCAGCGCGCCGGTCGCGTCCGCCTTCTCGGACTTCACGACGTGGTCGAAGCCGTCGTACGTGCTGCGCTCGATGATCTGGCCCTGAGCCGTGACGGACTGCGCGCGGCCGAACGGGTCGTAGGTGGACTTGGCCTCCACGCCCGAAGCCGTGGCACTCAGCAGTCGGTTGCGGTCGTAGTTGAAGACCGTCTCCTTGCCGCCGACCGTCTGCCGGACGACGTTGGCGTTGTCGTCGTGGACATAGGTGTCGGTGCCGGCGCCGTTACCGGTCTTGGCCGACTCCTTGAGGCGGTCGACCGGGTCGTAGCTGTAGTTCGTCGTTGAGTCGAGGTATGCCGTGTTGTTGTCGGCGTTCATCTTCTTCGCCACGTCCTGCGCCTTGTTGCCGTTGGCGTCGTAGGCGTAGGTGTGGGAGGAGACGAGAGTGCCGTTGGCCTTCTTCTCGGACGACGTCTTCAGTGCCGCGTTGAGGTAGTAGGTGTAGTCGACGGTGTTGCCGTTGGCCTTGGTCTCCTTCAGCTTCTGCCGGCGGTCGGTGTAGGTGTACGTCGTCTTCTTCGGCGACGGGTCCGTGGCCGACTTGCCGACCTCGACGGTGGCGACCAGGTCGCGCAGGTCGTAGGTGTACTTGGAGAACTGGTCGGGGTGAGTGATCGTGTCGATCAGGCTGTTGGCGTCGTACGTGTACGACGTCGCCTTCTTCTCCGTGCCCGCGAGCGATTCGGTGACCTTCTGGACCTGGTTGGTGCCCGTGTAGGCGACCGAGTAGGCGTCGATCTTCGCGCCCGGCGACGTGTCGTCGATCGACGTCAGGTTGCCGTTGACGTCGTAGGCGTAGGCGAAGGTCTTCTTCTCGTTGTCGGTCTCACCCGCGTTGTCGCGCACCAGCTTGACCGCGTCGGCGACGGCGACGCCGCCACTGCTCTGGTCCAGCTTCAGCTTGCTGTCCTCGCCCTGCTTGAGGGAGTAGGTGCCCAGGCTGACCCAGGTTCCGGCGCCTGTCGTCTGGTTCTTGGTGACGACCGGCTCGGTGGTGGTGCCGTGGGTGAGGGTGTACTTGGCGGTGGTCGTGGCGCCGGTGACCTGCGGGTACTTCACGTACGCGGTGTACGTGCCGTCCTTGGGGACGTCGAGCGTCCACGTGAACGCGTCCGTGCCGGTGCCCGCCGCGTGGGTGCGGTGGTCGTAGCCCTGCTGGCCGGTGATGTTCCCGGCGGTCCAGGTCCCGGTGGAGGACGTGTTCTGGGTGTCGGAGTTGTCCGCCAGGACCACCGACTTACCGACCGGCACACCGTCGTCGGACTTCGACTTCAGCTTGCCGTCCGGGTAGTAGGACCACGTCATCGTGCGGTTGGAGGACCCGCCCGCCGAGGTCAGCGTGCGGGCCGTCTGGAGACCCAGCTCGTTGTACGCGTAGGTGGTGGCGATGTCCCACGGGTCGGTGGAGGACTTCACCCAGCCGTTGTCGAAGTACGTGTATGTCGTGTCGTTGCGGACGGTCTCACCGTCCGACGGCGGCAGCGAGGTCTTCGCCACCCGGCCGACCTTGTCGTACGTGGTCTCCGTGTAGACGTTCGGGTTGTTGTAGCGGCTGTCGTTCGGGTCGTAGGGCTGGTACTTGCGGACCACGCGGTTCAGCTCGTCGTAGGCCGTGCGGACGGTGAAGTCGTCCGCGTTCGCGGTCGCCGTACCGCGCGGCGTGATCACCTTGGTGACGTTGCCGACCTGGTCGTACTCGTACTTCGTGGAGCGGGTCGTGGTGCCCTCGTAGGGGACCTTGACCTCGGTCTGCTTGCCCCGCTCGTCGTAGGTGACGGTCGTGGTGTTGTTCTCGGCGTCCGTGGTGGTGAGGACCAGCGAGTCCTTGTCGTAGGTCTGCCCGGTGCTCTTGCCGGCCGCGTCCGTGACGGTGGTGACCCGGTGGTTCAGGTCGTAGGCCGTCTTGGTGGTGTAGTCGGTGGTGTCGGCCGTCGCGTTCTTCTTCGGGTCGATGACCGTGACGACGTTGCCGACGTTGTCGTACTCGTAACCGACCTTCTCCTGCTTGGCGTTGACCACCGAGGTCAGCTGGTAGATCGAGTCGTAGTTGTTCGTGGTGACGTAGTCGGTGGTGTCCGACGTCGTCAGCGAACCCTTCGGCTCGGTCGTCGTCCTGAGGTTGCCGGCCTTGTCGTAGGTGTACGACGTGCGACGCTCGTCCGACGTGGTGGTGTCCTTCGGCGCGGTCGCCGAGATGACCTGGTCCGCGTCGTCGTACACCGCCGTGGAGACCGCGCCGTTGGGCGAGGTCGACGTGGTGACGTTGTCGTTGGCGTCGTACTCGGGCGCCGGCGTGGTGATCAGGTCACCGGTCGCCTGGTCCTTCGGGACCGTGCCTTCCTTCGGTCGGCCGTACGTGTCGTAGACCTGCGTGGTGGCCTTGAGATCGGCGTCGGTCACCTTGGTGACGAGGCCGCGCACGTCGTACTCGAAGAGCGTCGAGTCGGACTTGGGGTCCGTGATCGTCTTCGGGTAGCCGTTCGCGTCGAAGCCGCCGTACGTCGTCGGGTTTCCGTTGGCGTCGGTCGCCTTGGTCAGCTCACCGTAGGCGTCGTAGTCGTACTTCGTGGTGTAGTCGTCCGGCACTGTCGTGGTCGCGACACCCTTGGGGTCCGTGACCGTCTTCAGGTTGCCGAAAGAGTCGTACCCGAACTGCCAGGCACGCCCCTCCGGGGAGGTCTTGCGGAACAGGTCCGCCGAGAAGCCGTCCGCGCGCGTCTGGTACTCGTACTTCGCCGCGTTCGCGGGCCACTTGGTGGTGTCCGAGACGCAGGTGGCTGTCTGGTCCGGCACGCCCGCCTTGTTGTTCTCCGCGTCGCGCTGCCAGAGCGGGTAGCCCGTCTTCTGGTCGTAGCAGTACGCGGTCTTGGCGCCGTTGTCCTCCTCCAGGTACGTGACGTTGTTGTCCGCGTCCCAGCTCATCTTCGTGTTCTGGGACTTGGCGTTGGTCGTCTGGACCGGGCGGCCGTAGTCGTCCGTCACGTACTTCGTGGCGTGCGTCTCGGCGTCCGTGACCGTGGTGTCCGTGAACTTGGTGTTCGCGGTGTCGGCCGCGTAGCCGAAGCCGGTGTCGCCGTTCAGGCGGTCGGTGATGGTCTTCGTCCACCAGTGGTACTTCGGGTCGTCACCCGCCTTGGGCTCGTAGTACGCCAGCTTGGTGTCGTGGCCGCGCGGGTCCGTGGCCGTCACCAGCTTGACGTTCTTGTTGCCCTGGGTGGCGTCGTAGGTGAACTTGAAGTTCTTCGGCTGGCTGGAGCCGTCACCGTCGGTGAACTGACCGAGCAGGCCCTCGACCGTGTAGTAGAAGGAGATCTTGCGGCCCGAGATGTCCGTCATGGACTTCACGTGGTCGTAGATGTCCGGGTCGGTCAGGCTGGTGCCGGTGACCTTGGCGCCCGTGCCGTCGATGTAGTCGTACGACGCGTCGCCCTTCTTGTAGTAGTCGAGCGTCAGGGACTGCCGGCCCGCCGGGTCGGTGATGTAGGCGAGGAACTTCGCCGCCTTGCCCTGGGTCTTGTGCTGCTCGTAGGTGTACGTCTGGGTGTTGCCGTTCTTGTCGACGACGGACGTCAGGTAGCCGTCACAGCCGAAGAGGAAGCGGGTGCCGTCGGGACGCAGCAGCGTCCAGGCGTCCGGCACCGGGTCCTTGTCCGGGGTGCAGTCCAGGCCCGCCTTGGCCGTGATGCGGTAGTGGACGCCCGCGGGGGCCTTCCAGGTGCCGTCGGCCTGCTTGGTGAAGACGTGCGTGGTGCCGTCACCGTCGGGGAGGCGGATCTCCGTCGCGTTCGCCACCGGGTTGGGGTGGAAGTCCAGTGCCGCGCCGAGCCGGATGGGCCCGCCGACCTGGGCCGACCAGCCCGCGCCCGCGCCGCCCGGTGTGTTGTCGGTGTCCTGCGAGTTGTACGCGAACCGGGCGAACGTGGTCAGGCCACGGCCCGGGTTGGTGAACGCGTTGTACGACCACACGGTGTTGCCGTAGGCGAGGTTGTTCATCACCGTGGAGCCGGCGCCCGTGTTCTTGCCTGTGTAGGAGTAGAACTTCTCCAGGCCCAGCGTGTTGGAGGTGGGGTCCTCCACCGCCACGTTCTGCTTCAGCGGCGGAATGCCGCCGGTGCCGGCCGACAGCCAGCTGCCGTCGGAGACCTTCTTGACGTCCCAGCCGAGTACGTACTTGGTGCGCTTGCTGCCCGAGTCCGAGTTGATCGGTGTCTTGACCTGCGCCTGGATCGTCGTCGACTGGCCCGGGGACAGCGGCGGGATCGCCGTGGACAGCTGGTTGCCGCCCGTCGTCGCGTCCGTGCCGTCGGGGAGCTGCCAGGTGTACGACAGGACCCGCTCACCGCTCGCCCACGCGCTCGACGTGGTGTTGGTGACCGTGAAGTCCACCGTGTAGGTGGAGTTGGGGGTCATGCGGGCCGGGGTCTGCGGCGCGTAGTACGTGTCGTCCGTGGTGGAGTCGACGTAGATGACGCGCAGCAGCGGGCCGATCTGCGGGTCGGCGGCCTCCGAGGCCAGGAACATCGTCTGCTCCTGCGGGCCCGTGGAGGTCTCGTCCTTCAGCTTGATCAGGGCGCCGTGGTTGGAGGACGGGGTGCGGGTCCAGCCCTGGGTGAGGGAGGTCGCGTCCCACCAGTGACGGCCGACGTCGGAGACCGTGCCGACCGTGTCGGAGACGGTTCCCGAGTAGTCGCCGCCCGCCGTCGTCCACGCCGTGGTCGAGTTCGCGTTGTTCCAGGTGGCCTGCGTCTCGGTGAAGTCCTTGTTCAGGCCGTGGAGTTCGTAGATCGCACCGTTGGTCTTGGTGGTGGTCTCCGCGCCCCACAGGAACAGCCGGGACTCCAGCACCGTGGCGGTGGTGGGGATCGCGCTGGTCGGGAACTTCATGACCGCGCGGGTCTTCTCGGTGGCGTTCGTGGGCGTGTTGTTGCCCACGCTCAGCCACTCCTGGCCCACGTTGTTCCGGCTGATGGTGTCCAGGTTGGTGGTCGGTGTCGCGGAGGACAGGGTGGTGTCCGTGACGCCGCCCGCGGTGCCCTGGATGAGGCGCATGGTGCGGCCCGCCTTGGGGACACCGACGATGCGCGTGGGCGAGCCGAGGAGCTGGCCGCCCTTCGTCTTCACCGCGAGCTGGTAGTAGTACGACCGCCCGATCTCCGCCGAGGAGGAGTCCGGCGTCGGAGTCGCGGTGGTGTCGGTGTACGCCGTCGCCGCCTTGTCGATCGGGGCGACGAGCGTGGCCGCGGACGGGGTGAACGCCTGCTGCGTGGAGCGGTGCAGCTGGTACTCGACGATGTCGTTGTCCGGGTCACCGGTGGTGTTCGAGTACGCCTTCCAGGACAGCTCGGGGCCGGTGGAGTGGACGACCGTCGGCGAGTTGAGGGTGGTGCCGACCTTGCCGTAGGTCACCGTGAGCCGCGGGATCGTGGAGGTCTCGCCGCCGTAGTCGCCGTCACCGGCCTCGTAGCGCGGGCCGCCCATCGGGCCGTTCGCCGACTCGTCCTCGGCCTTGAGGATGAACCCGTTGTTGACCGAGGTGCCGTCCAGCCACTGCTGGACCGTGTCGGTCACCGGGAACTTGTGCCACTGGCTGTACTCGCCGATGTCCTTGTTGATCATCGCCGGGTTGGTGAAGCGGACGGCGTCCGCGATGACGGCCGTGGTCGCGGAGGCCGGGCCGTCGCCCAGGACGACCTTGCCCGCCGTACCCTTCGCGAAGTCGATCTGCGCGCCGTTCGCCAGCGGGGCCCAGACACCGTTCGTGCCGGACTGCTGATTCACCGTGTAGGTGGTGGTGCCGGTCTTGGACGTCACCGAGTACGGGGCGTTGGTGGCGCGGTCGGTGGCGGCGACGTAGTGCACGTCGACCTGGTAGGTGCCCGCGTCCTTGATGTTCGGCTGCCAGGTGTAGGTGTCCCCGGCCACCGTGTCCTTGTTGTACCGGTAGTCGTTGCCGATCGCGTACTGCGTCAGCGTCGACCCGGACGTGGGCCAGGAGCCGGTGGCCGCCGTGGTGCCCGCGTCACCGTCGTCCACCGTGTAGCTGGTGCCGGACAGCTCACCGACGTACGAACTGGTGTTGTTCCAGTTCGCCGTCGTCTCGTCCCAGGCTCCCGTCGCCCGGTGCACCTCGACCGGCACCTTCGTGCCGCCGTCGTCGTGCGCGTTGTCGAAGTACATCTCCAGACGCGCCGAGTCGATCTGCGTGCCCGAGGGGATCTCACTCAGCGGGAACTTGATCAGGGAACGGGCCGTGCCGGTGGCCGTGCGGCCCACCGACAGCTTCCAGGAGGTGTTGTAGTTCGTCGTCGGCGCCTCCTGCAGGACCATCGTGTCCTGCGAGTCCGACGGCGACGGGGCGATCGTGATCGTGGGGTCGATCACCACCGGGTACTGGCGGTCCTTCGACGCCAGCCACTTCGTGTCCGGGGCCACCGTCAGCTTCCAGGACTTGCCGTCCCGGGTCAGCTTCTGCGTGACCCTCGTGCTGTAGGTCTTGCCGAAGACGGACTTGTCGGCCTTCTTCGCGTCCGTCATGTACGGCGCCGGGATGACCATCGCCGGGGTGTTCGGCAGCGCACCGTACAGCGCGATCGACCCGTCCTTGCGGGCCCGCGGGACGAGCCCGTCGGTGTCCAGCGTGAACGTGAACTTCACCGGACCGGCGGGGCGTTCGGCCAGGGTGATGTTCTCCTTCACCCGGCCGGGACCGACGCCGTACTCCAGATCCGCGCCGTGCACGGCGTCTCTGTACGTGACCTTCGAGCCCTTGGCCACCGGCTTCAGCGCGCCGTCCGCACCGTCCAGGCCCAGCGTGACCGAGCGGCCGTCCGGCGACCGGAAGCGCACCAGGTGGTCCGCGTCCGAGCCGAACCAGCTGCGGCCCTCGTTGGTCGTGTTGGCGAAGTCGAAGCCGTTCGCGTCCGTCGCGTGGACGGCGGTGTCGATCGGCTTCCAGCCCGCCTTCTTGCCGGAGCCCGAGCGGTACGAGGTCGGCACGGCCGACAGCTCCGCCTGCACTCGGCCGTCGGACATCTGCCAGAACCGCGCGGTCGAGGTGCGCCGGGCCTTCAGCTCCTTGACCCGCTTCGCCTTCGGCGCATTCCTGCCCTTCGGCAGCTTCTGCCGGTCGGCCACGTCCAGTTCGTCGTGGGACGGCGGCTTGGCGAGGTCGTGACCGTCGTCGGCGCCGAGCCAGCCCTTGACGGTATCGACTATTCCTTTTCCGTCACCGTCGTCCGAGTCGGACGCCGCATATGCGACCTGTGGCAACGCGGTACTCGCCACCGCGGACACCACAAGGCACGCGATAAGCCTGCCCAATCTGGGTTTCACTGCAACCCTTTCCTCTTGTCAGACGTCGTAAACATCAGCCGGAAACTTCTGGCTCACCCGATGGCGGGCAGGCCGGACGTAGCGGCGCCGCGGTTGTAATCACGCAGGTGACGGCGTGTCAATCGACCTCGCAGATCACGACAGTTCCCCCATCGCGGGAAATCGGCGCCCGGTTTGTCCACTCGCTGGCGCGCCTTGTCCGCCGTCCTGTATAAGAGCCCGGATCCGGGAATTCGGGCGCACGTCCGCGAATTCCGAGCGGCCGATTCAAAAGGGACTTCTCATGGGCGCTGAAGAGCGGGAAATGGCGGCGGAAACGGCCGAGAACGGGGAGTACGGGGAGAACGGCGGGAATTCCGGACCCGGTGACACGGCGCGCGGGCTCCGCCCGGACCGCACCGGCCTGCTCATCGGCGGCGCCCTGCTGGCCGTCTGCAGCGGGCTCGTCCTCTACGGCGTGCTCGACACCGCCGACAAGCCGGCCAAGCCCCCGGTCCCCACGGCCGCCGTCACCTACGAGGTCACGGGGAAGGGCACCGCCGACATCGCCTACCAGGGCCGCAGCGAGGCCGGGACCGCGACCGTCGACCGTGCCGTCGCGCTGCCGTGGAAGAAGACCGTTCAGGTACCGCTCGGCAAACCGCCGCTGGTCTCGATCACGCTCGGCGAGAAGGGCGGTGAGGCCAGCTGCTCACTCGCCGTCCGCGGCAAGCACGTCCAGACAGCCTCCGCGTACGGCAGATTCGGCCGCGCCACCTGCCAGGCCGAACTGAACTCACCGGAGCCGTCGGGCACTGCCGGGTGAGGGCGACGGGGTCGTTGAGCAGCCTCGTTGGGGTCGCTGAGCGGCCTGCCCGGGAGCAGCCTGCCCGGGGAACGGTCGCGCCGACCCGTCGCGGGCGAGGACGGCATCCTGCACGTGCCCGCCGGGGAACAACACCGGGCCGGGCCACGCGCAGACAGCGGTGCTCAGCAAGACAGCCCTCGGGGGGCCGGCCGCAGCGCCGAGGACGGCGACCTACACGTGCCCGCCGGGCAACAGCACCGGGCTGAGCCACGCGCAGACGACGGTGCTCAGCAAGACGGCCCTCAGGGGGCGCCGGCCGCAGCGTCGGGGACGGCCACAGCGCCGTCGTGGCTGCCTGATCCGGCCGGTCGGGGCCCGCTCATCCCGGAGGGGCCCCGCCGGGTGTTCATGCCGAGGCGGTCGCGTCGCGGCAGAGCAGGCGCAGGGAGCCCTGGCCGGCGAAGCAGCGGCGGGCCTCCTCGATGGGGTCCCACAGCTTGCCGTCGGGTGTGCGGACCCAGTGGTCGCCGCCGGTCGACCACCACTCGGCGCCTGCCTGGCGGACGATGACCTCGCCGGCGTAGGCACCGAGGCCGCGCAGCACGTTCTCGACCGCCGCGTACGGCGGATCCTCGCGACGAATGTCCTCGATCATCCGGTCCACCCGCCACAGGCTCTGCGCCGAGTAGTCGAGCCGCACCCGCGCGCCCTCGCGCATGGTCGCCACCGCGTCGGCCGCCCACCGGACGGGCTTCGCCGCTGCGTGCGGCCTGGTCTCCTGCTGTGCTGTCACGTACTGCGCTGTCACATAGGGAGAAGCGGCCGGGGCCTGGTATCCGTCACCCGGATCGGGCCCGGTTCCCCAACCGGTGCAGGACCGCCCCACCGCCACCGCACGACAGCCACAGGACTCCCCCAGAACCGGGGGTTTGAATTCAGGTCAGCCGCGGCTGCGGGCCCGGCGGGACACGACCGCCTGCAGCACCCGGCGGCCCTCGACCGAGACGTCCAGGGCGCGGCGCAGCCCGTTCGAGCCGTGCTCGGCGAGGAGTTCCAGGACGACGACCTGGCGGCGCAGCTCGGCGGCGACGAGCGGGGACGCGTCCGCGGCGCCGCCCTCGCGCCCGCTCTCCGGGCCGTCGGCCGGCGAGTTGCCGCCCGCGGCCGGGTCGAGGAGCCGGTGGATGCGCAGGGAGGCGACGGAGCAGGCGTCGGCCCAGGCCCGTATCGCCTCGGCGGTGCGCTCGGCCGGAGCCGCGTCCAGCATGCGGTGGGCGAGCTGCTCGGCCTCGTCCTCGCCGGCCTGCGCCGGTCCGAGCGCGCCACGCGCCTTCTCCAGGCCTGCGACCCACTCGGAGCCGTCGGCGAGGCTCGCCCACAGCGGGCGCAGCACCTCGTCGTCACCGCCCAGCAAGGGCACACACCGGTCCAAACAAGCCAGCCCACTGGCAGCCAGTCCGCGTTCGTCGGCCTGAGCGATCAGTTCCACCAGGCTCATGAAAGCCTCCCTCGCCAGGGCGCCGCCTTTACGGAGCCCGCACTTCCCCTAACTGCGTGCGACGGCGAGAGAGTGTCACAGCAGTGGGTTTTCAGCCAAGAGCTGGGACAAACACAGGTCCGGCGAGGGCCTTCTCGTGCTGCATGCGGGTCAGCCGCAGCACAAGAAGGACGGCGAGCACGGCGGCCAGGATGTCGACGCCGTCGGCGATCATGACGTGCAGCGCGGCGTCCCGGATCGCCGGGGCGGTGCGCGCCGCGTCGTACTCGCTCTGCATGAGTCGGCCGGTGAGGGTGGAGAGCAGCCAGAACCCCCACCAGGCGTTGATCAGCCCGTGCCGCGCCCGCACGCCGACGGGGTGGCTGGCGTCCCAGACGTCCAGGGCGATCCGCCGCGGGAAGTAGAAGTTCGCGATGGGCACCACCCAGCCGGCGATGGTCCACGCGCGCGCCTTGCTGTGCCCGTCGGGGCTGAACACCTCGGCGTTCACCCGCACCCGGTAGAACCAGACCAGGAACACGACCGCGCAGACCAGCCAGAACACGGCCTGCGCGCCCCCCGCCGCCGAGTACAGGGTGTCCGCCTGGTCGGCGCGCCCGGTCAGGTGCTTGCCGAAGGGGCCGGTGCCCGCCGCGAGGTCGTCCGCCACGCCGTACACGTTCAGACCGGCCACGACGGCCGCCAGGTCGGTCAGGACGACCAGGCCGAGAAGCACGGCGGTGGCCCTGCCGAGCCCGACCGGCGAGCGGAGCCGGGCGCCCTTCGTGCCGGCTCTCATGACATCCGTGCTCATGGTGATTCCCCCGTGTCCGCCAGGTGCGTGGTGCACGCGGAAGATACGGTTCACCGACCTGGCATGTCCACTTGAAGAATCAGCCCAGCCGGTCCGCCAACTGCCTGAACTGCGCCCAGGACAGGGCGGGCGTACGCGGGTCCCACAGCTTCTGCACGGTGGCCCGCAGCGGCATCCGGATACCGGCCGCGACCTGGTCCTGCGTCTGGGCGCCTGCGATGTCGCTCCACACCGCGAAGGACCCGCCGAGAATCTGCCCGTCGTAGCTCGCCGGTACGGCGGTCGTGCCGCGCAGCACCCGCGGGTTCCACTGCTCGTAGATGCGCTGCCCGGTCGGGTAGACGAAGGTCTGCGGCTGCCCGAGGACGTAGTACAGGAACTCGTCGTTGTAGTTGAGCACCTTGCGGCCCGCGCTCAGGTACTCCACCGGCTGCCGGGCGCCGATCTCCTTGCCGGTCCAGTAGGCGACCTGGAGGTCCTTGGCGGGCTGCACCGACGTGTTGCGGAAGAAGCCGTCGTTCCAGGCCCGCATGGTCCGGTCGTGGGCGCGCACGGTGGCGGCCCGGTCGTTCAGCCAGCCGGTGGCGAGGTCGGCTACGGTCGCGCCGGTGCCGTACTTCTGCTGGGCGGCGGCCGCCAGCTGCGGATACGACGCCTGCGGGTTCGCCACGGTCAGCGCCTGGTACTCGTCGCCGCCGAGATGCCACTGGTCACCGGTGAAAAGCCCGGCGTACTCGCCCAGCAGGTCATCGACGATCTTCGCGGAGGCGGGCTTGGAGATGTCGATCGCGCCCCGGGTCGGCACCCCGTTCACGTTGCGCAGCTGCAGGTCGGGGTGGGCGGCTATGACCGCGCCCAGATGCCCGGGCGAGTCGATCTCGGGCACGACGGTGATGTGCCGGGCGGCCGCGAGGCCGACGATCTGCTTGACCTGCGCCTTGGTCAGATGGTCCTTGGAGACGATCTCGGGATGGGTACTGGACTCGATCCGGAAGCCCTGGTCGTCGGAGAAGTGCAGCCCCAGCTCGTTGAACTTCAGGTCCCCCAGCTCGCGAATCCGGTCCTCTATCCAGGACGCGGTGTACGGCTTGCGCGCGATGTCCAGCATGAAGCCGCGCCGCGGCTTGGCGGGCTCGTCCCGTACGACACCCTCCGGCGCCGTACCGCCGCCGTGGACCTCCTGCTTGAGGGTGCGGGTGCCGTAGAAGACGCCCGCGTCGCCCGGCCCGCTGATGTCGACCCGCCCGTCGCGCACGGTCATCGTGTACGACTCCGGGTTCCCGCCCCCGTTGCCCAGGGTCAGCCGCAGATCGCCGGCCCGGACGTCGTCCTTCTCCCCCGCGTACGACAGCCCCAGCTCACCGGCTATCAGCCGCCCCTCGTCGGCCAGTTCCGGATCGCTCACCACCACCCGCTCGCTCCGCTGCGCCCGCCAGCCGGGCCCGCGGGCCGGGGTGTGGGAGCGCACCGCGGGTATGGTGCGCGGCGCCTGGGAGAGCGGATAGGACCGGCTGGGCGAGGGACTGCTCGGCGTGGCGGCGCGACCGGGCGCGGCACCGGAGGCGCGGTCCGACGGCGCCTGCGCCGCGCTCCCCGCCGGTTTCCCGCCGCCGTCCGCCGAGGCCCACACGCCGACGCCCACGCCGAGCGCGACGGTCCCCGCGAACGCGGCGGCCACGACCGCCCGCTTCCGCCTCACCTGCTGCGCCGAGGCCCGGCGCCTGTGCTGGTTCACCCAGCCAACGTACGTCCGATCGAGGGTTCATCCGTCACCGAGACGTTCCGAAACTCTCCCGTTGGAGTGAAATTCGGGCATCCCACGGACACACAGTGACCACTCTCGATAACGTGATGACACACCTTTCACGGCATCCCCTGCCACACCACATGTGACGCGAGGACCCACGCTGCCTGCGCACCGTCTCCCGTACCTCCCCAAACCGCTGGACGCCTTCAACGCCGCACCCGCCGACGAAGCCCGCGCCCTGCTTCTGCACTGCCTGCGCAGCCTGCACTGGTCCCGCCGTCTGGCCGAGCACCGCCCCTACCCCGACCTGGAATCCCTCCTGGCAGCGGCTGACGAGGCGGCGTACGACCTGTCGCCGGGGGATCTGTCCGAGGCACTGGCGAGCGAGTCGCTGCCCGAGCTGCCGGAGGACACGTACTCCGCCGCTCACACGGCCCTGAGCGCGGCCCACGCGGCCTACGAGGCCCGATTCGGACACGTTTTCGTCATCTATCTGGGTGATTGTCCGCGCGAGGAGACCCTCGACCGCATCCTCGAAGGCATCCGATCACGATTGACGAACGATCCCGAGGAAGAACGGGTAGTGGCGGCCGAGGAACTCCGGCGCCTTGCAAGAAGCAGGCTGGCAACGTCCCTAAGGGGCGCGGGGAACTGCGCGACCAGCCACAACGGCGCCGCACCCGGCAGATAACCGGACACCCCACCCCAGTAGCCGCAAGGCAATAGCCCATCCGATGCCAGTTTGATCACACAGGTAGGCCCCCCGTAAGCGGCAGCGCACCGCATGGATACGATGCTGAGGGCCGGTGGACCGTACCCGGCCGGGCCCGACCGACACCGAAGCCGGCGCGGCCCTAGTCCCCGCTCCCGGAGGGTTCTTCCGTGCCGGCTGGAACGCTGTACCGCGGCCGGGAAGGAATGTGGTCCTGGGTGGCTCACCGAGTCACCGGCGTCCTCATCTTCTTCTTCCTGTTCGTTCACGTGCTGGACACCGCACTCGTCCGTGTCTCCCCCGAGGACTACGACAAGGTCGTAGCCACGTACAAGACGCCGATCGTCGCGCTGCTGGAGTACGGCCTCGTCGCCGCCATCCTCTTCCACGCGCTCAATGGCCTGCGCGTCATCGCCGTCGACTTCTGGTCGAAGGGCCCGCGCTACCAGAAGCAGATGCTCTGGACCGTCGTCGGCGTCTGGGTCGTCCTGATGGCCGGGGCGATCTACCCCGTCCTCGGCCACGCCGCTCGTGTTCTGTTCGGGAGCTGACGCCCATGTCCACGACTGAAACCACCGCGTCCGGAGTCGGCCCCGTCGAGGGTGCCCCCGTCTACACGGTCGACACCCCGGCCCCGCTCATCGAGGCGCCGCGCAAGCGGACCAAGAAGACCCCGAAGTCCACGCGGGGCAACTTCGAGATGGCGGCCTGGCTGTTCATGCGCCTGTCGGGCGTCGTGCTGGTCGTCCTCGTCCTCGGCCACCTGCTGATCCAGCTCGTGCTGGACGGCGGCGTCTCCAAGATCGGCTTCGCCTTCGTGGCCGGCCGCTGGGCGTCCCCGTTCTGGCAGGTCTGGGACCTGCTGATGCTCTGGCTCGCCATGCTGCACGGCGCCAACGGCCTGCGCACGGTCATCAACGACTACGCGGAGCGCGCGAACACCCGGCTGTGGCTCAAGGGCCTGCTCTACACCGCCACGGTGTTCACCATCCTGCTGGGCACGCTGGTGATCTTCACCTTCGACCCGAACATCCGCTAGGCACGGGGCTGCGAGAATCATGAAGATCCACAAGTACGACACCGTCATCGTCGGCGCCGGTGGCGCGGGCATGCGCGCCGCCATCGAGTCGACGAAGCGCAGCCGCACCGCGGTGCTGACCAAGCTCTACCCCACCCGCTCCCACACGGGCGCCGCGCAGGGCGGCATGGCCGCCGCGCTGGCCAACGTGGAGGAGGACAACTGGGAGTGGCACACCTTCGACACGGTCAAGGGCGGTGACTACCTGGTCGACCAGGACGCCGCCGAGATCCTGGCGAAGGAGGCCATCGACGCGGTCCTCGACCTGGAGAAGATGGGCCTGCCGTTCAACCGGACCCCGAAGGGCGAGATCGACCAGCGCCGCTTCGGCGGTCACAGCCGTAACCACGGCGAGGCCCCGGTCCGCCGCGCCTGCTACGCGGCCGACCGTACCGGCCACATGATCCTCCAGACGCTGTACCAGAACTGCGTCAAGGAGGGCGTGGAGTTCTTCAACGAGTTCTACGTCCTGGACCAGCTGATCACCGAGGTCGACGGCGTCAAGAAGTCGGCCGGCGTGGTGGCGTACGAGCTGGCCACCGGTGAGATCCACATCTTCCAGGCGAAGGCGGTCATCTACGCCTCCGGCGGCACCGGCAAGTTCTTCAAGGTGACGTCGAACGCCCACACGCTGACCGGTGACGGCCAGGCCGCCGTCTACCGCCGCGGTCTGCCGCTGGAGGACATGGAGTTCTTCCAGTTCCACCCGACCGGCATCTGGCGCATGGGCATCCTGCTGACGGAGGGCGCCCGTGGTGAGGGCGGCATCCTCCGCAACAAGGACGGCGAGCGCTTCATGGAGAAGTACGCGCCGGTCATGAAGGACCTCGCGTCCCGTGACGTCGTGTCCCGCTCCATCTACACGGAGATCCGCGAGGGCCGTGGCTGCGGTCCCGAGGGCGACCACGTCTACCTCGACCTCACGCACCTCCCGCCGGAGCAGCTGGACGCCAAGCTCCCGGACATCACGGAGTTCGCGCGCACCTACCTCGGCATCGAGCCCTACACGGACCCGATCCCGATCCAGCCGACCGCGCACTACGCGATGGGCGGCATCCCGACGAACGTCGAGGGTGAGGTCCTGGCGGACAACACCACCGTCGTCCCGGGTCTGTACGCGGCCGGCGAGGTCGCCTGCGTGTCCGTGCACGGTGCCAACCGCCTCGGCACCAACTCGCTGCTGGACATCAACGTGTTCGGCCGCCGTGCGGGCATCGCCGCCGCCGACTACTCCCACACGGTCGACTTCGTCGAGCTGCCGGAGAACCCGGAGGCCTTCGTCGTCGAGCAGATCGAGCAGCTGCGCAACTCCACCGGCACCGAGCGGGTCGCCCAGATCCGTCGCGAGCTGCAGGAGACCATGGACGCCAACGTCATGGTGTTCCGCACCGAGCAGACGATCAAGACGGCCGTCGAGAAGATCGCCGAGCTGCGCGAGCGCTACAAGAACGTGGCGATCCAGGACAAGGGCAAGCGGTTCAACACGGACCTGCTGGAGGCCATCGAGCTGGGCAACCTGCTCGAACTGGCCGAGGTCATGGCGGTGTCGGCCCTGGCCCGCAAGGAGTCCCGCGGCGGTCACTACCGCGAGGACTACCCGAACCGCGACGACGTCAACTTCATGCGCCACACGATGGCGTACCGCGAGGTCGGCGCCGACGGCTCGGAAACCGTCCGTCTCGACTACAAGCCGGTCGTCCAGACCCGCTACCAGCCGATGGAGCGTAAGTACTGATGGCAACTCCTGTTCTGGACAAGGTGGAGGCGGAGGCCGCGTCCTCTCCCTACATCACCGTCACCTTCCGGGTCCGCCGCTTCAACCCGGAGGTCTCGGCCGAGGCGACGTGGGAAGACTTCCAGCTGGAAATCGACCCGAAGGAGCGTGTCCTCGACGGTCTCCACAAGATCAAGTGGGACGTCGACGGCACCCTCACCTTCCGCCGTTCCTGCGCGCACGGCATCTGCGGCTCGGACGCGATGCGGATCAACGGCAAGAACCGCCTTGCCTGCAAGACGCTGATCAAGGACATCAACCCCGAGAAGCCGATCACGATCGAGCCCATCAAGGGCCTCACGGTCCTCAAGGACCTGGTCGTGGACATGGAGCCGTTCTTCCAGGCGTACCGGGACGTGATGCCGTTCCTGATCACGAAGGAGACGAACGAGCCGACGCGCGAGCGTCTGCAGTCCGCCGAGGACCGTGAGCGCTTCGACGACACGACGAAGTGCATCCTCTGCGCCGCCTGCACGTCCTCCTGCCCGGTGTTCTGGAACGACGGCCAGTACTTCGGTCCGGCCGCGATCGTGAACGCCCACCGCTTCATCTTCGACAGCCGTGACGAGGCGGGCGAGCAGCGCCTGGAGATCCTCAACGACCGGGACGGCGTGTGGCGTTGCCGCACGACCTTCAACTGCACGGACGCCTGCCCGCGCGGTATCGAGGTCACCAAGGCGATCGCCGAGGTGAAGAAGGCGCTGATCACGCGCCGCTTCTGACGTCGGCATCCGTACGTCCGTGAGGGCCCCGTTTCCGCTGGAGACGGGGCCCTCTGACGTGCGGAAACACGATCGGGTGAACGTGATCGCGCAGGACGCACGGCATGGTCCGCCCTACGATGATGGTCTCGACACCAGCCCACAGGAGGCACGTGATGTCCGCTGCAGCCGTCGAGCGGCCCTCTGGAGACCGTCCGCTGATCGCGGAAGCCAACCGGATCATGGAGCGCTTCCCGGGCTACCGCGTCGAGATCATCGGAGGCCAGATCCTCGTATCCCCGCCCCCGGACGGCGCCCACGCGCGCGCCCTGACGAAGCTGATGCGTCCCTTCATTGGTGCTGGGCTGGACGACGGCGAAACCGAGGTCCTCCAGGGCATCGGCCTCTGGCTCCCCGCCGGGGTCGAGGATTACGCGATTCCGGACCTCGTCGTCGTGGACGCCGACTTCGAGGAACACTTCGTCGAGAACAACTGCTACGACCCCGTCTGCTTCCGCCTGGTCCTGGAGGTCACCTCCAGCAACTACCGGACCGACCTGCGCACCAAGGTCGCCGCGTACGCGGAGGCGAAGGTCCCGGTCTACGTCATCGTCGACCGCAAGCACCAGCGCCTCCACGTCCTCACGGACCCCGCCGGGGACAAGTACGAGAACCACCGCCCCCACGCCCCCGGCGAGATGGTCGCCCTCCCCGACTCCCTCGGCGCCGGGGTCACCCTGGACGTCGCCGCCATCCTCACAGCGGGCCACCCTCGCCGCCCGTGAGCCCCTGAGGCTCGCTGCGTATCCCGGGCCGGGAACTGGCAGGATGATCCTTCCAACCGACAGATGCGGCCATCAGGGGGACGACAGCATGACCGAGCCGAATCCGCAGACCGGCGCGAACCAGTGGGGCCCCGGGCACGCTCCAGCGGCGCCCGCGCAGCCCCCGGCCTTCCCCGCACAGCCGCAGGGGACGCCGGCCTACGGATACCCGGCCCAGCCCCCGAGCGCGCCCGGCTACGGCTACCCCGCGCCCGTGGAGCAGCAGGGGTACGGGTTCCCGCACCAGCAGGCGGCTCCGGGCGCTCCTGGTGCTCCCGCGCCGATGGGCGGCGCCCCGCTGCTGACCCTCGGGGACATCACGGTGTTGGACGGACAGATCATCACTCCGGCCGGGCAGCTGCCGCTGCGGGGCGCGGTGTGGAACGCCACCGACATGTCGCACACCGAGGAGAAGATCCCGACACACGCCGTCGTGCTGGCGATCGTCTTCTTCCTCTTCTGCCTGCTCGGCCTGCTCTTCCTCCTGATGAAGGAGAAGAAGACCACGGGCTTCATCCAGGTCACCGTGACCAGCGCGGGCCGGCACCACTCCACGATGATCCCGGCGCACGGCCCGGACTCCTTCCCGGCCGTCATGGCACAGATCAACTACGCCCGCTCACTGAGCAGCATGTAGACCCGTCCCACCCTTCCAGAGGAGCCCCACCGAGCCCGCCTCGGTGGGGCTCCTCGCATCCGGACGCATTCCACTTAGTCTGACGACATGTCAGACAAAGAGTCGTACGAACTGCTCGGCTTCGACAACGTACTGCTGCCCGTCGGGGACCTCGGTGAGGCCGTCGGGTTCTACGAGCGGGCCGGATTCGCCGTCGGATTCCGGTTCGACGAGGCCGGGATCGCACTGCTGAAGGTCGGCGGCGAGACCCCCGGGATTCTGCTGCGCGTCGAGGACGGGCTGGGGCACAGGACGCCACTCTGGCCCTCGCCGCGCCTGTGGCTGGAGGTGCCGGACGCGCGGGCCGCGGCGCGGGAGCTGGCCGCCGCCGGAATCCCGCCGCTGGACGAGGTGTTCTCGGTGGCCACCGGCTGGACCGTCGAGATCGCCGACCCCTGGGGGAACGTCCTCGGCTTCACGGACTACACCAAACGCTCGGAACTGGCACGCAGGGCCTGATTCGGCCCTCACCAGCCCGGCGGGCGCGGTCCCGGAAACCTTTGTGTGCGCTTCCCCTCCAGATGATCTAAGGTCTGCCTGATTCGAGTGAGGGGCGGTTCAGGTGGGGCGTGGGGGACGGTTGGCGGTTGTGTGCGCAGCCGCGGTTCTGGCGCTGGTGGGGTGCGGTGGTCAGCAGCATGATTCTGCGCAGCAGCCGATGACTCCCTACGGGAGCATGGAGGAGGTTCCGGAGAAGCTCGACACGGACGGCACGACCATCACGGTCGGCGATCCGAAGGCAACCGTGACCGTGCACTTGTACGAGGATCCGCGCTGCCCGTTCTGCGAGCAGTTCGAGACCGGCGGTGGCGCCCCGGCGCTGGAGAACCAAACCGTGCAGCGGGCTGTAAAGACTGAGTACACCCTGGCCTCCTTCCTCGACGGCCGCCTGGGGGGCACCGGTTCGAAGAAGGCGGTCAACGCCCTGCGTGCCGCGCTGGATGAAGGGAAGTTCGCCGAGTACCACACCGTGCTGTACCAGTACCAGCCCGAAGAGTCCGTCGACGGCTTCACCGATGCCTACTTGCTTCAGCTGGCCAGCCAGGTGAAGGGCCTGCGCAGTGCGAGGTTCGATACGGCCGTGAAGTCAATGAAGTACCGCGACTTCGTGACCGCGTCCCAGAAGGCCTACGAGCGAGCCGGCGGGAAGAAGGCCCCAAAGGGACCGGGCACCCCAACCGTTGTGATCAACAACTTCCCGGTCCCGGTCGAACACAACGGCATACTCTTCAACCAGGCGATCTTCACCGAACTGCTCCAGCAGATTCATGCCCGGCCCTGGGAATGGGAGGGCACCATGCGTAGCCGTAACGACGGAAGCTGACACGGAACCGGCCCTGAGACGGGGGGGACCCGAGTCGGCGGTCGTCGTGTCGGCCCACCGCTGCTGATGCCTCTGCCCGAGGAGCCTTCCGAGACACCCCCGACGTCTACGCCCACCTCCGCCTCCGCCTCCGACGCCAGGCCATCGACACGCTGGGCGAGGGCCCTCGGCCCGACGGACCACGACTCCGATGACCCACCCGCCATCGCCGCGGCGCGCGCGGCAGCGAAGGCACGCTGCAGGCAGCGCAGGGTGGGGCGGGCTCGCTCAGTCGGCGGCACGGTGCTCCGTCTCGTCGACACCCCCGACGGCGTCGAGCTGCTTACGGCTCAGTCCAGCGAGCAGGGCCGCCCGGGAGGCACGGGTGCCGTCGAGGTGAGTCATCAGGTTCTGCATGCGGCGGCGCATCTCCTCGCGGCGGGCGTCAAGGTAGAACTGCACAGCTTCGGCCACCAGGTCCTTCTTCGTCATTCCGAGGAAGTTCGCGCCGGACGCGATCAGCTCGTCTATGGCCGGATCGACTTTCAAGGGAGCCTGCCTGCGTGTGGTGTTCGCGGCCATGGGAAACCTCCTCGCCTCACACGGCATGGCACCTCGGGTACCTCACGGCATCGATCTGTGCCCCCTTCGGTCCGCCTGTTCTTCCGTACCGCCGGTCATCGCCGGGTGTATCGGGCCACTCTGTATGCGGTTGCGCTGGTCGGCGCAATGGAGGTACGGGCATGGTGAGCCCGGCGGGTCAGCTGCGACTCCTGCCCTGGACCGGGCCGGAGGGCAAGCGGTGCTATCTCGCAGGCGACGGGCCCGGATACCTGTCCCGGCTCACGGACAACATGGAGTCGGCCCAGCTCGGCCTGGCCGGTGAACTCCTCCAGGAAGCACAACGTGTTCTTGACGGACGCCAGTGGACTCAGGATGAACTGCACCTGCTTGCAGTCCAGTTGACTGAAACCTTGACCGATGTCCATCGGGTCGCGATCAGCCGGGGCGAGCGCCTGCCTGCACCGGCCGACGCCTACGAAGACCTTGACGTCATCGACGACGAGGACGACCCGGACGCCCTGCAGCGCGCCTGACCTGTACACCGCTACACGCGTCCCCCTTCCGGCCGGACCGCCCGTCGTGTCCCGGCCGGAAGGGGCTACACGTCCGTCACCCAGTCAGGCATCCCCACCTATTCCTTGGGGTCGACGATCCTCACGTCCACCTTTCCGGAAAGACTGTTCAGCGCCTGAAGTTCGGCATCGCTGAGCCGACACTCCACGAGTCTCACTTCTCGCAGCCTTGGGAGTTCCTTCAGGATGTCGAAGCCCTCCAGCACCGTCGGGTTCGAGATCCACACTTTCACCAGGTTCGGGCTCGCAATATCGGAAAACCTAATGATTCCGTGGGGAGCGGTCGGCGACGCGGCGAGCAGCTTCACTTCCCGGAGCCCGTTCAGCGAACGCAGGGGAAGCGAATCGGCGACCGAGTAGTTGATTGACACGAACTCCTCCACGGCGGGGCATGATTCAGCTCCCGCCAGGGTTCCCGTCTGCCGGCGCCCTTCGAGATACACCGACGTAAGGTGCTCCGCTCCGCAGATCATCTCGAGGTCGGTTCCCCGCCATGTCCCGACGCGCAGTCGCTCCAGTCGCGGAAACCGGCTGGCCACGTCGACTCCGGGCCGATCGGTGAGGCAGAGAGCCCGCAGACGCGGCTGCACCGTCTCTGGGACCCTGCGGCGCGAGCCCGTCACCAGGGTGAGATCCTCAAGACCTTCGATGCGGAACGCCTCTAGGTCATCCGAGACCCTGGCTGTCAGGCTCAGGTAGCGCAAGCCCGGGAGATCACGGACGAACTCAAGGCTTCGAGGAGCCCAGTCAGCACCCGGGACCAGACTGAGACCGTCGAATCCACCCCTCCGATACCGTTCGACCGCCGCTTCCCCCCAGGGACCGTCGAAGCCCCCGTGCCATCGCATGACTTTGAATTCGTCGGTACTCACTGAACCTGCCCCATCTCACCGCGCCCCCGGAGAGTTGATCCTGTTGGCTAGATTACCGATGCCTCCCTCATAATCGATCCACTGACTCTCCATTTCGTACAACTCGGCATCGGTCGCATCGGGCATCTCCATCCATCCCAGAGCGCGTACGTCTTCTGAACGGTATCCCGCGTCGTGAAGCGCTCCACCCTTCCTGAACGCACCATGGAAGCGGTTATGGATGTCCGTTGCCTTTCCGACGTAGATCGTTCCGTCATCCATTTCGATCCGATACACGTCAGAGGTGTTCGGAAGGTCCATTCGCCCGCCGGGCGACAGGTGGCCGAATGTCCTGCAGCTTGTGTTGTGAACCAATACCGGCGTGTCACTGGCCAGCACATAGTACGTGTGCTACGCAACACCGCTCTACCTGCTTCTTTGCAGGTCAGTGGTTGTGCGGGGAAATCCGCGGGTGTTGCCGTCGCTACTGCCGTCAGCCGCTCGGGCCGCACGGTCGCGTTGCCGCTGGCGTGGTGTCGGCGCGAGGGGGCTCTACTGCCACGCGCCGGGCTCGGCGCGGACGAGGGCGCGGACGGTCTGCTCGTACAGTTCGTGACCGCTCTGGGCGCAGTGTCCGGCGATCCAGCGGGTGAGCTCGTCTGGGGTGTGCAGCGTGCCGGACGTGGCACCGCAGTTGCGCTCTTCGCCGGTGACACAGACCACCTCGATGGTCGGCAGCGCCAGAGGGTCGGGGACAGTGGTCACGTGGTACTCGCGGAAGCGGTAGCGCCCCCGAGAGGAATTGTGGACCGGTGCGCCGACGTTCGGGGAGTCAGGCATCCTCGGTCGCCTCTTCCTGATCCGGGATGCGCTGTCCGCGTGAAACCGCAACCCTGAGTGCGTCCCTCAGGGCTTCTGCCAACCGGCAGGCCAGCCAGCGGTATTCGCTCGCCGACAGGGCTTTCGTGCCGGGCGCCGTGGCGTCGCGGGCATACTCCAACAGTTCCTGGCCCATGCTGAGCTGTATCGTCTCGATGCTGTCGGCGAGGGCAGAGAGGTAGCTACGGCCGTCGCTGCTCAGGTAGCAGGGCTTCCCCTCCGGACTGGTCCACGGCAGTAAGCGGGGACCAGTCCGACCCGACGCGGCGTCGTACAACTCTCGACGCATGCGGTCGGCATCGCTCCTGGGCTGGCTCACTGGGCACCCCCGGCCTGGGTCACTGACGGTGGACACACTGACCGTAGGCACTGACTGTCCGTCACCCCAGGCGGGCGCCAGGATAGTTCGCGACTCATGGTTCACGAACTGCCACGCTGCGTGGCAGTTACCCGATGACGCCCAGGTAGTCGGCCATTTCACGCATCTCCGTCGTGAGAGTGCGCTTGCGCTTGCGCAGGATCTCCTTCATGGTCTCGGCGGCCCCGTTCTGGTGCCGCAGCCACTGCGGAGCGGCTTCCCTGGCACGGGTCAACTCGTCCATGGCAGCGGACAAGTCGCCGGTCCGGGTGTGGGCGCGCGCCACATCGAGGGTGAAGCGGTTCTCGTCGTTGGTGCTCGGCCTGCCCAAGCGCTTCCATGCCTTGGGTGACAACTCCTCCTGCTCGCCTGCCTTGCGCACCACCGCGCGGGCGTCGCCGATGACCAGGGAGTCTTCGAGTGCCTTGACCGCGACGGTGACCGGCCCGAAGACGGACCAGTGCCGGGAGACGTTGCGATGCGCCGTCCCGACCGCGGTTGCCGCGACCCGGGCGGCTTGACGGTACTCCTTCGCCTCATCGGGACGGTTGTTCCTCGCGGCTGCAGCGGCGGCCTCCATCGCCAGGCCGCCCCACACCGCGTAGTGGTCCGGCTCGGCCCCGGTGATCTTCGGCTCCACCGGGTCCATGCTCTGGGCGGCGACCTGTTCCGCCTCGTCCAAGCGGCCCTGGCGCACCAGGAGCCAGCACATGCAGCCGACGCCGGAGCCCGCCGCAAGCATGTCTCCGGCCTGACGGGCATCCATGATGGCGCCGCGCACAGCGGCGTACGCGATGTCGTACTGCCGTACCTGGGTGAGGTAGGTGCCGGCCAGACGCAGCGCCTCGGCGCGGGCCAGCAGGGCGTGCCGGTGCTCGTCCCCGCTGTCGTAGTAGGCGACGGCTTGTGCGGCATCACGCAGAAGGACTGGCAGTTGAGCCGCGACGCTCTTGTAGCTGTCGGAGAAGTACAACACCCGTGCGTCTTGCAGCGTCCGTCGGAACGTGCGCAGGTTCGGTTCCTCAGCCACGGCTTCGGCATCCTGGTCCACGAGTCCTACGGCCGGGGTGAGGGCGGCGCGGAGTTGGATCAGGTTGACGCGGTTCGGCTCTTCGGTCTGCCCGACGGGCTCCGGGGCATCGGATGCCATCAACGCGGCGGTGGTCACCCCCAGCGCGCGGGCAAGCATGTGCAGGGTCTCCATGCGGAGAGTGCCGCCCTGCTCGGCCTTGCGCACCGTGCCCGGGGATATTTCTGCGGCGTGGGCCAGTTCCTCCTGGCTCATTCCCGCCCGACGCCGGTACTTGCGGACGTTGTCGGCCAGCTCCGTAGTCATCAACTCACCACCTCCCACTCCACGGTACGCCCGGCCGGCACATCAACCGGAGGCGATCCGGCAGACATCCGCCCGGGGGTGGTACCCCAACGTTGCTGGCCGGGACTCCAGCAGGGTCGGGGCCTGAGCGGGAGGGGTCCCTCGTCAGTCGGGCAGCTTCGCCGTGCCAGGGTTCCCCAGGGGCCGCCAGGGCTCACACCGTGACGCTGGCGATCGGCCTTAGCGGCCCCGGAGGTTCCTGGTACGCCCCGGTGACCGGACGGCGAGGGACCCCTCCCGCGACCGCGAACCCCACACCACCGCCGGCCTGTCCGCGTCCGATCCGAGCGCCACCCACGTCGTCAGCCACTGGGACTACCAGGGCTCGGGCTACAGCCCCGGCGCAGCCCTCCTCGCCTCCCACCTGTGGCACCGCAGGGAAATGGAACGGCAGTTCGCGGCCGAAGGGGGCTGCTGATGCCCCGCCCTCTGTCCTCCACACGGAGGTGGACGCAGCCTCACCGACTTCATCCGCATCCGCCTCGAACAGGAAGCCACCTAATGACCACACCCCGCGACACCCCCACCTCCCGCCGTAGCCGCGCCAACGGAACCGTCTACCAGCGCAAGGACAGCCGGTGGGAAGACGCCGGATACGTGCTGGCCCCCGACAACACCCGCAAGCGCATCTGCGTCTACGGCACCACCAGGAAGGAGGCCCTGGCGAAGCTCACGGAGAAGATCGACGCCAGCAATCGCGGCGTCCCCATCGCCACCGCTCAGGGCGGCCTGGCCGCCTACCTGACCTACTGGTTGGAGAACGTCGCCGTCCACCAACTCCGCAAAACCACCCACACCCGCTACGCCGCCGTCGTCGAGCAATACCTCATACCGAGCCTGGGCGAGAAAAAGCCCGCCAAGCTCACCGCCAAGGACGTCCGCGCCTGGCTCAACCAGCTACGAACCGTCTGCCAGTGCTGCGCACGCGGCATCGACGCCGGACGCGCTCCCCACGCGCAGGCCAGTCGCCGTCCCCGCTGCTGCGCGATCGGCCAGTGCTGCCGCAAGTGCCTCTCCCCGCTCACGCTCGCCTACATCCACTCCGTGCTCAAATCCTCCCTGGAACGCGCCGTCCGCGAGGCGGAGATCCCGCGCAACGTCGCCCGCAACGTTCGCACTAGCCCCCCGACCTCGCCGTTTCAACCCCTTCACCAACAACGAAGCGCGCCAGTTCCTCGCTGCCGTCCAAGGCCACCGGTACGCCGCCCTGTTCGAGCTCGCCCTGCGCACCGGACTACGCAAGGGCGAACTCCTCGGCCTGCGCTGGGAAGACCTCGACCTCAACAACGCACCGCTGCCATCCGCCGCACCCTCCAGCGCACCCGCACCGGTGGCCTGGCCCCTCTGCCAACCAAGACCATCAGCTCCGAGCGGCGCATCGCGCTGCCGGCCGCCTGTGTCGCCTCGCTCCACGCGCACCGCGAGCGGCAAGTACAGGAGCAGGAGCAGGCTGGCACCGGATTGACCGAGCAGCGGCCACGTCTTCACGCGTCCCGACGGGCACCCGATCGAACCCGGCACCCTCACGCGGCACTTCAACGCCCTGCTCCAGCAGGCTGGGCTCCGACAGATCCGGTTTCACGACCTGAGGCACTCGACCGCGAGGCTCCTACTGGAACAGGGCGTCGAACTCGTCGTCATCAAAGAACTCCTCGGCCATGCACACATCGGCGTCACCGCCACCGTGTACGCCCACGTCCGACTCCGCCTCCAACGCGACGCCATCAACCTCCTCGGCCGTCCCCTCCACGACCTCGCGGAGCCTGACGAGGCGACGACCCACCACTTTGTGCAGCACCCGTCCGCTGACGTTGCCGTCAACTACTGCCGTCAGAGCCTCAGGAGCACCATAGCGGCCCCACCGGTAACAAATCCGGTGAGGCCGCTCGAAATCTGGACTCGATTACGGCTTAAGTGCCTTAGAAACCAAGAACTCCAGGAATTCTTGATTCTCAGGCACCACTTCCGCAGTTTCATGATCAAGGAAGGCCACCCGATCCAGGCAGACGCCATTCTCAACCATGAACCCCCAAAGATCTCCAGTGCCAACTGGAGAAAATGCCACGAAATTAGCATCCCACCAGCGTTCACTGTTGACGGACTGGAAATCCTCTACACTTCCTTGGCGCGGACCCAGCGGGAAGATGTCGAGGAATCCGAATCCACCGCCACCCACGGTTGCCATGAAACGCCTATAGGCGACAGGCAGGACTACTCGGAAGTTGGCCTCAATATCGGCGATTTCCTCTTCGGAGGCCCGCCATCCTTCAAAGTTTTCAAACCAGAATGGGTGAGTCGATCTGACCTGTTCAAGCAAGGTCTCAAACTCCGAGTAGTCCACTTCGTTCCAGCCCTTCTAGCCGCCGTCAGGGGCCTCCTAGAGCCTCCCTGGCCAGTTATCGAACCATGCCTCCGGACCGTAGGTGCTTCCCCAGCCTTGCTCCATCGAACGATACCACCAGTGCATCTGGGTATCTTGGCGGCGCATCAGGCTATCCACACCCTGATTAAAAGGGTTGCGGTGAATATCTGCATTGAGGTGGAAATCCTGATCCAGTTCATGGATCGGCGAGCCGGGCATCTGGTCAGCATGGTGAAGCTGAAGACGATCACCAAGCTGATTCGGGCGAAGTCCACGCGTTCCGCGCCCAATATCGTTCTTCGTCCAAGGCCCACTCACGCGCGTGGCATCATCCGTCGGACCATACCCGGTTCCTTCTGCACCATCATAATTCCCCAGCTTAGGGCAGACATTGTGCACAAGAATTGGCGTAGCCCCTGCCAGCGCATAGTACGTGTGCAGGTCCTCAACAGTGAGGTTGTACGTGCGTGCACGCGCTGAGAACGCCCGGTTCGCCTTGACTTCGACGGTTGAGCCGTCCGGCTTGCGCAGGTGCATACCGGCCGTGAGGTCGCCTGCCCTGACCCACTGGCCGAGTTCCGGGACCCAGAAGGGGTGCTCGTAGGTGGCCGTGAGGTGGCGTTCGCCCGTAGGTGTTTTGACTGTGAGGTCGTTGAAGTGTTTGTCATCCTCGGTGATGATCAGCCGCGTAACCTTGCGTGGACCGAATTCACCGGTTTCCGGGTCCGTGGCCCATACCTCATCGCCGACCCTGATGTCCTCGATGTTTTTCGAAGACTGATCCGCCAACAGAACCTTGGTGCCTGCCAGGAAACACTGATTGCACTTACCGGCACGAAGGTGAATTCCGCCGACGGAAATAGCGCCCGCCGGGCCTTCTCCGCCATCCGCGGCGGCGGCGACCCCGTTCCCAATGGACGCGCCTGCGCCCCAACTGAGCCCTGCGGGGCACTTTCTGCCAACTGCGAGGCAGGCAGCGCCCTTTGAGTTGTTGACGTTCGACGCATTTATGGGGAAGGACTGGTCGGTGCAGGCGTCACGGCCGTACAGGGAGCAGAGGGAGTCGAGCTCTTTGTAGAAGGCGTTTATGTATGCGGACGCCCTGTTCCATCGGGCGGATACCTTGACCGTGGGGTATACGCTGATGTATCCGTCACCGTCGTAGTCGTACTGGGCGCTGCCCTCGTCTTTCCAGGTGACCGTGGGGCGCTTGTCGGTGGCGTCACGGACGCAGCCACCAGGTTTGGTGCAGGGTGCCGACCCGCCGAGGTCCGCTGTGTTCATCAGACCGGTCGGGTCGCTCTTACTGACCGGGCTGTTGCTGCTGTAGGCGTACCCGTTCATCTGGAGCGGGTCCGCTATGTCGATGATCGGGTCGGCGGAGAGGAATCGACCGGTGCTCTGGTCGTACTCGCGGGCGCCGATGTGCGTCAGGCCGGTCGCCGTGTCGTCGATGCCGACGCCCAAGTAGCCCCGTTTGTTGGGCCAGTTCGACGGCTTCGGTCCGCGGAGTTCGCCGTAGGGCTTGAAGGCACGGCGCGTCACCGGCTGGGTGCCGGAGAGTTGGACGGTCGTGTTTGCCGTGCCGAGGTTGTCCGCGATGAGGGCGTTGAGCTGGTGGCCCGTCGTCGCGCCATTGCTGGTGGTGCGGACCACCGTCGGTGCGCCGACCTGGGGGTACGAGCGTGAGGCTCGGGTGATCGTGCCTGTCGCGTTCGTCGTCAGTTCCGTCTCGCCCAGGTACAGGGTGGAGCCGGACGAGGAGTTCTCCAGCAGGCGGTTGCCCGCGGCGTCGTAGACGTATGTCGTCGTTTCGCCGCCGCCGGTGATGGTGTCGAGCTTGTTGTCCGGGGACCAGTGGAGGTCTTGGGTGGTGTTGGGCAGGACGCTGAGCCGGGTGTTGCCGGTGTCGTCGTAGGTGTACGCGCTGCCCCTGCCGGACGGGGTGGAGCTGATGCTCGTGACCGTGTGCGGCTGCTTCGTGTAGGACGGGGAGGTGCCGTTTCCGGTGACCGTCTTGCCGTAGCCGTAGGTGTAGGAGACGTTCTTGGTCGCGTCCGCCGTGTCGTAATCGGTCATCGCGGCGCGGTTGCCGAGCCAGTCGAAGGTGAAGGACTGGCGGTAGGCGGTGGCACCGGTCGAGACCGTGGTGGTGTCGGGCGCCGCGTTCGCGAGGGTGGTGGACAGCGAGGTGTCAGGGCTGGTGGTGTCACCGGCCTCGTCCGGGGCGTCGGCGACGGGCCCGGAGGAGGTGGCGTAGTCGTCGCGGTAGCCCCAGGTGGCGCCGTTGGAGGCCTTGCAACCCGTGCCGCTGAGGCCAGGCGTGATCGTCGACGTCCAGGCGTGGACCAGCTCGCCCAGGACGTCATAGGTGAAGCACTGGTTGTCCCAGGTGTCGCCGCTCGCGTCGCTCAGCCTTCGGGCGTTGGACGTGATGGTGCCGGTGACGTCGTAGGAGTAGTAACTGTCGGTGGAGTGCCGGGGGCCGACGCTCTCCAGGTCGGTGACCGTGCGCTGGAGACGGCCCGTGTGGGGGTCGACGAAGTTGGTCGTCCAGACGCGGGAGGGCTGCGAGCCGGAGACGACACGCAGGGGTTCGCCATACGGCGAGTACGTGACGTCGGCCGTGTACCAGGTCTGGCCGGAGGTGGACTCGGGAAGGCCCTCGGAGTCGTAGCGGGTGACGACCTTTTCCTTCGCCAGGCCGCCGACGGCGGGCAGCGTGACCGATTGCGGCTTGCCGGTGGGTGTGTAGGCGTAGGAGTAGGCGTAGGTCCCGGACAGGCCGGTGGTCATCGAGTTGGCCGGGATGACCGTTTCGGAGCCGATCGGGTTGTAGTCGGCGTCGTAGCCGGTGACGCGGTTGATGTAGTCGCCGCTGTCGGTGTGCCGGATGGAGCTTCCCGGTTGGCCGATACCGCTGCGGGCGTCGTCGTACGTGTACTCCTTGACCGGGGTGGACGTCGCCGAGCCGTACCGGATGTACTTCACGCGGCCGAGCAGGTCGTACTCGGTGAATGTCTCCTGCTGTTCGGCGTTCTTCGTGTGGTTGGGGCGGTCCGCGTCGTCGTACCAGGTGTGCGTGGTTCCGGTGTCGGGGTCGGTCGAGGAGGTGACCCGGCCGCGGGCGTCGTAGGTGTACGACCAGACATTGCCCCCGGGATCGGTGATCTTGCTGCGGTTGCCGCGCGCGTCGTACTCGTAGCCCGTCGTCCGACCGGTCTCCGAGCCGGAGGCGTCCCTCGTGAGGTGCTTCACGGAGATGACCCGGCCGACCGCGTCGTAGGAGGTGAGGGTGGTGGGGGCTGTCGAGCCCGGTGGGTTCACCCGTGTGCTGGTGAAGTCGTAATCGGTGGAGGTGGCGTACTTGTAGCGGCCGGCCTGGTAGACGGAGGCACGTACGTCGCGCTCCATGCCGTCGTAACGGTGCTGGACAGAGCTGGGGATCAACGTGTTGGACCGTGGGGCGAACAGCTGGGTGTCCGGTTCGCCCTTGGCCAGGTACGGACTGGTCTGCTCGAAGACCAGTCCATGGTCGTCGTACGTTGTGTCGACGACGACCCGGCCAGGCCCGTGTGCCTCGCTCTGCGTCTGGACCTCACGTGACAAGCCGTCGTAGAGGGTGACCTGGCTGGAGTAGGTACCGTCGTCCTTCAGCGTCTTGACCGTGACGGCGGCGGGTCGGTTCTCCTTGCTCGTGGCGATGGCCGGCTGATAGTCGATCACGACGTTCGGTGACTGGGCGCCGGACGAGCGGGACGCCGACCAGCCCTTGACCAGGCGACCAAGAGCGTCGTACTCGTTGCGGGTGACGCGACCGTTGGGGTCGGTGACGGTGAGCGGGAGGCCACGACCGGGATCGAAGGTCGTCTTCGTGGCCTGCTCCTTGGCGTTGATCGCCGTCACCTCGGTGACAGGACCGCCCGCCGCGGGGGTGTACTGCGTCGTGACCGTTCCCGCGCCCGGCTTCGTGACCGTGAGCACACGGCCCAGGTCGTCGTACGTCGTGTCGGTGACGACGGAGTACGAGGTGCCCGATCCGCCGATCTCGGCCACGGACGTGGGACGGCCCTTGGTCGGTGTCGCACCGTTGGCGAGGTTGTCGTAGCTGATCTGCTGCGCCGACTTCAGCTGAGTGGCGGGGTTGGCGGTGGAGTAGTCGGCGCACGACGTGGCCGTGGTGCGCTGTTCCTTGGGCAGGCCGATCAGCCAGGCGGTCGTGTTGTGGACGTACGACGTCACCGTGCAGGTCTGGTCGGAGAGTGTCTCGCCGGTGCTGTTTGGCTTGACGACGGCCGTCTCGACCTGGATGGGCAGGCCATATGTGTCGTCGACTGTGGTGAGGGTGCGAACGGATCGCGTGCCGCCGTCGTCATCGATGGTCTGGATGTCGTCCGTGCGCTTGACGCCCATGCGGTAGGCGACGAGCGGATCCGCGTCGGTCCCGTCCTCGTTCTCCCGGGCGCGGGACGCGGTCTGCTTGGACCAGGGGTAGTTCAGCGTGCGCTTGAGGGCCGGGCCCGCAGAGTCACGGTAGGTGATGGTCTCCGCGGTCATGCCGGCGTACTGCGGGGCGTCGTCGGCGAGCAGTGTGCGCTCGTTCTTGGAGTCCTTGACCTCGCCGCCGGTGCCCTGGAAGTAGCGGGCGACAGAGTAGGACTGCGGATTGACCTCGCCCGGGCCGGGGACGGTCTTGCTGCCCTTGGTGACCGAGACCTGGCGGTATCCGCGCCAGTCGCTGTACGTGCGCAGGGAAGGGCGGGTGAACTCGTCGTCGCTCTTGGACCAGGCCGGCGCCGAGTAGCCGTACTTGGTGATGACGGGCTTGCCGTGTGAGGTGACCTTGTCGGTCTCGGTGACCGAGTGGACGACGTACTTGTTGAACCACGCCTTGGCGGGGGTCTTCTCGTCGCCGTCCGGGGACCAGCGGACCGGGTAGCAGGTGCCGTTGGCCTTGCCCTTGTCCTCCGTGGGTTCGGTCCGGCAGCCACCGGTGTACTCGACCTCGATGTCGCCGCCATATTCGGTGGAGACGGTGCCGATGCGCGGACGGGTGAAGCCCGGCCGCTGGTCGTTCTTGTCGGTGCGGACAAGGTTCGGCAACTGCCGGTCCTTGAGCCAGATCCGCAGGGGCGACGTGGAGCCCACGGTGTAAGGGGCAAAGCTCACACCGTCCTTGGACTGAAGGGTGCCGGTGCTGTCGCCAGGGCTGTAGCCGGTGCGGGTGATCGAGTTCAGCCACAGGCCAGGGGCGGTGTCGTACCAGTCCGCCGGGAAGGACTGGTGCAAGGTGTAGACGTCCACCTTGCCCAGGGCTTGCTGTCCGGCGCGGGCGGCCTTCGTGGTCACCGTGTCCAGGCGCATCTGCGTCCAGAAGGACGGGAAGGCTGGGCACAGCTTGGACGTGGACTTGCAGTTGAGGTTGCCGGGGGTGTCCCACCAGGGCCGGTAGGCGCCCGGGTCGCTGGTCTTGTCGAAGTTGTCCGGGTCGCAGGCGGTCGCGGACTTCAGGCAGCGCTGTTCGGCGCCGAGCTCGACAACGGCGGACGGCTTGGTGAGGCTGTCCGGACGCATGCCGTACTCGATCGTGGTCGGGTACTGCGCACGGTCGTACTGCTCGGGCGACTTGAACTTCTTGCGGACGGCGTAGTAGTTCGTCTCCTGCTTGTAGTTGACGATCATGGCGTTGCCATTGACGTCGACTACCTTGTCCAGGCCCCAGCGCCACGCCTGCTGCTTGCCCGAACCACAGCGCGAGTCCGCGAAGGAATCGGCGTGGCAAGGCTCGCCAGGGTGGTTGCCGAAGACCGGGACGGTGGAGACGGAGTTGGTGTCGGCGTGGCCGCCGCCGACCTGGTTGAGGCCGTAGTAGAACTGGGTGCCGCCCGGTGTGGTGACCACCCAGTATTCGCCGTTGTTGTCGTCGTTGCCGCCGCCGACGCGGTGCTCGACGCGGGTCCCGTCGTCCTGCTGGGGCCGGTAGAACTCGCTGTCCTTCTCCGGGTCACTACCGGAGCCGGCGTCGCGGACCAGTTCTGTCGTCTTCCCGGCGAGCGACATCACGGCGTTGTACGACACCCAGCACAGGTCGGACGTCTTGTCCTTCTTGGCCGTGTTGTTGGGGGTGCCGGCCTTCAGCTGCTTCCGGTCGTCCTGACAGGAGCGGTAGCGGCGCTCGATGTATCCGGGGTCGTACGACCACCCCTCACCGATCCACGAGGACTGCCCGGAGGAGACGGCCGTACGCCCGTCCACCGACTGCGAGTTGTAGTTGAACGAGATCGCGGGCGCGGGTCCGGCGGGCGGGCTGGGTACCGTCAGCGGGTAGGACCACGTGAACGCGCCGGACGAACCTCCGGCCTCCCACTTGCCGTCCGAGGCGAGCGGCGTCGCCTTGAAGGTGCCGCCCCCACCCCTACCGGAGTCGACGGCTCCGACGACTGCGGTACTCGGGCCGGCGGCCACGGGAGTCGCCGCCGTGGTCTTGTGGTAGGACGCCTGGAACACTCCCGAGCTCCCGGACGGCGCGGACTTCGCCGAGGCTGGTGTCACCGTGGCGTCGGCCGCCGGGTCGATGGTGGCGGTCAGGGACTGCGACGCCGTGTCGTTGGCCGTGTCCAGTTCCTCGTACTCCTGGCACGCCTCGTCATCCGGGGTCGTCAGATAGCAGTCGGGGAACTGGACGAGCCGCAGCCGTGAGGCCCAGTCGGCACCGTAGAGGTTCTTGAACTTGGAGTAGTCGAGCTTCACCGACACCGGGACCGAGCCGGTGTCGGGACCCTGCACCACCATGACCGCCCCGTCGACCCCCTGACTCACCGGCGCCGCACGATCGGGAATGGAGACCTGCCATGTACCGGTCGGGGCTGGCTGGTCCGGGGCCTGGCCCAGGCTCACCGGCAGGGTGCCGACAGGGCTCAGCGCAATCTGCTCGACCGACGTGGCGGTGGTGCGGGCGGATGCGGTCGTGGTTGTGGAGCCGAAAGTGACCGAAGCCGACAGATTCGATGGCGGAGCCACGGTGTTCGCAGGAGCGGAGAGCAGTTCCTTGGGAATGTCTGCCCTGAGGCTGTCCACCTTTGGCCTGACCTTTAGGCCAGGCACTGGCACATCCTTCTCCAGCGCCTCGAGGTCCACCGTCTCGCGCCCGACTTCCGCCGTCTTCGGATCCGGCGGCAGCGCCAGCGCCTGGGCGGGCAGCAGCCCGACCAGGAGCGCCGCGGCAGTCAGCGGCACAGCGCTGCGCGTAAGGCGGCGCGTGCGGGTCAGGAAGAGTCGATCGAACACGGCGAAGTCCCCCCGGACCACTGGAAGCGGGACCGGAGACAGGCCACGCGTGACTGCGTATCAAACAACGGGGATTCTGTGATCAACCTGTGAGTGAATACCAGGGATGAGTGGACGATGTGAAGATCGTCACGGCGCGTAATGACTCGCCATGTATCGAATAGGAGCGAACCTGCGAGAAACGCCTAGGTATGGCACTTGCCGGGCTCTCAAGAGTTATTGGGCATAGCGTTACCCAGGCCGCATATGAGGCCTCAACTTGTATTTAAAGGTGGGGATTTGATCAGTGTGTCGCCGCTCGGCAGTCGTCCGGCACTGTGCCCCCGCCCATGCGCTGGAGCAGGAACGGCGGCAGCTGACTCCTCGAACACGACTCGTCCACAGGATGACGACAGGTTGCACATAGGTCATCATCTGCGAGCCCGAGCCGAGCTCTTCATGCGCCGGCTCCAAGGGGGAACGAGGGGGAAGGGGAACTCGGTCGATGACACCCAACTGGCGCCGCAGACCCGGCGGTCGGACCGGCGCTGTACTGCTCGCGAGCGCGTTGGCCGCAACCGGCATCGTCTACGCGGGACTGCGGCTGGACAGCGGCACAGCCCCCGCCGACAGCCATCACCGACCGCACGCCGGGGCCGTCACCGAGAGCGCTGCCCTCACGCAAGCGGCTCGGACGGGCAAGAACGTGGAGGTCACCGCAGCTCGCACCGCTTCCTCCACCACCTGGGCCCGCCCCGACGGGCTCATGCAGAAGCGGCTCTACTCCTCCCCCATCCGTGCGAAGGTGGGAGGCGAGTGGAAGGCGATCGACCCCGGGCTGCACCGGACGAAGGCAGGGTGGGAGCCGAAGGCGACCAACACCCGCGTGGTCTTCTCAGCAGGCTCCGGCTCCCGCGCAACCGGTCAACAGCACGCCGACCGCTCCACCGTGCGCCGCGTCTCGCTGCTGAAGGGTGAGGCGGCCGACTCGGGAACGCCGCTGGTCACCCTGCACGTCGGTGACCACGACATCCAGCTCACCTGGCCCGGCCCGGTCCCCAGTCCGATCATCGACGGCAATCGCGCCCTGTACCCGGACATCTTTCCGGGCGGCGATCTCGTACTCACCGCCGACGACGACGGTTTCGCCCAGCTGGTCGTGCTGAAGAACCGCGAGGCCGCCTCGGATCCACATGCGCAGCAGCTGGCCTACGGCCTGCACTCCGCCGACCTGACCTTCCGGCTCAACCCGGTCACCGGCATCGTCAGCGCGGAGGACGAGAGCGGTGACGAGGTTGCCGTGTCCCCCACGCCGCTGATGTGGGACAGCAGCGGCACACCCGCTGTCACCGACGGCACCGTGGGTGCGAGCGTTCAGCCGACCGAGCCCGAGACGCCCGACCCGGTGGACACCAGCAGCCCGATGCCCAGCGACAGCCCCACCGCCGACGACACAGCCGAGCCCGACGAGCAGAGCAACACCGACGTCGAGACCCTAAGCCCGGCCAGTGACGGTCCCGAGCCTTCGATATCCGAGTCCCCGCTGCCCCCCGCGCCGGCGGAACCGACGCCTGACCCGACACAGACAGGCTCGGCGGCCACCCTGAGCCTGCCCCTGCTGGACGGCCCCTCGCCCGACTCGCGCGGATCGCTGGTCGACGCCGACCTGTCCGCGGGGAACTGGACCCTCACCCCGGACCAGGACTTCCTGACCGACCCGGACACCACGTTCCCGGTGTTCATCGACCCCTCGGTCAAGAAGCACATCCTGCACTGGACCACCGCGTACAACCGTTTCCCGAAAGCCACGTTCTACGACGGCAAAGGCTTCAACAAGGGCGGCTCCCACGAAGCCCGCGTCGGCTTCGAGTCCGACACCTGGGGCACCTCCCGGTCCTACTTCAACATCAACTTCGATCCGGACCTGAAGGGCACAAAGATCACCCGCGCGAAGCTGCGCATGCTGGAGACCTACGCCTGGTCGTGCAGTGAACGTTCCATGAGTGTGCACCTGACCGGAGAGGTCAACGCGCACACCAACTGGAGCAACGCACCCAAGCTCCACGACGGCAACAAGCTCGCCACCAAGAGCTTCGCGCACGGCTGGAAAGCGTCCAGCTGCCACGATGCCTACGAAGCCTTCGATGTCAAGGACGGAGCACAGGATGCCGCCGACGACGGTGACGACACCATCACCTTCGGACTGCGCGCCCGTGACGAGCACTCCCAGTACGCGTGGAAGAAGTTCCAGGCCGACCTCGACAACGCCCCCGTCCTCGAACTCGTCTACAACCGCAAGCCGGCCATCGTGTCCAACTCCCTCGACCTCGGCCCGGACGGCAAGTGCACCACCACCACCCCGTATGTCCGCATGGGCTCCGATGACTTGACGTTCACCGCGAAGGCCACCGACAAGGACAAGAACCTCGACTACTTCGACTTCGACCTGTGGCAGACCGGCCAGTGGGACACCACCGGCGACCTGCTGAAGTCGACCGGCAAGGTCTCCGCGGGCGGCGATACGGACAGCGCGCTGCGCACCACGCCGAAGTTCTCCACCAGCGGCCTGAAGAGCGGGGCCACCTACTCCTGGCGGGTACGGGCGCTGGACGACGCCGGCTCCACGTCCTCCTGGTACCCGAAGACACCGTGCCGGTTCGTCCTCGACACCACCGCACCCCGCCCGCCGAAGGTCAGCTCCACCGACTTCCCCAACGCCGACGGCAGCGAGAACGGCTTCGGCAACGACGCCGAGGACGCCAACTGGTCCGCCAAGAAGTTCGGCACGCCCGGCTCGTTCACCGTGCGGGCCCTGAACACCGACGTCGTGCGGTACGAGTACGGATTCAACTCCGCCTATTACACCGGCAGTCTGGCCCGGGTCAGCGGTACGGCCACCACGGTCAGCGCCACCATGAGCGGCGCCAAGCCGCCGACCGCCGGCCCCAACGTGCTCTACGTCCGTGCCGTGGACAGCGCCGGCAATGTCTCCGAGCCGACGAAATACTTCTTCTACGTCGCCCCGCGCGACCAGGGCGACACCCCCGGCGACTTCACCGGTGACAAGCTGCCGGACATGATGGTGGTCACGGAGGGCGGGAACCTCTCCCTGTACCCGTCACAGTCCACGTCCGACCTGTCCAAGGGATCGGGCGACCTTGACTACTCGATGCGGGGCGCCTATCGAGCCAACCCCGAAAAGGATCCGAACGGTGACGACCTTGCCCCGTACGTGTCCGCGCCCAGCGGCCACTTCAAGGACGCGCTGATCACCCACAACGGTGACCTCTACGGCGGCGACGGCCTCCAGGACCTGGTCGTCCGCGTCGAGGGCAAGCTCTGGGTCTATCCCGGTGACGGCTACGGGGCCGTCAACGTCGACCGCCGGCGGGAGATCCTGCTCCCGGCGGGCGCCCCCAGTCCCTCGGCCATGACCCAGATCGTGGCCGCGGGCGACGCGACCGGCGACGGGCGCACCGACTTCTTCGCCACCGTCAGGAACAGCGCCGGAACGGACGACGAGCTGTGGGCCCTCATCGGATACCACGGCGCGACCGTCGACCAGGCGATCAGGCTGTCCGCTTCCGCCTGGAAGGACCGCGACCTGGTGACCGTCCTGGACGTCAGCGGCGACGGCGTCACCGACATCATCTATCGCACCGACGTCTCCTCGCGGCTGATGCTCCGCAAGGGCATCGCGGCGAGCACCGGCGGCGGAACGGACCTGAACTCCCTGGCCGCAGGCGCGAACTCCGCCGGGGGCATGGACACCGAGTACGGCGCCAACGGCTGGTCCAGCACCAGCATCCCGCTGCTGATGGGCACGCCCGACGCCAACGGAGATTCCGTCCCCGACATATGGGCCGTAAAGTCCGATGGCTCTGTGCGGTTCTACGCGGGCAGTAAGACCGTTCTGCTCGGCTCCGGTACGGAGATCATTGGTCCGGCGAGTTACTGGAAGACACGCCTCGCCATCGGCTGACACCTGAGGCCAACGAAGGGCGTCCGCTCCCCTGGGGGGCGGGCGCCCTTCGGCATCGGAGGGGGCTGAGGTCCGGCACGCCGCAATCAGTTGAACATGTTCAAAAGCAGGGCTACAGTCATGCCCGTCAGCGTTTTGAACGCGTTCAAGAAGGGGTGGGGCATGGACCGCACCGTCATCGCCTACGTCATCTACCTGGTCGTCAGCATCGGTCTGACCGTATGGGTGGCGCGCACGCTCAGCCGCAACGGCCGGGTCTTCCTCGGCGACGTGCTGCACGGCAACGAGAAGCTCGCGGACGCCGTCAACCACCTTCTGGTGGTCGGCTTCTACCTCGTCAACCTCGGCTTCGTGGCGCTGTACCTGAGTGGGGACGAAACGATCGAGGACACCCGCGGCATCTTCGAGGCCCTGTCGACGAAGCTCGGCGTGGTCCTGCTGGTGCTCGGCGTGATGCACCTGGGCAACGTGTACGTGCTCAACAAGATCCGGCGGCGCGGGATCATGGAGCGTGAGCAGCAGCCTCCGGTGCACCCGCAGGGCTGGATGCCGCCGACGGCCGGGGTGTGACCACCGTGACCACCGTGACCACCACGGGGGACCGGGACGCCACGGGCGTCCCGGTCCGCAGGCTCACCGTCCTTTACGACGCCGAGTGCGCCCTCTGCACCCATCTGCGCGACTGGCTGGTACGGCAGCCGCAGCTGGTGCCGCTGGAGCTGGTGCCGGCCGGATCCGCCGAGGCCCGCAGGCGCTACCCGGGGCTCGACCACGCCGCCACCCTCGACGAGATCACCGTGATCGGCGACTCCGGCCAGGTCTACCAGGGCTCCCGGGCCTGGATCGTCGTCCTGTGGGCCCTGCGCGAACACCGCCCGCTCGCCCACAAACTGAGCACCCCGGCCGGGGCCAAGCTGGCCCGGGGTGCGGCGCTGGCGGCCGCGAAGTGGCGAGGCGCGCTGTGGGGCGGCGCACAGCGGGGTGGTGCGCAGTGGGGTGGGGCGTCCTACCGGCGGGCGGACGGGTGGGCGTACCACCCGGGCACGGGCTGGAGTTACAACCCGCCGTCCTGTTCAGACGGTGCCTGCCCGACTGGTTAGGCTCCTCTCGTGCCCGCGAAGAACGACGGCCCCGAAGCCGGATCCCCGACCAAGTCCGAGCAGACCCGCGCCCTGATCCTGGAGACCGCCATGCGGATGTTCCAGGAGCGGGGCTACGACAAGACGACCATGCGGGCCATCGCCAAGGAGGCCGGGGTCTCCGTAGGCAACGCCTACTACTACTTCGCGGGCAAGGAGCACCTGATCCAGGGCTTCTACGACCGGATCGCCGCCGAGCACCAGGTGGCGGTCCGGGAGGTCCTGGACCGGGAGACCGACCTGGAGGCGCGGCTCGCGGGCGTGCTGACCGCATGGCTGGACATCGCCAAGCCGTACCACGAGTTCGCGGTGCAGTTCTTCAAGAACGCCGCCGACCCCGACAGCCCGCTCAGCCCGTTCTCACCCGAGAGCGAGCACGCCCGTGAGCAGGCCATCAGCGTCCACCGCGAGGTGCTGGCCGGATCCAAGTCCAAGGTCGCGCCCGAACTCCGGGACGTGCTCCCGGAGTTGATGTGGCTCTCCCAGATGGGCCTTGTCCTGTACTGGGTGTTCGACCGCACCGAGGGACGTGAGCGCAGCTACCGGCTGGCCCGCCGGGGCGCGCGGCTGACCGCCCGCGGGGTCGCCCTGGCCCGCTTCCGGGTGCTGCGTCCCCTGGTGCTCGAAGTCCACGAACTGTTCACGGACTTCCTGCCGGGGATGACGAAGGCACTGCCGGACCCGGGGGCCAGGGCTCGCCGCGACGAGACGGGCTGATCAGATCCACTGCAGACGCCACAGGCGGAAGACGCCCGTGCCGTCCGTGAGGTACTGGCCGCCGCCGACGTCCTCGGTGCTGACCACGTACTCCTTGCGCTGCCACAGCGGGATCAGTGGCACGTCGGTCGCCACGGCCGCCTGGATGTCATGGAAGTCGTTCGCGGCCCGCGGGCGGTCGGCGTACTGCTGGCTGTCCAGGATGAGGTGGTCGACGACCTTGTTGCTGTAGCCGGTGGCCATGGTGGAGCCGGTGGCGACGAGCGGGGAGCCGAAGGTGTCCGGGTCGGGGTAGTCGGCCACCCAGCCGACCGCCCACGCGTCCATCTTCCCGGCGGCCCAGCGCTTCTGGAAGTCGGTCCACTCGTAGCCCTGGACGTCCACCTTGAACAGGCCGCCCGTCTCCAGCTGCTTCTTCAGCTCGGCGGCCTCCTCCTCGCCCGCACCCCGGTTCTTGCCGTAGCCGAAGGTGAAGTGCACCGGCAGGGTCACCCCGGCCTGGGTGAGCAGCTCCCGCGCCTTCTGGGTGCTCTGCGTCGGGTAGTCGTCGAAGAAGGCGGTGGTGTGGCCGGTGATGCCGGTCGGGATCAGCGAGTACAACGGGTCGACCGTGCCCTCGTACACCTTGGCGGCCAGCTTCTCGCGGTTGACCAGCCAGGCCAGGGCGCGCCGCACGCGCCCGTCGTGCAGCGGCGAACCGGCACGGGTGTTGAGGTAGAGGTTGCGGGTCTCGGCGCTGTCGGACTCCGTGACGCGGTTGTCCGGGTCGCTCGGGTTCAGCCGGGACAGCACGCTCGGCGGCAGCGTCCGGGTGGCGACGTCGACCTGCTTGTCCTGCCAGGCGCTGTTGAGCTGGTCGGAGTCGGTATAGTAGCGCAGCTCGATCGGGCGGCCGGTGCCGCTCAGGTAGCCCTTGTAGTTCCCGTACGGGTCGAGGTCGGCCTTCTGGTCCTTCGTGTACGAGGTCAGCGTGTACGGGCCGGTGCCGTCGACGCCGTCGTCCTTGCGCAGGGCGGTGGCCGGGTACTTGTCCTTGTCGACGATGGCACCTGCGCCCGTGGCGACCTTCAGCGGGAAGGTGGCGTCCGGGGACGACAGATGGAAGGTGACCGTCGTCGCGCTGTCGGCGGTCACCGTGCCGAGCGTGGAGAACAGCGACGCCGGGCCGACGGGGGCGTCGATCTTCTTCACCCGCTCGAAGGAGTACCGGACGTCATCGGCGGTCATCTTGCGCCCGCTCGGGAAAGTGATGTCGTCACGCAGCCGGCACTGGTACGTCTTCAGCCCGCTGCCCACGAAGTCACAGCTCTTCGCGGCGTCCGGGATTGGCTCGACACCGCCCGGCTCGAAGGTGAGCAGCGTCTGGAAGACGTTGCTGAACAGGGCCCAGGAACCGGCGTCGTACGCGCCCGCTGGGTCCAGTGAAGTGACGGCGTCGGTCGTACCGACCCTGATCGTCTTGTTCTTGTCCGTTTGCGACGGCAGCAACTGCCAGCCGCCGATTCCCACGACAGCGAGTACGAGCAGTGTCACGAGAATGCGCATGCGAACAGATCGCATGGTGGTGCCCTCCCCAGGCCCTCCAGGGCCCTACCCCTGGCCAGCACAATTTCGCCACTCCCCTAAGCGGCGCGGCTCACCTAATCACAGGACTTTCACTTGGGGGAAGGGCTTTCTGACCAGATGTGCAAGAACTTACCGAGACGTTGTTTCCGCTGGGTTTCACAGCGTCTTCACAGGGGTGGGGTGAGTTTTGGTCACGCTCGCGTCGCGGCGAGTTCGATCACTGTCACGTCCGACGGCGCCCCCACGCGCGTCGGCGGACCCCACGCGCCCGCGCCCCGGCTGACGTACAGCTGTGTGTCGCCGTACCGGTCGAGACCGGCCACGGTCGGGTTGGCCGCGGCGGCGATGAGGCTGCCGGGCCAGAGCTGGCCGCCGTGGGTGTGGCCGGAGAGCTGGAGGTCGACGTCGTACCGGACGGCCTCGTGGATCTGCACCGGCTGGTGGGCGAGGAGCACGCAGGCGCGTGCCCGGTCCCGGTCCCCGAGCGCCTTGTGGAAGTCCGGTCCCTGGCCCTCGCTCTCGCCCTGGAGGTCGTTCACCCCGGCCAGGTCGAAGTACGGCAGCTCGGTGCGGGCGTTCTCCAGCGGGTGCAGGCCGAGCGTGCGCACCTCGGCCACCCACTGTTCGGCGCCGGAGAAGTACTCGTGGTTGCCGGTCACGAAGAACGCGCCGTGCCGGGCGGTGAGCTGGGCGAGGGGTGCGGCGGCCGGGCCGAGGTCCTTGACGCTGCCGTCCACCAGATCGCCGACGACCGCGATCAGGTCGGGCTGGGTGGCGTTGACGGTGTCGACGACCCGCTGCGCGAAGCCACGGCCCAGGACGGGGCCGAGGTGGATGTCGCTGACGACGGCGATCCGGAAGCCGTGTGCGGCGCGCGGGAGTTTGGCGAGCGGGACGGTGACCCGCTTCACCCGGGGCCCGCGCAGAACGCCGTAGGTGCCGTAGCCGACGGTCCCCACGGCTGCGGCGGCTGCGGCTCCGCCGATGACGCGGGAGACGACCAGGCGGCGGGTGGGGTTCTGTGCCGCGGGTTCCTGGGCCGGTTCCGGTTCCGGTGCCGGTGCCGCAGCGGGCGTACCAGGGGGCTCCGCCCCCGGGCCACCCGGGCCGTGCACACCCGCCGCCAGAAGCTGTCGGCTGGGAAGCGGCTCCACGGGGTGCCGCCGGACCAGGACGCGTCTCAGCAGCGGTCGTACCGCCTCTCCCGCCACCACCGCCAGCAGCAGGTACAGCGCCAGCGCCATCCACAGGAAGCCGGGCCACGCGAGGGTGCGCTGGAGCCAGAAGGGGGCGCCCGAGCGTTCGGCGACCAGGGCCGTGATCATCAGGAGCGGGCCGGCGACGAAGACCGCCGTGCCGGCGCGGCGGGCGCGGCCCGGGCCGCGGGTCGTGTCGCGGACCAGACGGCGCCACACGTACCAGTGCCCCAGCACCAGGACGGCCAGGACGATCAACGCGACAAGGACGAAGACGATGACCACGCTGCCGAGTTCCCCCGCTATGACATCCGGCGCAGTGCGCGCAGTCCGCGCAACCCGATGACCCCGATGACCGTCCCCAATACGAAGGAGACGACCGCCAGCAGCAGGTGCACCCAGAAGTACGCGGTCGGGTGACCGTCGTCGAAGGCGAGACCGCTGGCGTCCTTGACCAGGTTCTTGACGAAAGTGACCCAGATGACCCAGCTCCACACCCCGAAGGCGAGCAGGAACCAGGAGACCGGGCGGCTGAGCTTCATGACATCAGTATCGCCGTTCGATGTCCGGTTCCGTGTCCGGGGTGGGGTGCGCGGCGGGACTTCGCGGCCCGTGCCCGGTACGTTCAGGGCCGTGCCCGCACCGAAGAAGACCGTCAGGCGATCCCTGCTGGTCACCACCGCCACGCTGCTGTCCCTGTCCGTCACCGCGCCCGCCGCGCTCGCGGCCCCGACCCCGTCGACGAGCCCGACGGCCACGCCCCCGGCCCAGATGTCGCAGGTCGGCGGAGCCCGGCTCGGGCTGCCCGGGACTCAGGTGAACCTCGCCGCCGGCGTGCCCGTGCTCCCCAAGGACCTCACCGCCCGCTCCTGGGTCGTCTCCGACGCCGAGTCCGGCGATGTCCTCGCCGCACACAACGCGCACTGGCGGCTGCCCCCGGCGAGCACCCTGAAGATGCTGTTCGCCGACACCGTGCTGCCGAGGTTCCCGAAGACGACCGAGCACAAGGTGGTGCCGAACGACCTGGCCGGCATGGGCGTCGGCTCCAGCGTGGTCGGGATAAAGGAGGGCCGCACCTACACCGTCCACGACCTGTGGCTCGGCGTCTTCCTGCGCTCGGGCAACGACGCCGTGCACGTGCTGTCCGCGATGAACGGCGGCATCGCGCGGACCGTCAAGGACATGCAGGACCACGCCGACGAACTGCAGGCCCTGGACACGCACGTGGTCAGCCCGGACGGCTACGACGCGCCGCGGCAGATGTCGTCGGCGTACGACCTGACGCTGTTCGCCCGCTCCGGTCTGCAGAAGAAGGACTTCCGCGACTACTGCTCGACGGTGCGGGCGAAGTTCGGGTCCAGCGAGATCCAGAACACCAACCGACTGCTGAGCGGTGACACCGACGTGCCCGTGTACCAGGGCATCGCCGGGGTGAAGAACGGCAACACCACCAACGCGGGCGCCACCTTCACCGGTGTCGCCGAGCGGAACGGCAGGGTGCTGCTGGTCACGGTGATGAACCCGGAGAAGCACGAGCACAACGAGGTCTACAAGGAGACGGCGCAGCTGCTCGACTGGGGCTTCAAGGCGGCGGGCAAGGTCAGCCCGGTGGGCGAGCTGGTCCCGCCGAAGAGCGCCACGCAGTCCACCCCGAGCCCGGGCGCCACCGCCTCCGCCGGGGCGGCGGGGAAGACCGGCGGGTCCGGCTCGAAGCCGGTGGCGAGCGCCACCGCCGCGGGCGGCTCCAGCGGCGTCGGGATCGCCCTGGCCGTCGCCGGCGGGCTGCTGGTGCTGCTCGGCGGCGGGGCGTTCCTCGTCAACCGCCGTTGGCCGCTGCCGGACCTGATGCGCCGTCGGACGCGTTCCTGACGTCCTCGCGTTCGCCCTCCTCGCTCTCCTCGCTCTGCGTCGCCGTCCAGGCGGCGCAGAACAGGAGGAGTTTCGCGGTGAAGTTGATCCACAGCAGCAGGGCCACCGGGACGCCGAACGCGCCGTACATGCTCTTCGCGGCGACTCCCTGGATGTAGCCGCTGAGCAACTCCTTCAGCAGTTCGAAGCCGACCGCGCCGAGGAGCGCGGCCTCCAGCAGGCGGCGGCGCGGCGGTTCGACGCCGGGCAGCAGGGTCAGGACGTAGAGCAGGAGCAGGAAGTCGGCGAGCACGGCGACGGTGAACGCGGCGATCCGCAGCAGGACGGCGCCCCAGCCCGCCCGCTCGATGCCGAGCTGGTCGGTGGTCCAGCCCACCAGCGCGGAGGCGACGGTGGAGATGGCGAGCGTGGCGAGGAGGGCTCCGCCGAGACCGACCAGGATGCCCGCGTCCTTGACCTTGGCCAGGACCGGGTTCCCTGTTCGGTCGGGCAGCTCCCACACCACGCGCAGGCACTCGCGCATCTGGCCGACCCAGCCGATGCCGATGAACAGCAGCACGGCACCGGCGATGACTCCGACCGTACCGGCGTTCTGCACCAGGGAGTTGATGTTCAGCTGGTCGGCGATGCCGGGGACCTGGTCGGCGATCTTGTGCTGCAGGTCCTTCTGCTGCGACTGGCTGAGCGTGGCGGCGGCGATCGCGGCGATCAGCGTCAGCAGCGGGAACAGCGCGACGAAGCTGATGAAGGTCATCGCGGCGGCCAGCCGTGTCCACTTCACCCGGTCCAGCCGCTCGTACGACTGCCACGCGTGCGTGGTCATCAGCCAGGTGACGATCGGCCCGATCCCGGGGAGCCTCTTGAGCCAGTCCATGATCGGACTGTGCCCGCTCCTGGTGGACGTCAACACCGCGTTTCTTCACCAGAACGGACATATGCGGGCGATACGGTCGGCTGTCATGAAGGACGCCACCGCTCTGCCCCAGTCCCTGCTCGTCCTCGGCGGCACGTCCGAGATCGCGCTGGCCACCGCCCGCCGGCTGATCGCCCGCCGCGCCCGCACCGTCTGGCTGGCCGGCCGGCCCTCGCCCGCCCTGGACCAGGCCGCCGAGCAGCTGCGTGCTCTGGGCGCCGAGGTCCGCACCGTCGCCTTCGACGCCCTCGACCCCGAGTCCCACGAGGCGGCCCTCGGCAAGGTCTTCGCCGAGGGCGACATCGACCTGGTGCTGCTCGCGTTCGGCATCCTCGGCGACCAGGCCCACGACGAGCGCGAGCCCCTGCGCGCGGTCCGGGTCGCCCAGACCAACTACACCGGGGCCGTGTCGGCGGGCCTGACCGCGGCCCGCGCCCTCCAGACCCAGGGCCACGGCTCCCTGGTGGTCCTCTCCGCCGCCGCCGGCGAACGGGCCCGCCGCGCCGACTTCATCTACGGCTCCAGCAAGGCCGGCCTCGACGCCTTCGCCCAGGGCCTCGGCGACGCGCTCTACGGCACCGGCGTGCACGTCATGGTCGTACGCCCCGGATTCGTCCGTACCCGCATGACGGCGGACCTGCCCGCGGCCCCGCTCGCCACCACCCCCGAGGCCGTCGCCACAGCCGTCGAACTGGGCCTGCGCCGCGGCTCGGAGACGGTGTGGGTGCCGGGCGCGCTCCGGCTGGTGATGACGGCTCTGCGGCACACGCCGCGGGCACTGTTCCGACGGCTGCCGATCTAGCGCCCTGGTCCAGCGCCCCAAAGGGGCGCGGGGAACTGCGCGACCAGCCACAACGATGCCGCAGACGAGTGACGGCACATCGCGGCACTACCCGCGGAGCGCCCCGCGCTCGACGTCCGCGTGGCCCCCCTGCGGAGGCACCACGGATCCACCGAACGTGTACTCCCGCAGCTTGCGCCACACGTCGTCGGCGCCCTGCTCGTACAGCGCGAACCCGGTGCACGGCCACTCGGCCTCGAAGCCGGCCAGCTCGGCGAAGGCGCGGTCCATCGACTCCTCGTCGATGCCGTGCGCGACCGTGACATGCGGGTGGTACGGGAACTGCAGCTCGCGCGCCACCGGACCCGAGGCGTCCCGCACCCGCTGCTGCAGCCAGGCGCAGGCCTCGGCACCCTGCGCGACACGCACATAGACGACCGGCGACAGGGGCCGGAAGGTGCCGGTCCCGCACAGCCGCATCGGGAACGGCCGGCCGGCCGCCGCGACCTGCGTGAGGTGCGCCTCGACCGCCGAAAGGTCGGTCGCGTCCACCTCGGTCGGCGGCAGCAGGGTGACATGCGTGGGGATGCCGTGAGCCGCGGCGTCGCCGAAGCCCGCGCGCAGCTCCTGGAGCAGGCTGCCGTGAGGCTCCGGGACCGCGATCGACACGCCGATCGTTACGGTCCCCACGTCGTCTCCTGTCGTCGCGTGCTGTTTTCCGGCCGTCTTCGCCGCCGTCTTCGTCGCGTCTTCGTCCGGGCCGTCGGCTATCGACTGTACGGCCACGGGTGTCCTGTGGGCAGGCGCAGTGGAAGTGATGTGCAGCGCTCTGCCCGCTCGGAGGTGTGTACGGTCGTGCGCCTCAGCGCCGGTTCGTGCTTCTCAGTGCTTCGCCGGCAGGAAACCCACCCGGTCGTATGCCTGCGCAAGCGTCTCCGCGGCAACCGCGCGCGCCTTCTCCGCGCCCTTGGCGAGGATCGAGTCGAGCGTCTCGGAGTCGTCCAGGTACTGCTGGGTGCGCTCCCGGAACGGCGTCACGAACTCGACCATGACCTCGGCGAGGTCCGTCTTGAGCGCGCCGTACATCTTGCCCTCGTAGTCCTGCTCCAGCTCGGCGATCGACTTGCCGGTGAGCGTGGAGTAGATGGTGAGGAGGTTCGACACGCCCGGCTTGTTCTCCGCGTCGTAGCGGATCACGGTGTCGGTGTCGGTGACGGCGCTCTTGACCTTCTTGGCCGTCGCCTTCGGCTCGTCGAGCAGATTGATCAGGCCCTTCGGCGTGGACGCCGACTTGCTCATCTTGATCGACGGGTCCTGAAGGTCGTAGATCTTCGCCGTCTCCTTGAGGATGTACGGCGACGGGATCGTGAACGTGTCGCCGAACCGGCCGTTGAAACGCTCGGCGAGGTCGCGGGTCAGCTCGATGTGCTGGCGCTGGTCCTCGCCGACCGGCACCTCGTTGGCCTGGTACAGCAGGATGTCCGCGACCTGCAGGATCGGGTACGTGAACAGGCCGACGGAGGCCCGCTCGGCGCCCTGCTTGGCGGACTTGTCCTTGAACTGGGTCATCCGGCTGGCCTCGCCGAAGCCGGTGAGACAGTTCATGATCCAGGCGAGCTGGGCGTGCTCGGGCACGTGGCTCTGCACGAAGAGGGTGCAGCGGTCGGGGTCCAGACCGGCGGCCAGCAGCTGGGCCGCGGCCAGGCGGGTGTTGGCGCGCAGGTCCTTCGGGTCCTGCGGGACCGTGATCGCGTGCAGGTCGACGACCATGTAGAAGGCGTCGTGGGACTCCTGCAGGGCCACCCACTGGCGGACGGCGCCGAGGTAGTTGCCGAGGTGGAACGAGCCGGCGGTGGGCTGGATGCCGGAGAGCACGCGGGGTCGGTCAGCAGAGGCCATGTTGCCCATTCTCTCATCGGCTGAGGGCGGCATCGGCCCGTGAGGTGGGAGGTGGTTTCGGGGCGCGGGGGACTGCGGGCCGTCCGTGGTCGCTCGCGCAGTTCCCCGCGCCCCTTGCGGGGCGCTTCAGCCCAGGTCGATTTCCGGGTAGAGCGGGAACGCCGCCACCAGGTCCGTCGCCCGCTGGGCGATCTCCTGCGCGGTCTTCTCGTCCAGGACGTGGGCCGCCTTGGACGGGGCGCCCGACTTGGTGGTGCCCTGCTCGGTCGCCGTCAGGACTCGGTCGATCAGGCCCGCCACCTCGTCCATCTCCGCCGTGCCGAGGCCCCGGGTGGTCAGGGCGGGGGTGCCGATGCGGATGCCGGAGGTGTACCAGGCGCCGTTCGGGTCGGCCGGGATGGCGTTGCGGTTGGTGACGATGCCGGATTCCAGGAGGGCCGCCTCGGCCTGGCGGCCGGTGAGGCCGTAGGAGGTGGCCACGTCGATCAGGTTGAGGTGGTTGTCCGTGCCGCCGGTGACCAGGGTGGCGCCGCGCTTCATCAGGCCCTCGGCGAGGGCGCGCGAGTTGTCGACGATGCGCTGGGCGTAGTCCTGGAACGAGGGCTGCCGGGCCTCGGCGAAGGCGACGGCCTTCGCGGCCATGACGTGCGGGAGCGGGCCGCCGAGCACCATCGGGCAGCCGCGGTCGACCTGGTCCTTCAGGGAGTCGTCGCACAGGACCATGCCGCCGCGCGGGCCGCGCAGGGACTTGTGGGTGGTCGTGGTGACGATCTGGGCGTGCGGGACCGGGTCGAAGTCGCCGGTCAGGACCTTGCCGGCGACCAGACCGGCGAAGTGGGCCATGTCGACCATCAGGGTCGCGCCGACCTCGTCGGCGATCTCGCGCATGATGCGGAAGTTCACCAGGCGGGGGTACGCCGAGTAGCCCGCGACGATGATCAGCGGCTTGAACTCGCGGGCCTGGGCGCGCAGCGCCTCGTAGTCGATCAGGCCCGTGGCCGGGTCGGTGCCGTAGGAGCGCTGGTCGAACATCTTGCCGGAGATGTTCGGGCGGAAGCCGTGGGTGAGGTGGCCGCCGGCGTCCAGGGACATGCCGAGCATGCGCTGGTTGCCGAAGGCCTGGCGCAGCTCGGCCCAGTCGGCCTCGGAGAGGTCGTTGACCTGTCGGGCGCCGGTCTTCTCCAGGAACGGGACCTCCACGCGGTCCGCGAGCACGGCCCAGAAGGCGACGAGGTTGGCATCGATGCCGGAGTGCGGCTGGACATAGGCGTGCCGGGCGCCGAAGAGCGCCTTGGCGTGCTCGGCGGCCAGGGACTCCACCGTGTCGACGTTGCGGCAGCCGGCGTAGAAGCGGCGGCCGATGGTGCCCTCGGCGTACTTGTCGCTGAACCAGTTGCCCATCGCCAGCAGGGTGGCCGGGGAGGCGTAGTTCTCGGAGGCGATCAGCTTCAGCATCTCGCGCTGGTCGGTCACCTCCTGGCCGATGGCGTCGGCGACCCGCGGCTCGACGGCACGGATCACGTCGAGGGCGGCACGGAAGGCGATGGATTCGGTCGACAGGGGCTGCTCTGGCATGGGGACCTCCGGACGGTGTGCGTACAGCGTTCACGTTCGGCCCAGGCGCACGGCACTGTTTTCCCGCTCGGGCCGCTCCCCGATGGTCGGTCCCATCCCTAGCGCGCCAGTCACGGCCCGCTGATCAGCCTACCGGGCGCGCCGGATCGCGCAGGTCCCGCGTCCACCATGCGAGCGAGGATAAGAAGGGGGTGCATCCGACTCTCTGGCCCTTTGGAGTTCCCGTGAACGTTACGGAGACGCTCATCGCCGCCGCCGACGCCCACAGTGCGCACAACTACCACCCGCTGCCGGTGGTCGTCGCCACCGCGGAGGGGGCCTGGATGACGGATGTCGAGGGGCGGCGCTACCTCGACCTGCTGGCCGGGTACTCGGCACTGAACTTCGGCCACGGACACCCGCGGCTGGTGGAGGCGGCCAGGGCGCAGCTGGAGCGGGTGACGCTGACGTCGCGGGCGTTCCACCACGACCGGTTCGCCGCGTTCTGCACCGAGCTGGCCGCGCTGTGCGGCATGCAGATGGTGCTGCCGATGAACACCGGCGTCGAGGCGGTGGAGACCGCGGTGAAGACCGCCCGGAAGTGGGGGTACCGGATCAAGGGGGTGCCCGCCGAGATGGCGAAGATCGTGGTCGCGAGCGGCAACTTCCATGGCCGTACGACGACGGTCATCAGCTTCTCCACCGACCCCGAGGCGCGGGCGGACTTCGGTCCGTACACGCCGGGCTTCCAGATCGTGCCGTACGGCGACCTGACCGCGATGCGGGAGGCGCTCACCGAGAACACGGTCGCGGTGCTGCTCGAACCGATCCAGGGCGAGTCGGGCGTGATCGTCCCGCCGCCCGGTTATCTGCCGGGGGTGCGGGAGCTGACCCGGCAGCGGGACGTGCTGTTCATCGCCGACGAGGTCCAGTCGGGGCTGGGCCGGACCGGGCGGACCTTCGCGTGCGAGCACGAGGGGGTCGCACCGGATGCCTACGTGCTGGGGAAGGCGCTGGGCGGCGGGATCCTGCCGGTGTCGGCGGTGGTGTCGAGCATCGAGGTGCTCGGGGTGTTCGGGCCGGGTGAGCACGGATCGACGTTCGGTGGGAACCCCCTGGCGTGTGCGGTGGCGCTGGAGGTGATCAGGATGCTGCGGACGGGCGAGTACCAGGCGCGGTCCGCCGAGCTCGGCGAGCATCTGCACCGGGAGCTGGGCGCCCTGCTCGGCACCGGCAAGGTGACGGCGGTGCGTGGGCGGGGGCTGTGGGCCGGGGTCGACATCGCGCCGAGGGTCGGGACGGGCCGGCAGGTGTCCGAGCGGCTGATGGACCGGGGTGTCCTGGTGAAGGACACCCACGGTGCGACGATCCGGATCGCGCCGCCGCTGGTGATCAGCAAGGAGGATCTGGACTGGGGGCTCGCCCAGCTGCGTGCGGTGCTGGAGGTTTAGGAGTGTCCTAGAGGATCACGTGGGGCAGGAAGCGGGCGTACTCGTCGGTGATCAGGCCCGAGGACTCGCGCAGGCCGAGGCCGGCCGGCTCGTCCCGGACGACCCAGGCGCCGAGGACGAGGTGGTTGCCGTCGAAGGTGGGCAGCGGGGCGAGCTGCTGGTAGCAGCAGGGCTCGTCCCGGGTGACGGCCGGTGCGCCGGGCTCGTGGACGGTCACGCCCGCGCCCTCGCGGCCCAGCAGCGGCTTGGCGACATAGCCCGTCGACCCGGACAGCTCGCGCGGGCCGTCCAGGTAGGCGGGCAGCAGGTTCGGGTGGCCGGGGTACAGCTCCCAGAGGATCGCCAGCAGGGCCTTGTTGCTCAGGAGCATCTTCCAGGCGGGTTCGATCCACAGGGTGCTGCCGGTGCCGCCGCCGTTGTCCAGGGTGTCGAGGACATGCCCTGCGAAGGCGTCGGTGGTGAGCCACTCCCACGGATAGAGCTTGAAGATGCTGCGGATGAAGCGGAGCCCGTTGTCCACGAAGCGGCCGGAGAGGGTGTCCCAGCCGATCTCCTCCATGGAGATCCAGTCGGTGGCGAGGCCGGCCTGTTCGGCGGTCTCCTTCAGGTAGGCGACCGTCATCAGGTCCTCGCCGAGTTCGTCGGCGGAGGAGTGCGCGAAGTGCAGCGGGCTGCCCGGCGGGAGCAGCGCGGCCTGCTCGCGCCAGGCGTCGACGAGGCGTTCGTGCAGGGAGTTCCACTGGTCGGCGCCGGGGAAGCGCTCCTCCATCCAGAACCACTGGGGGGAGGCGGCCTCGACCAGCGAGGTCGGGGTGTCCGCGTTGTACTCAAGCAGCTTGGCCGGGCCCGTGCCGTCGTACCGCAGATCGAACCGGCCGTAGACGGAGGGGAGTTCGGCGCGGCGGCGCCAGGCCTCGGTGACGGCCTCGGCGACGCGCGGGTCGGTGATGCCGAGGTCGGCGAGGCGGCCCTCGGCCACGATGTGCTCGGCGGCCGCGAGGCACATGCGGTGCAGTTCCTCGACGGTCTCCTCCAGCGCCTCGACCTCGTCCAGGGTGAAGACGTAGTAGGCGCTCTCGTCCCAGTAGGGGCGCAGCGAGCCGTCGGGGTGGCGGGTCAGGGGGTAGACGAGCCCCTGCTCCTCGACGGTCTGCTGCCAGCCGGGGCGGGGGGTGGTCGTACGGCGTTCCATGGGGCGTTTCCTCGTCAGCCGCCGGAGCTGCCGTGACCGCCGCCGAAGCCGCCACGGTGGACGCCGCCGTGCGAGCCGCCCGAGCTGGAATGCGAGCCGGAGCCCTTGCTCGGCTTGGTGAAGGAACCGCCGCTCACCCAGGAGCCCTTCTTCTTGCCGCCGTAGTACCAGGCGCCGTTGACGAAGGCCTTGGTGGACTTGCAGTTCTTGTCGGAGACGACCTTGTAGCCCTTGGCGAGTTGGTAGCTGTCGCGGTCGACGCAGCGCTTGTCCGGGGCGGAGGAGCAGGCGGTCAGGGCGGTGGCGAGCAGGCCCATGCCGCCGAGGAGAACGGTTCCTGAGCGAAGGCGTCGTCGTGCGGTGTCCATGCTGGTGTCTCCCCCGTTGCCCAGCCTGCCGGTTGGCCGGCCTGTTTTCGGCGGTCAGCCTAGAGAACGGTGAGAGCGGCCACCGAGGTGGGTCACCGGTTCACCCCTCACCCAAGGTCACTTCGTGCTCTTTGGGAGGGTGTGTGCTGTGCCGTGGAGTACGGTGGCCATGCGGAGGAATGGGCGACTTCCCGCTACTGAAGGGCGAAAAAGCACGCAGGTCGAACCCGTGTGTCATGGCTCACACGGAATAACAGATTCAGCCGTTCCGAGTCATATTGAGCGCGTTAAGGAGAGCTGCGCCACGCTCCGCGTCGTCGATGCTGACGGCGAATTCCCTACCCTTTCCCCGGGTCCGGATGACGAGGCATTCTCCGCTCCGCAGCATGACCGTGGTGCCGAGACCACTGAGCCGGTAGCCCCAGCCTCCGACCTGTGCGGGGGTGCGGTTCTCGGCGCGGGCCGACTCGATGTCCTCGGCCGGCCAGCGCCGGGCGGGCCAGCCGAGCGGTCCGAACGCCACTTCCAGGCCGCGCTCCGACGCGCGTGCCTGCACGGTGGCGCAGCCGGCCACGGCCAGGGACGTGAGCGCGAACGGTGCGAACAACGCCCACAACGGGCCGGCGGTGGCGAGGCCGCCGACCAGAGCGACGAGGGCCGCCACCGCCACCAGGCCGGCCACTGCCGCCAGCAGGTGGAGCCAGGGATTGGTGACGCGGGAGAACCACACCAGGCGCTGCCCGCGCGGGATCTCCAGCACCGGGCCGGAGGGCTCCTGCGTGGCGGGCGCGACGGAGGCCGCCACGCGCGAGTTCACCAGCCATCCGACGACTCCGGCGGCGACGGCCGCCCCGGTGAGCGTCACGATGATCCACGCCGTTGGCTGGCGGGCCTGGTGCCAGTCCGTGTGGTCCAGGTTCGCGCGGACGACGGACGCCTGCGCGCCGCCGAGGAGGATGCCCCCCGACAGCAGGGCGGCGGCGGTCCACGCCCGCATCGTGCTGCGCGCGGGGTCTCCGGCCCGCCGCTGGGCCACGAACACGATCGCGGTCAGGGCCAGCCAGATCAGGGCCGGAAAGAGGGATGCCGCCCAGAGGGGCATGGATCCGTCCGGGGTGTCCTGCCCGGACCCCCAGTGGGTGGCCAAGCGGTCCGGCAGCCGCCCGTGGGCGGCCCAGGGCAGGGCGGCGATCAGCCCGGCCGTACCCACTGTCCACACCCCGGCACCCCAGCGCACACCGCGCTCGGTCCTTGCGCCATCGTTCACGGTATCCCCCTGATCATCTCGATGAGATCGGTCCTGCTGTAGCCCATTCGTGCCGCCTCGGTCACCAGCGCGTACACCTGGTTCAGAAGTCCGGAGCGCTCGTCGGCACCTTCCGCCACGGTCACACCCCGGCCCCTGCGGAACTCCAGCAGCCCGTCGTCCCGGAGGCTGCGCAGCCCCCTGAGGACGGTGTTGACGTTGACGTCCAGCGCCTGGGAGAGGTCACGTGCCGACGGCAGGCGGTCTCCCGGCCGGCACTCACCCTCGGCGATGGCGCGCCGGATGGCCCCTGCCACCTGCTCGTGCAGGGGGCGGGTGTCTCTCTTGTCCAATCGCAGCAACATGGTGCTACTGAAGATAGCACCATGCATATCAGGCGGACAGGGTGCAGGGATGGCCGAGTCCGCGCCGATGTGACCGGACGAGGCAGCAGGATGACGAACTGTCAGCCGATGTGACCACTGAACTCTTCGCCGAGGTAGGCCCGTTGCGGCACGAGCGACACCGAGCCAGGCGCCGGCCGCGTTCGCGCGCCTCGGCGGCGAGGTCTTCACACGGAGTGCCGCCGCCGGGTGTTCGGCCGCAGGGCGCCAGGCCGAGGGGCCGACGGACGGACTGCGCACCGCTAACGGTGTGAGAGCGGGTGCGGAGGCCTCCGCGATTCCCCGTTCGCCTAAAGTCACTTCGTGCTCTTTGGAATGGTGTGTGCCCTGGCCGCGGCGCTCTGCTTCGGTACGGCGACGGTGTTGCAGGCGATCGCGGCGCGGGAGGCCGGTACGGGCGGGGGCGGCGAAGCCGCACTGCTGCTACGGGCGTTGCGGCAGTGGCGGTACCTGGCCGGGCTGGCCCTGGACGGACTGGGTTTCCTGTTCCAGATCGCCGCGCTGCGCTCGATTCCCATCTACGCGGTCAGTGCGGCACTGGCGTCGAGTCTGGCGGTGACCGCGGTGGTCGCGGCGCGCCTGCTGCGGGTGCGGCTGAGCGGTATGGAGTGGGGCGCGGTGGGCGTGGTGTGCGCCGGGCTCGCGATGCTGGGGGTGGCGTCCGGGCCGGAGGGGGAGCAGGAGGGTTCGGACGCCCTGAAGTGGGCGATGCTCGCGACTGCGGTCGGCATGCTGGTACTCGCGCTGCTGGGCGGGCGGCTGTCCGGGCGCATGCGGGCGCTGGTGCTGGGGCTGGGGGCGGGCTTCGGGTTCGGGGTGGTGGAGGTCTCGGTCCGCCTGATCGACTCGCTGCGGTTGGCCGATCTGCTCACCAACCCGGCGGCCTACGCCCTCCTGATCGGCGGCGCCGCCGCCTTCATCCTGCTGACCTCCGCCCTGCAGCGCGGCGCGGTGACGACGGCGACGGCCGGCCTGGTGATCGGCGAGACGATCGGCCCGGCGGCCATCGGCGTGATCTGGCTCGGCGACCGGACGCGGGAGGGCTTCACCTGGCTGGCTGTGCTGGGGTTCGCGGTGGCGGTGGCGGGGGCGTTGGCGCTGGCTCGGTTCGGGGAGGCGCCGGAGGCGGAAGAAGCCTGAAGCCGCCTCCTCGAACCCGCCACTCGATGGGTGCCCAGGACGAGCCTCGGGCACCCAGGGCAGCATTGAATGCCCTACGACGGCATGCTCCTACACCGTCATTCCCCGTCCGCCGCAATCATGCCCACGCATTCGCCGAGCGCCGCGTGCAACGGCGGTACGAAGGCGGCGAGTTCGACATCCGACGCCTCCCCTGCCTCAAGTACGGCGCCGACGACTGCCACCAGGACGGCGGCGGTCTCCAGGGCACGCGCGTCGGCCAGCACCTCCAGGAAACCGCCGGGGCGCGCGACCACGAATGCCTCCTTGCCAGTGGCGGGGTCGACGCCGAGGCTGCGGAGGGGTGACGTACTCATACGGCAGCCTCCCACGGGGCGTAGTAGCGCCGTTCTTGTTCGTCACGCTCGCGTTCCCAGACGACGACGTAGGGCCGGACCGGCGGCAGACCTTCGGCGGCGATGACGTCCGTCGGGTACGGCCTCGTTCGACGTGAGCGAGTGAGCCGGAACGCGGGCACGTACGGGCAGGCGATGAGGGGCGGCCGCGTGTCGGCGTGTTGCGCTCCACGAGGAGGCAGGAAGAGGCTCAGGAATGCGGCCAGTAAGCTGCGCATGGGTCGACTCCTAATCAGTCGGCTCAGCCCCGGCATGGAAGCTCTCACCCTTCCCGCCGGGGCGTTTTCGTTCCCTCCATACCCTACCCAGATTACGGTAGTGATGGGTAGTGGTTGGTAGTAGTACTAGGTAATGCGTAGTGGAGAGTGGCGCTCTACGGTCAAAACGTGGACAAGATCAGCCCCGACTCGCCGCAGTACGTGTACGAACAGCTGGCCGCGATCATCGAGCGGAAGATCCGTTCCGGCGAGTACCCGCCCGGTACCCGACTGCCGGGAGAACTGACGATGACGCACGAATACAAAGTCGGTCCGGGTACCGTCCGCCGCGCCCTGGACATCCTTCGGGACAAGGGATTGGTAGTGACCGTACGCGCGCGTGGGTCGTTCGTGGTCGATCCCCTGCCACCCTCCCCTGCCTAGAGGCCCCCCGCGGCTTCTGCGACTGAGAGTTGGTGCGTTCAAGCCAACGTCACACCGAACCGACCCCGCGCCCTTGACGGCCCTTGCCCCCTTCGGAAGCGTCGCACGCAAGAACGCGCAACCGACTTGATCCGGGAGGGCATCGTGGACCTACAGTTCATCGGGATCGACCCGAACACCGGGGGCGAGGGGTCGCCGACGGTGTGGGTGGAAGAGGAGACGGCTGACCTGGTCCTCCAGGGCGTCAAGGCCGAGGAAGCGCTGGAGGCACTGATCGGCGGCACGGAGTGGGTCTCCGGTCACGCGGTGGGAATCCCCGCCCACGAGACGGTGATCCGCATCCCCGCCAGCATGGTGCCGATTCTGAGGGAGGCGTGCGATGTCGCAGAGCGGCGTGCCGAGCTTCGCTGAGCTGCTGGCCAGTACGCGGCACAGCGCGGTGCACCTGGAGATGCGCGACGCGTACGGCGTCGGAGACGAGGCCGAGGAGTTCGAGCAGTTCAAGCGCACTGGCCACGTCGATCTCGACCCGACGGCGCGGTGGTGGCCCGAGTGGCTGGGCATGGTACGGGAGGCCGTCGGCCGTGGCGTGATGATGCGTCGGGCCAGGATCGTTTCCGAGCCCGTGACGGACTACATCCGCTGGGAGCACGCCGCCACCCCGCTGAACGTCGAGGCGGGTGAGTTGGTGCGCTGGCTGCCCCGTCGGCGGGCCCTGGACATCGCCCTGCCTGGAGCCGACTTCTGGCTGTTCGACGACCGCCTGGTCCAGTTCAACATCTTCACCGGGGACGGTGATTGGGCGGTTCCGCCAAAGGAATTCAGCGAGAGCCCCGCCGTGGTCAAGCTGTGCTCCGACGCGTTCGAGGCCGTGTGGGAGCGTGCCGTCGACCACGAGAAGTACACCGTCTGACCCCCGCCCCGCCCCATGCCCGCCTCCCCTTCGTCCAGCGCTCAGGCAGCCCGTGAAGCGCTCGCCGTACGCCTGACGCACCTTCGCAAGGACGCCGGCCTCACCGGGAAGGAACTCTCCGCCCGGTGTGGCTGGCACCCTGCCAAAACCACCCGCATCCAAAAAGGCGAGGTGCAGCCCACCGACGTGGACATCCGCGCCTGGTGCAGCGCCTGTGACGCCGCCGACCAGGCCGACGACCTGATCGCCACGGCCCGCGCCGTCGACTCGATGTACGTGGAGTGGCGCAGGAGCCACCGCACCGGCATGCGCAAGACCCAGGAGGACTTCTACGACCTCTACGCGCAGACCGGCGTCACCCACGCGTACGTCTCCAATGTCGTACCCGGCTTCTTCCAGACCCCCGCCTACGCCACGGCCCTGATGGAGGCCATCACCGACTTCCAGGGCACTCCCAACGACGTCTCCGAGGCCGTTGCCGCCCGCGTCGCCCGGAGCCGGTTCCTGTACGAGGGTGGACACCGGTTCATCGTGCTCATGGAGGAGTGCGTCCTGCGCTACCGCGTCGGCGACGCCGAGACGATGGCTGGACAACTGAGGCATCTGCTGACCGTGATGCCGCTCCCCTCCGTCTCCCTGGGCATCATCCCCTTCACTGCACAAAGGACCATGTGGCCGCTGGAGGCGTTCTACCTCCATGACGGCACACGCAGCGTCGTGGAAACCCTCACAGCCGAGGTCAACGTGGTGCAGCCGCGCGAACTTGCCGACTACCGCAAGGCGTTCGGTGAGTTGATGAAGATGGCCGTCCACGGCAACGGCGCCCGCGCCTTGATCGAGGCGGCGATCAACTCCCTCGGATGACGTTGCGCAATTCCCCGCAATTTCATTGAGGAAGAACTCCGGTTCTCCGTACGGTCGTTGGCGTCGCCGGGCAGGTTCAGGCTCCCCCCTCGGCGGCAGTGGAGGAGAGTCCCGCTCGTATCCCCCGTTGAGGGCGGGACGTCCCAGCCCCGAGGAGACGACCCCGTGAGCGTCATGACCAGACCCACTGCAGTCGGAGCACCCGGCTACACCGAAACACTCCCCTGTGAGCCCGAGACGGCCCGTCGTGCCCGGCTGCTCGTCTCGGCCGCGCTGAACACCTGGGGCATAGGCGAGTTGGCCGATGCGGGCACGCTGATCGTCTCCGAGCTGGTGGGCAACGCGGTCCGCCACACCTCGTGCCGTCTGGTCCGGGTATCCGTCCGGCTCGTAACGAACGATCTCGTCCGGATCGGCGTCACCGACAAATCCCACGCCCTGCCGAAAATGGACCTGGTCGCCGGCGGCGATGAGACTGGGCGCGGCCTGGTGCTCATCGACGCGCTCTCACACCGCTGGGGCTACGACGAAATGCGCTGGGGCAAAACCGTCTGGGCGGAGCTGGTGGTCCCGGCATGCTGACTCTACGGCTGCTGCCCGAAGACGAACGGGCGGGCGTCGCGGACCCGGAGCGATGCGTGGAGCTGGCAGTACCCCGCCGCATCGAGGAGCGCTTGCGCCGCTTCGGCTGGATCACCTTCGCGATCACCGTTTACGTGCTCTGCTCGTGGACCATCGTTGCCGCCATTCGCGGCGACCTCTGAGCTCCCGCTCCCCATCCAACAACCGAACCTCCGGTCTCCCTACGCCAAACCGAGAGGCGATGGGGAGCGGGTTGCAAGGCACGTCGCGCATCACCTCGGACCGAAAGACCAACGAGAGAGGTACGTGAATGACCGTCATCGCAGAAGCTCCGGCCGTCAAGACGGCTGGCACTCCCCGGTTCCTGTGGCTGGACCTCACCCGTCAGTGCCAACTGAACTGTGGTCACTGCCACAACAACTCGGGGCCGGACGGGACGCACGGCACGATGACCGCCGAGGACTGGAGGAGCGTGCTCGGCCAGGCCGCTGCCTTCGGCATCCCGGGCGTGCAGTTCACCGGGGGTGAAGTGACGCTGCACCCCAACGCGCCGGACCTGATCGGGTACGCGCGGCAGCTCGGCCTGAAGGTCGAGGTGTACAGCAACCTGGTTCACGTCACGGAGGCGTGGTGGGAGCTTCTTCAGTGCGACGGCGTCACGCTGGCCACGTCGTACTACTCCGACCGGGCGGAGGAGCACAACGCGGTTACCGCGCGGCCGAGTCACGCCCGGACGCGCGTGAACATCGTGAAGGCGATGGAGTACGGCATCCCGATCCGCGTGTCCGTGATCGTCGCCGACGCCTCGCAGACCGGCGAGGAGACGCGGCGGGAGCTTGAGGCCCTGGGCGTGTCTGACGTTCGCGTCGACCACGTGCGCCCCTTCGGGCGCGGAGCCAACGGACAGGAGCCGCACACCGGCGGTCTCTGTGGACGGTGCGGCACCGGGCGCGCGTCCATCGGCCCGGACGGCTCGGTGTCTCCCTGCGTCTTCTCTACGTGGCTGGGCGTGGGCAACGTCCAGGATGCTCCGCTGGCCGCTATCCTCGGCGGCCCTGAGATGGCGCGGGCCAATGCGGCCATCCGGGCGGAGCGCGGCGTGAGCGCCAAGCCCTGCGGCCCCGACGACAACGATGACGAATGCTCCCCGGGATTTCCCGGAAGTGAGTGCACCCCGAGGAACTGAAGGGCACATGGACACCGACCTTCCCGAGTCCGAGATTCGCCCCCTGATCCGGCAGTACACGGGCCCAGTTGTCGAGGTCCGGCGGACTGTCCGCGGGTTCAGCTCGGATCTGACGGCCGTTGTCGAATGCGAGAAGGGCCCGTTCTTCGTGAAGGCGGTACGCAGTCGGCCCGGAGGCCGGCGGGACTCCATCATCAGAGAGAGGCTGATCAACGGGTTCGTGAGTCCCGTCTCCCCGCCACTGCTGTGGGAAGCGGAAGACGAACACTGGTTGGTGCTGGGCTTCGAAGTGGTCGACGGACGGTCTTCCGACTTCGCCCCCGGCTCCCCGGATCTCCCCCTGGTGGTCGACGTCATCGACCGCATCGGCCGGTTGGCCCTTCCGGAGGTAGCTCGGGACTGGATCGAGACCCGGTGGGACCGCTTCGCCGCCGACAGCTCGGAAGCCGAGCTGTTCCGGGGGGACTCGCTTCTCCACACGGATATCAACCCGAGCAACCTGCTGGTGGGGGCTCCGGGCGTCTGGGCTGTGGATTGGGCTTGGCCTACCCGGGGGGCAGGTTTCATCGATCCTGCCCTCCTGGTTCTCCAGCTCGTTGCAGCCGGACACAGTCCAGGTTATGCGGAGAGGTGGGCGTCCCAGCTGCCCGCATGGCACAAGGCGGCTCCAGGTGCGATCGATGCCTTCGCCGCCGCCAACCTGCGCATGTACCGTGCCTTCGCCGAGCGGAAGCCGGATGCGGCCTGGCTGAAGTCCATGGTCGCTGCGTCTCGGTCCTGGACCGAGTACAGAGGAGTCACGGCGGTCTGACGCAGAACGCGCCAGCGCCGTCCGGCGGTCCCGAACCCACTCACGCACCCTTACAGGTCGCGCCGATAGGTGATCGTCAGAAGTGTCGTTGGGAGCGGTTGGTACAGCGGTGGGTGGTCCTTGCCCGGCGGATCAGGCTGCGGATCG
>NZ_JBIAWE010000014.1:0-93627 GCF_042895235.1 Streptomyces sp. NPDC001410
GAACTGCTCGTTCGACATGAACTGCAGGCCCGGACGGGCCAGCTCGGCGCGCATGAGCAGCGCCATGACGCCACCGATCAGGAAGAACGCGAACGACGTCGTCAGATACAGCGTTCCGATGGTCTTGTGGTCGGTGGTCGTCAGCCACTTCACCACGACATTGCCGGGCTGCTTGCGCCTGACCGGCAGCTCGTTCTCGTACGAGTCCTCAGCTGCCGCGGCACCCTGGGGTTCGTTGAGGATGCTCACAGGTTGTTCGTCTCCCGGTTCTTCTCGTGCGGCGTCTGCGCGATGCCGGCGGGAACGTAACCGGTCTGCCCCTTCTTGGCGAGGTCCTTGAGGTGCTGCTCGTAGCGCTCGGGGGAGACGACCTTCACGTTGAACAGCATCCGGGAGTGGTCGACGCCGCAGAGCTCGGCGCACTTGCCCAGGAAAGTGCCCTGATGGTTGGGAACAACCTGGAAGGCGTTGGTGTGGCCCGGGATCACGTCCTGCTTCATCAGGAACGGCACCACCCAGAAGGAGTGGATGACGTCACGCGAGGTGAGGATGAAGCGGACCGTCTTGCCCTCGGGAAGCCAGAGGGTCGGGCCGGGGTTACCGGTCTGAGGGTTCTTCGTGCCCGGCGTACCGACGTCGTAGACACCGCCGGCGTTCGCCGGGAACTCCTTGCGGAACCGGTCCGGAATGGCGAGCAGTTCCTTGGACGTCTTGGCGTCGCCGGGGGAACCGGGAACGTCCGCGATGTAGTTGAAGCCCCAGCTCCACTGGAAGCCGACCACGTTGACCGTGACGTCGGGCTTCTTGTCGAGGCTGAGGAGCTTCGTCTCGTCCCGGGCCGTGAAGTAGAAGAGCACCGAGATGATGATGATCGGGACCACCGTGTACAGGGCCTCGATCGGCATGTTGTACCGAGTCTGCGGAGGTACCTCGACCTTGGTGCGGCTGCGCCGGTGGAAGAAAGCACTCCACAGGATCAGGCCCCACACCAGCACACCGGTGGCCAGCGCGGCCGCCCAGGAACCCTGCCACAGGGAGAGGATCCGCGGAGCCTCTTCCGTGACCGGGGTGGGCATGCCAAGGCGGGGGAAGTCCTTGTATGTGCAACCGGTTGCGGTCGCCAGGACCAGGCCCGCGGTCAGTGCCTGCAGCAGCTTCCGCCGCATCGGGCGCCGCGGCGAGCGGTCGGAGCCGTTGGGACTCACGTAGCGCCTTCCCGAGAGTCTCGCCCGCGCGGTTCGGCTGCGGCCTTCTCGCTGGTCGGTCGCCGCCCTGCGTCGGGCAGGGGTTTGGATGTTTATGCGGACCAAACCCTAGCCGACGCTCTCCGAGGGTTCGCGGGGAGGGGTGCCTACTAGCTCGGGTGGTTCGCTGATTTGGCGGGTGCGGGCAGTTTGTGGCTGATCGCGCCCCGCGGCGGAGCCGCATATGGACCCAGTCCCGCGCCCCTTCAGGTTGGCTGTCCCCAGGAAAGTTTTAACGTTGCTGTGTGTCCTACTTTGACGCTGCTTCCGCCGCTCCCCTTCATCCCGTAGCTCGTCAGGCGTTGTTGGCCTCTTTGGATGAGGGGTGGGCCGATCCTGCTCGGTTGTATCGGGAGGGGCGCAGGGCGCGGATGTTGCTCGACGCGGCTCGGGAGGCGGCGGCCGAGGCGGTGGGGTGCCGGGCGGACGAGGTGGTGTTCACGCCGTCCGGGACGCGGGCCGTACACACCGGTGTCGCGGGGGCGTTGGCCGGGCGGCGGCGGGTGGGACGCCACCTGATCGTGTCCGCCGTCGAACACTCCTCGGTACTCCATTCGGCTGAGGCGTTCGAGGCGGAGGGCGGCTCGGTGAGCACGGTGGCCGTCGATCGGGCGGGCGCCGTCGCTCCGTCGGACTTCGCGGCCGCGCTGCGGCAGGACACCGCGCTGGCCTGTCTGCAGTCGGCCAACCATGAGGTCGGGACCGTGCAGCCGGTGGCCGAGGTGGCCGAGGCGTGCCGGGCGGCGGGGGTGCCGCTGCTCGTGGACGCCGCCCAGTCGCTGGGGTGGGGGCCGGTCGAAGGTGACTGGTCGCTGCTGGCGGCGAGCGCCCACAAGTGGGGCGGGCCCTCAGGGGTGGGGCTGCTCGTCGTGAGGAAGGGGGTGCGGTTCGCGCCGCAAGCTCCCGTGGACGAGCGCGAGTCGGGTCGCGCCGCCGGGTTCGAGAACCTCCCGGCCATCGTCGCGGCCGTGGCCTCCCTGCGTGCGGTACGGGCGGAGGCGGACCAGGAAGCGGTACGACTGCGGGAGCTGACGGAGCGGATCCGGCTGCGGGTGCCGCAGCTGGTGCCGGATGTCGAGGTGGTCGGCGATCCGGAACGGCGGCTGCCGGGGATCGTCACCTTCTCCTGTCTCTACGTCGACGGAGAGGCCCTGCTGCACGAGTTGGACCGGGAGGGTTTCTCCGTCTCGTCCGGCTCGTCCTGCACGAGCAGCACGCTGACGCCCAGCCATGTGCTGAAGGCGATGGGGGTGCTGAGCGAGGGCAACGTGCGGGTGTCGCTGCCGTCTGGGGTGGCCGAGGAGGACGTGGAGCGGTTCCTGGCGGTGCTGCCGGGAACCGTGGCCGGTGTGCGGGAGAAGCTGGGGGCGCCCGCTCCGGCGGCCGTGACCGTGGTCCGGGCTCAGGAACTGGTCGTCGACTCGCTCGGCAAGCGGTGCCCGATCCCGGTCATCGAGCTGGCCAAGGTGATCGGGGACGTGCCGGTGGGCGGCACGGTGCGCGTTCTCTCGGACGACGAGGCGGCCCGGCTGGACATTCCCGCGTGGTGCGAGATGCGGGGGCAGGAGTACGTGGGCGAGGAGCCGGCCGAGAAGGGCTCGGCCTATGTGGTCCGCCGGCTGAGCTGAAGGGGGTCGAGGGGGGCCGGGCCCCCCTCGAAAAGGCGGCCGTCAGCCCAGGTGAGCCCGGACTTCCTCGGCAGCCTCGTCCCCGTACGCCTTGGTGAACCGGTCCATGAAGTGCCCCCGCCGCAGCTGGTACTCCTGCGTCCCCACCGTCTCGATGACGAGAGTCGCCAGCATGCAGCCGACCTGCGCCGCGCGCTCCAGGGAGACACCCCAGGCCAGGCCGGAGAGGAAGCCGGCGCGGAAGGCGTCGCCGACACCCGTGGGGTCGGCCTTGCACTCCTCCTCCGCGCAGCCGACCTCGACCGGGTCCTCGCCGGCCCGCTCGATGCGCACGCCCCGCGAGCCGAGCGTGGTGACGCGGTGGCCGACCTTGGACAGGATCTCGGCGTCGCTCCAGCCGGTCTTGGACTCGATGAGCCCCTTCTCGTACTCGTTGGAGAAGAGGTAGGTCGCCCCGTCCAGCAGTATCCGGATCTCCTCGCCCTCCATACGGGCGATCTGCTGGGAGAAGTCGGCGGCGAAGGGGATGCTCCGGGAGCGGCACTCCTCCGTGTGGCGGAGCATCGCCTCCGGGTCGTCGGCGCCGATCAGGACCAGGTCGAGGCTGCCGACGCGGTCGGCGACCGTCTTCAGCTCGATGAGGCGGGCCTCGCTCATCGCGCCGGTGTAGAAGGAGCCGATCTGGTTGTGGTCGGCGTCGGTGGTGCACACGAAGCGGGCGGTGTGCAGGGTCTCGGAGATGCGGACCGAGTCGGTGTCCACGCCATGGCGGTCCAGCCAGGCTCGGTACTGGTCGAAGTCGAAGCCGGCGGCTCCGACGAGGATGGGCTTGGTCCCGAGCTGACCCATGCCGAAGGCGATGTTCGCGCCGACGCCGCCCCGGCGCACGTCCAGGTTGTCGACCAGGAAGGAGAGCGAGACCGTGTGCAGCTGGTCCGCGACGAACTGGTCGGCGAAGCGGCCGGGGAAGGTCATGAGGTGGTCGGTGGCGATGGAGCCGGTGACTGCAATGCGCACGACAGGCATTCTCCTGCGGGAGGCTGGATTGACAGTTCACGCTACCCGTTCATGGACAGCCGCTGAAGCTGGCAAAACTACCCGATAGTAGATCTTTCTTCGCGAGGCTCGGCATGCATACGGTGCCATCATGACGAACCTCAAGGTCCACTTCTCCGCTCCGGCCGATCTCGAGGGCGACCTCGCCTCGCTGCGCGGGGACTGCGCCCGGATGGCCCCGCACTGGACGGTTCCCACGCACGCCGACTCCCGCCCGGTGCCGCCGTCGCTGATCCATGGGGTGACCGTGCCGAAGAAGTCGGCGCGGCTGCTGGACGCCATGTCGGACTACGGCGACTGACGCCCGGGGCGTACTGCGGGAACCGCACGCTCCCCTCGCTCGTCCCATCGCCGTCCCCCGTGCCGGGGGCGTGGGACACGATCCAGCGAGGAGCGATGCGGTGAACACCGAGCGACCTGAGAATTCGGAGGAGCCCGAGGTCTCCGCGGTCTCCGACGCGACCGAGAATGCCGAGAACGTCGAGAACGCCGAGGAGCCCGGGGCTTCGGCGGCCTCGAAGGACTCCCCGGTCTCGAAGGAACCCCGGGCCTCGGAGACCGACGAGGTCGGCGAGGTCCGTGAGGTCGACGAGGTGGGTGGTGCCGGCGCCGGTGAGCGGCCCGGGCGGCGGCGCTCCCCCCTGGTCGTCGTCTCGGTCGCGGCGGCCGTCCTGCTGGTCGGGGGCGGGGGCGCGATCCTCGCCGCGAACCATGGTTCGGACGGCCGTACGGGCGCCGGCGGGTCCGGCGGTGGCGGCACTCCCCCGCCCCTCGTCCTGGACGGCTGGGCGCAGGGCGGTACGGGCGACATCGCGCCGGGTGAGCCGGATCCGTACGGGGCGACGTACGTGGCCGCGGGGAAGCTGGCCGACGGTCCCGGTTCGGCGCCGGTGTACGCGCCGAAGGGCGAGGTCGGCAAGGACGACGTGGCCCGGCTGGCCAAGGCCCTCGGGATCGACGGCACGCCGGTGGCCGAGGGGCCGAGCTGGCGGGTCGGCGGCAAGGACGGCTCCGGGCCGACGCTCCAGGTGACCAAGGACGCCCCGGGCAGCTGGACCTTCAGCCGGTACGCGCCCGGCACGGACAACTGCCGGAAGGTCACCGTGTGCGCGCAGGACCCGGGCGCTCCGGCGGGCGAGCCGGTGAGCGTGGCGGTCGCCGAGAAGGCGGCGACGCCGGTGCTGAAGGCGCTGGGGCAGGACGACGCGAAGGTCGACGCGAGCCGGATCATGGGCGCCCAGCGGGTGGTCAACGCCGATCCGGTGGTGGGCGGGCTGCCCACGTACGGCTGGACGACCGGCCTGATCGTCGACAAGCAGGGGGACGTCATCGGCGGCCACGGGCTGCTGGTGGCGCCGGCCAAGGGGGACACGTACCCCGTGCTCGGCGCGGAGAAGACGCTGGCGCTGATGAACTCCGCGCAGAAGCACGGGCACCGGATGGGCATCGGCGGCTGCGCGAGTCCCGTCCCGCTGAAGAACCGGCTGGAGCAGCCCTGCGGCACGTCCACGACGGCGTCCCGGGCGGCCGCGGTCACCGTCGAGAAGGCGGTGTTCGGGCTGGCCGCGCACTCGGTCGCCGGGCGGCAGACGCTGGTGCCGTCCTGGCTGTTCGAGGTCCGGGGTACGGCGGCGCGGGGCGCCTTCACGGTGACGTATCCGGCGCTGGACCCGAAGTACCTGACCTCGCCGTCGGCCTCGGCACCGGCCCCGGAGCCGTCCTCGCCGTCCTCGGCGCCGAAGACGCATGACGTGAAGGTCGACGGCTACACCGCCGACGGCCGCGAGCTGAACGTGAGCTTCTCGGGCGGGGTGTGCGCCGACTACAAGGCATCGGCGAAGGAGAGCGCGGGCCGGGTGACGGTCACGGTGACCGAGAAGGTCTGGCCGGACAAGGTCTGCGTCGCCATGGCCAGGATGTACGTGAAGACCGTACGGCTGGACGCGCCGCTGGACGGCCGGAAGGTGGTCGGCCCGGACGGGGCGCAGATCCCGAAGGCCAAGGCCGGAGCGCTGCGCCCGCAGGCCCGCTAGCGCCCCTGGACACACGAAGGCGGCGGCCCCCTCGGAGGGGGTCGCCGCCTTCGTCGTCAGGCTGTGACCGGCTCAGCCGTCAGGCTGTGGACGGCTTAGCTGAAGGAGTCGCCGCAGGCGCAGGAACCGGTCGCGTTCGGGTTGTCGATCGTGAAGCCCTGCTTCTCGATCGTGTCCACGAAGTCGACGGTGGCGCCGCCCAGGTAGGGAGCGCTCATGCGGTCGGTGACGACCTTGACCCCGCCGAAGTCCTTCTCCACGTCGCCGTCGAGCGAGCGCTCGTCGAAGAAGAGCTGGTAGCGCAGGCCGGAGCAGCCGCCGGGCTGGACGGCGACGCGCAGGGCGAGGTCGTCACGGCCTTCCTGGTCGAGCAGGGCCTTGACCTTGGACGCGGCCGCGTCGGTCAGGATGATGCCGTCGCTGACGGTGGTGGTCTCGTCCGATACGGACATCTACATCTCTCCCGGGTTGTACGGAGACTGCTTGCCGACCAGTGCAACCGGCGTTTCCGCGGATTCATTCCGGGCCGGGCGTTCGCGTGGTCGCGTTTTTCCTTCCGACTTCATGCTCGCACATGCCCGAGAGGGCGGACAGCAGCCCGAAGAGGGACCTGAGGGACCCGGGCGGGATTCACGTCACATCGACGCTATGGCCATCGTCAAAGTGACGTGAACCAGTTATGATAGATAGCGTCAGTTAGACGAAAAGTAGAAAGGGTGCGTGACGTGACCACCGCCCAGACCCCGGAGCTCGACGTACAGCCGTCCCCGCTCGCCCTCCTGCTTCTCGGCCGCGAGGCCGACCCGAAGAGCGAGCGGGGCGTCGAGTGTCCCGGCGACCTGCCCTCGCCGTCCGACCCCGACCTGGTCGAGCGCGCCCGCGCGGCCAAGGAGAAGCTCGGCGACAAGGTCTTCGTGCTCGGCCACCACTACCAGCGCGACGAGGTCATCCAGTTCGCCGATGTCACGGGCGACTCCTTCAAGCTGGCCCGGGACGCGGCCGCGCGCCCGGAGGCCGAGTACATCGTCTTCTGCGGTGTGCACTTCATGGCCGAGTCGGCGGACATCCTGACGTCCGACGACCAGAAGGTCGTCCTGCCGGACCTGGCCGCCGGCTGCTCGATGGCCGACATGGCCACGGCCGAGCAGGTCGCCGAGTGCTGGGACGTGCTGACCGAGGCGGGCATCGCCGAGCAGGTCGTGCCGGTCTCGTACATGAACTCCTCGGCCGACATCAAGGCGTTCACCGGCAAGCACGGCGGCACCATCTGCACCTCGTCGAACGCCAAGCGCGCCCTGGACTGGGCCTTCGAGCAGGGTGAGAAGGTCCTTTTCCTGCCCGACCAGCACCTCGGCCGCAACACCGCGGTGCGGGACATGGGCATGACCCTGGACGACTGCGTGGTCTACAACCCGCACAAGCCGAACGGCGGCCTGACGGCCGACGAACTGCGGGCCGCGAAGATGATCCTGTGGCGCGGTCACTGCTCGGTCCACGGCCGCTTCAGCCTGGACTCGGTCAACGACGTGCGCGAGCGCATCCCGGGCGTGAACGTCCTGGTCCACCCCGAGTGCAAGCACGAGGTCGTGGCCGCGGCGGACTACGTCGGCTCGACGGAGTACATCATCAAGGCTCTGGAGGCCGCTCCCGCCGGCTCCAAGTGGGCCATCGGCACCGAGCTGAACCTGGTCCGCCGCCTGGCGAACCGTTTCGCTCCCGAGGGCAAGGAGATCGTCTTCCTCGACAAGACGGTCTGCTTCTGCTCGACCATGAACCGCATCGACCTGCCCCACCTGGTCTGGGCCCTGGAGTCCCTGGCCGAGGGCAACCTGGTCAACCGCATCGAGGTCGACCAGGAGACGGAGGCGTTCGCCAAGCTGGCGCTGGAGCGGATGCTGGCCCTGCCGTAGGGCTCTCCACCACAGGGCTGAGGCCCGGCCCCCGGGAAGGGGGGCCGGGCCTCAGTGGTGTCCGGATGGCGGCGGTGTTCAGACGCCGGCCGGTTCCAGCACCTCGGACTCGCGGTTCTGCCGCTTCGCCGCCCGCTTCTTCGCGCGGCGCTCCTTGCGCAGCTCCAGCATCGCGTAGAGCGTCGGGACGAGGAGCAGGGTGAGCAGCGTGGACGAGATCAGGCCGCCGATCACGACCACCGCCAGCGGCTGGGCGATGAAGCCGCCCTCGCCGGTGACCCCGAGGGCCATCGGGAGCAGGGCGAAGATCGTCGCCAGGGCCGTCATGAGGATCGGGCGGAGCCGGTGACGGCCGCCCTCGATCACGGCCTCGACGACGCCGTGGCCCTGCCTGCGGTACTGGTTGATCAGGTCGATCAGCACGATCGCGTTGGTCACCACGATGCCGATCAGCATCAGCATGCCGATCATCGCCGGGACGCCCATCGGAGTGCCGGTGGCCACGAGGAGGCCGATGGCACCCGTCGCCGCGAACGGGATCGAGACCAGCAGGATCAGCGGCTGGGCCAGCGAGCGGAACGTCGCCACCAGCAGCATGAAGACGATCGCGATGGCCGCCAGCATGGCCAGGCCCAGGTTCTTGAACGCGTCGTCCTGGTCCGAGGACACACCGCCAATCTCCGCCTCGGCGCCCGCCGGGAGCTTCAGGGTCTTGATCTTGGACTGGAGCTGGGTGCTGACCGCGCCCGTGTTGTCCCCGGTCGGCCGGGCCGTGATGGTGGCGGCGCGCTGGCCGTCGATGCGAGTCATGGACACGGGTCCGTCGACCAGCTTGACGGTGGCGATGTCACCGAGCTTCACCGGGCCGAGGCGCAGCGCCTTCAGCTGGGCCAGGGTGGTGGCGGGCTTGGCCGACTTCACGACGACGTCGCGCTCGGTGTCGTCGAGGATCGCCTTCGCCGCCGTCGTACCGCGCACGGCCTGCGCGACCGCGGCGCCCAGCTTCTGGTCGTCGAACCCGGCCGCGGCCGCCTTGGCATTGGCCTTGACCGAGATCCGCGGCACGCTCTGCGAGAGGTCGCTGGTGACGTCGGTGACGTGGTCGAGGCCGGCCACGGTGGAGCGCACCCGGTCGGAGGCCTCGCTGAGCACCTGCGCGTCGGACGCCTTCACGACGACCTTGAGGTCCTGGTTGCCGAAGCCGTCACCGGCGGACACGGTGGTCGTGCCGACGCCGTCGAGCCTCTTCAGCCCGTCCTCCAGGCGCTTCTGCACGTTGTCGTAGGACGCCGAGTCCTTCAGCATGACCTGGTACGACGCCTGGTTGGTGTCGGTGCCGCCGCCGAAGGCCGCCATGAAGCCGGAGGAGCCGATGGTGACCTGGTAGTCCTTGACGCCGTCGGTGGAGGCGAGCAGCTTCTCGACCTTCCTGGCCTGCGCGTCCGTGGCCGCGAGGCTGGTGCCGGGCTTCAGCTCCTGCTTGACGGTGAGGACTTCCTGGTCGCCCTGGTCGAAGAAGTTGGTCTTCAGCAGTCCGGACATGCCGAACGTGAGGACCAGGACGACCACCGCGATCAGCACGCTGGTGAGGCGGCGGCGGGTGGCGAAGCGCAGGACGGGGACGTAGAGGCGCTGGAGGCGGCTCTTCGCCTCCTTCTCCTCGGCCCGGCGGCGGGCCTCCTCGGCGTCCTCGGGGGTGCCCTTGGGGGCGCGCAGGAACCAGTACGACAGGACGGGTACGACCGTCAGCGAGACGAGGAGGGAGGCCAGCAGGGCCGCCGTCACCGTGATGCTGAACGAGCCGAACAGGGCGCCCACCATGCCGCCGACCAGGCCGATCGGCAGGAAGACGGCGACCGTGGTGAGGGTGGAGGAGGTGACCGCGCCGGCCACCTCGCGCACCGCGCCCAGGATCGCTTGCTTGCGCTCCTCGCCGTAGCCGAGGTGCCGCTTGATGTTCTCCAGGACCACGATCGAGTCGTCGACGACCCGGCCGATGGCGATGGTCAGCGCGCCCAGGGTGAGCATGTTGAGCGACAGGTCGCGGGTCCACAGCACGATCAGGGCGAGGACGACCGACAGCGGGATGGACACCGCCGTGACCAGCGTGGAGCGGATCGAGGCCAGGAAGACCAGGATGACCAGGACCGCGAAGAGCAGGCCGAGCGCGCCCTCCGTGGTCAGGCCCTTGATGGACTTGGACACGGCCGGGCCCTGGTCGCTGACGACCGTGAGCTTGGCGCCGGAACCGAGGTCCTTCCGCAGGTCGGGCAGCTTGTCCTCGACGGCGTTCGAGATGGAGACCGCGCTGCCGTCGTGGTCCATGGTCACGTTGACGGCGAGGCTGGGCCGGCCGTCGGTGCGGGTGATGGAGTCGGCCGGGGCCGGCTGCTGCTTCACGGTGGCCACGTCACCGAGGCGTACGGGCCCCCGGACGCCCTCACCGGTGACCATCAGGTCCTTGATCTGCTGCAGCGAGGTGAAGCCGCCGCCGACCTGGACGGTGCGGCCCGCGCCGTCCTCGTCGAAGGAACCGGCCGGGACGGTCGCGCCGCCCGCCTGCAGGGCCTGGCCGAGCGCGGCGGAGGTGAGGCCCGCCCGCGCGAGCTTGGCGTCGTTCGGGGTGACGGCGACCTGGAGGTCGCGGACGCCGGTGACCTGGACGCGGCCGACGCCGTCGATGTCCTTCAGGGCCGGTACGACCGTCTTGTCGAGCTGGTCGGCGAGGGCCTGCTGGTCCTTGCCTGAGGTGACGGCGAGCACCACGGTCGGCATGTCGTCCGTGGAGCCGGCGACGACCTGCGGGTCGACGTCGTCCGGCAGCTGGGCGCGGGCCCGGTTGACGGCCTGCTGGACGTCGGAGACGAGCCGCTTGGTGTCGTTGCCGTAGTCGAAGGACGCCATGATCACGGCGTTGCCCTCGCTGGCGGTGGAGGTGACACCGGTGATGCCGTCGACGCCCTGGAGGTTGTCCTCGATGGGCTCGACGATCTGCTTCTCGACGACGTCCGGTGCGGCGCCCTGGTACGGCGCGATGACCGACACCATGGGAAGTTCGATGGTGGGCAGCAGTTGCTGCTTGATCTGGGGTATCGCGATCAGCCCGAAGACGAGCGCGATGAGCGACATCAGGCCGATCAGGGCCCGTTGCGCGAGGCTGAATCTCGACAGCCAGGACATGGGTCAGGGTCTCTCTTCAGTGAGCGGCAGAAGCTGCTGCGGGGCGCGCATGTGAGCGCCCACCCCAACACCCTGAGCCATGCCCGAGGGCGAATCCGTAGGCCCCAGGTCCCGTTCCTTATCCGGGCCCTACTCCGCGCGCAGTACGCGCGGGTGGAGATCAGTCCATCCTCGGACGTACCAGTCCCGACTCGTAGGCGATGACGACGAGCTGGGCCCTGTCCCGGGCGCCCAGCTTGGCCATGGCCCGGTTGACGTGCGTCTTCACCGTCAGCGGGCTGACTTCGAGGCGTTCGGCGATCTCGTCGTTGGAGTGGCCGCCGGCGACCTGGACGAGCACCTCCCGCTCCCGGCCGGTGAGCGCGTCGAGGCGCTCCGAGCGGGCGGGGTCGCGGCCCTCGTCGTCGCCCTGGGCGAGGAAGCGGGCGATGAGGCCCTTGGTGGCGGCCGGGGACAGCAGTGCCTCGCCGCCCGCGGCGACCCGGATGGCGTTCAGCAGCTCCTCGGGCTCGCTGCCCTTGCCGAGGAAGCCGGAGGCCCCGGCGCGCAGGGACTGGACCACGTAGTCGTCGACCTCGAAGGTGGTCAGGATGACCACGCGGACGCGGGCCAGCGACGGGTCGGCGCTGATCAGGCGGGTGGCGGCGAGTCCGTCGGTGCCGGGCATCCGGATGTCCATGAGGACGACGTCGGCGCCGTGCTCCTTGGCCAGCCGGACCGCCTCGGCGCCGTCGGAGGCCTCCCCGACGACCTCCATGTCGGGCTCGGAGTCGACCAGCACCCGGAACGCGCTGCGCAGCAGTGCCTGGTCGTCGGCGAGCAGGACACGGATCGTCATGCGGGCTCTCCCGGTGCCGTCGTACGGGTCTTGACCGGCAGGATCGCATGGACGCGGAAGCCGCCGCCGTAGCGGGGTCCGGTGGTGAGGGTGCCGCGCAGGGCGGTGACCCGCTCGCGCATGCCGAGCAGCCCGTGCCCGCCGCCCGTCCCTGGTTCGGCGCTCGCGCCCGAGCCGTCGTCCAGGACGGTGACCTCGATGTTCGGTCCGACGCGTACGACGCTGACCTCGGCCGTGGCGTCGGTGCCCGCGTGCTTCTGCACGTTGGTCAGGGCCTCCTGGACGATCCGGTAGGCGGCCAGGTCGACGGCGGCCGGAAGCTCGGTGCCGTGGTCGGTGCGGGCCACCTCGACGGGGAGTCCGGCGCTGCGGAAGGTGCCGGCGAGGTCTTCGAGTCGGCTGAGGCCGGGTGCGGGCTCGGTGGGGGCCTCGGGGTCGCCGGACTGGCGGAGCAGGCCGACGGTGGCGCGCAGTTCGTTGAGAGCGGAGCGGCTGGCCTCGCGGACGTGAGCGAGGGCCTCCTTGGCCTGGTCGGGCCGCTTGTCCATGACGTGGGAGGCGACACCGGCCTGCACGTTGACCAGCGCGATGTGGTGGGCGACGACGTCGTGCAGATCGCGGGCGATCCGCAGCCGCTCCTCGGCGACCCGGCGGCGGGCCTCCTCCTCGCGGGTGCGCTCGGCCCGCTCGGCGCGCTCCCGCATGGCCTGGACGACCGCGCGGCGGCTGCGCACCGCGTCCCCGGCGGTGGCGCCGATGCCGGTCCAGGCGAGCACGCCCAGGTTCTCCTGCGCGTACCAGGGCAGGGGGCCGCCGAGCATGGCGGCGGCGGTCAGCACGGTCATGGTGAGCAGGCCGACACGCCAGGTGGTGGTGCGGTCGGTGGCCGAGGCGACGGTGTAGAGGGCGACCACGGCGGACATCGCGACCGGGGTGCGCGGGTCGCCGGTGACGCACTCGATGACGGAGAGGGTGCCGGTGACGGCGAGGACCGTCTTGGGTGCGCGGCGGCGGAAGACGAGCGCGGCGGCGCTGAGGGTCATCAGGAGCAGGCTGAGCGGGGCGGGGCTGCGGACGCCCCAGGTGACGCCGTTCTCCCCGCGGGGGTCCACGAAGGAGCCGGCGACCATGCACATCAGCACGCCCGCCGCGATCGCCGCGTCCAGCGCGAGGGGGTGCGCCTTCAGGCTGCACCGGGCGCGTTCGAGAGTGCTCACCCGGTGAACAGTACGGGGCATTGCGGCACGGGTCAGCAGTGAGACGCCCGCTGCTGGGGCGCTGATCACCGACGACGGCGCCGCCGACCTCTACGGCGGCGCCGGCGAGGCGAAGGACCTCAGCCACCCGGAGTGGCAGAAGTCCCGCACCAGCTGGTTCACCCTGGGCTGACCCGGGCCGGGATCAGCCCGGGATCAGTCCGTCGTCGCTCAGCAGCTCCCGGACCTCCGCGAGTGTCGAGTCGGAGGACGGGAGGATCAGCTCCGAGGGTTCCAGGGAATCGTCCGGCAGCGGGGTGCCGAGGCGGCGGACGGCGTCGAGGAGAGCGGTGAGCGTGCGGCGGAAGCCCGCGTCGTCGCCGCTCTCCATCTCGGCCAGCAGGTCGTCGTCCAGCTTGTTCAGCTCGGTGAAGTGGGCGTCGTCCAGCTTCACCTGGCCCTCCCCCATGATCCGTACGATCACGTCGGCCTCCTCGGCTCGGGGTCCCGGCCCCCGGCTACTGCTTGTCGAAGCGCGGGGTGTCCTGCGGCTGCTGCTGGGACTGCCCCTGGCCGGTGCCGCCCTCGATCGCCTGCTGCGGCGAGCCTCCGGCCAGCTCCGCCTTCATGCGCTGCAGTTCCAGCTCTACATCCGTACCACCGGAGATCCGGTCCAGCTCGGCCTGGAGGTCGTCCTTGGCCATGCCGGTGGGGTCGTCCAGGGCGCCGGAGGCGAGCAGCTCGTCGATGGCGCCGGCCCGGGCCTGGAGCTGGGCGGTCTTGTCCTCGGCGCGCTGGATGGCCAGTCCGACGTCGCCCATCTCCTCGGAGATGCCGGTGAAGGCCTCGCCGATGCGGGTCTGCGCCTGGGCGGCGGTGTAGGTGGCCTTGATGGTCTCCTTCTTCGTACGGAAGGCGTCCACCTTGGCCTGCAGGCGCTGGGCCGCCAGGGTGAGCTTCTCCTCCTCGCCCTGGAGGGTCGCGTGCTGCGTCTCGAGGTCCGTGACCTGCTGCTGGAGGGCGGCACGGCGGGAGAGCGCCTCCCGGGCCAGATCCTCGCGGCCGAGCGCGAGCGCCTTGCGGCCCTGGTCCTCCAGCTTGGAGGACTGCTGCTGCAACTGGTTGAGCTGGAGTTCCAGGCGCTTGCGGGAGGTCGCCACGTCGGCTACGCCGCGGCGCACCTTCTGCAGCAGCTCCAGCTGCTTCTGGTACGAGTAATCGAGGGTCTCGCGCGGGTCCTCGGCCCGGTCAAGGGCCTTGTTCGCCTTCGCGCGGAAGATCATCCCCATACGCTTCATGACACCGCTCATGGGCTTCGCGCGCCCCCTTCTGACGGACTCCAGCTCACAGATCCTGCGACAGAACCCACAGTACGGGCCCTGACTCCATTACCGCACTGTTCGGGGAGTGATGCGCTCATCCCCAAGAACGACTGCGGACGGTATCGCTCCGGCGTGAGGAGTAGGTGGACCTCCGGATGGGCTCCTTCGGACCCTTCGGTGACGGCCGGATGAAGCGTCTGCAACGTCCCCTCTGTCCCCGTACAGACGTCCGGTGTTGCCGGATCGTTCCCCGGTCGACTGGGGTCCATGCCGGGAAAGCCCGTACCCTTGGGTTTTGTGTTCCGTAGCCGTGCCAAGGAAGAGAAGGCCCTCGCCGACAAGGCGCAGGTGACCGACTCCAAGCAGCCCCGTGACCCGCAGGCCCCGAAGGGCAGGCCCACGCCCAAGCGCAGTGAGGCCCAGTCCCAGCGCCGCAGCGTCGCCAACACGCCGATGACGCGCAAGGACGCCGCCAAGCGTCAGCGCGAGGAGCGCCGCCAGGCGCTCGAACGGCAGCGCCAGGCGCTCGCCGGCGGCGACGAACGTTATCTGCCCGCCCGGGACAAGGGCCCGGTGCGCAGGTTCGCGCGCGACTGGGTCGACTCACGGTTCAACGTGGCGGAGTTCTTCCTGCCGCTGGCCGTGGTCATCCTGGTGCTCAGCGTGGTGCGGGTGCCGGCGATCCAGAACATCGCGCTGCTGCTGTGGCTGATCGTGATCGTGCTGATCGTGCTCGACGCGGCCGTCAGCGGCTTCCGGCTGAAGAAGCGGCTGGCCGAGCGCTTCCCCGACCAGAACCGCCGGGGCGCCGTCGCCTACGCCCTGATGCGCTCCCTCCAGATGCGTCGGCTCCGGCTGCCGAAGCCGCAGGTCAAGCGCGGAGAGCGGCCCTGAGCGCAGAGGCTTTCACCGGGGGCGCGGCCGACGCCTGGCTGAACAAGCTGGGCGGGCTGCGTGATGTCGTACGACAGGAGCTGGTGGCCCGGCAGCTCGACGAGCAGATAGCCGGGCGGTTCCCGGTCGGGCAGCGGCTGCGGGTGCTCGACGTGGGGATGGGCCAGGGCACCCAGGCGCTGCGGCTGGCCCGGCTCGGCCACCAGGTGACCGGTGTCGAGCAGGACGCGACGATGATCGCGGCCGCGCGCGAGGCGCTCGCCGGTGAGCCGGACGGCATCCGCGAGCGGGTCCGGCTGGTGGAGGGGGACGGCCGGGACACCGGCGTGCACTTCCTGCCGGGCAGCTTCGACGTGGTGCTGTGCCACGGGGTCCTGATGTACGTCGAGGAGCCCGACCCGCTGGTGGCGGGTCTGGCCCGGATGCTCGCGCCGGGCGGGCTGCTGTCCCTGCTGGTGCGCAACGGCGATGCGCTCGCCGTGCGGCCGGGCCTGTCCGGGGACTGGGCGGGCGCGCTGGCCGCCTTCGACACCACCGCCTACCGCAACCGCCTCGGCCTTGAGGTGCGGGCGGACCGCCTCTCGGCGCTCACCGCCACGCTCGCCGGCATCGGCGCCCCGCTGCATGCCTGGTACGGCGTACGGGTCTTCACGGACACGGCGGCGGACGACGCGCGGATCCCGGACGACCTGGAGACGCTGCTGGCCGCCGAGGAGCGGGCCGGGCGGACGGATCCGTACCGGGGGATCGCGGCGCTGCTGCATCTGTGCGGGGTACGGGGCTGAGCCAGGCTGGGCGAGGTGTGAGGAGGGCGGCCCCTCCTCACACCCGATCGGGTTACGACGCGTCGGCGTGCAGGCTCATCGGGCCGTAGATCTCGGTGGTCTCCTCGAACAGCCGCACCTGGTCCGCGCCGCCCTCCTTCAGCGCCTTCCAGTGCTCGCCGATCCAGGACTCGGCATCCCCCTGCGTGGTGAACTCCTCCGGCTGCACCGCGGGCTGGACCTCCGTCCCGTCGGCCTGCTCGAACCGCCACGTCCATGCCGTCATGTGGGCCTCCCTTTGATCCAACTCCTGCCCCGGAAGCGTATTCGCTCCGCTGGGTCGGCCGTTAGATCACCTCCGGTAGCACAGACAAGTGCAGGCCGGTGGGGGCTGGGCGCGCCCACGCGGCGGAGCCGCATATTGATACAGCCCCGCGCCCCTTAGGGTGCTGCAGATGAGCGGCACCTGCTGCCACAGGTGAAAATCGGTCTCGTGGAAGTGACTCTGCTCGGTACCGGTGCCCCCGCGGGACTGCCCCGCCCCGACTGTCCCTGTGCCGTTTGTGCGACAGCGCTCGGGCCGGACGTGCGGGCGGCCACCGCGCTGCTCGTGGACGGGACGCTGCTCCTCGACCTGACGCCCGGGGTGGCGTTCGCGGCCGCGCGGTCGGGGCATTCGCTGGGCGGGGTACGGCAGGTGCTGCTGTCGCATCCGCACGACGGTCCGGCGGTGGAGGTGCCGGCCGGGCTGCCGCAGCCCGGGCGGGTGCCGGACGGGCGGGAGTTGGCACTGCTGACGGGGCATCGGGTGCGGGCCGTGGCGATGGACGCGGGCGGCACCGGGTACGCGGTGACCGGGCCGGACGGGCAGCGGCTGCTGTACCTGCCGCCGGGCGGGGCGCCGGCCGGTCTTGAGGGGGCGCCGGCGGAGACGTACCAGCTGGTCCTCGCCGATGTCGTGGGGCGCCCGGACGCGCTGGCCCGGCTGCGGGCGGTCGGTTCGGTGGGGCCGACCACGGACGTCGTCGCCGTCCATCTCGACCACGACGTGCCGCAGGGCGCGGAGTTGCGGCGACGGCTCGCCGCGGCCGGGGCGCGGGCGGTGCCGGACGGTACGACGCTGATGGTCGGGGTGTACGAGGACGTGCCGGACGTACCGCGCCGGACGCTGGTGCTGGGCGGGGCGCGCTCGGGCAAGTCCGTGGAGGCCGAGCGGCGGCTGGAGTCCTTCCCGGAGGTGCTGTACGTGGCGACGGGCGGGACGCGGGGCGGGGACACCGAGTGGGCGGAGCGGGTGGCCGTGCACCGGGAGCGGCGGCCGGGCTCGTGGCGTACGACGGAGACGACCGATCTGGTGCCGCTGCTGGGTGTGGACGGGCCGCCGGTGCTGATCGACTGTCTGTCGCTGTGGCTGACGGACGCCATGGACGCCGTGGGGGCGTGGGACGACGCGGAGTGGGCCGGGGGCGGGGAGAAGGCGCTGCGCGAGCGGGTGCGGGAGCTGACGGACGCGGTGCGGGCCACTCGCCGGACCGTGGTGGCGGTGTCCAACGAGGTGGGGTCGGGGATCGTGCCGGCCACCGCGTCCGGGCGGCGGTACCGGGATGAACTCGGGCGCCTGAACTCGGCGTTCGCGACGGAGTGCGAGCAGGTGCTGTTGGTGGTGGCGGGGCAGGCCGTGGTGCTGCGGGGCTGAGCGTCAAGTGACGGCCGCGGCTTCCTTGCGGGCCACCAGCCGGTACGCGTTGGAGAGGCGGAGGTGCGGGGCCAGGGGGGCCAGCACGTGGTCCAGGACCGCGGTCACGTCGAGTGCCGGGGCGGCCATGGCTCTCAGGAGGGGGTGGAGGTGGGCCAGGGTCAGGGAGAGGGCTGCCGAGAGGTCGTGGGGGACGTGGGGTGCCCTGCGGTCGGTGACGAGGATCGTGCAGCCCTGGGACTCCAGTTCGGCTCGGAGGTTGGGCAGGGGCGGCAGGTGGAGGTGGCGGGGCTGGCCGTAGGGGAGCCACCACTTGCCGAGGAGGCCGGCGAACGCGCTGTGTGGGTCGGGGACTTCGACGACGAGGTGGCCGCCGGGGCGCAACACGGTGAGCGCGGCGCGTAGTTCGGCGCGTGGGTCCGGGGCGTGTCCCAGGTGGTGGAACATGCTGACCACGTCGTAGCGGGAGCGCAGGCGGGCCGCCAGCCCCGGGGTGGTCAGACAGCCGCGGTGGGCCTCCTCCACCCGGCCCTCCATCAGGGCCTGTTCCACGCGGGCCGTCGGGTCCAGGCCGTCGAAGCTGGTGTACGGGAAGAACTCCTTCGCCGCCTCCGGGAAGCGGGCGTGCCCGGTGCCCACGTCCAGCCAGCTCTCCGGTTCGCGCAGCGCCGACAGCGCGAAGGCGGCGGCGCGGTGCCTGCGGCGGACCGCACGGTCGGAGAGGACGCGCTCGGCGAACTCCTCCAGTTGCCGCTCGTAGACGTCCCGGTGGTAGAAGGCGAACCCCTCCGCCGTGAGCCGGGGGTTCTGGAAGACGTGCGCACAGTCGCCGCACTCGTCGAGGACGAACGTGCCCGGCCGGTGCCGCAGCGGGTCGGGGGCGCGCAGCCGGGTCCGCAGCCCACGGGAGCCGCACCAGGGGCAGTCCTCGCGGCGCGGCTCCTGGAAGGGGTCGCGCGGCTCGATGACCTGGGGGGTGGGGGGCGAGGGCTGCATGGGCGGCTCCCTGGGCGACAATCCGCTGCAAACCGGAACGTATGGGATACCCCTCCCGGGTGCAAAGACGTCGTGACCATGGGGTGGCGGTGTGGCGCGGAGGTGTTCGTTCACGGGCGGTACTGTTCGGCGAATGAGCAGCCTTAATCTGGACGACTTCACCGATCTGATCGAGCGCCCGGACGGGGGCGTACGCCGTGACGCCGAGGCCCGCCGGGAGCGCCAGATCGTGCCGCCCGGGTCGCTCGGGCGCCTGGACGAGCTGGGCGAGTGGCTGGCCGCCGCACAGGGCGCGGTTCCGGTACGGCCGGTCGAACGGCCGCGGGTGATTCTCTTCGCGGGCGACCACGGCATCGCCGAACTCGGCGTCTCCGCACGGCCCGCGGGCAGTGCCGAGGAACTGGTGCGGGCGGTGCTGGAGGGCGCCGCCCCGGTGTCGGTGCTCGCGCGCCGGCTCGACGTGCCCGTGCGGATCGTGGACATGGCTCTGGACTGCCCGTTGGAGGCCTTCCCGGAGGAGGTCGTACGGCACCGGGTGCGGCGCGGCAGCGGCCGTGTCGACATCGAGGACGCGCTGACCGCCGACGAGGCCGAGGCGGCCTTCCGGGCGGGTGTGGCGGTCGCCGACGAGGAGGCCGACTCGGGCACGGACCTGGTGGTGCTCGGCGATGTGAGCGTCGGCGGGACCACGGCGGCCGCGGTGCTGGTCGCGGCGCTGTGCGGGACCGACGCGTCCGTGGTGACCGGGCGGGGCGGGCTCGCCATCGACGACCTGGCGTGGATGCGCAAGTGTGCAGCGATCCGGGACGCGCTGCGGCGGGCGCGGCCGGTGCTCGGGGACCAGTTGCAGCTGCTCGCGACCGTGGGCGGGGCCGATCTGGCCGCGATGACCGGGTTCCTGCTGCAGTGCGCGGTGCGGAAGTTGCCGGTGATCCTGGACGGTGTGGTGGCCGCCGCGTGCGCGCTGGTCGCCCAGCGGGTGGCGTTCCGGGCACCGGACTGGTGGCTGGCCGGGCACGACAGCGGGGAGCCGGGCCAGGCGAAGGCGCTGGACCGGATGGCGCTGGAGCCGCTGCTGGACCAGGGCGTGAAGGTCGGCGAGGGCGTGGGCGCGCTGCTGTCGCTCCCGCTGGTCCAGGCCGCGGCGGCGCTGGCCGCGGAGCTTCCCGAGAAGGAGGCGGCGGAGGAGAAGGAGTAGTCCGCAGCCGGAAAAGAATGGTTCGCCGGGGCGGCCCCCATATGATCCTCCCCCATGGGAGATGCCCGAATTGCCGTGGAGCAGCACGCCGAGCCGGAGCGGCGGGCCGGCGGTGCCTCCCGTCGGGGCGCCGCCTTCGCCGTCTGGTATCTGCGGGCCGTCGCCTTCATCAACTTCCTCAGCGCGGTCTGGGTCACCCTGGGCCAGGACGTGCGCCGGCACAACCAGGAGAACTACTTCACGCCGTACCTGCTGACGGCCGGCTTCGCCTCAGGCGTGTTCACCGCGTTCCTGGCGATCACCATGCGCCGGCGCAAACGGGCCGCGTGGATCCTGAACCTGGTGCTGAGCGGCTCGTTCCTGGCCCTGTTCGCGTTCGCCATGGCGTTCCCGGACATCCGGCGGTACGCGCAGAACTGGGTCTCCCTGGGGCTGACGGCCGCCTTCGTCGGCGCGCTGCTGGTCGGACGCCGGGAGTTCTACGCCAAGGGTGACCGCTCCAACCCGCGGCTCGCCGCGACCGTCGCCGTCGGCGGCGGACTGGCCGCCTCGCTGCTCGCCGGGCTGCTGATCACGGTCACCAACACGGCGCCGGACGCGGCCCGTTCGACGTTCCTGGAGCGCTGGCACTACGGCACCCTGCGGCTGGTGTCGGTGGCGGCCGAGGAGTCCCGCTTCCCCGGTATCGAACCGCCCAACTGGGCGAACGTGGCGATCAACGTGCTCAGTACGCTGCTCGTCCTCGCCGTGTTCTACGCCGCCTTCCGTTCCCGGCGTGCCGTCGACCCGCTCACCGAGGACGACGAGAAGCGGCTGCGGGCGCTGCTGGAGCGGCACGGCGAGCGGGACTCGCTCGGCTACTTCGCGCTGCGCCGGGAGAAGAGCGTGGTGTGGTCGCCGACCGGGAAGGCGGCCGTCGCCTACCGCGTCGTCGGCGGGGTGAGCCTGGCCTCCGGGGATCCGCTGGGCGATCCGGAGGCGTGGCCCGGGGCGATCGCGCCCTGGCTGGTGGAGGCGCGGGCGCACGGGTGGATCCCGGCTGTGATGGGGGCGAGCGAGGAAGCGGGGACGGTCTACGCCCGGCACGGCCTGGACGCGCTGGAACTCGGTGACGAAGCGCTCGTGGAGGTGGCCGAGTTCACGCTGGAGGGACGGGCGATGCGCACCGTGCGCCAGGCGTACAACCGGGTGAAGCGGGCCGGGTACCGGGTGCGCATCCGGCGGCACGCGGACATCCCGGCGGACGAGATGGCGTACCTCCTGGAGCGCGCCGACGACTGGCGGGACGGGGCGACCGAGCGCGGGTTCAGCATGGCGCTGGGGCGGCTCGGGGACCCCGAGGACGGCCGGTGCGTGATGCTGGAGTGCACGGACGCCGACGGGAAGCTGCGCGCGCTGCTCTCCTTCGTCCCCTGGGGGCCGCACGGACTGTCCCTGGACCTGATGCGACGGGGCCGAGACGTCGATGGTTCTGCCAACGGGCTGATGGAGTTCATGGTCATCGAGCTGCTCCGCCGGGCCCACGAGATCGAGATCACCCAGGTCTCACTCAACTTCGCCATGTTCCGATCGGTCTTCGAACGTGGGGCGCGCCTCGGTGCCGGACCGGTGCTGAGGCTGTGGCGGTCGCTGCTCAGCTTCTTCTCCCGCTGGTGGCAGATCGAGTCGCTGTACCGCGCCAACGCCAAGTACCGGCCCATCTGGGAGCCGCGGTTCCTGCTCTTCGAGAAGAGCGCGGACCTGCCGCGCATCGGCCTCGCGTCGGCGCGCGCCGAAGGCTTCTTGGAGGCGCCGGGACTGCCGAAATGGCTGCACCGCAGGCACCTGGACACGCACCGATGAGGAACGTTTGATGAGGACGCTCGCCCACTGGGCCCGAGCCGAGTGGGGGCTGCTGTACGTCACCGTGCGCGAGCCCCTGCTCAAGCGCCGCTGGCGGGCGATCCCCATGACGCTCGGGGTGGTGTGCCTGACCGCGCTGCTGCAGTTCGTGCAGAACCGGCCGTGGGGCTACCAGATCGTGCAGAACATGGGGGCCGTACGGGCGGAGGACCCGCTGGGGCTGGCGCTGCTGCGCACTCCCCTGTCGCTGTTCGTCCCGGCGCTGGACCTGCCCGTGTGGGGGGCGCTCGCGCAGATCCTGTTCGTGTTCGGCATCGCCGAGGTGTGTCTGGGCTGGTGGCGGACGCTGGCCATCGCGTACGTGGCCACGCTCGCCGGGACGCTGTACGCGCGCGTGGGCGTCACTCTCGGCGCCCATGCCCCGTTCGGTCTGCCCTGGACGGACGGGCAGGTCGTGGACACCGGTCCGTCGGCGGCCGTGGTGGGGCTCGCCGTCTATGTGAGCTGGCGGTACGGCGCCTATGCGACGGCGGGCGCGGTGACCCTGTCGATGGTGGTCGAGGTGCTGCTCAAGGAGAACCTGGCGGGCAAGGAGCACCTGGCCGCGCTGATGGGTGTGGGGACACTGTGCCTGGTGGCGGCGGTGCGGCACCGGTACGGGCGGCTGCCGCGGCCCGGTCAGTGGCGGTCGGGCAGGCGGACCGGGCGCGGGTCGGGCTTGCCGCCGATCCAGTCCTGAAGGGCGCGGCGGGGCCCGGCCCAGCGGCGGTCGTGGCGGTAGGCGCGCAGGATCGCCTTGGCTCGGGCGCGGGGGCGGCGGCCGTAGAAGCGACGGGCCCAGGGCGAGTTGGGGCGGGCCAGGCGGACGGCACCGACCAGCGCGACCAGCGGCACGATCACGCCGAAGATCGCGACCCGCATCTTGCCCTTGCTCAGGGCGATCAGGGAGAGGAGGAAGTTCCCCGCGATGTCGGCGATGACCGTGCCCCGGTCCTGGAGTTCCTCCGCGGACAGGTCGTTGACGCCGAACGGCGCGAACCCGGCGAGCAGCAGGCCGACGAGGGCGGCGGTGAGCACGACGACCTCGACACTCTGCCGGCCCTCCTCGGTCCAGTAGACGTCGTCGAGGTGCAGGATCAGCGCGAACTCGTCCAGGACGAGCCCCACCCCCATGCCGAAGACGACCGCGGAGATGGTCATGCCCGCGCCGTGCGACGACGCGCTGGCGACGGCGCCGAAGCCGCCGGCGACGGTGAGGACGACCCCGGGGACCACGTGGTGGATGTGCAGCCCGCCCGCCTCGACGTTGCCGAAGGGGCCCCTGCCGGCCCGGATCAGCCGGACGATCACCCGCGTGACGAGGAAGGTGACGACGAAGGCGGTCAGGGCCAGCAGCAACGGAAGTTTTCCCGGCTCCAGGATGTTCCGCTCCCACCAGTGCCCCATGTGCGCACTTTAGTCCCGGCCGCGGTGGGGAGCCCGGCGACGGCCCGGTAACCTGCGCCGGTGCTCAAGTCCTCCCCTCTCGACGGCCTCCGCTTCGCCTTCGGCACGCTCTCCGTGCTGCCCGTTCGGGTGCACCGGTGGGACAGGGAGGCCGCCCGCGGGGGCATGCTGAACGCCCCGGTCGTCGGACTGGTCGTCGGCTGCTGCGCGGCGGGGCTCGGGCTGCTGCTGCTCCTGCTGGGTGCCGGCCCGTTGCTCGCCGCCGTCGCCGCCGTCGCCGTGCCGGCCGCGCTGACCCGCGGTCTGCACCTCGACGGGCTCGCGGACACGGCGGACGGGCTCGGCAGCGGCAAGCCCGCGGAGGACGCGCTGCAGATCATGAAGCAGTCGGACATCGGGCCGTTCGGGGTGCTGACCCTCGTCCTGGTGCTGCTGGCCCAGGTCGCCGTGCTGGCGCAGCTCTACGCCGACTCCTGGGTGCGGGGCGCCGCCGCGGCGGTGACCTCGGCGGTCGCGGCGCGGCTCGCGCTCACCCTGGCCGCGCGCACCGGGGTGCCCGCGGCCCGTCCGGAGGGTCTCGGGGCGGCGGTCGCCGGCGTGGTGCCGGTACCGGGCGCGCTGGCCGTCACGGCAGCCTTCACGATCGTCTCGGCCGCCTGGGGTACGGCCCAGGGCCCGTACGGCGCCCTCCGCGCGGCGGCCGCGGTCCTGCTGTCCCTCGCCACCGCCGAACTCCTGCTGCGCCGCTGCACCCGCCGCTTCGGCGGTGTCACCGGGGACGTCTTCGGCGCCCTCGCGGAGACGGCGGCGACGGCCGCGCTCGTGGTGCTGTCCCTGGGCCGCTAGGGCCTGTCGGCGCTCGGGCCGTGGGGCAGTGCGCCCCAGGGGTGGGCGCCCGTGCCGGGGACCGCGCAGTGCACTGCGCGCCCCGCTCCCGGGCGGCCCCGGCCATGTCCGCGTCCGCCGGGACGCCGTGGACCAGACGGCAGACCCGCACCCCGGCGGGGTAGTGGCGGGGCTGCTGGGGCGTGCGCAGGTAGGTCGCCGAGGAGCCCTCGAAGGTGACGAGGAGGACGAGGCCGCAACTCTCCTGTAGAGATGACTGGTTCCTCCCCCAGGGGATCCTCTGCGGCGAAACCGTGGAGGATCAGCGGAAATCATGCGAATCCGCGCGCAGCCGGCCCGCCTGACCCGATGAGAGTGGCTCAGCTCACCGACGTCCGGGGGTGAGAAGTGGCCACGACGCCACGCACAGGTGAACACCCGCAGGCATGAGCGAACGGTCGCACGCGCGTAGTCTCGTCACGGGTGTTCGCCGACAGGGTGAAGGCCCCGGTTGCCACATGCCCCAAGGCCTGGACCTAGGGTCGGCTCTCGGGCCCGGTCGACCCACCCCTCATCGGCCACAGCAACTTCACATCGGAAGCGAGATTTCACCACCGTGACTGCTCTGACTCTCAGCACCGCCGCGGCGCCCGGCCTCCGGGCCGACGCGATCGTGATCGGTGTCGCCAAGGGCGCCAAGGGACCCGTCGTCGCGCCCGGCGCCGACGCCGTGGACAACGCGTACGACGGCAGGCTGGCCGGCGTCCTGGAGACCCTCGGTGCCTCGGGTGCCGAGGGCGAGCTGACGAAACTGCCCGCCCCGGCCGGCTTCAAGGCGCCGCTCGTGGTGGCGGTGGGCCTGGGCGCGGAGCCCGAGAAGGACGCCGGTTACGACGCCGAGGCGCTGCGCAAGGCCGCCGGCCTGGCCGCCCGTGCGCTCGCCGGGTCCAAGAAGGCCGTGTTCGCGCTGCCCATCGACGACGCGGGCGCCGTCGGCGCGATCGGGGAGGGCGTCCTGCTCGGCGCCTACACCTTCGACGCGTACAAGGACTCCGGCAAGGATGCCAAGGCCAAGAACGGCAAGGCGCCGCTGGCCGAGGCCGCGCTGCTCGGCGGCAAGCCGCGGGACGCGGCCCACAAGAGCGCCGTGGCCCGGGCCGTCGCGGTCGCCGAGGAGCTGAACCGCTCCCGTGACCTGATCAACATGCCGCCGAACGACCTCACCCCGGCGACCTTCGCCGCCCAGGCGCAGGCCGCGGCCAAGGAGCACGGCCTCAAGGTGCAGGTGCTCGACGACAAGGCCCTGGTCAAGGGCGGCTACGGCGGCATCATGGGCGTCGGCGGCGGTTCGGCCGCGACCCCGCGCCTGGTCAAGCTGTCGTACACGCACCCGAACGCGGAGAAGCACCTGGCCTTCGTCGGCAAGGGCATCACCTACGACTCGGGCGGCATCTCGCTGAAGCCGGCCGGTCACAACGAGACGATGAAGTGCGACATGAGCGGTGCCGCCGCCGTGTTCGCCGCGGTCGTCGCCGCCGCCCGCCTCGGCCTGGAGGTCAACATCACCGGCTGGCTGGCGCTGGCCGAGAACATGCCCTCCGGCTCCGCCGTGCGCCCCGGTGACGTGCTGCGCATGTTCAGCGGCAAGACCGTCGAGGTGCTCAACACCGACGCCGAGGGCCGGCTGGTCCTGGCCGACGCGCTGTGGGCGGCCTCGCTGGAGAAGCCGGACGCGATCGTGGACGTGGCCACGCTGACCGGCGCGATGGTGCTGGCGCTGGGCCACCGGACGTTCGGGGTCATGGCCAACGACGACGCCTTCCGCACGGCGGTGTACGAGGCCGCGGAGGAGGTGGGCGAGCCGGCGTGGCCGATGCCGCTGCCGGAGCACCTGCGCAAGGGGATGGACTCCCCCGTCGCCGACATCGCGAACATGGGCGAGCGGATGGGCGGCGGCCTGGTCGCCGGTCTGTTCCTGAAGGAGTTCGTCGGCGAGGGCATCACCTGGGCGCACCTGGACATCGCCGGGCCGGCCTTCAACGAGGGCGGTGCATTCGGTTACACGCCGAAGGGTGGTACGGGCAGCGCGGTGCGGACGCTGGTGCGGCTCGCGGAGCTCACCGCAGCGGGTGACCTCGGCTGAGGTTGATTCCTTTGCCGTAACGGCTCCGGGGTGTTCTTCACTCCGGAGCCGTTTTCTCCTGTTGCCCTCCACCAGTGCGATGTGTCACACCCCGGCCCGGCGTCTCGTCCGCCTCGAACAAGTGCAAAGATGGAGCCCGGCAGGACAGGGCCCCCACCGAAGGGCCGAAGCATCAAGCGGCCGGACACCAGCCGCCCGCCGGTCATCGGAGATCGGCGTAAGGCGCACATGCATGGAGGACGTGACGTGGCGAACGACGCCAGCACCGTTTTCGACCTAGTGATCCTCGGCGGTGGTAGCGGTGGTTACGCCGCGGCCCTGCGCGGGGCGCAGCTGGGCCTGGACGTCGCCCTGATCGAGAAGGACAAGGTCGGCGGCACCTGCCTGCACCGGGGTTGCATCCCCACCAAGGCCCTGCTGCACGCGGGCGAGATCGCCGACCAGGCTCGCGAGAGCGAGCAGTTCGGCGTCAAGGCCACCTTCGAGGGCATCGACGTCCCGGCCGTCCACAAGTACAAGGACGGTGTCATCGCCGGCCTGTACAAGGGTCTGCAGGGCCTGATCGCCTCCCGCAAGGTGACCTACATCGAGGGTGAGGGCCGTCTGTCCTCCCCGACCTCCGTCGACGTGAACGGCCGGCGCATCCAGGGCCGCCACGTCCTGCTGGCGACCGGCTCCGTGCCGAAGTCGCTGCCGGGCCTGGCGATCGACGGCAACCGGATCATCTCGTCCGACCACGCCCTCGTCCTGGACCGCGTGCCCAAGTCCGCGATCATCCTCGGCGGCGGTGTCATCGGCGTCGAGTTCGCCTCGGCGTGGAAGTCCTTCGGCTCGGACGTCACGGTCATCGAGGGCCTCAAGCACCTCGTCCCGGTCGAGGACGAGAACTCCTCCAAGCTTCTCGAGCGCGCGTTCCGCAAGCGCGGCATCAAGTTCAACCTGGGCACCTTCTTCCAGAAGGCCGAGTACACCCAGGACGGTGTGAAGGTCACCCTCGCGGACGGCAAGGAGTTCGAGGCCGAGGTCCTCCTCGTCGCCGTCGGCCGCGGTCCGGTCTCCCAGGGCATCGGCTACGAGGAGCAGGGTGTCGCCATGGACCGGGGCTACGTCCTGGTCGACGAGTACATGCGCACCAACGTTCCGACCATCTCCGCCGTCGGTGACCTCGTCCCGACCCTCCAGCTCGCGCACGTCGGCTTCGCCGAGGGCATCCTGGTGGCGGAGCGTCTGGCCGGTCTGAAGGTCGTTCCGATCGACTACGACGGTGTCCCGCGGGTGACGTACTGCCACCCGGAGGTCGCCTCCGTCGGTATCACCGAGGCCAAGGCCAAGGAGATCTACGGCGCGGACAAGGTCGTCGCTCTGAAGTACAACCTGGCGGGCAACGGCAAGAGCAAGATCCTGAACACCGCGGGCGAGATCAAGCTCGTCCAGGTGAAGGACGGTGCCGTGGTCGGCGTCCACATGGTCGGCGACCGCATGGGTGAGCAGGTCGGCGAGGCCCAGCTGATCTACAACTGGGAGGCGCTGCCGGCCGAGGTCGCCCAGCTCATCCACGCCCACCCGACGCAGAACGAGGCGATGGGCGAGGCGCACCTGGCGCTCGCCGGCAAGCCCCTGCACTCCCACGACTGAGCCTTCGGTCCACGGGCGCGACGACACAGACTTCCGCAAATTCGTAAGGAGAAACCGAAACCATGGCGGTTTCCGTAACCCTTCCGGCGCTCGGTGAGAGCGTCACCGAGGGCACTGTCACCCGCTGGCTGAAGGCCGAAGGCGAGCGCGTCGAGGCCGACGAGCCGCTGCTCGAGGTGTCGACCGACAAGGTCGACACCGAGATCCCCTCGCCCGCCGCCGGTGTGCTGGCCTCCATCAAGGTCGCCGAGGACGAGACCGTCGAGGTCGGCGCCGAGCTGGCGGTCATCGACGACGGCACGGGTGCGCCCGTTGCCGCTCCGGCCCCCGCGGCCGCCGAGGCTGCGGCCCCGGTCGCCGAGCCCGCCCCGGCGCCGGTCGCCGAGGCCCCTGCGGCTCCGGCCGCCCCGGCTCCCGCCCCCGCTGCCGCTCCGGCCGGTGGCGCCACCGGCACGGACGTGGTCCTGCCCGCGCTCGGTGAGTCCGTCACCGAGGGCACCGTCACCCGCTGGCTGAAGTCGGTCGGTGACTCCGTCGAGGCCGACGAGCCGCTGCTCGAGGTCTCCACCGACAAGGTCGACACCGAGATCCCGGCGCCCGCCTCCGGCGTGCTCCTGGAGATCGTGGTCGGCGAGGACGAGACCGCCGAGGTCGGCGCCAAGCTCGCCGTCATCGGCGCCGCGGGTGCGGCTCCGGCCGCCGCCCCGGCCCCCGCCGCCCCGGCTCCGGCCCCCGCTGCTCCGGCCCCGGCCGCCCCCGTGGCCCCGGCCGCTCCGGCGCCCGCGCCCGCCCCGGTCGCCGCCGCCCCGGCTCCGGCCGCCCCGGCCCCCGCGCCGGTGGCTCCGGCCCCGGTCACCCCGGCTCCGGCCGCTCCGGCCGCCGCCCAGGCGACCGACGAGGGCGCCTACGTCACCCCGCTGGTGCGCAAGCTCGCCGCCGAGAACGGCGTCGACCTGGCCACCGTCAAGGGCACCGGCGTCGGCGGCCGCATCCGCAAGCAGGACGTCATCGCCGCCGCCGAGGCCGCGAAGGCCGCCGCCGCTGCTCCGGCTCCGGCCGCCGCTCCGGCAGCCGCCAAGAAGGCCCCCGCGCTGGAGGTCTCCCCGCTGCGTGGCCAGACCGTCAAGATGCCCCGCATCCGCAAGGTCATCGGCGACAACATGGTCAAGGCGCTGCACGAGCAGGCCCAGCTGTCGTCGGTCGTCGAGGTCGACGTCACCCGCCTGATGAAGCTGCGCGGCAAGGCGAAGGACTCCTTCGCCGCCCGTGAGGGCGTCAAGCTCTCCCCGATGCCGTTCTTCGTCAAGGCCGCCGCCCAGGCGCTGAAGGCCCACCCGGTCATCAACGCCCGGATCAACGAGGCCGAGGGCACGATCAGCTACTTCGACACCGAGAACATCGGTATCGCGGTGGACTCGGAGAAGGGCCTGATGACCCCGGTCATCAAGGGTGCGGGCGACCTGAACATCGCCGGCATCGCCAAGGCCACGGCCGACCTGGCGGGCAAGGTCCGCGCCAACAAGATCACCCCGGACGAGCTGTCCGGCGCGACCTTCACCATCTCCAACACCGGTTCGCGTGGCGCGCTGTTCGACACGATCATCGTGCCGCCGAACCAGGTCGCGATCCTCGGCATCGGTGCCACGGTCAAGCGTCCGGCCGTCATCGAGACCGAGGAGGGCACGGTCATCGGCGTCCGCGACATGACCTACCTGACCCTCTCCTACGACCACCGCCTGGTCGACGGCGCCGACGCGGCCCGTTACCTGACGGCGGTCAAGGCGATCCTGGAGGCGGGCGAGTTCGAGGTCGAGCTCGGCCTCTGATTCCCTGAGATCAGGCAGTACGAAGCCCCGCCCGGAGCCTTCCGGGCGGGGCTTCGCCGTTCCAGCGGGGCAAGCCGCAACTCCCCAGGGGCGCGGGGCCGTATCGATGTGCGGCTCCGCCGCGTGGGCGCGAGCAACCACAAACCACCCGCGGTCGCCCGGAGACAGTCCGCACCGAGCTGTCAGGCGCCGCAAGTCCCATGTGCGCCTCGTCTCACCTGCACGAAAGCACCCCCATGCATCCCCCCGAAGCGCCGCACGGCCTTATTGTCTAAACGTCAGCCCTCCCGAAGGAGCCCTCATGACCGCCCCCGTCATCCACTCGCTGCGCGAACAGATCCGCGAGCACATCGTGGAGGGAATCGTCAGCGGTCGCTGGCAGCCGGGCGAGCGCATCGTGGAGCGGCGGATCGCCACCGAGCTGGAGGTCAGCCAGACGCCGGTCCGGGAGGCCCTGCGCGAGCTGGAGTCCCTGCGGCTGATCGAGTCCGCGCCGAACAAGGGCGTACGCGTACGGAACCTGACCGCGGCCGACCTGGAGGAGAGCTACCCCGTCCGAGCCGGCCTGGAGGCCATCGCGGCGGAGCTGGCGGCCGAACGCCTCGCGGAGGACTGCTCGGCCCTGGAGCCGCACGTCCTGGCCCTGTACGAGGCCGATCACAAGGCCGACGGCACGGCCCAGGTCCGCCACACGGTCGGCTTCCACCGCGAGCTGGTCCGCGCGGCGAACAACTCGGTGCTGCTGCACACCTGGGAGGGCCTGGGCATCGAGGTGTTCACAGCGCTGTCGATCCGCTGGCTGGGCACGGTCCAGCAGTCGTACGCGGAGGAGCACGAGGAGCTGGTGCAGGCCTTCAAGCGCCGGGATCCGCGCATCGCCGAGCTGGTGAAGGCCCACGTCCTGGGCTGCGCCCCGAGGGCTTGATTCACCCGAGCATACCGTCGCTCACCTGCGAAAACCCCGGTCAGATGCGGCACCGGGTGCCCGTTTCAAAGGCACCGGGTGCCTACTTTCTCGAAATCGAGAAGTTTTGCCCCGCCACCCTTTGATCGATCATCGATCAGGGGGTTACAGTCGCCGACGGACTTCTACCGAAGCCCGCCTGCCCTGTCCTGCCAAAGACCAAGGGCACCCCCGAACCCTTACCGATGAGGGAACCCCCTTCGACTGAGGAAGGCGGCGACATGACCGACCCCAACGCCATCCAGCCGAGCGCGCTCGACCAGCTCCCCGACCGCGACCCCGAGGAGACCGCCGAATGGCGGGCCTCCCTGGACGCCGTCGCCAGGGAGGCCGGGCCGCACCGCGCCGCGTACCTGATGCGGCGCACGCTGGAGCGCGCCGAGGCGGGCGGCATCGCGCTGCCGAAGCTCCTCGAGACCGACTACGTCAACACCATCCCCACCGCCGCCGAGCCAGCCGTTCCCGGTGACGAGGCGATGGAGACCCGGATCACCGCGTGGAACCGCTGGAACGCGGCCGCCATGGTGACCCGCGGCTCGAAGTACGGCGTCGGCGGCCACATCGCCACCTTCGCCTCCGCGGCCTGGCTCTACGAGACGGGCTTCAACCACTTCTTCCAGGGCAAGGAGGCCGACGGGTCCGGCGACCAGCTCTACATCCAGGGCCACGCCTCCCCCGGCATCTACGCCCGCGCCTTCCTGGACGGCCGGCTGAACGAGGGCCACCTCGACAACTTCCGCCAGGAGTCCGGCGGCAACGGCCTGCCCTCCTACCCGCACCCGCGCCGCCTGCCCTGGCTGTGGGAGTTCCCGACGGTGTCGATGGGCCTCGGCCCGCTCTCCGCGATCTACCAGGCGCGCTTCAACCGGTACCTCACCAACCGCGGCATCAAGGACGTCTCCGCCTCGCACGTGTGGGCGTTCCTCGGCGACGGCGAGATGGACGAGCCGGAGTCGACGGCGGCCCTCGCGCTCGCCGCCCGTGAGGAACTGGACAACCTCACCTTCGTCATCAACTGCAACCTGCAGCGCCTCGACGGCCCGGTCCGCGCCAACTTCAAGATCGTGCAGGAGCTGGAGGCCCAGTTCCGCGGCGCCGGCTGGAACGTCATCAAGACGCTGTGGGGCTCGGCCTGGGACGAGCTGTTCCAGCTCGACACCACCGGCGCGCTGGTACGCCGCCTGCGCGAGGTACCGGACGCGCAGATCCAGACGTACCAGACCCGCGACGCCGCCTACATCCGCGCCGACTTCTTCGGCAAGGACCCGGCGCTCGTCGAGATGGCGAAGCTGCTGAGCGACGACAAGATCCTCGAGTGCTTCCACCTCTCCCGCGGTGGTCACGAGGCCCGCAAGGTCTACGCCGCGTACAAGGCCGCCGTCGAGCACAAGGGCGCGCCGACCGTGATCCTGGCCCAGACGGTCAAGGGCAACACCCTCGGCGAGGGCTTCGCGTCGAAGAACGCCAACCACCAGATGAAGAAGCTGACGGTGGACGAGTTCAAGACGATGCGGGACCTGCTCGACCTGCCGATCAAGGACAGCGACTTCGCCGACGGCCAGGTGCCCTACGGCCACCCGGGCGCGGACTCCCCCGAGGTCCGCTACCTCCAGGAGCGCCGCGCGGCCCTCGGCGGCCCGGCCCCGGCCCGCCGCACGCACGCGCTGGCCCCGCTGCCCGCCCCCGCCGAGAAAGCCTTCGCCTCCTTCGACAAGGGCTCCGGCTCCCAGAACGTGGCCACCACCATGGCCTTCGTCCGCCTGGTCAAGGACCTGGTCCGCGACAAGGAGACCGGTAAGCGCTGGGTGCCGATCGTCCCCGACGAGGCGCGCACCTTCGGCATGGAGAGCCTCTTCCCGTCCCTGGGCATCTACTCGCCCAAGGGCCAGACGTACGAGCCGGTCGACCGCGACCAGCTGATGTACTACAAGGAGGCCAAGAACGGCCAGATCCTCAACGAGGGGATCACCGAGGCCGGTTCGATGGCCGACTTCATCGCCGCGTCCAGCGCCTACGCAACGCACGGCGAAGCGATGATCCCCTTCTACATCTTCTACTCGATGTTCGGCTGGCAGCGCACGGCCGACCAGATGTGGCAGCTCGGCGACCAGCTCGGCCGCGGCTTCCTCGTCGGCGCGACGGCGGGCCGTACGACCCTGACGGGCGAGGGCCTCCAGCACGCCGACGGCCACTCCCCGGTGATCGCGGCCACCAACCCGGCCGCCCTCACCTACGACCCGGCGTTCGCGTACGAGATCGCGGTCGTCGTCCGTGAGGGTCTGCGCCGGATGTACGGCGAGGCCAAGCCGGGCGAGGACCAGAACGTCTTCTACTACCTGACGGTCTACAACGAGCCGCTGCCGCAGCCGGCCAAGCCGGCCGGGCTCGGTATCGACGAGGGCATCGTCAAGGGTCTGTACCGCTTCAACACGGCGGAGTCCGCGGGCGTGACCGCCCCGGCCAACGCCCCGCGCATCCAGCTGCTCGGCTCGGGTACGGCGATCCACTGGGCCCTTGAGGCGCAGCAGCTGCTCGCCGAGGAGTGGGGCGTGGCCGCCGACGTGTGGTCCGCGACCTCCTGGTCCGAGCTGCGCCGTGACGCGATGGAGGCCGACGCGGCCCTGCTGCGCGGCGAGGAGCGGGTGCCGTACGTCCGCCAGGCGCTGCAGGGCGCCGAGGGCCCGGTCCTGGCCGTCTCCGACTACATGCGCCAGGTCCCGGACCAGATCGCGCAGTGGGTCGAGCAGGACTGGTCCTCGCTGGGCGCCGACGGCTTCGGCCTGTCCGACACCCGCGAGGCGGCCCGCCGCCACTTCGGCGTCGACGCCCAGTCGATCGTCGTCGCGGCCCTGGCCCAGCTCGCCAAGCGCGGCGAGGTCAAGGCGACCGCGGTGAAGGAAGCCCGGGAGAAGTACGGGCTGTAGTCACCTGAGTCCTGAGAAGGGGTACGGCAAGCTGCCGTACCCCTTCTTTGTCAGTGGCCCCCGGCATCATGAGACGCATGCGTGCGGCCCGGCTCATCAAGATGGTGCTTCTCCTCCAGTCCCGCCCCTCCATGACCGCCGCCGAGCTGGCCCGGGAGCTGGAGGTGTCGGAGCGGACGGTCACGCGGGACGCGCAGGCGCTGTCGGAGGCCGGGGTGCCCGTGTACGCCGACCGGGGGCGGGCCGGCGGGTACCGGCTGATCGGCGGCTATCGCACACGGCTGACGGGGCTCGCGCGCAGCGAGGCCGAGGCCCTGTTCCTGAGCGGGGTGCCGGGGGCGCTGCGGGAGATGGGGCTGGACGACGTGGCCTCCGCGGCCCGGCTGAAGGTCTCCGCGGCCCTGCTGCCCTCCCTGCGGGACGCCCCGGACAGCGCGGCCCAGCGGTTCCATCTGGACGCGCCCGCCTGGTTCCGGGAGCCGGAGACACCCGCGCTGCTGCCCGTGATCGCCGAGGCGGTGTGGGACGACCGGCGGATCGGGGCCGTCTACCGGCGCGGGGAAGCTGTCGTCGAGCGGGACTTGGAGCCGTACGGGCTCGTGCTGAAGGCGGGTGTCTGGTACCTGTGCGCGCGGGTGGCCGACGGCGGCGCCTTCCGGACGTACCGGATCGACCGGTTCGGTGCCGTCGAGGCCCGTGACGAGCGCTTCAGCCGTGATCCGGAGTTCGACCTGCCCCGCTACTGGGCCGAGCAGGCCGAGCGGTTCGCCCGGTCGATCCTGCATGCCGAGGTCGTCGTACGGCTGTCGCAGGCCGGCGTGCGAAGACTTCCGTACGCCGTCGATCCCGCTTCCGCTCGGGAGGCGTTGGCGGGCTCCGGCGCCCCGGACGGGGAGAGGTGGGTGACGGTGACCCTGCCGGTGGAGTCGGAGGAGGTCGCGCACGCGCAGCTGACGGCGCTGGGCCCGGAGGTCGAGGTGCTGGCCCCGGAGAGTCTGCGGGAGCGGTTCATGCGCGATGCCGTACGCCTCGGCGCTCTGTACGGGAGATAACGATCCGCCCCACTCCGCGTGCGCCCCACCGGCTCAGGCCCGATGCTGGACCCGTGATGGAAGAGTCGGAGTTCTGGGAGCTGATCGACACCACCCGCGAGGCCGCCGAGGGCGACCCCGAGGAGCAGGCCGACCTGCTCGTGGACCGGCTGCTCCAGCTGGACCCGGAGACGGTCCTGGACTTCGCCCGGCACTTCGAGTCCCGCTACAACCGCGCCTACCACTGGGACCTGTGGGGCGCCGCCTGGGTGCTGCTGGGCGGGGCCAGCGATGACGCGTTCGACTATTTCCGCTGCTGGCTCATCGGCCAGGGCCGGGAGGTCTTCGAGGGCGCCCTGCACGCCCCGGACTCGCTGGCCGAGCTGCTGGACGACTTCGACGAGGAGATCGACGGCGACGGCGAGGAGCTGGGGTACGCGGCGGACGAGGCCTACGAGCAGCTCACCGGCACCGTCGCCCCGGACCTCGGCATCGCGTCCACGAGCGACGAACCGGAGGGCACCCCGATCGACTTCGAGAACGAGGCGGCCCTCGCCGAGCTGTATCCCCGGCTTTCGGCGCGTTTCAAGAGCTGACTCCGGGCGCGTGCAACGGGGGCGCCGCGTTGGCCCGGTCGAGTGCCGAGGCCGTCGCGGCGGCCGGTCCGACCACGACCGCCGCGACCACGCAGACGACGGTCCAGGGGCGGCGCACCGCCCGCGCCCACACGGAGCCCGCCGGCCCGGACTGCCGGGCCTGCTCGTCCTGCTGCCGCGTACGACCGCTCATCGTGTCCCCACCTCCAGTCGGCGCATCTCCCGCTGAGTGCGTGCCTCGACGGTAGGGCGGCGACCTCAGGGGGTGCGGTGAGTCGCCTGTGGCGTTCCTGTGGGCACGGGTCCGGCGGGGACGCGGCCCTGCAGGCGGGCGGCGGTCTGCCTGATCTCCGGGAGCCTGGCGGACAGGGCGGCGCCCGGGCAGCTGGTCATGAAGCCGTCGTTGTGACCGGCCACGGCGGGCAGGGTGACGGTGCTGCCGGCCTTGTAGCGGCTGAGGCCGTTGCTGGAGACCAGGCGGGTGCGGGAGCGCGGGTCGACGTCGGCGAGGCCGAGCTTCCAGGCGGCGAGGGTGGCGATCGCGTCGGTCATGGCCTGCGGCACGGCGACGCCGGCGGTGAAGGTGCCGAGGGCGGCGATGCCGGTGGTGCGGTGGTTGAAGCCCTGGGTGTGGGCGCCGGTGACGGGCCGGTCGACGCCTCCGGCGCGGCCTTCGTAGATGGTGCCGCAGCGGTCGACGAGGAAGTTGTAGCCGATGTCGTCCCAGCTGCGGGGGCCGGTCTGGCCGGCATAGAGGTCGCGGATGATGCGGGGCGCCTCGGCGCAGTCGTAGTGGTTGGGCGAGTCGGTGTGGTGGACGAAGACGGCGACCACCTTGTCGTCGTAGCGCGGGGGCGGCTGGCTGTGCGTGGCCGCGGTGCTGTCCAGCCAGGCGGCCCGGGGCACGATCAGCGGCCGGGGGGCGCGGTGGGCCTGCTGGGGCCGGTCCGCGGCGGGCCGGCCGATCCGGACCTCGACGGGGCGCTCGACGCCGCGGGCGAACAGGACCAGCGTGAGGACGGCGGTCAGGCCGGGCAGACAGCCCAGCAGCACCAGTACGGAACTGGGCACGCGCACGGCCCGCCGCTTCCGCGTCCCTCGCGATCTTCGGAAGACAGGCATGAGCCCACTGTCGGGCCGGTCCGCCGGGCTCGCGATGTGTGCTGTGCCACCCGGTGGAACCATCGTCCTGGTGGAGGACGTTTCTGGGGATATACGCACACGTGGCCGGTTCGCCGTCCGGTGGCCGCTCTCGCACGCGCGTGACTGATCATCGGGCCCGCCCCGGCCGTATTAGGGGGTCCGAGAGAAAGGCGGCTCCGTGGACCTGCTCGACCTGGTGCTCGCACTGGTGATCCTCGTCTACGCGGCGTCCGGTTACCGGCGCGGGCTGGTGGCCGGATGTGTGTCCCTGGCGGGGTTCGTGGGCGGCGCGGTCGTCGGCGTGTGGGTGCTGCCGTGGGTGACCGGCACGGTGGCGCGCGGCTCGTCGGCCGCGACCGTGCTGGCGGTGCTGACGGTGCTGGTCCCGGGGGTGGTGGGGCACGAGCTGGCGGGCCGGCTGGCGCTGCGGCTGCGGCGGGAGCTGGACCGGGAGGGCCGGGGTCCGCTGCGGGTCGCGGACGGCATAGGGGGTGCCGCGGCCAACTCGGTCGCGGTGCTGATCGTGGCCTGGGTCGCGGCGAGCGTGCTGGGCGCGTCCTCGTCGCAGACCCTGACGACGGCCATACGGAACTCGGCGTTGCTGGGCACGGTGCAGCAGACGATGCCGGAGACGACCCCCGTGTGGTTCTCGCGGGCGACGTCCGCACTGACCGAGGCGGGCTTCCCGCAGGTCTTCAACCCGTTCGAGAACGAGTCGACGGCCCAGGTGCCCCGGCCCACGGGCGACAGCGTGACGCCGGCCGCGACCGAGGCCGCCAAGCGGAGCACGGTGAAGATCGAGGGCGCCTCCGGCACCGAGGGCCGGGAGGGCAGCGGCTTCGTGTACGCGTCGCGGCACGTGATGACGAACGCCCACGTGGTGGCGGGCATCGACCACCCGAGCGTGCGGGTGGGCGGGGTCGGGCGGTCGTACGAGGCCCGGGTGGTGCTCTTCGACCCCGACCGGGACGTGGCGGTGCTGTACGTGCCCGAACTGCGCGCCCCGGTGCTGCGGTTCGACCGGAGCGCCGCGCGCGGCGACTCGGCGGTGGTCGCGGGCTATCCGCAGGACGGGAACCTGAACCTGCAGGCGGCGACGGTGGCGAACCGGGTGCGGGCGACCGGCCAGAACATCTACAACAACCACACGGTCACCCGGGAGATCTACTCGATCCGCTCGACGGTCCGGCCGGGCAACTCCGGCGGCCCGCTGCTGACCACCGACGGGCGGGTGTTCGGCGTGGTCTTCGCCCGCTCCACCTCGGACGCCGAGACGGGGTACGTGCTGACGGCGGCCGAGGTGGCGAGCGACGCCGGACACGCGGCCACGGCGACGGCGCCGGTGGACACGGGCCAACTGGTCACGTCGTAGGGCGGCTCACAGGGCACGGCCCATGAGCACGTCGTCGACGTACACGCCGTCGAGCAGGAACTCCTCCGGCTGGACGCCCTCGACCACGAACCCCTCGGACTCGTAGAGCCCGCGCGCCAGGGTGTTGTGCCCGAGCACGCGCAGGGTGATGCGGCGTGCGCCGCGCCTGCGCGCCTCCTCGATCGCGGCCCGGGTCAGCGCCCGGCCGACGCCCCTGCCGCGGGCGTCGTCATGGACGGCGAGTCCCTGGATCTGCCGTACGTGCGCGTTCGCGGCGAGCGAGGTGGGGAAGCCGAGGCGGACATAACCGACGATGCGTCCGTCGAGTTCGGCGACGAGCGTGTCCTCGGGGCTGTGCCGCTCGCTGAAGAAGGGGTCGTACGGCGGCTGCGGCTCCGGCGTGACCGCGTGCAGGGTGGACCACGTGGCCTTGTCGAGGAGGGTCAGCTCCTCGACGTCGGCCGGCAGGGCGATGCGTATGGACGGCTCCGGCATGACGGCCACCCTATGACGGTGGATGACGCCGACCCACGCGTTTTTACGCGCATCCTGCAGGCCGACGGCGCATGCTGAGGTCATGGAACTTTCAAGAATCGCCGTGGCCGGTGCGTCCGGTCTCATCGGCAGCGCCCTGGTGCGGTCCCTGACCGCGGACGGGCACGAAGTGGTGCGCCTGGTCCGCCGTGCGCCCCGGGACGGGAGCGAGGTCCGCTGGGACCCCGAGCGGCAGCAGGTGGACGCGGCCGGGCTGGTCGGCTGCGACGCGGTGGTGAACCTCGCGGGGGCGGGGATCGGCGACCGGCGCTGGACACCGGAGTACAAGCGGCTGGTCCGGGACAGCCGGGTGCTCGGCACGGCGGCGCTGGCGGAGGCGGTGGCCTCGCTGGACACACCGCCGCGGGTCTTCGTGAACGGCAGCGCGATCGGCATCTACGGCGACACGGGCGACCGGGCCGTGGACGAGGACGCGCCACCCGGGGACGGGTTCCTGCCGTCGCTGTGCGTGGAGTGGGAGGAGGCGGCGGCGCCCGTGCAGGAGGCGGGCGTGCGGACGGTGTTCGTGCGCACGGGTCTGGTGGTCGCGCGGGGCGGCGGGGCCTGGGGGCGGTTGTTCCCGCTGTTCAAGGCGGGGCTCGGGGGGCGGATGGGCGACGGACGGCAGTACTGGTCGTATGTCGCGCTGCACGACGAGGTCGCCGCGATCCGGTATCTCATCGACCAGGACACGCTGTCCGGGCCGTTCAACCTGACCGCGCCCCAGCCGCTGACGAACCGTGAGATCACCGAGGCGATGGGGCGGGTGCTGCACCGGCCGACGCTGTTCGCCGTCCCGGCGCCGGTGCTGCGGACGGTGCTGGGCGAGATGGCCGGGGAGGTGCTGGGCAGTCTGCGGGTGGTGCCGAAGCGGCTGCTGGAGTCGGGGTTCACCTTTGCGTTCCCGGGGATCGACGACGCGATCCGGGCGGCCTGAGAGGACGCCGTGCGTGCGGCCGGGGAGGACGCCGTGCACGCGGCCGGGGAGGACGCCGTGCACGCGGCCTGACATGACGTCAAGAAGCTCCTGGGATCTCCTGCGACCTCTTGTGACCGTATGCGACCGCCGTGCGACCGTGCCCTGTTGATGCGCGACTGTTCCCGACCGATCACGGCCCTAACCTCGACCCGAACTCGGGTATCCCTGGAGCCTGTTGGGGGCATGACGTCTCCACCGGCCGCGCAACCACAGGAGGGGCCTCGTGCTTGAGCCCGCGTACCAGGTGGACGTCGTCATCGTGGGAGCCGGAACCGCCGGACTCTCGGCGGCTCATCGGCTCACCAGCGCAGGAGTAACGACCGTAGTCCTGGAGGCCGCCCCTTACGTGGGCGGCCGCATGTCGACCGAGAAGGTCGACGGCTTCCGGCTCGATCGCATCGGACAGCTGCTGTCCACGTCCTATCCCGAGCTCCGGCGCACTCCGGGGCTCGGCTCACTCACCCTGCGCCGCTTCGCGCCGGGCGTGCTGCTGCACCGCGACGGACATACCCACCGCGCGGGCGCCCCGGCGACCGGAGGGAGCGCAAGGGGCGCACTCCATGTGGTGCGCGCCCTGGCGAGCGCCCCCAGGGGCTCGGCGGCCGCACCGGGCCGATCCGGTGCGCCGGTGGGCGGCGCGGTCGACCAGGCCCGCCTGGGCACCGCCCTGGGCCGGATCGCCGCCACTCCCGTCGAACGCCTGCTGTCCCGGCCCGAACTGCCCGCCGCACAGGCCCTCGCGGCCCGCGGGGTGCCCGCCCGGACCATCGACGGCTTCCTGCGCCCGCTGCTCGCCGCGCTGCTGTGCGACCCGGAGCTGACCACGTCCAGCCGGTGCGCCGACCTGGCGCTGCACTCCTTCGCGAGCGGCCGGCTGTGCGTGCCGGAGGGTGGCGCGGAGGTGCTGCCGGAGCTGCTGGCCGGCGCGCTGCCGCCCGGCACCGTGCGCACCGGGGTGCGGGTCACCTCCGTGTCCACGACCTCGGTGACCACGGCCGAGCACGGCGAGATCCGCTGCCGTGCGGTGCTGCTGGCGACCGACGCGCGGGCCGCGGCCGAGCTGCTGCCGGGGCTCAGGGTGCCGGACTTCCATCCGGTGACGGTCGTTCACCACACCACGGACGAGCCGGCCGCGGTCCTCACGACGGGCACGTCGCTGCTGCTGGACGCCGACCGCGGCGGACCGGTCGCGCACACGGCGGTGCTCAGCAACGTCGACCCGAGCCGCGCGCCGGCCGGCCGCGTGCTGATCTCGTCGACCGTGCTGGGCACCCCGCCCGACGGCGTCGACACCGCAGTCCGCATCCACCTCTCGCGGCTCTACGGCACCTCGACGCGCCGCTGGGAGACGCTCGCCGTGCACCACACCCCGCAGGCGGTACCGGCGATGCGCCCCCCGCACGACCTGCGCCGCCCGGTACGCCTGCTGGCCGGCCTGTACGTCTGCGGCGACCACCGCGACACCAGCACCGTCCAGGGCGCCCTGCACTCGGCCCACCGGGCCGCGGCGGCGATCCTGGCGGACCTGGGGGCGACGGGTTCGCTACACAGCGCGGACCCGGCACCCACTTTGCCCCGGGCGGCGTAGACGCCCTGAAGGGCTGTTGCTCACCCCAACGCCGCCACCTTCTCCCGATACCCCCGCACCGGTGCCGCGTCCCGATACGGCTCCAGCCTGCGTTCGAAGTCCTTCACGTACTCGATCGCGCGAGCGCTCCGCATCTCCGCCGCCTGGCCGGCGGCCTCGGCGGCCAGTGTGCAGGCCTGGTCGAGTTCGCCGAGGCCGAGCCGGGCGGTGGCGAGGACGACCCGGCAGAACAGGCGGCTGCGGGCGTAGGAGGGGGCGCGCAGCTGGAGGGAGCGCTCCGCGTGCTGGGCGGCGGCCCGGAACTGCTGCAGGTCGCGGTGGCAGTGCCCGAGTTCGTCGGAGAGCTGCGCCTCGTCGAAGAACCGGGCCCAGTACGGCACGTCGTCGCCGGGCCGGGCCGCCTCCAGGGCGCGCTCGGCCCGCACCAGCGCCCCGGTGCACGCCCTCACCTCCCCGAGCACCCCGTGCGCGCGGGCCTCGGAGGCGTGCAGCAGCGCCTGCACGACCGGCGGTGCGCCGGTGCCGACCCCCTGCTGGGCCACCCGCGCCAGCTGTACGGCCTCCCTGCCGTGCCCGAGGTAGACGGCCTGTCGGCTCATGGTGACCAGCACGTAGGAGCCGTAGGACCGGTCACCTGCCGCCTGAGCCAGGCGCAGGGCCTGCACGAAGTAGCGCTGGGCGAGTCCGTGCGCGGCGATGTCGTACGAGGTCCAGCCGGCGAGCCTGGTGAGGTCGGCGGCCGCGGCGAACAGGCGGCGGCCGGTCTGCTCGTCGTAGGCGCCGCGCAGCATCGGCTCGCACTCGTGCTCCAGGTAGCGCACGAGGGCCTGCCGGGCGTGGCCGCCGCCGTAGGCGTCGTCGAGGGTGCGGAACAGTTCGCCGACCGAGCGCAGCGCGGCGATGTCGCCGCCGGTGACCTTGTGGCCGGGGGCGCGGGCGGCGTGCCCGCGGGGCCGGGGCGGCGCCGGTACGGCCTCCGGCCGCTCCCGGGCGGCGGGACGGCCCTGGGCGGGCACCCGGGGTGCCGGCTCCCGGGCCACCCTGTCGTCGGCCTTGCCGATCAGCCAGTCCCGGCTGGGCACGACCAGACCCGCCGGGGTGAAGGCGATCTTGCGCAGCTCGGCGTGACTGCCGGAGTCCTTGCGCCACAGCCCGCTGACGATGTCGACGGCCTCCTCGGGGGTGGCCGCGAACTCGAGCCCGGCGTACACCGGCGCACAGGCGTCCAGGCCGAGATCCTGGGCCGTGAGCCGGCGTCCGAGCCGGCGTGTGAACACCTCGGCGATCAGGGCGGGCGTGGTGCCCCGGGGCTGCTGTCCGCGCAGCCAGCGGGTGACCGAGGTCTTGTCGTATCTGAGGTCCAGCCCGTGCTCCAGACCGAGCTGGTCGACGCGACGGGCCAGACCCGCGTTGGAGAATCCCGCTTCTGCGATGAGCGCGGCGAGCTGGCGGTTGGGGGTGCGCTGCGCGGGTCGGTCCGTCATCTGCGGTGCGGTCTCCTGCCTTCCGGCGCCTGAAGTGCCGGGATTGCCTGTGAGCAGCCCTTATGGCCTGCTGGACGGCGCGAATGTAGCGGAGAGTGAGTAGACGATCACATGCTTCGCCGTGCATTCATCCGATCGTGTGAGGATTGCCCCCAGGGCTGACGTACGCCGGGCGGACGTACAGTGGCGTGGGCGCGTTACGTGCCTGACACACCCATCGCTGAGGGAGGCGCTTGCCGTGAGTGAGTTGCGGTTCGTCCACATGGGGTTCGGCGCGGACGCCGTCGAGTACCAGGAGGCGTGGGACGAGCAGCGCCGGGTGCACGCGGCCCGGTTCGCCGACGAGACCCCCGACACCGTGCTGCTCCTGGAGCACCCCCCGGTGTACACGGCGGGCCGCCGGACCGAGGACAGCGAGCGTCCGCTGGACGGCACCCCGGTCATCGACGTGGACCGCGGCGGCAAGATCACCTGGCACGGCCCCGGTCAGTTGGTGGGCTACCCGATCCAGAAGCTGCCCCGCCCGGTGGACGTCGTCGCCCATGTGCGCCGCCTCGAGGAGGCTCTCATCCGCACCTGCACCGAGTTCGGCGTGGAGACCACCCGGGTCGAGGGCCGCAGCGGTGTGTGGGTGCTCGGCGACCCGGTCGAGCAGCGCCCGGCCCTCGGCGGACTCTCCCTCGACTTCGACCCGCGGCTCCAGGACGAGGAGTTCGACCCCCGCCTGAACGGCCCGGAGTACGCCCCCTCCAACGCCGGCCAGCGCCGCGAGGACCGCAAGATCGCCGCGATCGGCATCCGCGTCGCCAAGGGCGTCACGATGCACGGCTTCTCCTTCAACGTGAACCCGGACAACCGCTGGTTCGACCGGATCATCCCGTGCGGCATCCGTGACGCCGGGGTGGCCTCCCTGGCGGGCGAACTGGGCCGCGACATCACCATCGAGGAGGTCCTGCCGGTGGTGGAGCGCCACCTGAGGGACATCCTGGAGAACGCGGATCTGAAGCCGAGGGTGATCGAGAAGGCATCCGCCTGATCGGGGAATGCGCCCCATGGCTGTGAGGTTGGCCTCACGCGTAGGGCTCAGTTAATACGGGCGTACGCTGGTGTACGCCGAAGAATCGAAGACTACGTCTGAGCAATCAGACGACTACGTCTCAGCAATCAGCAGGGAGCCGGTCGTGTCCGCAGTCGCACCCGACGGACGCAAGATGCTGCGCCTGGAGGTCCGCAACAGCCAGACCCCCATCGAGCGCAAGCCCGAGTGGATCAAGACCCGGGCGAAAATGGGCCCCGAGTACACGGCGATGCAGAAGCTCGTGAAGAGCGAGGGCCTGCACACCGTCTGTCAGGAAGCCGGCTGCCCGAACATCTACGAGTGCTGGGAGGACCGCGAGGCGACCTTCCTCATCGGCGGCGACCAGTGCACCCGGCGCTGCGACTTCTGCCAGATCGACACCGGCAAGCCCGAGGCCCTCGACCGTGACGAGCCGCGCCGCGTCGGCGAGTCCGTGGTCACCATGGACCTGAACTACGCCACCATCACCGGCGTCGCCCGCGACGACCTGGAGGACGGCGGCGCCTGGCTGTACGCCGAGACCGTGCGCCAGATCCACCAGCAGACCGCCGGGCGCGAGGCCGGCCGGACCAAGGTCGAGCTGCTGGCTCCCGACTTCAACGCGGTCCCCGAGCAGCTGGCCGAGGTCTTCTCCTCCCGTCCCGAGGTCTTCGCGCACAACGTCGAGACCGTGCCGCGGATCTTCAAGCGGATCCGCCCCGGCTTCCGCTACGAGCGCTCTCTGAAGGTCATCACCGAGGCCCGCGACTTCGGCCTGGTCACCAAGTCCAACCTGATCCTCGGCATGGGCGAGACCCGCGAGGAGGTCAGCGAGGCGCTCAGGCAGCTGCACGAGGCGGGCTGCGAGCTGGTCACCATCACCCAGTACCTGCGCCCCTCCGTGCGCCACCACCCGGTGGAGCGCTGGGTGAAGCCGCAGGAGTTCGTGGAGCTGAAGGAGGAGGCCGAGCAGATCGGCTTCTCCGGTGTGATGTCCGGTCCGCTGGTCCGGTCCTCGTACCGCGCCGGGCGCCTGTACCAGATGGCGATGGAACAGCGTGAGTCCGCTGCTCCGCAGCCGGGTGGCGGCTCCATCGCGACCCAGGCTGTGTGAATTCACGCACAAGCTATTACTGGCCAGTAATGGCCGAGTCGACGCGGTCCTGACCGTCCTCGCTGATGAGGGCACCGTCAGGGCCGCGTCAGTGTTTCGGCGCCCTGTATCAAGGCTTCATTGGCGTTTGACCGGTCGGTCACGCCCTGGTAACACCAATCAGTGACTCTGATATCACGCGACGTACACCCGACCGAGGGGGGACCTCGATCATGCAGGCCGCGCCCGTCCGCGCCACCGCCATTCCGTCCTTCACCGACGCGCTCCGCGCCGTGGAGTCCCTGCTCATGAGCGGCGGCCAGCGCACCGCCCGCCGCAACGCCTGGACCTCCGTGCTGGAGGACCGCCGCCGCGCCAAGGACCGGGTCGAGGCGCAGCGCGTGCTCGAGCAGGCCGCCACCCGCTCCTGAAACCTTTCTTCGCCGGGCACCGCCGTCGTGGGCACTCCCGGGGGCACGTAGACTTCGTGGCATGGCGAGGAAGGAAACCGCGGCGGACGCCGCGAACGCAGGGCGACTGAAGCAGATCGCCCTTACGTACAAGATGACCCGCAAGGCCGACAAGAAGATCGGTCTTGTGCTGGCGGCCGTCGGTATCGGCACCCTCGGTGTCTTCCTCGCGATCGGCTTCCTGATCGGGCACCCGGTCTATCTCGGCATCCTGGGCCTGCTGCTGGCCTTCCTGGCGACGGCGATCGTCTTCGGCCGCCGCGCCGAGCGTGCCGCGTTCGGGCAGATGGAGGGCCAGCCGGGCGCCGCCGCGGCCGTGCTGGACAACATCGGCCGGGGCTGGACGACGACTCCGGCGGTGGCGATGAACCGCAGCCAGGACGTGGTGCACCGCGCGGTCGGCAAGGCCGGCATCGTGCTGGTCGCCGAGGGCAACCCGAACCGGGTGAAGAGCCTGCTGGCCGCCGAGAAGAAGAAGATGAACCGCATCGTGGCGGACGTGCCGGTGCACGACGTGATCGTGGGCAACGGCGAGGGCCAGATCGAGCTGAAGAAGCTGCGCACGACCATGCTGAAGTACCCGCGCGTGCTGACCGGCCCCCAGGTGACCGCCACCAACGACCGGCTGCGCGCCATGGGCGACCTGATGAGCAACATGCCGCTGCCGAAGGGTCCGATGCCGAAGGGCATGCGGATGCCGAAGGGCGGGCCGAAGGCCCGCTAGTCCGTCCTCCTCGTACGAGAAAGGGGGCGCCCGACCAGTGGTCGGGCGCCCCCTTCGTCGTACGAGGGTCAGCTTCGTCGTACGAGGTTCAGCTGCGGACTTCCACGGTCTTCGCGATCCGGTCGTGCAGGCCGCGGCCGTCCCGGTCCCAGATCAGGGCGGGGATCGCCAGGCACAGCAGGACCGTGCGCAGCAGGGCGCGCAGCGGGTTGACCGCGCCGGTCTGCAGGTCCACGACCCGGATGCCGAAGAGGCGCTTGCCCGGGGTGAAGCCGATCGTGCCGACCGTGAGGCCGCTCATCACGAAGAAGATGAGCAGGGCCCAGTTGCTGGTGGCGGGGCTGTTGCCGTGCGTGATCAGGCCGTATGCGATCAACACGCACAGACCCCAGTCCACGGCCAGGGCGCCGAGGCGCCTGCCGGGCCGTGCGATCGAGTTCGGTCCGTCCTCCGGGAGGCCGAGCTGCTCGCCCCGGTATCCGAAGTCGGCGCCGGCTTCTTCCATGGCCGCGCGCGGCCCGGAGAGCCACGATCCCATTGCTTGCCTGTTGTCCACCCGTCCACGGTACGCGCCCGGAATCGGGCAGGGCGCACAGGGGTGTGTCGGGGCTACGGTGGAACCGTGGCCGGTTAACTTCTGCGAAACAAACGGGTCACGCCCGAGAAATCACCCGTCCCTAGGGTCGAAGGCAGCGTGTGCCACCGCACTGGCCGCACGAACGATCTACCACCCCGGCCGGACGGTCGGGAGTAGGAGGAGCTGGATGTTCCAGAACGCCGACGAGGCCAAGAAGTTCATCGCGGACGAGGACGTCAAGTTCGTCGACGTCAGGTTCTGCGACCTGCCGGGCGTCATGCAGCACTTCACGGTGCCCGTCGAGGCGTTCGACCCGGACGAGGAGCTGGCCTTCGACGGATCGTCGATCCGTGGTTTCCAGGCCATCCACGAGTCCGACATGGCCCTGCGCGCCGACCTCTCCACGGCCCGTGTGGACCCGTTCCGCCGCGACAAGACCCTCAACATCAACTTCTTCATCCACGACCCGATCACGGGCGAGCAGTACTCCCGTGACCCGCGCAACGTGGCCAAGAAGGCCGAGGCCTACCTCGCGTCGACCGGTATCGCGGACACCGCGTACTTCGGTCCCGAGGCCGAGTTCTACGTCTTCGACTCGGTCCGCTTCGCGACCACCGCGAACGAGTCCTTCTACCACATCGACTCCGAGGCGGGCGCCTGGAACACCGGTGCCATCGAGGACAACCGTGGTTACAAGGTCCGCTACAAGGGCGGCTACTTCCCGGTCCCGCCGGTCGACCACTTCGCCGACCTGCGCGCCGAGATCTCCCTGGAGCTGGAGAAGAACGGCCTGAAGGTCGAGCGCCAGCACCACGAGGTGGGCACCGCCGGCCAGGCCGAGATCAACTACAAGTTCAACACGCTGCTCGCCGCGGCCGACGACCTCCAGCTCTTCAAGTACATCGTGAAGAACGTGGCCTGGCGCAACGGCAAGACCGCGACCTTCATGCCGAAGCCGATCTTCGGTGACAACGGCTCGGGCATGCACGTGCACCAGTCGCTGTGGAGCAACGGCGACCCGCTGTTCTACGACGAGGCCGGTTACGCGGGCCTGTCGGACACCGCCCGCTACTACATCGGCGGCATCCTCAAGCACGCCCCGTCGCTGCTGGCCTTCACCAACCCGACGGTGAACTCCTACCACCGTCTGGTCCCGGGCTTCGAGGCGCCGATCAACCTGGTGTACTCGCAGCGCAACCGCTCGGCCGCGATGCGTATCCCGATCACGGGCTCCAACCCGAAGGCCAAGCGCGTCGAGTTCCGCGCGCCCGACTCCTCCGGCAACCCGTACCTCGCCTTCTCCGCCCTGCTCCTCGCGGGCCTGGACGGGATCAAGAACAAGATCGAGCCCGCCGAGCCGATCGACAAGGACCTCTACGAGCTGGCCCCCGAGGAGCACGCGAACGTGGCCCAGGTCCCGACCTCGCTGCCGGCCGTCCTCGACTCGCTGGAGGCCGACCACGAGTTCCTCCTCCAGGGCGACGTGTTCACGCCGGACCTGATCGAGACGTGGATCGACTTCAAGCGCACCAACGAGATCGCGCCGCTGCAGCTGCGTCCGCACCCGCACGAGTTCGAGCTCTACTTCGACGTGTGATCGACGCTGCCCACAGCGTGTGAGGGCCGCCACCGGGAACGCTCCCGGTGGCGGCCCTCGGCCGTTGTTTGCGGCCCGCGTCCTTCCTGTCCTTGCGGCCGCGGCCGTCAGCTCACGACAACGACCACGACGGGGGTGTTGAACCCGTTGTTGAAGCCGAAGCCGTTGTTGAAGCCGAAGAAGCCGTTGCGGTTGAAGCAGTCGCCCCGCCAGTTGTTGCAGCCATGGTTGGTGGGCACCTGGTTCGGGGTGGCTGCCGACGCGGTACCTGCCGTGCTGATCGCGGCTCCGCCGATCATCAGGACGCCGACGGCGGACACTGCGGCGAGACGCCGCGCACGATGTGCATTCATGGATCCACCTTCCTTCCACCCCTCGTGCGGCTTTCCGGGCACGAGACGGATGGCCGCGACCAGGGAGTGCAGAGTCCGGCGCGGGTAGGGGGTGCCGCACGACCAGTGGGAGAAGCAGGGCAGACGACGTCGGACACCCTGCGGTGCGGCTCTCACCGAAAATGCTAGCCGCCCGGCGACCACCCAGCATCCCGGGCAACCTTTGCCGCTTCCCATGCTTCCTATTCTCGGGGGATCATCCTCCTGGTTCTGTCCGACGAGAGAGGTTGAACGGGGATGACCGAACAGGACGACTGGGAGCACGAGTTCGATCACAGATGGGCGAACTCTGCCGAGCACAAGGAGCCCTCCGCACGGGCCCGGATGCTCGCCGCCCGCTGGAAGGAGAACCCGCCGGACCCGGCGCCGTTCCGCGCCGACCCGGACCCGGTGGGGCCACGGCGGTCGTCGTGGGTGTCGACGGCCGTGGTGCTGGGCTGCGTGGCGGCGGTGATACTGCTGCTCGGGTACGCGCAGATGCGTTCTCTCTACTAGGAGCATCGGGGGGTTAAAGGGATGCGGGAGGGGACCTGGGCCGCGGGGCGGCTGGCCGAGGGCTCGGTGCTGCGGGACGTGATCGACACGAGCGACCCGAGCGCCTGGCTGTGGCTGGACGAGCAGGTGCGGGCGGACGAGTGGTACTTCCCGCCGTACGGCGTCCCCGCCTGGGAGGAGACGGCCGGCGGCCGTTCGCTGACGGCCGCCCTGCGCGCCGACGTCCCGCTCACCGAGGGTCAGCTCGCGCTGGCCCTGTGCCACCGGGACGGCCGGATCCGGCACCGGGCGCTGGGCCGTGTCGCCGGGCGGCCGGCGCTGCTGCCGCTGGTGGCCGTGCGGTGTGCCGACTGGGCGCAGCCGGTGCGGGAGCTGGCCAGGAAGCGGCTCGTCGAGGCGCTGGACGCGGAGGCGGAGGCGGAGGCGGCCGCACGGCTCGCCCCGCTGGTCCGGCGCCTCGCCGACCGCCACCGGGGCGACTTCGCCCTCGGCCTGCTGGGCGAGGTGCTGCGGCGGGCGCCCGGTGAGCAGCTGGCGCCCCTGTTCGCCTCCCCAGACCGCCCGGTACGCCGCTTCGCTTACGGCCTCGCCGTCGAGGAGGGGCGGCTCTCCCCCGCCGAGCTGGCCCGCGCGGCCGCCGGGGACGACGACGCCGTCGTCCAGAGCCTGTGCGCCGAGGCCGCGCTGGCCGCCGTGGGGGAAGGGGACACGGAGGAGGTGCTGGGGGCACTGCTCGGCGCCCGCAGTCCTCGGGCCCGGTCCGCCGGGGTGACCGCGCTGCGGCGCCTGGAGCGGCCCGAGCGGGCCGTGGGGTTTCTGGTGGACCGGTCCGCGCTTGTGCGGGCCTGTGCCCGGTATGTCGTACGGCAGTACGGGACCGATCCGCTGCCCTGGTACCGGGAGCGGTGCGCCGACCCCGGTGACCCCGCGCTGCCGCCGGGTGCCGCGATCGGGCTCGCGGAGTGCGGGACCCGCGCGGACGCCGCCCTGCTGTGGCCGCTGCTGGACCACCCGGTGCCCGGCGTGCGGGCCAGGGCGGTGGCCGGGCTGCGCACGCTGGACGTGACGGACCTGCCGCGGATGCGGCGGCTGCTGGACGATCCGGCGCCCGGGGTCGTCGGCGAGGCCACCCTCGCCCTGCTCCCGTCGGCCGGACTGCTGCCCGAGGCGTGGCTGGCGGAGCGGCTGGCGCCGGAGCGGCCGCGCTGGGTACGGGTGTCGGCGTACCGGCTGCTGGACGCGCACGGAGGCGTCGTACGGCTGCGGGCGGCCGTGGCGCTGCTCGGTGACGCGGACGAGCGGCTGCGCTCACGGGCAGAGCTGACCGTGCGGCGGTTCCGGTGGTGGGGAACGGACGCCGAGGTCGCGGAGCTGCTCGACCGGGCCCGCGCCCACCTGGGCTGAGGCCCCCGAACTCACAGGAAGCCTTTGCTGCCCCTAGGTCTGCTCGCGACCTCCTTATGGGATTGAGCAGGTGCACACTGGACATCGGGACGAGTGCCTGACTGCGGGGTGATGCAAGATGCAGAGCCGCTTTAGGAGCGATCGGCGTCTGACCGTGCGGATGACGGTCACGATGTTCCTGCTCGGGCTGCTGTACGTGGCCTTCGTCGCCGCGCTGATCGTGCTGCTGAAGTCCTGGCTGCTGGTGGTGGTCCTGGTCGGGGCGATGTTCGTGGCGCAGTTCTGGTTCTCCGACCGGATCGCGATGTTCGCCATGCACGGGCAGGTCGTGGAGCGCGAGGAGTATCCCGAGCTGCACGCGGTGGTCGACCGGCTGTGCGCGATCGCGGACATGCCGAAGCCGGTGGTCGCCGTCTCCAGCATGGACATGCCGAACGCGTTCGCGACCGGGCGCAATCCCGACCACGCCGTGGTCTGTGTGACCACGGGGCTGCTGCGGCGGCTGGAGCCCGCCGAGCTGGAGGGCGTGCTCGCGCACGAGCTGTCGCACGTGGCGCACAAGGACGTCGCCGTGATCACGATCGCGTCGTTCCTCGGGGTGATCGCGGGACTGATCGTCCGGTTCGCCTTCTACTCACAGCTCTTCGGCGGCCGCAGGGACCAGAACACCGCTGTCGTCTTCGCGGTCGTGATGGGGGTCTCGGCGGCCGTGTACGCGATCAGCTTCCTGCTGATCCGGGCCCTGTCCCGGTACCGGGAGCTGGCGGCGGACCGGGCGGCAGCGCTGCTGACCGGCCGGCCCTCCGCGCTGGCCTCGGCGCTCACCAAGGTCTCCGGGGACATCGCCCGGATCCCGACCGAGGACCTGCGCACGGCCCAGGCCTTCAACGCCTTCTACTTCACCCCGGCGACGGGCAAGGAGCCCGGCATCGAGCGCTTCTTCTCCACCCACCCGACGCTGGAGCAGCGGCTGGAGCAGCTCGGGCGCATCTCCGCGGAGCTGGGCGAGGCGGCCGCTCCCGGAACGGCGGGCTGAACACGTGAGACGGCTGCGGAAGGCGGGCTGAACCTTGGGGCTGCTGGACATCCTGCTCGGGCGCACGAAGCCCGTCGCGCCCGACCTCGACCAGCTGTTCGCGCTGCCGTCGGCGGCCGTGACGCTCCAGGCCGCGGCCGGGTTCACGCCGACCGGCGACGGCGCGGTGTGCTTCGCCACGGTCGAGGGCGCGGCCTTTGAACAGACCCACCGGGAGGTCCAGGCGCTGCTCGACGCGGACGCGGACCGCAGCGGCCCTCCGGTGGAGTTCACCCAGGACGGCTACGGCTACTCCTGGCTCTTCTCCCGGCGGACCCCCGACCAGCTGCCCCAGCTGGTCAACGACCTGCACGCGGTGAACAGCTCGATGGAGGTCAACGGGTTCGGGCCGCAGCTGCTGTGCTCCCTCGCCGTGTTCCAGGACGAGCGGGAACGGCGCCTGGCCCTCGTCTACCTCTACAAGCGCGGCACCTTCTACCCCTTCGCGCCCCTGCCCGGCGCCGCCGAACGCCGGGACAGTGCGCTGGAGTTGCAGGTGAAGGCCGTGCTCGCGAACGACCTCAGGGTCGAGCAGGACCTGAGCCGCTGGTTCCCGGTGTGGGGAGCCCCCGGCCTGTGACCGGGGGCTCCGCTGCTCACCTGCTCTTCTCGCGCTCCTGACGCCGGGCCTCGAAAGGGCGCTCGCGCCGGTAGCGGCGCTCCCACCTGGCCTGACGGTCACGGCGCTCGCGGTAGGCCTGGTAAGTGGTGGGCGCGCCCGGCTGTCCTCCCCCGGCGGACGGGGTTTCGCCCCGCCCGTACCGCACGTACAGGAAGAGCACGGCGACGGCGGCGAGCCACCAGGTGTGGTTTCCGAATCCGAGGATCACCAGGACGGCGGTCCCGGACAGGACGATGGTGCCCATGACGGTCCTCCGTTCGCGTGGATGTGTGATCGGCGTGAATCCAGCGTAGGGACGCGGTCACTCGGAGTGCATCCCGATTTCCGTGAGTGAATGGGCGTCATGAGCGAGCCGATCCCCTTCACTCAGCCGGTCTCCTTCACTCACGAGTACGACGGTGAACGCCTCAGCGGTCTGTACGGCGGCGGTCCCGGACGGGCCACCGTCATCCTCCTGCACGGCGCGGGCAACGGCAGCAAGGAGCGGCTGCTGCCGCTGCTCACCGAGGCCGCCGCGCACGGCTGCCGCGCCCTGGCCTTCGACTTCTCCGGGCACGGCGAAAGCACCGGTGCGCTCGCGGAGTTGAGCCTGCGCCGGCGGTTCGAGCAGGCGGTGGCGGTGCTCGACGCGCACGCTCCGGCGGACGACCCGCTGGTCCTGGTGGGGTTCAGCATGAGCGGGCAGACGGTCGCGGATCTCGTACGGCACTACGGTCCGCGAGTGGCCGCCGTGGGCCTGTGCGCGCCCGCCGTGTACGCGTCGGAGGCCCATGACGTGCCCTTCGGGAGCAGCGACGGAAGGTTCAGCGAGATCATCCGTACGCCCGGCAGCTGGCGGAACTCCCCCGCTCTCACGGCCCTGCGGGCGTACGAGGGCCGGGCGGTGCTCGCGGTACCGGGCACGGACGCGGTGATCCCGCCGGAGGTGACGGAGGCCGTCCAGGACGCGCTGTCGGCGCGCGCCCAGTACACCCGCTTCGAACTCCCGGACGCCGAGCACCGGTTGGGGCTGTGGTTCCGCGACCACGCCGAGGACCGGCGGGAGTTCGTCGCGGCCCTGCTCGGCGGGCTCGACGAACAGGGCTGGGCGGCGACGCGGCGGTGGGTGGCCGAGCGGCTTCCCGAGGGCCGTACGGTCGCCGGCTCCCGCCCGCTGTCCGGGGGTTGGTCCTCGCAGATGCGCGGGCTCACCCTCGACGACGGGGAGGAGCTGGTGCTGCGCACCTTCGTGAAGCCCTTCTTCCGGCGGCATGCCCCGGGCCTGCTGTCCCGGGAGGCGGCCGTGTTCGGCCTGCTGGCGGGGCAGGAGGGCATCCCGGCCCCGGCGCTGGTCGCCGTGGACGCCACCGGCGAACACTGCGACCATCCCTCGCTGTTGATGACCCGGCTGCCCGGTCTGGTGCGGGTGGACGAGGAGGACCCGGAGTCCCTGGACCGGCGCCTGGACCTGCTCGCCGCCCAGCTGGGGCGGATCCACACGGTCGTACCGCGGGAGCGGCCGCGCACCTACCAGGCATGGACCTCGCCCGAGCGGGTGCGCACCCCGGGAGGCCGGATATGGGAGCGGGCGGTGGACGTGATCCGGCGCGACCCGCCGCCGTACGAAGGGCGCTTCCTGCACCGGGACTACCACCCCGGGAACGTGCTCTTCACGGGCGCCGGGGACGGACTGCGCATCAGCGGGGTCGTGGACTGGGTGGAGACCTCATGGGGTCCCGCCGACCTCGACGTCGCGCACTGCTCGACGGCCCTGGCCCTGCTGCACGGCCCGGCGTACGGTCTCGCCTTCCGGGACCGCTACGAGGAGCGGGGCGGCGCCGGGCTCTCGGACGGTCCCGACCACCTGTACTGGCGGCTGCTGGACGCCCTGGCCTACTCCCCCGACGCGCAGAAGCTGGCCGGGCCGTGGCGTGAGCTGGGGCGCACGGATCTGACGCCGGACGTGCTGGGCGGGCGGCTGGAGGCGTATGTGCGCGGGCTGCTGGAGCGGTACGGCTGAGCGGCCGGTCACACCCCCGGCTCGGCCGGCACCACCCCCGCCGCGATGGCCGCGCCGAGGGTGGCGTGGTCGGCGGCGGTCCGGTCGGCGTAGGACACGGCGAAGTCGGCCATGGCGTGGTCGAAGGTGTCGGCACTGCCGAGGTAGGCGGCGATGGCGATGCGGTCGCCGGAGCGGGCGTGGGCGCGGGCCAGGGTGGTGCCGCAGAGGCGGGCGTAGGCGAGCAGGCCGGCCGGGTCCAGGCCGGCCACCTCGGCGGAGCCCTTCATGTCGCGCAGCTGGCGCCAGTAGAAGGAGCGGCCCTGCGGCCCGCTCATCCAGCCGAGGAAGATGTCGGTGGCGGACTGCAGCAGCCGCTGCCCGGCGACCACCCGGTGCCCGGGATGGACGTACGGCCCGCTCGGCAGATGTTCCTCGAGCACCGAGGACCGCGCCTCCTTGATCTGCAGGAACAGCGGGTCGTCGGCGTCGCGGCCGGCGAGCAGCACGATGAAGCAGCGCATGCCGACGCTGCCGACGCCGACGACCTTGCGGGCGGCGTCGACGAAGCGGTAGCGGTCGAGGAGGTGGCGGCGCTCCTCGGCGAGGGTGGAGCGGTAGTCGCAGAAGATCTTGCGCAGGGAGGCCATGTCCGGCGCGCCGGCGGGTTCCAGGAGCGGCGGGTCGTGGATGATCCGGCGGCGCCCGTCGACCACCTCGGTCAGCCTGCCCAGCGCCTGGAGGCTGGTGCGGCGGCGGGCCCGGGTGAGGCTGGACTCCAGGCGGCGCCGGCGGCGGGCGGAGCGGACGAGCGGCAGCAGGCTCTCGGCGTCGACCTGCTCGTACCAGACGGCCAGTTCCCCGAGTCCGGCCATGCGGCGTATGGCCGTGCGGTACCCGGCGGCGGCCGCCCGGGCCGCGGCCCGTTCCCCGGCCTTGGTGTGCCCGTTCTCCCGGGCGGCCACGGCCACACTGGCCGCGAGCCGTTTGACGTCCCACTCGAAGGGCCCGGGGTGGGTCTCGTCGAAGTCGTTGAGGTCGAAGAGCAGGCTGCGTTCCGGGGAGGCGTAGAGCCCGAAGTTGAGCAGGTGGGCGTCGCCGCACAGCTGCACGGTGAGCCCGGTGTGCGGCTGGGTGGCGAGGTCGGCGGTCATCACCGCGGCGGCGCCGCGCAGGAAGGCCAGCGGCGAGCCGGCCATCCGCCCGTACCGGATCGGCAGCAGCTCCGGCAGCCGGTCCCGGCCCTGCCGCTCCAGTACGGCGACGGGGTCGCGCCGGTCGGCGGACGGGAGCCAGAGGGCGTGCGCGGAGCGGGGGGCGTGCTTTCGGGCCTCTTTGCCGCGCCGGGCCCGGTCCTCGGGGGTACCGCGCCGGAAACGGTCCTCGGGGATGCTCATACGGCAGCCTCTCTCTGCGGGGGCCTCGCCCTTCCCGTCACCTCCTGACCTCCTGTTCGCAGTGAAGGGCGTGGGGGTGGTCGTGCGCATGCCGGGCACGGCGATCGGGTGACGGGGCCGACTGTCAGTGGCGTCGGCGACGATGCGGGCAAGGCATGGTGAGCGACGCGGAGGTCGGCATGGGTGACGGACGGCGGCACATCGGCGTGGCGGAGCGGCGGGCCCGGCTCGCCCTGCGGCACCGTCTGGCGGGCCCGGCGCGGGCGGCGCGGCCCGAGGAGGTCGCCGCATCGCTGGTGGCCCTGCACGGCACGGACCCGGCGACGGTGTACCTGGCGGTGGCGGCGCGGCTCGCCGACCCGACGAAGGCGGTGCCTCAGACCGAGCGGGCGCTGTACGAGGACCGTACGCTGGTCCGGATGCACGGCATGCGGCACACGGTGTTCGTGTTCCCGACCGGGCTGACGGCCGTCGTCCACGCGTCGACGGGCCTGACGGTGGCCGCCCGCGAACGGGCCTCCCTGCTCAAGGACATGGCCAAGGCGGGTGCCCCGGACGCGGACTGGCTGGCGGAGGTCGAGGCGTCCGCACTGGCCGCGCTGGCGCGGCGCGGCCAGGCGACGGCGGCGGAGCTGACGGCGGACGAGCCGCGCCTGCGCGAGCAGTTCGTGTACGCGGCCGGGAAGAGCTACGAGGGCGTCCACACGGTCTCCTCCCGCCTGCTGCGTGTGCTGGGCGTGGAGGGCAAGGTGGTCCGCGGCCGCCCGCTCGGCTCCTGGACCTCCGGTCAGTTCCGCTGGGCGCCGGCGCCCGAGCATCCCGAACTGGACCCGGCGCGGGCCCAGGCGGACCTGCTGGAGCGCTGGCTGCGGGCCTGCGGCCCGGCGACGGAGGCGGACCTGAAGTGGTGGACGGGCTGGCGGGTCACCGAGGTCCGGCGCGCCCTGTCCGCGATCGGCGCACAGGAGGTCCGTCTGGACGAGGGCACGGGGTACGTCGCCGACGGCGACACGGAGCCGGCCTCGGCCCCCGGGGAATCCTGGGCGGCCCTGCTCCCGGGCCTGGACCCGACGGCCATGGCCTGGCAGCAGCGCGACTGGTACCTCGCCCCGGACCTGCGCCCGCATCTCTTCGACCGCAGCGGCAACGTGGGCCCGACGGTGTGGTGGGACGGCAGGGTGGTGGGCGGCTGGGCCCAGCGGGCGGACGGGGAGATCGTCTGGCGCATCCCCGAGCCGGGCGTACGCCGGGAGGCCGAGGCGGCGGTCGCGGCGGAGGCGGAGCGGCTGCGGGCGTGGGTGGGGACGACGAAGGTGACTCCGCGCTTCCGGACTCCCCTGGAGCGGGAGTTGTCGGCGTGAGGTGCCGGGTGCCCCGCGCGCACGCGCACGGGGCACCCGGCACCACGGCTCAGCGCGAGTACCGCATGAACGCCCGCACCATGTGGCACGTCGTGTCCGACGGCGGGTGCACGCCGATCTGCTCGGCCGTGCTGCGGATCGTCTCGTTGCGCGCCTGGTCGGGCAGGTAGATCCCCAGGTCGAGCAGGGCTATGGCCAGGCGCATGGCCTTCAGGCGCCGGTTGTGCGTGACGTACCAGTCGCGCGGCCGCCCGGCCGGCAGGGCACGCTTCTGCATCGGCACATAGGGCGAGTCGAGCTGGACGGAACGCTTGGCGGTGGACTGGGTCGGCAACGGCTTGGTCTTCAGGGCGGCAGCGGGCACAGGCATCCTCCTGTCGCGGTCAGGGCAGCACCGGAAGGCTCCGGCGATTCCCTCGAACACTGCCTCCAGTTTACTGCCCGGCACTGACAATGAGGGAGTCCAGAGGGTTCGTCAAAGGTCCAGGTCAGCAAGGAAATTACCACCGCGTCACCTCAGGTTCGGGAGGTGCGCGTGAGACGGCAGAAATTCGAACAGAACCGATGGCGGGGGCGGTCCGCGATACCGTGCCGCGGTGGACCTCTTCGCACACTCGCGGACGGCCTTGCGCACGGCGGTCGCCGAGACCCCGGACGAGTACTTCGACCGGCCGTCCGGCTGTGCCAGCTGGCTCGTGCGGGACCTGGTGTGCCATCTGGTCATCGACGCCCAGGACGTCCTGATCACGTTGGTCACGCCCGCGGACGGCGAACCGACCGTGGACGCGGTCACCTACTGGGACCTGCTCGCCGGGCTGCCGACCTGCGAGGACCCGCTCGACGCGCTGATCCCGCGGCTGGCCGCCGCGTACGGCGAGCCGCGGTGGCTCAAGTTCCACCTGGACGACGTCGGCTGCGCCGCGGGCCGCGCCGCCGCACTCGCCGATCCCGCCGCCCGCGTCAGCACCCAGGACAAGGTGCTGACCGTCGGCGACTACCTGTCCGCGTACGTGCTCGAGTGGACCCTGCACCACCTGGACCTGATCGCGCATCTGCCCTCGGCCGCCGAGCCGCCCGCCGAGTCCCTCGCGGCGGCACACGCGTCGCTGGAGAAGATCGGCGGGATCCCGTTCCCCGCCTCGTTCTCCGACCGGGACGCGCTGGTGGTCGGCACCGGACGCCGCACGCCGACCGAGGCGGAGAAGGCCGCGCTGGGCGACCTCGCCGCGAGGCTTCCGCTGGTCCTCGGCTGACCCGTCCTCGGCTGAGCGGACCGTTCGCCCCACAGGCGGGGAACAGGGTTCGCGTACCGTGTGCCGCATGGAAATCTGGATCAATCCGGCCTGCTCCAAGTGCCGCAGCGCGCTCAGCCTTCTCGACGCCGAGGGGGCCGACTACACCGTCCGCCGTTATCTGGAGGACGTGCCCAGCGAGGACGAGATCAGGGCCGTACTCGACCGGCTCGGGCTCGAACCGTGGGACATCACCCGCATCCAGGAGGCCGCGGCCAAGGAGCTGGGGCTCAAGGAGTGGGCGCGCGACGAGACCTCGCGGAACCGGTGGATCACGGCCCTCGCCGAGCACCCCAAGCTCATCCAGCGCCCGATCATCACGGCCGACGACGGAACCGCCCTGGTCGCCCGTACCGAGGATGCGGTACAGGAGGCGCTCTCCCGGAAGAAGAGCTGAGCGAGGCTCAACTCCCCTGTGACACAGGTTACTTCGACAAACTCCTGCAACCGCTGAGTAACCTCGTTCGGGATCTCGTACATAGCGGCGTACGCTCCCCTACCTCTTCAGGAGGCGCGGATGTCGCGCAGGAGAACTCTCGGCACGAAGAAGAAGATCGCGCTGCTCGTCAGCGCCGCGGCGGTGGCGGGCGGCGGGGCCTTCGCGCTGGCGTCCACCTCGAACGCCGCGCAGAGCCCGCAGAACGCCAAAACGCTGTCCGCCGGGGACTCGACCGTCTGCCAGGGGCTGGCCACGGCCCACGGCAACAACGACAAGTTCATCGCGGACCAGAAGGCGAAGCCGGACGCGCAGTCGGCGGCCCGGATCGCCAACCGCGAGGCGGTCATCAAGCAGATCGAGGTCCAGCAGAAGGCTGCCGGATGCACCGTTGGGGAGTCGGCTCAGGGCTCCCAGGCGGCGCAGGGCAACGCGGGCCAGCAGGGCAACGCGGGTCAGCAAGGCAACGCCGGCCAGCAGGGCAACGCGGGTCAGCAGGGCAACGCGGGTCAGCAGGGCAACCAGCAGGCCGGCGGCGCGGGGAACAACGGCGGTGGCGCTGCCGCGGCCTCCGGTCAGCAGGTGTGCAAGGGCTCCACCGTCACGCTCTCCGGCGAGGGCGGTGCCCCGGCCGCGTCCAGCAGCCAGTTCCCTGCGGGCACGACCCTGAAGGTCACCAACCTGGACAACAACAAGTCCACGACGGTGAAGGTCACCTCGGTCTCCGGCAGCTGTGTGCTGCTGAACAACGCGGCCTTCGAACAGGTCCGGGAGCCGGGCAAGTTCCTCATCCGCCGCGCGGTGATCGAGAAGGTGGGGTGAAGGTTCAGCCACCGGACAGGAAATCGGTGAGGTGACGGGCCAGGCCGGGTGAGGCCGCCTGCGGCAGCGCGTGGTGGGAGACGCCTGAGAGCACGTCGATCTCCACGCGCGGCAGCACCGCGCCGGCCCGGCTCGTCACCGTGGCGGGGTCATGGGTCCTGCTGTTCGCTGCCACGAGCAGCAGGACCGGCACCTCCAGGGCGCGCAGCGCGTCCGGTGCCGGGCGGGGGTCCGTCACCGGCTTCGCGGACGGGAAGCCCGCGCCCGCCTCCTGGAGGGCCAGCCACTCGGGGTCGAGGGACGCTCCCCCGGTCTCCCACTCCAGGAACGCGCGGACCCGGCGGGGCGCGGGCCGCAGCAGCATGGGCAGGGCGTGGAGCAGGTACGCCGCCTTGTATCCGGCGAAGCACAGGGTCGGATCGAGGAGGAACAGGCGGCGTACCCGAGCAGGTGTGCGCAGGGCGTGATGCAGGGCGATCCAGGCACCGTACGAGTGCGCGCCCACGTCGGCCGACGTCACGCCGAGGCCGTCCAGCAGGGCGTCCAGCCAGGAAGCCAGGTCGGCGACCGTACGGGGGTGGCGGTCGGTGGCCGGGGTGCTCAGGCCGGGGGCGCCGATCAGGTCGGGGGCGTAGACGCGCCGGACGCGGGCCAGGTCGGCGGCCTGGGCGTACCAGGACGCGGAGGTCGCGGTGCCACCGCCCGGCAGCAGGAGCAGCGGGGGCGCCTCGCGCGGGCCGCAGATGTTGACCCGGGTGTCGCCGAAGGGTGTGGCGACGGTCAGCGCCTCGCGGTCCGCCGGCCATTTCGCCAGCACCTTCTCGTACGCAACCCGGAAGGCGTCGGCGTCGTACACGCTCGTCCTCGGCATGGAGAGACCCCCTATTATCTCGCTCAGCAAGATACTCGTTGAGCGAGATAGTACGCCGGAGGATCCGTATGTCGACCCCGCCCCGCCCCGACGCGGTGCCCGAGATGGAGTTCGTCCACCTGCTGCGGGCCGTCGCCGTCGAACTCGGCCTGCACAGCGCCCGGTTCGCGAACCAGAACGGCATGCATCCCACGGACGTACGCGCCCTGATCGCGCTCATGGACGCGCGGCGCGCGGGCGAGGAGATGACCGCCGGGCGGCTCGGGGCCGAGCTGGGGCTCAACTCGGCGGGGACCACCGCGCTCGTGGACCGGCTGGAGCGGGCCGGGCAGGTGCGGCGGGTGCGCGGGGAGCGGGACCGGCGGCGGGTCGTGGTGGAGGTGGAGGAGCGCGCGGTCGAGCTGGGCCAGGCGTTCTTCGGCCCGCTGATCGAGCGGTCGCTGGAGCTGCTGCGCGGGTACGACGAGCGGCAGCTGGCGGCGATCCGGGGATTTCTGGGGGGAGTTCGGGAGGCCGCCGCCGAGGGTCGCGAGTGAGCGCCCATACCCCGCGGGTCCGGCCCTCACAACGTGAGCCGGGACACAGAACCACCAGGTAACACGGGGTTCACACGAGAGCAATGATCGGGAAATCGCCTGTTGACAGGCTGCCCGGCAGATCGACGCGGCGCCCCAGTGCCGCAGCGCCGCAAGCACCCGCGAGTGCACCCGCACCCACCCCCGAAGGATGTGGCCCCGTGACCTTCAAGGCTGAGTACATCTGGATCGACGGCACCGAGCCGACGGCCAAGCTGCGTTCCAAGACGAAGATCATCACGGGTTCCCCCGCCGGTCTCGACGCGCTGCCGATCTGGGGCTTCGACGGGTCGTCCACGAACCAGGCCGAGGGGCACTCCTCGGACCGTGTGCTCAAGCCGGTCTTCACCTGCCCGGACCCGATCCGCGGCGGCGACGACATCCTCGTCCTGTGCGAGGTCCTGGACATCGACATGACCCCGCACTCCTCCAACACGCGTGCCGCGCTGGCCGAGGTCGCGGAGAAGTTCGCCGCGCAGGAGCCCATCTTCGGCATCGAGCAGGAGTACACCTTCTTCGACGGCGCCCGCCCGCTGGGCTTCCCCGAGGGCGGCTTCCCGGCCCCCCAGGGCGGCTACTACTGCGGTGTCGGCGCCGACGAGATCTTCGGCCGCGAGATCGTCGAGGCCCACCTGGACAACTGCCTGAAGGCGGGGCTCGCGATCTCCGGCATCAACGCCGAGGTCATGCCCGGCCAGTGGGAGTTCCAGGTCGGCCCGGTCTCCCCGCTGGAGGTCTCCGACCACCTGTGGGTGGCCCGCTGGCTGCTCTACCGCACCGCCGAGGACTTCGGCATCTCCGCCACCCTCGACCCCAAGCCGGTCAAGGGCGACTGGAACGGCGCCGGCGCGCACACCAACTTCTCCACCAAGGCGATGCGCGAGGGCTACGACGCGATCATCACCGCCTGCGAGTCGCTCGGTGAGGGCTCCAAGCCGCTCGACCACGTCAAGAACTACGGCGCCGGCATCGACGACCGTCTGACGGGTCTGCACGAGACCGCCCCGTGGAACGAGTACTCCTACGGCGTCTCCAACCGCGGTGCCTCGGTCCGCATCCCGTGGCAGGTCGAGAAGGACGGCAAGGGCTACATCGAGGACCGCCGCCCGAACGCCAACGTCGACCCGTACGTGGTGACCCGCCTCCTGGTGGACACCTGCTGCTCCGCCCTGGAGAAGGCCGGCCAGGTCTGATCCGCCCAGTGGCTGCCACGAGGGGCGTCCGCCGTCTTGGCGGGCGCCCCTTGTGTGTTGGCCGACGTCCGAGGAGTGAGAGCGGGCTCCTGCCCTTGCGGCTCATCTGATTCAATGGGTCCATGGCCAGCTTCCGGAAGTACCGCGCCACGGGTCGCCATGACCTGGAGCCCTTCTGGCCGTCCCGTCAGCACCACGACTTCGACCGGGTGTGTTGCCGCGCGACGAACGCGCCGGCCCTCTGAAGCCGTACACCCCGGCCTTCGGCCAGCGCGCACGACGTACGTCCCCTGACGAACCTCTCGCGCGAAAGAGCTGACCTCTCATGGCGACCACTCGTTCCTTGCCCTCCGTCCCCGTCACCTCCCCCGCCCGGCACCGGCTGCGGGCCGTCGATCCCGACGAGGTGATCGATGTCGCGGAGTTCCTGCCGCCGGGCGCCACCTGGCTGCCCGCGCCCCAGCACACCCTGCCCACGCTGCCGGGCCGGCCGCCGATGGTCGGATACCTCGTCCTCATCCCGGCCGACCGCCCGCACACCGTGCCGGACGAGCATCCCGAGCACCCCGGCGACTTCGGCGACCCCTTCGTCCGCATCGACGCCGCGCAGCGCACCGCCTCGGTCGACGGCCGCGAACTCGACCTCACCTACCTGGAGTTCGAGCTGCTCGCCCACCTGGTGGCGCACCCGCACCGGGTGCACACCCGCGACCAGCTGGTCACCACCGTGTGGGGGTACGGCCACGTCGGCGACGGCCGCACCGTCGACGTGCACGTCGCCCGGCTGCGCCGCAAGCTGGGCGCCCAGCACCGCCAGACGATCCAGACCGTGCGCCGGGTCGGCTACAAGTACACACCGCCGACCGGGCGTTGACCCGGGCTGTCTGCCGACGGCAGACAGCCCTTCCCTCCTCGGCCCGTACCGGGCACGCTCCCCGGTATGAGACTTCTGGTGCTGGGCGGAACGGAGTTCGTGGGGCGGGCCGTCGTGGAGGCCGCGCTCGGGCGCGGCTGGGAGGTGACCGTCTTCCACCGGGGACGGCACCGGCCTCCCGAGGGGGTGCGGTCGCTGCACGGCGACCGCACCGCCGCCGACGGCCTGGCCGCCCTCGCCGCGGACGACACCACCTGGGACGCCGTGGTCGACACCTGGTCGGCCGCGCCCCGCGCCGTGCACGAGGCGGCACGGCTGCTGCGGGGCCGTGCCGGACGGTACGTGTACGTCTCCAGCCGGTCGGTGTACTCCTGGCCCTGGCCCCCGGGAGCAGGCGAGGACGCTCCGCTGGTCGAGGGCGCCGCCGCCGATGCCGAGTCGACCGACTACGCGCGCGACAAACGGGGCGGTGAACTGGCCGCCGTCGAGGCGTTGGGCACGGAGGGCTCGCTGCTGGTGCGGGCCGGGCTGATCCTCGGCCCGTACGAGAACGTGGGCAGGCTCCCCTGGTGGCTGACCCGGATCGCCCGCGGCGGCCCGGTCCTGGCACCCGGGCCGCACGATCTGCCGGTGCAGTACATCGACGTGCGCGACCTCGCCGACTGGCTCGTGGGCGCGGTGGAACAGAAGCTGAGCGGGCCGTACAACCTGGTGAGCCCGCCGGGCCACACCACGATGGGTGAGCTGCTGCGGGCGTGCGTCGACGTCACCGGCGCGGACGCCGAACTGCGCTGGACCGACCCGGAGATGATCCTGGACGCCGGGATCGAGCCGTGGACCGAGCTGCCGGTGTGGGTGCCGCCGGGCGGCGAGATGTACGACGCCGTGCACCGCGCGGACGTGTCCCGCGCCCTGGCCACGGGACTGGAGTGCCGGCCGGCCGGCGAGACCGTCGTGGACACCTGGCGGTGGCTGACCGAGATCGGCGGCACCGCGCCGCAGCGCCCGGACCGGACGGCCAAGGGCGTGGCCCCGGAGGTGGAGGCGAAGGTGCTGGCGGCGGGCGGGGGTGTAGCCGGCACCACCCCCTGACATGGGTCTTCGGCCCAGTGACCGGGGCCGGCGGGTCGGCGAGACTTGTGGCATGAACACCGAACCGAAGAGTGGCCGTGCCCGTGCGCGGACCCGAGAGGTACTGCTGGCCGCCGTACGGGGACTCACGCTGGCCGTGGCCGTGCTGCCCTTCTCGGTGCTGCTCCTCGTCCTGACCCTCGTCTCCGTCGCGCTCATCCCGCTCGGCGTCGGCATCGTCACGACTCCGCCGCTCCTGACCGCGGTGCGGGCCCTCGCGGACAATCGGCGGGAACTCGCGGCCGAGTGGTGCGGGGTGCGGATCCGGTCGGCTTACCGGCCGATCCACGCGGGCGCCAACCCATGGACGCGCACCTTCACCATGCTGCGCGACCCGCAGGTCCGGCGGGACGTGCTGTGGCTGCCGGTGGACATGACGGCCGGCTTTGTGACAGCGCTGCTGCCGGCCGTGCTGCTCTTCTACCCCTTCGAGGGGTTCGCCGTGGCGGCCGGCCTGTGGCGGGTGCTCGCGGACGGGCAGACCTACTGGTACGGCTTCGTGCCGGTCACCGACCAGCCGTCCGCGCTCGGCGCCGCCGCCACCGCCGCGGTCCTCCTGGTCGCCGCCTACCGCCTCACCCCGCGCCTGCTGACGGTCCACTTCAAGCTCACCCGGGCCGTCCTCGGCGCCGACCAGGGCGAACTCGCCGAGCGCGTACGCGTGTTGACCGAGACCCGACGCGACGCCGTCGACACCTCCGCCGCCGAGCTGCGCCGCATCGAGCGGGACCTGCACGACGGGGCGCAGGCCCGGCTGGTCGCGATGGGCATGGACCTCGGCACGATCGAGATGCTGCTGGACAGGGACCCGGCCCAGGCGAAGAAGCTCCTCTCCCAGGCCCGCCGGAACTCGGCCGAGGCCCTGGAGGAACTGCGCGACCTGGTCCGCGGCATCCATCCGCCGGTGCTGGCCGAGCGCGGACTCGGGGACGCCGTACGGGCGTTGGCGCTGCGGCTGCCCCTGCCGAGCGAGGTGAGCGTGGAGCTGTCCGGCCGCACGGACGCGCCCGTCGAGTCGGCCGCCTACTTCGCGGTCAGCGAGGTGCTCACCAACGCCGTCAAGCACTCCGGCGCCGACCGGCTCTGGGTGGACCTGCACCACGCCGGCGACACACTGCGGATCACGGTCACCGACAACGGCAGGGGCGGTGCCGTGATCGGGGCGGGCTCGGGGCTCGCCGGAGTAGAGCGGCGGCTCGGTACATTCGACGGCGTCCTGGCCGTCAGCAGCCCTGCGGGCGGTCCCACCCTGGTGACGATGGAGATCCCGTGCGTGTTGTCCTAGCCGAAGACCTCTTCCTGCTGCGCGACGGACTGGTCCGGCTGCTGGAGGCCTACGGCTTCGAGATCGCGGCGGCCGTCGAGTCCGGGCCCGAACTCACCCGGGCACTGGCCGAGTTGCAGCCGGACGTCGCCGTGGTCGACGTACGCCTGCCGCCCACGAACACCGACGAGGGGCTGCAGTGCGCGCTGCGGGCCCGGCAGGAGCGGCCCGGGCTGCCGGTGCTGGTCCTCTCCCAGCACGTGGAGCAGTTGTACGCGCGGGAGCTGCTCGCCGACGGCAGCGGCGGGGTGGGCTACCTGCTCAAGGACCGGGTCTTCGACGCCGACCAGTTCGTGGACGCCGTACGACGGGTGGCCGCGGGCGGTACGGCGATGGACCCGCAGGTGATCCAGCAGCTGCTGTCCCGGCGGGCGGCCGACGACCGGCCGCTCGGCAACCTCACCCCGCGGGAGCGGGAGGTGCTGGAGCTGATGGCGCAGGGCCGGTCGAACGCGGCTATCGCGGCCCAACTGGTGGTGACGGAACGGGCCATCGCCAAGCACACCTCCAACATCTTCGGCAAACTGGGTCTTGCGGTGTCGGACGACGACAATCGCCGCGTTCTGGCCGTGCTCGCCCACCTCGACCGCGACCGTTGAGCCGAAAGTCAACTTCCGCTGCTCAGGGGGCATTTGAGGCCCGAGTGCGGGGTAATCCTCTGACTAATTTGTGAGACGGCTGAACACCTCCGAGGCGGTGTCCGTATGGATGGACGCCGCTTCACTCCTGTCGGGCGCCTCGATGCTGCCCCGCAAGGAAGTCAGAGGAGTTCCATGGGACGCAACACACGAAAACGCCGTACGCCGCTGGCCACCAAGGCCATAGCCGCATCGGCGGCCCTAGCGCTCGGTGGGGGCGGGCTGATCTGGGCGAACTTCTACGCCTCGGCGCATGAGTCGAGCAACCAGTCGTGGGGAGGCAACCAGACCAAGGCCGCGACGGCGCAGGTCGCGACGATCTCCTGCCCGGACGTCGGTCAGAAGCTGACGAACGTGCCCTACCGGGCTCGCCAGGGCGTGGCGATGGAGCTGGCGAACCTCGACAAGCAGATCACCGAGGCCTACTCCCGGCTCGCCTCCACCCGGCAGTCGCAGACGAACGATCCGAGCTTCGTGCAGAACGCGATCGTCGGCCCCCTCAAGGACAAGCGGACCGCGACGATCGACCGGATCAGGATCGACATCCAGCGGGTCGGCGGTTCCTTCGACAACTCGCTCAAGCAGCTCGCCTCCTGTACGACGCAGACCGCCAACCAGACCACCGCCGGTGGCCAGCAGCAGAACGGCGGCCAGACGCAGAACACCGGTGGGCAGCAACAGACCGGTGGCCAGCAACAGACCGGTGGCCAGCAGCAGAACGGTGGCCAGCAGCAGAACGGTGGTCAGCAGCAGGCCGGCGGGCAGCAGCAGAACATCGGCGGGCAGGCCGGCAACGGCCCGGTCGCGGCCGACTTCGTGGACATCACGAAGGTCGCGCCGAACGTCCAGGGCAAGCCGCGCCAGCAGGGCAACGCCTCGACCGGTACGTTCACCACGCGCTGCGGTGTGAACGCGAACAAGAACCACAACACCGACAACGTGATCGTGGCGCCCGGCGTGGCCAACGGCGCGCACCACCTGCACGACTACGTCGGCAACCAGAAGGTCAACGCGTTCTCCAGCAACCAGACGTTCCTGCAGGCCGGCACCAGCTGCCAGAACCGCAGCGACCTGTCGTCGTACTACTGGCCGGTGGTCCGCGTGCAGGACGGCACGCAGGACTTCGACCAGAACGCGGACGGCGGTGGCAAGGAAGGCAACGTCGGCAAGATCCTGACGCCGGTCGCGGCGCAGATCAAGTACGTCGGCAGCCCGGCCGGCAAGGTCGTCGCGATGCCGCAGTTCCTGCGCATCATCACCGGTGACGCCAAGACCACCACCAACGGTCTGGCCAACGCCAACGCGCACTGGAGCTGCACCGGCTTCGAGAACAAGGTGCAGCTGACGTCGCAGTACCCGATCTGCCCGCAGGGCAGCAAGGTGGTGCGTACGTTCGCCTTCCAGAGCTGCTGGGACGGCCAGAACATCGACAGCGCCAACCACCGCACGCACGTGGCCTTCGCCGACCCGGCGAGCGGTGTCTGCGGGAACGGCTTCAAGGCGATCCCGCAGCTGACGATGCGCCTGGTGTACAACATCACCCCGCCGACCATCCAGAACGGCCAGGTGAAGAACGCCTACGCGGTGGACGGCTTCCCGGAGCAGCTCCACAAGCCGGCCACCGACCACGACGACTTCATCAGCGTCACGACCGGCGGCCTGGCGAACAAGATCGCGAACTGCATCAACAACGGTCAGCGATGCGCGTAGTGACCACGTAGTGGCCACGTAGTGGCAACCCCCCGGGAAAGCGGGCGGTGGGAATCTCCCACCGCCCGCTTTTCTTGTGCCCCGTCTTTTTTCTTGTGCGCCGCTTTTCTTGTGCCCCGAACAGGTCAGCCGCTGTGGGCGTGGTGGTTCGCGCCCACCTCGACGTCGCCGCCGAGCGTGCCGCGCAGCGCCTTGACGACCCCGTCGTCGCCGACGGCGACCCACTTGCGGCCGACGAGGTAGAAACCGCCGTAGTCCTTGGCGTCGTTGATCCACTCGCGCTGGCCGCGGTCGGTGGCGAAGGTGGCGAGGATGAACTGCCCGTCGGTGTTCTTGCAGATGGCCTGGCGGATCTCGTCGGCGTCGGTCTGCATGTTCGGCTTGCACTTCACCTCGGCGGCCAGGCTCTCCAGACTGCCCGTGGCGGTGGGCGGCACCGCCTTCGAGTCGCCGCTCGACCCACAGCCCACCAGGGTCAGTGCCGCAGCGGCGCCGATCATCAGTCGCGTCAACCTCATCCGTTCCTCCGGTCCTGGTGGGCCAAGCATGCCCCAGCCCCTTCGGATACGGCTCCGGACCGCGGTGCGCTCAAATCCGGTGCCGGGGTGGGCACGGGTGTGCGAGGGTGACCCGGTGAACCAAGACTGGGAAGACCGCGTGACCGCCGCCTGGGCGACCTTCGACGAGTACCCCGAGGAGCGGGCGGCCGAGTTCCGCGCCGTGATCGACAAGCTCGTCGCCGAACTGCCCGACGGCAGTCCGCTGGCCCCGTTCGAGCAGGCCTGCGCCTGGGACTCCACCGGACACTCGGACAAGGCGGCGCCGCTGTACCGGGAGGCGCTGGCGGGCGGGCTGAGCGGTTACAAGGGACGCCGGGCCAAGATCCAGCTGTCGTCCTCCCTGCGGAACATCGGGCAGGCCGAGGAGGGCGTCAAGCTCCTCACCCCCGAACTGGACGCGCCCTCGGACGAGTTGGACGACGCCGTACGGGCCTGTCTCGCCCTGTGCCTGTCCAGCCTGGGCCGCGACCGCGAGGGCCTCTCCCTCGTGCTCGGCGCCCTCGCCCCTCATCTGCCCCGCTACCAGCGGTCGATGGCCAACTACGCGCGGCTGCTGGTCGAACCGGAAGAGTGAGTCACCCGCTTGGCGGTGACCGATCAACGGCTCGCTCGTTCTTCCGGACGTGCAGTCACAGGATGTAGCCCAGCGTCACGCACCCTCCTCCGCCGGGGCCACCGGCCCGGTCGTCAACGTCGAACAGGCCGAGGCCGCGCTCGTCGAGCATTACCCTCGGCTGGTCCGGCTCACCCATCTGGTACTGCCGCCGGCCCTCGGCCGCAGCCGCCGGGTGCTGACGGCCCACGCCCTGGTCCAGCGCGCCCTGCCCCGGGGCCGCAAGCAGACGTCCGTGATCCCGGCCCAGTCCACGGGCCGGGAGGGCGACCCCGGGTACGCCTTCCTGCGGCTCCGGGTCCTGCGTGCGGCGCTGGAGGCGGCCCGCCCCCGCAAGGGCCGGCCGCGGCTCTCCCAACTGCCGCCGCTGCTCCCGCAGGTGTGGGGGCTGCGCCTGTTCCCGCGCTCCGGCGGCGCCGACGAGCTGGCCCTGGACCAGCGGCTGTCCGCCCTGTCCGGCCCGGCCCGCGCCGCGTACGTGCTGCGCGGCCTGGAGAAGCTGCCCGACGCGGACATCCGCAGGATCCTCAAGTCCGCCGGGGTCGACCACCCCGAGTCCGCGCTGGCGGAGGCCAACGGGGTGCCCGCGCAGGACGCGCTGCTCACCTCCCCCGAGTTCGACCCCTGCTGTCTGCAGGCCCGGCCCACCGACCTGATGCGCCGCCGCCAGCACACCAAGGCCGCGCTCGCCGCGGCCGCCGCGCTCGCGGTGTGCGGGGCGCTGGTGGCCATGCCGGGCGGCGGCTGGGGCCCGGACGGCGCCGCCGCGCCCGTCTACGCGGAGAACCCGGCGGCCGAGGCGGCCCTGGACCCCGGCAAGCTCACCCGCGTCGCCCCGACGGCGTGGGAGTCGGCGGCCCGCGACGACTTCTCCGTGTGGCCCGCACGCGGCCCGCTCACCGGCGACAAGGCCCTGCTGCGCCGCGCCCTCGCCGTCTGGGCCCGGCCCGGAGAGACGGTCCGTGTCTCGGCCACCCCCGGCACCCAGACCGGCGCCCCGGCCGGCCCGCCCCAGCTGCTGTACGCGGGCGAGGTGGACAACGCGCGCGTGGCGGTCCTCTACGACGGCCTGCGCGTCGCCCGCTACGCCGAGCCCATGGACGGCACCGCCGGCGCCGCCCTCGACTTCGCCCGCGTCGACGGCGCGACCGGCGCCGAGGCGAGCGCGCTGGTGCTCGGCCGCTCCGACGGCAACGTCCGCTACCTGACCGCCCCCTGGGTGAAGAAGGCCGCCGAGCGGGACCTGACGAAGCCGGACGCGGCCGCGACACCCCTCACCGTCACCGACGGCGTCACCACACCGATGGCCAGCTCCGCCCTGCAGCCCGGCAGCTGCACCTCGTGGAACGTGCTCCAGCTGACCGACGCCTCCGGCACCCGACTCGCCGCGGACCTCGGCGAGCTGGTCCCGGCCCACCTCACCGCCGGACGCCCGGGTGCCACCGGTGAGGCTTCCGGCGCGGAAGGGCTGCGCGCCTGGGCACCGTTCGCCTGCTCGCTGACCGCGGAACGCTCCGCGGGGGTGCGCAGCGTCAACGCCTGGGCGTTCGCGAACCAGCCGCTGCCCGACGGGAGCGGGGCGGCCGAGTGGGTGTGCACCAGGGCCGAGACCTGGCGCGGCGACGGTACGGCCGCGCTGGCCCAGTTCCGGACGCCGGGCGGGCCGGTCGGCGCGGTCGTGGCCAAGGGCACGGACGTACGGGCCTGCGGTCCGCGCGACCCGCACGTCCTGGCCGGGGTGCTGTGGAAGTCCCGCGCCGGGAACTGGTACCTGCTGGCCGCGGGCAGCCAGGACACCGCGTCGATCCGGGCGACGGGCGGGGTCACCGCGTCCGGCCCGGGACCACTGCTGGTGGCCCGGGCCGAGCAGGGGGCGCAGGCGCAGCTGAAGGGCACCCTGACGGACGGCAGCCCGGTCAGCGGACTGCACTAGCGGACTGCGCTAGCTGACACTCGCGTCAACAAGGTGCTGCACGGGGGTTCTCAGATGACCTACCCGTCAGTACATTGACGCCATGTCTAACACGCAGGCCCGGCCGGTGGAGTCCGAGCGCATACCGCTCAAGGCCCGCAATGTGTCCTTCTCCTGGGAGGACACACCGCTGCACTGGGTGCCCGGCGACCCGTTCACCACGCACACGATCAACGTGCTGCACCTGCTGCTGCCCGCCGGCGAACGGTGGTTCGTGCATGTGTACAAGCAGGTGCTGCCGCTCATCCGGGACGACCGGCTCCGCGAGGACGTCGTCGGCTTCATCGGGCAGGAGGCGATGCACTCCCAGGCCCATGACGAGGTCCTGCCGCATCTGAGGGAGCAGGGGCTCGACCCGACGCCGTACACCGCGCAGGTCGACTGGTTCTTCGAGAAGCTGCTCGGCGACCGCACCCTGCCGCCGGGCCGGGCGCGCCGCTGGTGGCTGCTGGAGCGGGTCGCGCTGATCGCGGCCATCGAGCACTACACCGCCTTCCTCGGCGACTGGGTGCTCAACGCAGCCGAGCTGGATCGGCGCGGCGCCGACCCGACCATGCTGGACCTGCTGCGCTGGCACGGCGCCGAGGAGGTCGAGCACCGCTCCGTCGCCTTCGACCTGTTCATGCATGTCGACGGCAGCTACCGGCGCCGGGTGCGCACCTGGGCGACGGCCTTCAGCGCGCTGGTGTTCCTGTGGCAGCGCGGGGTCCGCTTCTTCATGGAGAACGACCCCACCCTGGTGGACGGCAAGGCCTCCTTCAAGGAGTTCCATCTGAGCGGCCGCCGGGGCACCCTGCCCACGACCGGCGCCATGCTCAAGTCCATCCCGCGCTACCTCAGCCACGCCTACCACCCCTCCCAGGAAGGCTCGACCGCCCAGGCGGTCGCCTACCTGGCCTCCTCCCCCGCCGCGCGCGCGGCCGAAAAGACGGGGTCGTGATGCCGAAGCTGCGCACCGTCGCGCTCGTCGCGGGCGCCGCCCTGCTGACCCGGCGCGCCCTGCGCCGCCGCATCCAGGCCTCGCCGCTGTGGCCGCTGCCCGCGCTGGAGGAACCGACCTCGGGCCGGCCTCGCTCACGGGCGCTGAGGCTGCTGGTGACCTCGCACGAGACGGTGGCCGACGGGGTCGTACAACTCCGGCTCGAAGGCTCGGAGTTGCCTCGCTGGGAGCCCGGTGCGCATCTCGACGTCGTTCTGCCGTCGGGGCTCGTGCGGCAGTACTCGCTGTGCGGCGACCCGGAGGACACCTCGTCGTACACCGTCGCGATCCGGCTCGTCGAGGACGGGCGGGGTGGCTCGCGCGAGGTGCACGAGCAGGTCACGGAGGGCATGGAGCTGGAGGTGCGGGGGCCGCGAAACCGCTTCCCACTGGTCGGGGCGCCGTCGTACGTCTTCGTCGCCGGCGGGATCGGGATCACCCCGCTGCTGCCGATGCTGCGGGCGCTTCCCGAAGGCACGGACTTCCGGCTGCTGTACGCCGGTCGGACGCGGGCGTCGATGCCGTTCCTGGAGGAGGTCGAGAAGCTGGGCCGGGACCGAGTGGCCGTGGTCGAGGGGCAGCCCGATCTCGACGCACTGCAGGTGCCGGAGGGAGCCGTCGTCTACTGCTGCGGGCCGGAGGGGCTCATGGCAGCCGTCGAGGAGCGCTTCCCGCAGGTCCGCCTGGAGCGGTTCGCACCGCGCACCTCGGCCGACGGCAACCACGCGTTCGAGGTCGAACTCCGCCGCAGCGGGCGGACGTTGACGGTGCCCGCAGACTCCACCGTGCTGGCCACCGTACGCCGTGAACTGCCGGACACCGCCTACTCCTGCGAGCAGGGTTTCTGCGGGACCTGCCAACAGCGGGTGCTGGAGGGCGAGGTGGACCACCGGGACGAGCTGCTGACGGATGCGGAGCGTGCCGACTCGATGCTGATCTGCGTATCGCGGGCCCGGAGTGATCGCTTGGTGCTCGACATGTGATCACTGACGACCGAATCCGGTCGGTAAGGTGTGCGCATGAGTACCGGGGTTCGCCGCAGGATGGGCGTCGAGGAGCGGCGGCAGCAGCTGATCGGTGTCGCACTCGACCTGTTCAGCCGCCGTTCGCCCGACGAGGTCTCGATCGACGAGATAGCGTCGGCGGCGGGCATCTCGCGCCCGCTGGTCTACCACTACTTCCCCGGCAAACTCAGCCTGTACGAAGCCGCGTTGAAGCGGGCCTCGGAGGATCTGGCGGCCCGCTTCGCGGAGCCGCACGAGGGCTCGCTCGGGGCCAGGCTGCTGCGCGTGATGCGCCGCTTCTTCGACTTCGTGGACGAGCACGGGCCCGGCTTCTCGGCCCTGATGCGCGGCGGCCCGGCCGTGCCCGCGGACGGAGTCCGCTCAATAGAACACGTCTCGACGACCAACGCCCTCATCGACTCCGTACGGCAGGCCGCCTACGAGCAGATCCTCGCGCATCTGGGCGTCACCGAGGCACCCGCGCGCATGGAGCTGGTCGTCCGCTCCTGGATCTCGCTCGCCGAGTCGACGGCGCTGATCTGGCTGGACGGCCGCCGCATCCCGCGTGCCGAGCTGGAGCTGCAGCTCGTGCACGACTTCGCCGCGTTGGTGGCGGTGAGCGCCGCCCACGACGCGGACATGGCCGCCCTGCTGCGCACCATGGTCAAGGACGAGCCGGCCGACGGGCCCTTCGCGGAGCTCGTCGGCCGGCTGATGTCCCTGGCGCCCTGAGGGGCGAGGACCGCTACCGGTCGAACTTCCGGTACGACGGATCCAGGTCGCGGATCTCGGCGGAGGCGTGCAGGGCGAAGCGCTTGTCCGCCACGTGCCCCCGGAGCAGGTCCAGCACCGCCTCCGTGAGCCTCGCCTTCGTCTCGTCGCTGCGGCCGGCGAGGAGCCCGATGGTCACGTGCACGATGGCGTGCCCGTGCTCCGCCGGGTCCTCGTACCCGTACGCCGTGAGTGCGCTCGGCCGGAACTGCGTCTTGCAGGCCTCCGGCTTGGCCGCCGCGATCTCCACGGTCGCCTCGTGCAGCGCCCGCGCGAAACCGGCGCGGTCGAAGGCGGCCTCCATCGTGTTCGAGTAGTCGACGGTGATCTGCGGCATGAGCACTCCTGTTCTACGGCGACGGGGCCGACCCTACTTCGCCGCCCGGGTGAAGACCGTCACCGTCCGCGCGGGAACGGTGAACGTGCCCGAGTCGGCGGCGTAGGAGGAGGTCTTCACCACCGCGTCGCTGCCGGCCGCCTGCACCGGGTGCAGCCGGTAGGCCGTCCCGGCGAGGGCGCCGATCCGCTGGTCCTGCTGCTGCGGGGTGGCGTTGAAGACCACGACCAGGTCACCGAGCTGCATGGTGATCACGCCCGGCGTCTCGTCCTTGCCGGACAGCGGGAAGGACAGCCGGTCCTGCACCTGCGCGGCCGTGCCGAGGGAGAACGCCTTCTCCGTCGTACGGATCCTCAGCAGGACCTGGTAGGCGGCCGAGGAGCCGGTGATCTGCGGGCAGCCCACCAACACCGCGCCGAGCAGCGGCTTGGCGTAGGTCCACTTGGACTGGTTGTCCGCCGCCATGGGCAGGCCTCGCCCGAAGCCGTTGCCGTCGACGCAGTTCCAGTGGATGGCGTTGAACCAGTCGCCGCTGTCGAAGGAGTTGCGGTCCAGCGACTTCGAGCGCAGCAGGTCGGTGCCCGCCTGGGAGAGGGACGGCCCCTGCGAGAGGGCGGCCGTGGCCATCGCCAGCACCTGCATCCGGGCCCGGTCGGACGCCGAGGTGTCCTTGGGCAGCTTGTAGGTGAGGGCGTCGAACAGCGACTCGTTGTCGTGCGCGTCCACGTAGGCGAGGGCGTCGCCGGGTGCGTCCGCGTATCCGGCGGGCGAGCCGTTGTAGTCGACCTCGGAGCCCTTGACCTCCTTGCCGTCGGTGTCGGTGAAGGCGAAGGACTTCAGGTTGCCGCTCAGACCGACCTTGATCAGGTCCTGGTAGTGCAGCAGCCGGGCCTTCTGTTCGGCCGAAGTACCGTTCGCCGCCGATCCGTTGGGGTCGGTGTAGAGCCCGGACGCGAAGCCCTGGATGCCGGGGTCCGAGTCGAAGGGGCCGCCGCCGCGCACGGCGTCACGGGCGCGGTCGGAGAAGGTGGCGATGCCGGTGCCGGCCATGTTCTGCTGCGTGGCCTGCACGAACCGGGCGTCGTTCGCGACCTCTCCGAAGTTCCAGCCCTCGCCGTACAAGATGATCTTCTTGCCGTCGACGCCGTCCTTGTCGAGGGTCAGCGCGTCGAGGGCCTTGCGCACCGCCAGGATGTTGGCCTTCGGGTGGTGACCCATGAGGTCGAAGCGGAACCCGTCGACCTTGTACTCCTTGGCCCAGGTGACGATCGAGTCCACGACCAGCTTGCCCATCATCGCGTTCTCGGGCGCGGTGTTGGAGCAGCAGGTGCTGTTGGCGACGCTGCCGTCGGCAAGAAGCCGCTGGTAGTAGCCGGGCACGACCTTGTCCAGGACGGAGGTGTCCGCCTGGCCGCTGGCTGCCGTGTGGTTGTAGACGACGTCCATCACGACCCGGAGGCCGTCGTCGTTGAGCGCCTTGACCATCTTGCGGAACTGGACGGTACGGGCGGTGCCGTCCGGGTCGGTGGCGTACGAGCCCTCGGGGACCGTGTAGTGGTACGGGTCGTAGCCCCAGTTGTAGGCGTCCTTCGCGGCGATCTTCGCCACGCACTCCTGCTGCTTGTCGGAGTCGGCCGCGTAGGAGGCCAGGTCGCAGTCGGTCCTCGCCTGGTCGGCCTTCTTCTCGGGGATGGTGGCGATGTCGAAGGCGGGCAGCAGGTGCACGTACGAGGTGCCCGACTTCGCCAGCTGCCGCAGGTGCTTCGAGCCGTCGCTGTCCTTGTCGGTGAAGGCCAGGTAGGTGCCCTGGTCCTTCGCCGGGACGGTCTTGTCGGCGACCGAGTAGTCCCGGATGTGCAGCTCCTGGATCTGCGCGTCCTTCAGCGGTACGGCCCTGGGCTTGTGCAGACCCGTCCAGCCGCTCGGGGCGAGGGACCGGTCGTTCAGGTCGACGACCAGGCTGCGCTCGGAGTTCGCGGTGAGCGCGACCGAGTACGGGTCGGTGACCTTGTTGGTGACCACCTTGCGGACGCTGGGCGCCCAGACCTTCACGACGTACCGGTAGGCCTTGCCCTTCCAGGACGCGGGGCCGGTGACGGACCAGACGCCGGTGGTGGCGTTGCGGTGCATCTTCACGGCCGTGCCGGCCAGGTCGAGGCGGACCGACTGTGCCGTCGGCGCCCACACGGAGAGGGTCGGCCTCCCGTCGTGGAAGACCGGGCCGAGGCTGCTCTTCGTCGCGCCGGAGTACAGGTCGTCCAGCACGCCGGCGATCTGCACCCCGGTCGCGGCCAGCACAGCACCGTTCGCCGCACGCTGCGAGGCCACGAGCTGTCCGCCGAGCGCCGGGCGGACCCGGTCGCGGTCACGCGGGTCGACGGACCAGGCGGTGTAGTTCTTCAGGTGCGGGAACTTCGCCTTCTGGGCGTCGGTGAGCGTGGTCTTCGTCAGCCGCAGCCAGCGCTCGTCGTCGCTGGTCAGCGCCCCGTCCTTGACGGCGATGGAGCCGTCGTGGGAGTACAGCAGCTGGGTGGAGACGGCGCCGTCGACGCCGTTCCAGGCGACGGTGTTCCGGTCGATCCAGACCGCCTTGGACGTGGTCAGGTCGAGGGCGGCCGCGCTGCCCGCGGGCTGCGGCAGCAGGTACTTCTCCTGGCCGTTCAACAGCCACACCTCGTAGCCGTTGGACTTGAGGTCCAGCGACTGGTCGGCGGGCAGATCCTTGTCGTCGCCCTTGTGGATGATGTAGCTGAGGCTGGTGGCACCGTCGCTGAGCGGCACCTCGAAGACCGCGCCATAGGCATCAGTCTTCACCGGCTTCAGGGGGTTCGACCAGTCGGTGGGGTTCGCGGCGCCCGTCCAGACGTGCAGGCCCCAGCCGTCGTAGTTGCCGTCGGCGCGGTGGTAGTGGATGACCGCCTTGGCCTTGTCCTGGGCGGGATAGTCGGGCCGCTCGGTGAGGACGTCCGCCTTGCCCTGCTCGACCCAGACCTCACCGGTCTTGGTGACATCGATGGACCGGTCGGCGGAGACGTCCTTGTTGCCGTCCTTGTCGATGACCAGGAAGCCGACGTTCGAGGCGCCCGGCTTCAGCTTGACGTAGGCGAAGGCGCCGTAGGCGTCGCGGCCGACGAAGGGGTGGCTGTTCGGCCAGTTGGTCGACTCGCCGTCGGCGAGGTCGCCCCAGGCGTACAGGCCCCAGTTGGCGTAGTCGCCGTCGGTGCGCTTGTAGTGGACGATCGCGTAGTCCCGGGAGGAGGCCGTGGGGACCTCGGGTGCGGCCGGGGTGCCGGTGGTGCTGCTCGCCAGGGTGCTCGCGGTGTGCCCGGCCGAGTCGATCACGACCGCCTTGTAGCGCAGGGCGGTCCCGGCGGGTACGTCCTTGCCGATGACCTGGGTGACCTTGTAGGGGGCGTGGTCGGCGGAGCCGAGCGTCTTCCACGCGCCGCCTCCGACCTGGGCGGCGAAGACCACGCGGTTGAGCTGACCGCCGTCGACGTCGGCGGTGACGTCCACGGTGCCGGTGGCTCCGGCGGCCGGGGCCGTCAGCGTGATCGTCGGCTTCGCGGCGGGTGCGGCGAGGGTACCGGTGGCTTTGAGGACCACGGCGGAACCGGCCGGGACGGTGACGGCGAGCTTGCGGTCGGCGTCGGACTTCACCGTGTCGGAGGTCCCGTAGACGCCCTGGTACGCCATGTCCGCCGAGCCGGTGGAGAAGGTCGCGGACTTCTCGCTGTCGGCGTTGTTGAACGCGACGACGTACTCGGCGCCGGTCTTCGCGTCCGTACGGGTGAAGGCGTAGACGCCGGCCCCGTCGGCCGCGTACCGCTCGGTCTGGACACCGTCGGTCAGCGCCGGGTTGTTCTTGCGGAGCGTCGAGAGGGCGGCGATCTCCTTGTAGAGCGGCGCCTTCGTGGCGTACGCGTCGCTCGCGTGGGTGCGGTCGGTGCCGATCTCGTCGTCGTCCAGGTAGTCGGCGACCTTGGAGGCGAACATCGTCTGGCGGGCGTCCTTGTCGCCGCCGGAGCCGGTGAAGCCCTGCTCGTCGCCGTAGTAGACGACCGGGTTGCCGCGGCTGAGGAACATCAGCTCGTTGGCGAGCCTGTCCTTGCGCAGGATCTCGGCGTCACCGGCCTTCGGGTTGTCCTGCTTCAGGAAGTACCCGATGCGGCCCATGTCGTGGTTGCCGAGGAAGGTGACCTGCTCGTACGCGTTGGCCTTGGCGGTCGTGTACTTGTAGTCGTCACCGAAGACGCTCGCCAGTCGCTGTGCGCTGCCGCCCTGGGAGGCGTAGGAGCGGGCCGCGTCCTGGAAGGGGAAGTCGAGGGTGGCGTCCAGCCGGCCCTGGGTGACGTACGGGGACGTGATGGACGGGTCCGCCGAGTAGACCTCGCCGAACATGAAGAAGTTCTTCCGCCCGTGCGCGGCCGCGTACTTGTCGAGCGCGGTGGCCCACTGGGTCCAGAACTCCATGTTCACGTGCTTCACGGTGTCGATCCGGAAGCCGTCGACGCCGAAGTCCTTCACCCAGCGCTGGTAGATCTTCTCCATGCCGCTGACGACCTCGGGACGCTCGGTCCACAGGTCGTCCAGGCCGGAGAAGTCGCCGTAGGTGGTGGACTCGCCGGCGTACGTCGAGTCACCCCGGTTGTGGTACATCGTCGGGTCGTTGAGCCAGGCCGGGACCTTGCTGTTGCTGGTCACCTTCGGCGTGCGCGGGAAGGAGTCGGCGTCGACGGCCGGGAACTTCCTCTTGCCGTCCGCGTAGTCGGCGTCGTCGAAGGGCCGCCCGTCCTTGGTCAGGTACGGGAAGGCGCCCTTGGAGAGGTAGTCGTAGGACTTCTCCTTGTAGTCCACGACGTCGGCGGTGTGGTTGGTGATGACGTCGAAGAAGACCTTCATGCCCTTGGCGTGCGCCTTGGAGATGAGGGTCTGGAGGTCCTGGTTCGTCCCGAAGTGCGGGTCGACCTGGGTGAAGTCGGTGATCCAGTAGCCGTGGTAGCCGGCGGAGGCGTTGCTGCCCGTGCCCTGCACCGGGCGGTTCTTGAAGATCGGCGCCATCCAGATGGCGGTGGTGCCGAGGCCCTTGATGTAGTCGAGCCGCTTGGTCAGGCCCTTGAGGTCGCCGCCCTGGTAGAAGCCCTTGTCGGTGGGGTCGTAGCCGGTGCTCAGGCGTGAACCGGTCAACCCGCCGCGGTCGTTGGACCTGTCGCCGTTGGCGAAACGGTCCGGCATGACGAAGTAGAACTGCTCGCGGGTGTCGTCGTGCCGGGCGGGCTGAGCCGCGAGCTTGGCGTCCGAAGGGGGCGGCGGGGGCGGGGCGTCCGCGTGGGCCGCGAGCGGCGTCACGAGGGCTGCTGCGAGCGCGGCGACGGCGACGGCCGCGACCCGTCTGACGTGGGCGGTTCGGCGCGTCGGGGGCGCCGGCCATCTCGGTATCACAGGCGGGAACTCCTTGCGAATGCGGCTCTCTTGGGTCCGACCCCGCGCGACCGTACCGCTGTCGAAAGGTTTACAGCAAGACCCTTGAAATTCATAGCAAGAAGTTTCAGCGTCAACCTTGACGTCCCCTTCTCAACTGCCCCACGCTCACGGGTTGTTGAACTCTGTCCCCTTCTCTCGAAGTTCGTTTCGGAGCCGCACATGAGCAGACACCATCCCCCGGGTGTCCTCCGCCGCACCGCGACCGCCGCGGCCGCAGGCGCCCTCGCACTGGCGGGAGCCATAGCCCTGCCCGCGACACCCGCACAGGCGGACACCACCGCCAAGGGCGACGTCATCGCCAACCTGTGGGAATGGAACTGGGACTCCGTCGCCGCGGAGTGCACGAACGTCCTGGGCCCCGCCGGGTACGGCGCGGTGCAGGTCGCCCCGCCCGCCGAGTCCCTGAAGCAGACCAACTACTACTGGTGGGACGTCTACCAGCCGTACTCCTACAACCTGAACAGCCGCTTCGGTTCGGCGGCGGAGTTCGCGTCGATGGTGACCGCCTGCCACCAGGCCGGCGTCAAGGTCTACACGGACGCGGTGATCAACCACACCGCCGCGCAGACCGGCACCGGCTACAACGGCACGACGGTCACCAGCAAGTACGTCACCCCCGACTGGGACCGCGCCGACTACCACGACTCGACGTCGTGTCCCACCTCCGACCTGACGATCCAGGACTACTCGAACCTCACCCAGGTCCAGAACTGCGAACTCCTCGGCCTGCCCGACCTGAAGACCGGTTCGGACACGGTCCGCGCGGGCATCGCGAACTTCCTCAACAGCCAGCTCGCCCTCGGCGTCGACGGCTTCCGGGTGGACGCGGCCAAGCACATCCCCGAGGCCGACCTGGCGGCGATCGAGGCCAAGCTGACGAACACCACGTCGGGCTCGGCGCCGTACGTCTTCCAGGAGATCTACCCGGGCTCGACCCCCCAGCCCGCGGACTACTACGCCTCCGGTGACGTCCTCGACTTCACCTACGCGAGCAAGCTGAAGTCCGCGTTCCAGGGCAACGTGAGCGACCTGGAGTCCCTGTCCTCCTCCGGCATCCTGCCCGCCGCCGACTCGGTGTCCTTCGTGACGAACCACGACACCGAGCGCAACGGCCTGCACATGTCCTACAAGGACGGCGACACCTACAAGCTCGCCAACCTCTTCCAGCTCGCCTACAAGTGGTCGACGCCGACCGTGTACGCCAGCTGGGAGTGGACCCGGAGCGACCAGGCCCCGCCGAACTCGTCGGGCTTCGTGACCGGCACGGACTGCGCGAACGGCTGGTACTGCCTGGACCGCGACACGGCGGTCGTCGGCATGGTGGCCTGGCACAACGCCGTCGACACGGCCGCCGTCTCCGACTGGCAGACAAAGTCGTCGTCCGTGATCGGCTTCGGGCGCAGCGGCGCCGGCTTCTTCGCGCTGAACAACGGCTCGTCGTCGGCGACGTACACCTTCGCGACAGGCATGGCGGACGGCACGTACAGCAACGTCGTCGACGGCGGCGCGACGAAGGTCACCGTCTCCGGCGGCAGCGCGTCGATCACCGTCCCGGCGAAGGGCGCGGTCGCCTTCTACAACGCGTCCTACACCTGCACGGTGGGCTGCGACGACACGGGCGGCGGCGGTTCGGCGTCGACGGTGAGCGCGACCTTCGACGAGTACGCCTCGACCACGTCCGGCACCAACGTCTACGTCGTCGGCTCCATCCCGGCGCTGGGCGGCTGGGACACCTCGAAGGCGGTCCAGCTGTCGTCCGCCGGCTACCCGGTCTGGTCGGGCGAGGTCAGCGTGCCGATCAACACCTCCTTCACCTACAAGTACATAAAGAAGGACAGCTCGGGCAACGTCACCTGGGAGTCGAACGCCAACCGGTCGGCGACAGCCGCGACCTCGGCGATCACCCTGGACAACTCCTGGAACGTGGCGGACGCGGACGCCACCGACGTCACCTTCAACGAGACCGCGACGACCGACTGGGGTACCAACGTCTATGTCGTCGGCTCCCTCCCCTCCCTCGGCTCCTGGAACACGAGCGACGCGATCCCGCTGTCCTCGGCGTCCTACCCGACCTGGAGCAAGCTCGTCATCGTCCCCAGGAGCACGTCCTTCGCGTACAAGTACGTGAAGAAGGACGGCTCCGGGAACGTGACCTGGGAGTCCGGGACGAACCGCTCGTACACGACGGGCAGTTCGTCCGGCTACACCACCAGCGACACCTGGAAGTAGTGCCCCGGGCTCAGCAGCTCGACTTGCCGGCGTAGATCGCGAGCGCCGTGTTCGAGCCCAAGGTGGCGGTGAACTGCCCTGCGGAGTTCACCGTCACCGTCGTGTTGTTCTGGACGTTGCAGTAGGTGCCCGCGGGCAGCGAGGTCTGGTACGTGCGGGTCAGGGACGAGGACTCGTGGTTGATCGCCACATAGCCCTTGCTGCCCCGACCGAAGGCGATCGCGTTGTTGCCGTTGTCCCACCAGTTGGAGACGGCCTGGCCGCGGGTCGCGTTGCGGAAGGCGACCATGCGGATGATCTCCGGCCAGGCGTGCTGGCACTTCCAGCCGTCCTGCCAGCAGGCGTTGACGGTGCCGCCGTTCGGCGGGCCCGCGTCCACGTCGGACCACTCGTAGCCGGAGTTGATGTCCGGGGCGCCGTAGGGGTAAGCCAGCATGAAGACGTTGGCCAGGGTGTAGTTGGCGCCGTCCTTGTAGTTGAGGGTCGAGCCGTTGCGTTCCGTGTCGTGATTGTCTACGAAGACGCCTGCCACGGAGCTGCTCAGGTAGCCCCAGCCCTCGCCGTAGTTGGTCAGGTACGCGAGCTTCTCGTTGTTGAAGACGCGCTTGAGGTCGTAGGCGTAGCGGAACTCCTGGACGTCTCCGTTGCCGGTGTACTCGGTCGGCTGGACGGCCTCGTTCGCGCCGTAGATGACCTCCTGCTTCCAGTAGACGGAGGGGTTGGTCAGACGGCTCTTGATGTTGGCCAGGTCGTCCGCCGGGATGTGCTTGGCGGCGTCGATCCGGAAGCCGTCGACCCCCAGCGTGAGCAGGTCGTTCATATAGCCCGCGATCGTCTTGCGGACGTACTCCTCGCCCGTGTCCAGGTCGGCGAGGCCCACCAGTTCGCAGTGCTGGACGTTCCAGCGGTCCTGGTAGTTGGTGACCTGGGAGGTGCAGTCGTCGAAGTCGTAGGAGGAGTACAGGCCGGGGTAGTCGTACTTCGTGTACGACGAGCCGCCCGTGCCGGTGCCCGAGCCCGCCGCCATGTGGTTGACGACCGTGTCGACGACGACCTTCACACCGGCCGCGTGGCACGTGTTCACCATGCTCTGGAAGGCGGTGCGGTCGCCGAGGCGGCCCGCGATCTTGTACGACACCGGCTGGTACGACGTCCACCACTGCGAGCCCTGTATGTGCTCGGCGGGCGGGGAGACCTGGACGTAGCCGTAGCCGGCGGGGCCGAGGGTGTTGGTGCACTCGCGGGCGACCGAGGAGTACTTCCACTCGAAGAGGACGGCGGTGACGTCCTTGGTGCCGGGCGGGGAGGCGTACGCGGCGGTCCCTGGGGCGAGGACGGCGGCGGCGGTGAGGGCGAGGGCACCCGAAACGATTCTGCTGCTGGCCATGTGGGGGTTCCTTCTCCGTTGAAGGCCTTGCTGAAATCTTTCAGAAACCTTGCGGTGGCCAGATGTTAAAGGCCCGCCACCCAAAAGGGCAGCGGGCCGTAAGAAGTTGACGGAAGAAGTTATCGAGCGGTGATCACGCCGTCGTCCACCACACGGTCGTGTCGGCGGGCACCTTCGTCTCGCCGTCGGCCTCGGTCACCTCGCCGCTGGCGAGCAGGACGCGGCCGTGGGACGGGGTCGTCACGGACTCGCCGGAGGTGTTCGCGACACACACGAACTCGCCCCGGCGGAAGGCCAGGACGCCCTCCGGCGCGCGCAGCCACTCGACCGCCTCGCCCGCGCCCAGGTCGGGCTGCGACCTGCGGATGCCCAGCGCCGAGCGGTACAGCTCCAGCGTCGAACCGGGGACGCCCGACTGCGCCTCGACACTCAGCTCGGCCCAGGCCGACGGCTGGGGCAGCCAGCTGCCGCCGGCGCCGAAGCCGTACGAGGAGCCCTCGCGGGTCCACGGGATCGGCACCCGGCAGCCGTCGCGGAAGCCGTCCTGGCCGGCGCCGCGGAAGAACGCCGGATCCTGGCGCACCTCGTCGGGCAGGTCCACGACGTCCGGGAGGCCCAGCTCCTCGCCCTGGTAGACGTACGCCGAGCCGGGCAGGGCCAGCATGAGGAGGGTCGCCGCGCGGGCCCGACGCAGGCCCAGCTCACGGTCGCCCGCCGTGCGGATCTGGGTGCCGAGACCCGGAGGGTTGGCGAAGCGCGTCGCGTGGCGGGTGACGTCGTGGTTGGACAGGACCCAGGTGGCGGGGGCGCCGACCGGACGCATCGCCTCCAGGGTGCGGTCGATGACCGTCCGCAGTTCCTCCGCGTCCCACTCCGTGCCCAGGTACTGGAAGTTGAAGGCCTGGTGCAGCTCGTCCGGGCGGACGTAGTTCGCGGTGCGCTCGACGGTCGGGGTCCACGCCTCCGCCACGAAGATGCGTTCGCCCGCGTACTCGTCGAGGACCACCCGCCACTGGCGGTAGATGGCGTGCACGCCGTCCTGGTCGAAGAACGGCATGACATCGTTGCCCAGCAGCTTGAGCTGGTCGTGGGAACCCAGGTCCGGGAGGCCGTCGGCCTTCACCAGTCCGTGGGCGACGTCGATGCGGAAGCCGTCCACGCCCATGTCCAGCCAGAAGCGCAGGATGGAGCGGAACTCGTCGCCGACCGCCGGGTGCTCCCAGTTGAAGTCGGGCTGCTCGGGGGCGAAGAGGTGGAGGTACCACTCGCCGTCCTCGACCCGGGTCCAGGCGGGGCCGCCGAAGATCGACTCCCAGTCGTTCGGGGGGAGTTCGCCGTTATCGCCCTTCCCGGGACGGAAGTGGTAGCGCTCGCGCAGGGGCGAGCCGGGGCCCTCGGCGAGGGCGCGCTTGAACCACTCGTGCTGGTCCGAGGAGTGGTTCGGGACCAGGTCGACGATGACGCGCAGGCCCAGCTCGTGGGCGTCGCGGATCAGCGCGTCGGCGTCGAGCAGGTTGCCGAACATGGGGTCGACGGCGCGGTAGTCGGCGACGTCGTAGCCGGCGTCGGCCTGCGGGGAGGCGTAGAAGGGGCTGAGCCACACGGCGTCCACGCCGAGGTCGCGCAGGTACGGGAGTCGGGAGCGTACGCCTTCCAGGTCGCCCATGCCGTCGCCGTTGCTGTCGGCGAAGCTGCGCGGATAGACCTGGTAGATCACCGCGTCCCGCCACCAGTCGCGGTGCTGGGCGACGGTGGCGACGGCGGAGTCGTCGGCCGGGGCTGCAGGGGTCTGCTGGCTCATGGCGTCCTTGATGCGTAAGGGAGTTCTGGTCATGGGAGCGTGGGTACGGCGACAGGGGCCAGGGGGTGTGCGAGGCGGCCGCGGTGTCAGCGGGGTCGGATGGACACCGCGGCCGCCTACCCGCGCGGACAGGCGCGCGGGAGCCCGGTGCGGGAAGGGCCTCAGCCCTTCGTGCCGCCTGCGGTGAGGCCGGTGACGAGGTTCTTCTGCACGAGGTAGAAGAACGCGGACACGGGTATCGCGATCAGTACCGCGGTGGCGGCCATGTAGTTCCACTGCGCGTCGTGCTCGCTGACGAAGGTCTGCAGACCGACGGCGAAGGTGTACTTCGAGTCGTCGAGCATGAAGGTGGTCGCGAAGGCCACCTCACCGACGGCGGTGATGAAGTTGTAGAAGGCGGCGACGGCCAGCCCGGGGCGGGCCAGCGGCAGGATCAGCCGGAAGAAGGTGCCGAAGGGGCTGAGCCCGTCCACGCGTCCGGCCTCGTCGATCTCGAAGGGGATGGTGTCGAAGTACCCCTTGAGCAGCCACGCGCTGTAGGGCACGGCGGTGGTGCAGTTGATGACGATCAGCGACCAGTAGGTGTCGATGAGCCCGAGTTCGCTGAAGATCTCGTACATCGGCACGATCAGGATGGCGATCGGGAAGGCCTGGGTGAGCAGCAGCACCCACATCAGCGACTTGTAGCCGGGAAAGCGCATGCGGGAGACCGCGTAGCCGGTGGTCGCGGCGACGAAGACACCGATCAGGGTGGTGCCGCAGGCCACGATCATCGTCGACTTGAACCAGTCGAAGAAGGCGGTGTGCTCCAGCACGAAGCTGTAGTTGGAGAAGGTGAGCTTGCCGGCGATCCTGCCGGGGTGCAGGTAGTCGTCCTTGTCCGGGCCGAGGGACAGGAAGAACAGCCAGGCCACCGGGGCCAGTGCGATGAGGCTCGCGACGACGAGGCCGCCGTGCAGGAGGGCGGCACCGAGCGGGCCGCGCTCGCCGCGCGGGCGGGTCCGGCGCGGGGCCGGTGCGGTGGGGGCGGGTGCGGCCTCGGTCTTTTCGAGGGTCGTGGTGCTCATGGCGGCGGCTCCTGCGGCGTCAGACGGCGAGCTGGTCATTGCGCTTCAGCCAGCGGAAGTAGAAGGAGGTGAAGACGGTCAGGATCGACAGCAGCAGTACGCCGTACGCGGCGGACTGGGCGAAGTCACGCGGCTGCTGTCCGAAGCCCAGGAAGTAGGCCCAGGTCACGAGGATCTGGGCGTCGGGCGCACCGGTGGGGCCGAACAGCAGGAAGATGATCGCGAACTGGTTGAAGGTCCAGATGATGCCGAGCAGCACCACGGTGGAGCTGACCGAGCGCAGGCCGGGCAGGGTGACGTGCCGGAACTGCTGCCAGGCGCTGGCGCCGTCCATCTCCGCGGCCTCGTAGAGCGTGGAGTCGATGGACTGCAGGCCGCCGAGCAGCGAGAGCATCATGAACGGCACACCGCACCAGGTGTTGACCATGATCGCGGCGAACCGCTGCCAGAAGGTGTCCTCCAGCCACTGCGGCTGGGGCAGGTGGAGGGCGTCGAGGAACTGGTTGAGCACGCCGGAGTCGGCGAGCATGATCCGCCAGGAGAAGACGGTGACGAAGGTCGGCACGGCCCAGGGCAGGACCAGCATCAGCCGGTAGAAGGTGCGGCCGCGCAGCTTCTGGTTGAGCATGAGCGCGAGGCCGAGGCCAATCGTGTAGTGCAGGAACACACAGGCCGCCGTCCAGAAGACGGTCCACAGGAAGTGCGACCAGAAGCGGTCGTACGAGGTCGGGCCGAACAGGATGTCCTTGTAGTTGTCCAGGCCGATGAACTTGTAGGTGGCGGCGATGTGGTTGACGCCGATCGTGCGCGCCGAGTTGAGGCTGTTGGCATCGGTGAGGGTCAGGTAGAGACCCCGCACCAGGGGGTAGCCCACGATGACACCGAGCACGATGACCACCGGGGCGATCATCGCGTAGGCGTACCAGTGTTTCTGGTAGCCGTTTTTGATGCGCTGCCCCAGCCCGGGCCGAGGCGCGCGGTCACCGCGGCGCTTGCCGGTCGCGCGGTCGATGGCGACTGTCATGGTTCGACACCTTCTGATGGTTCAGGGGTTGGGCTGGGCACAGGCCGATGGCCGCCGGATCCTTCCCCCCTCGGGAGGATCCGGCGGCCAGCGGGCTTACTTGCTGAAGTCGGGCACCAGCTTGGTCATGGCCAGCTCGGCGTTGCTCAGACCCTTGTCCAGCGACTCCTTGCCACCGGCGATCTTGGGCAGCTCGGTGTCCAGCGGACCCCACAGGGAGCTGTACTCGGGCAGCGCCGGGCGGGGCTGGGCGGCGGCGAGGACGCCCTGGTAGCCGGCGATGCCGGGGTCGGCCTTGACCTGGGCGGTGTAGGCGTCCGAGCGGGTGGGCAGCGTGGAGTTCTTCAGGGCGATGGTCTCCTGGGACTTCGCCGAGGTCATGAACTGCACGAGCTTGAGCGCCGCGGCCTGGTGGGCCTTGTCGGAGCCGGCGTAGACCGCGAGGTTGTGGCCGCCGGTCGGGGCGCCCGCCTTGCCGGAGGAGCCGGCCGGGACGGTGGCGATGCCCAGGTTGGACTTGTCCGTGAAGGCCTTGCCCTTGTAGAAGTTCGTGATCTCCCAGGGCCCCTGGACGATCGCGGCGACCTTGCCGTTGACGAACGCGTCCTGGATGTGGGCGTAGGCGTCGGCGGTGGTGTCGGCCTTGTGCAGACCCTTGCCCGAGAACAGGCTCAGCCAGGTGCCGTAGGCCTTCTTGGCGGCGGCCGAGTTCACGGTGATCTTCTTGGCGGTGGCGTCGACGGTGTCGGTGCCCTCGCCGTAGAGGAAGGACTGGGCGTAGTAGGCCTGGGTGGAACCCCAGTAGCCGTCGACGCCGGTCTTGGCCTTGACCTTGGCGGCGTCACTCTTCAGCTCGGCCCAGGTCGTGGGGGCCTCGGTGATGCCGGCCTTCTTGAACAGGGCCTTGTTGTAGACCAGGGCGAGGGTGTCGGTGACGAACGGCACGCCGTAGGTCTTGCCCTCGTACTGGGCCTGCTTGATCAGGTTCGGCTGGAACTTGGCCTGGTCGGTGAGGGCGTCCGTGCCGTCCAGCGGCAGGAAGTAGCTCTTCTTCGCGAAGGCCGGGGTCCAGCCGACCTCGGAGCGCAGCACGTCCGGGGCGCCCTTGGAGCCGGCGGCGGTGTCGAACTTGTTCTGCGCCTGGTCGAAGGGGACGTTGACGTACTTGACCTTGATGTTCTTGTTGGCGGCCTCGAACTGCTTGACCAGGGCCTTGTACGTCGGCGCCTCATTGGTGGCGTTGGAGGTGTCCCACCAGGTGATGGTGACCGGGCCGTCCGACTTGCTGTCGCTGTCGCTCCCGCCGCACGCCGTCGCCGCCAGGGCGAGGGACGCCACCAGCGCGGAGGCCGCTATGCCACGCCGCATGAGTTCTCCTTGAGGGTTAAAGCCCGTGTGATGCAGGGAGGGTCCCGTCCGCCGTCCCCGCGGTCTTGCCGACTGCGCCGTTGCGGCCGCCGGGCGACTGGAACGTAACAGCCATGTAAGCGTTGCGAAAGACCTTGCAGAAAAAAAGTGCAAGACACCACGACGGTTACCGGCCCGTGACCTCTCCTCGACACCCGCGTAACCGCCTATTGAAGCCGCTGAGCGGGGAGAGGGACACTTGTGCAAGACTCTGCAAGCTCTTGCTGCCACTATTTCGAGGGAGCGCGATGACGCAGCAATCCACGGCCGGCCGCGCGGCCGGCCGCGCACGGCGTCCCGTCGGTGTGCAAGGCGCGGTGCGGCCGGTACAGTCCAGTGCCGTGACCACACGGCTTGCGGACATCGCTGCGCAGGCGGGGGTGAGCGAAGCGACCGTCAGCCGCGTCCTCAACGGGAAGCCGGGCGTCGCCGCCACAACCCGCCAGTCCGTGCTCGCCGCGCTGGACGTGCTCGGCTACGAGCGTCCGGTACGACTGCGGCAGCGCAGCGAGGGCCTGGTGGGCCTGATCACCCCGGAGCTGGAGAACCCGATATTCCCGGCCCTGGCCCAGGTCATCGGCCAGGCGCTGACCCGGCAGGGCTACACCCCGGTGCTCGCCACCCAGACCCCGGGCGGGTCGACGGAGGACGAGCTGACCGAGATGCTGGTGGACCGCGGGGTGGCGGGGATCATCTACGTCTCCGGGCTGCACGCCGACACCACCGCCGACATGCAGCGCTATGAGCGGCTGCGGGCGCAGGGCGTGCCGTTCGTCCTGGTCGACGGGTTCTCGCCGAAGGTGCAGGCGCCGTTCATCTCCCCCGACGACCGGGCCGCGATGACGCTGGCGGTGACGCACCTGGCGTCGCTGGGCCACACCCGGATCGGTCTCGCGCTCGGCCCGAAGCGGTTCGTGCCGGTGCAGCGCAAGATCGAGGGCTTCATACGGGCGATGCAGGACCAGTTGGGGCTGGACGCCCGGACGATCGAGACCGAGCTGATCCAGCACTCGCTGTACACACTGGAGGGTGGCCAGGCGGCCGCGACCGCGCTGATCCAGCGCAACTGCACGGCGGTGGTGTGCGCGAGCGACATGATGGCGCTCGGTGCCATACGGGCCGCCCGGCAGCTGGGCCTGGAGGTGCCGCGGGACGTGTCCGTGGTGGGCTTCGACGACTCCCCGCTGATCGCCTTCACCGACCCGCCGCTGACCACGGTCCGCAAGCCGGTCCCGGCGATGGGTCAGGCCGCGGTGCGCACGCTGCTGGAGGAGATCGGCGGGACGCCCGCGCCGCACAGCGAGTTCGTGTTCATGCCGGAGCTGGTGGTGCGGGGTTCGACCGCTTCGGCGCCGAATGTCCTCCGTATGTCGTAGAACGTGCGGGTTGGACCCAACCTTGGGATGATCTGGCGAGGAAGCCTTTTCTGGCAGACTCTGTGCCTATGAGTGACTCGACCGTGACAGAACCGGAAGGTCGCGAGGAGTTGGCCGTTCCGCAGGCCGTCACGGGCGAGGACAGACAGGGTCTACGGCATCGGCTGCGCCGCCCGCGCAGGCCCCGGTTGTGGTTCGAGATCCTGCTCATCGCGGTGAGTTACTGGACCTACTCCCTGATCCGCAACGCGGTCCCGGAGCAGAAGGCCCAGGCGCTGCGCAACGCCGACTGGGTCTGGCGTCTGGAGCACCGGCTGGGCGTCGCCGTCGAGGAGTTGGTCAACCATGCCGTGAACTCGGCGAATTGGCTGATCATCGGCATGAACTACTACTACGCCACACTGCACTTCGTGGTCACGCTGGGTGTTCTGGTGTGGCTCTACCACTGGCATCCCGGCCGCTACGCGGCGACCCGGCTGGCACTGTTCGCGACCACGGGTGTGGCGCTCGTCGGCTACTACCTGTTCCCACTGGCCCCGCCCCGGCTGATGAACGGCGGCCTCTTCGTGGACACGGTGATGGTGCACCACACCTGGGGCTCGATGGCCTCGGGCGACCTGAAGCACATGTCGAACCAGTACGCGGCGATGCCGTCCATGCACATCGGCTGGTCGCTGTGGTGCGGGCTGACCGTCTTCGCGCTGGCCTCCGTGCCGTGGGTACGGGTGCTGGGCCTGCTCTACCCGGCGACCACACTGCTGGTGATCGTGGCCACGGCCAACCACTTCTGGCTGGACGCGGTGGGCGGCGTCCTCTGCCTGGCCTTCGGTTTCACGGTGGCCCGGCTCTGGTACGGCAGCCTGCCGTACGCCCTGCCGAGGCTGGTGCAGGTCCCGGCCCGGGCCGCCGCGCCGGCTCGGGTCCCGTCCGCGTAGCAGCTCGCCTTCCGTCCGGTAGAAGACTCAACTTCCGTCCGCGTAGAACAGGTCCTTCACGACCGTGCGCGCCCTACGGGTCGTACGGCGGTAGGCGTCCAGCATGTCCCCGGCGTGCCCGGCGCCGTAGCCCAGGTAGCGGCCGACCGCGGCCAGCTCGCGGGGTTCGGTCGGGAAGGTGTCCCCGGCCCGGCCGCGGACCAGCATGACCGCGTTGCGCACCCGGGTGGCCAGCACCCAGGCCTCGTCCAGCACGGCCGCGTCCTCGGCGGCGATCAGCCCGGCCGCGTGGGCGTGGGCCAGGGCCTCGCGGGTACCGGTGGTGCGCAGGCCGGGCTCGTGCCAGCCGTGGCGCATCTGGATCAGCTGGACGGTCCACTCGACGTCGGACAGGCCGCCGGGACCGAGCTTGGTGTGCAGCCTGGGGTCGGCGCCGCGCGGCAGCCGCTCGGCCTCCATCCGCGCCTTCAGCCGGCGGATCTCACGGACCGCGTCCTCGCCCAGGCCCCGCTGCGGGTAGCGCAGCGGGTCGATCAGCTCGGTGAAGCGGCGGCTCAGGTCCTCGTCCCCGGCGACCGGCTCGGCCCGCAGCAGCGCCTGCGACTCCCAGACCAGGGACCAGCGGCGGTAGTAGGCCTCGTACGACTTCAGGGTGCGCACCAGCGGCCCCGACTTGCCCTCGGGGCGCAGGTCGGCGTCGATGAGCAGCGGCGGGTCGGCGCTGGGCAGCTGCAGCAGGCGGCGCATCTCGGCGACGACCTTGTTCGCGGCCTCCGCGGCCTCCCGCTCGTCCACGCCCTCCTGCGGCTCGTGCACGAACAGCACGTCGGCGTCGGAGCCGTAGCCCAGCTCGTGGCCGCCGAAACGGCCCATCCCGATGATCGCGAACCGGGTCGGCAGGGTGTCGCCCCAGCCGTCGCGGACCACCGCGCGCAGGGTGCCCGCGAGGGTGGCCGCGGTCAGGTCGGAGACGGCGGCGCCGACCCGGTCCACCAGGGCGCCCTGGTCGGCCTCGGCGGGGCTGGTCTCGGTGCCGTACGAGGAGACGATGTCCCCGGCGGCCGTACGGAACAGCTCGCGGCGGCGGACCCCGCGGGCCGCGGTGACGCCCTGCTCGGCGTTCTCGGCACGGCCCACGGCGGCGAGGATCTCCTGCTCCAGCGGGGCGCGCTCGCGCGGATCCAGACCGCCGCCGCCGTCGCCGTCGCCCAGCAGGGCCACCGCCTCCGGGGCGCGCATGAGCAGGTCGGGGGCGAGGCGGCCCGCCGACAGGACGCGGGCCAGGTTCTCGGCGGCCGCGCCCTCGTCCCTGAGGAGTCTGAGGTACCAGGGGGTCTTGCCGAGCGCGTCGGAGACCTTGCGGAAGTTGAGCAGACCCGCGTCCGGGTCGGCGGAGTCGGCGAACCAGCCGAGGAGCACGGGCAGCAGGGTGCGCTGGATGGCCGCCTTGCGGGTCACGCCGGAGGCCAGGGCCTCCAGGTGGCGCAGGGCCGCGGCCGGGTCGGCGTAGCCCAGGGCGACCAGGCGCTCGCGGGCCGCCACCGCGCTCAGCCTGGCCTCGCCGGGGGCGAGTTGGGCCACCGCGTCGAGCAGCGGGCGGTAGAAGAGCTTCTCGTGCAGCCGGCGTACGACACCGGTGTGCCGCTTCCACTCGCGCTGCAGCTCGGCCACCGGGTCGGTGCGCAGGCCCAGGGAGCGGCCGAGGCGGCGCAGGTCGGCCTCCGCCTCGGGGACGAGGTGGGTGCGGCGCAGCCGGTAGAGCTGGATGCGGTGCTCCATGGAGCGCAGGAAGCGGTAGGCCTCGTCGAGGCGGGCGGCGTCCTCGCGGCCCACGTAGCCGCCGGCGGCGAGTGCCTGGAGCGCGTCGAGGGTGGTGCCGCTGCGCAGGGAGGGGTCGGTGCGGCCGTGCACCAACTGCAGGAGCTGGACGGCGAACTCGACGTCCCGCAGGCCGCCCGGGCCGAGTTTCAGCTCGCGCTCGACCTCCGCGGCGGGGATGTTCTCCACCACCCGGCGGCGCATCTTCTGCACGTCGGGCACGAAGTTCTCGCGCTCGGCCGCCTTCCAGACGAGGGGTTCGAGCGAGTCGACGTACGCCTGGCCCAGGGTGCTGTCCCCGGCCACCGGGCGGGCCTTGAGCAGGGCCTGGAACTCCCAGGTCTTGGCCCAGCGTTGGTAGTAGGCGAGGTGGCTGCTGAGGGTGCGGACGAGGGGGCCGTTGCGGCCCTCGGGGCGCAGGTTGGCGTCCACCGGCCAGATCGAGCCCTCGATGGTCGTCTCGGAGCAGATCCGCATCATGTGCGAGGCCAGCTTGGTCGCGGACTTGAGCGCCTTGCCCTCGTCCGCGCCTTCCGCCGCCTCGGCCACGAAGATCACGTCCACGTCCGAGACGTAGTTCAGCTCGTGGCCGCCGCACTTGCCCATCGCGATCACCGCGAGACGGCAGACCGCGGCGTCCCCGGGGGCGGCGGCCACGGCCATGGCCAACGCCGTGCGGAGAGTGGCGGTGGCCAGGTCGGCCAGTTCGGCGGCGGTCTCGTGGAGGTCCGTGGTTCCGCACACGTCACGTGCCGCTATCGACAGCAGGCAGCGGCGGTAGGCCACGCGCAGCGAGATGGGGTCGACGGCCTCGGCCAGACCGCGCTCGAACTCCTCGACACCAGGGTGCAGGTCCCGGGGCTCGTACGTGACCAGCGCCTGCCAGTCGCTCGGGTGGCGGGCGAGGTGGTCCGCGAGGGCGGCGGAGGCGCCGAGGACCCCCAGGAGGCGGTCGCGCAGGGGCTTGGCCGCTATCAGCGTGTCCAGCAGTTCGCGGCGGGCGGTGGGCGCGGGCTGGGACTCCAGCAGGCGGACCAGGCCGTGCAGGGCCAGGTCCGGGTCGGCGGTGGCGCCCAGGGCCTCCAGGAGGAAGGGGTCGTCGCGGAGGGGCGCCAGCTCGCCGCTCTCCAGGAGGCGCTCGGCGGCGGAGGGATCCGTGAAGCCGTGCCGCAGCAGTCGCGTGAAGGTACTGCTCCTGCGCCCCGGCGTCATCCGTGGCCTCCCCTGGATCTCGGTCGTCCTGGCCAGAGCCTAACCGGAGAGGGCGCCTGCGGCGCGTGTGCCTGCGGCGCTTGGGCGGCTCTGTAGTGCGGGTGCGTGTGCCTGCGGCCGGCTGTGCGTGTGCCTGCGGCGCTTGAGCGGCTCCGTAGTGCGGGTGCGGTGCGCCTGCGGCGGGCTGTGCCTGCGGCGCGTATGCCGGCGGCGCTTCGGCGGCTCCGTAGTGCGGGCGCGGTGTGCCTGCGGCCGG